>NZ_BAEE01000013.1 GCF_000241265.1 Gordonia araii NBRC 100433
CCGCTCGGGGTCGATACCGGCATCTCCAAATCGGAGGTCTCCCGTATTTGCGGCGGACTCGATGAGCAGATCACCGAGTTCCGGGAGCGCACTCTGACCCACACCGAGTTCCCCTACATTTTCGCCGACGCCACCTTCTGCAAAGTTCGGGTCGGGGCCCATGTGGTCTCCCAAGCCCTGGTGGTGGTCACCGGGGTATCGAGCTCAGGAACCCGTGAAGTCCTCGGTACCGCCGTCGGAGACTCCGAATCCTATGAGTTCTGGCGCGAGTTCCTGGCCTCACTCAAAGCCCGCGGCCTGCATGGAGTGCATCTGGTCATCTCCGATGCGCACGCCGGATTGAAGGCCGCGGTCGCTGAGCAGTTCACCGGCGCCGCATGGCAACGCTGCCGTGTGCACTTCATGCGGAACCTGCACGGCGCAGTCTCGGGTCGTCAGGCACCGGTGGTCACCGCCGCAGTCCGCACCATCTTCGCTCACACCGACCCGGCAGACCTGGCCGCCCAGTGGGACCAGGTCGCCGACTCCCTGGCCGAGTCGTTTCCCAAAGTGACGGGCATGATGAACGAGGCGAGAACCGATGTGCTGGCGTTCACCGCATTCCCACAAACCCACTGGCAGAAGATCTGGTCCAACAACCCGATCGAGCGGCTCAACAAAGAGATCAAACGACGTGCCGACGTCGTGGAGATCTTCCCCAACCCGCCGGCGTTCCTGCGGTTAGCGACCGCCGTGGTCATCGAAGCCCACGACGAATGGCAAGTCACCCGCCGCTACCTCTCCGAGGTCTCCATGGCCGAACTGCGCCGCACCATCGCAGCCAAACAACACGCCATAGCCACCGCCGCCACCGAAGCCAGCCCCAACGGGCAAGCGATCGCCTAACCTCAAACCGACTCGTTGATCAATGCGCACCAACGCCGATCCCAAGTCCACCACTCAGCGGGGCGCTGTCTGGCGGCAATGTTGAGCGCGGAGCAACTGGAGTACGCCGCCCGGATCGGCGAGTTCTGGGAGCGGCGCGTGCTCTCCACCGAGCGGTGTGACCGCCATGACGTGCGGTATCTCGTGGACCGGGTCTACCAGGCATTCGGATTTTCCCCGCCGAGCACGGTCACCCGGGTGGACTCGCCGGTCGCCGGGATCGCACACGTCATGCGGTTGGCGGCCGATCACCGTCACCTCGGACCACACATGGGCAAGGACCTCCGCGACGACCTCGACGACCAGTTGGAGCGGATGCTGCTCGACGAGGGTTCGCGCACGCTCGACGAGCGGATCTGGCGGGCGTTGGGCGCGCGTGCGCGGTTGGGCCAGGGAACCGAACTCGATCAGCCGATGTGGCGCCCAGATCGTCCGGCAACTCGACGCCGCCGCCGTCGTCCACAAGGAAGACCGGCTGGTCGACCCCTTGGCCTCCTGGTACTGCTCCGAGCTGAGCGCCTGGTGGGATAGGGTGTGGCTCGCCCGGCTGATCTGCGAGACGACGTTCGCCGGGATCAGTGACACCAGCCGGTTGACGGCAGTCGCCGCGCTGACCGCCGCGGTCGGGTGCTGGTGGCCGATGGACGGTGCGGTGGTTGTGGTGGAGCGTCCGACGGTGATCCGCTGCGACGCCATGGGATGCGTGCACGGCGAGGACGGGCCCGCCCTGATCTTCGCCGACGGGTACGCGGTGTACGCGTGGCACGGCACCGCGGTGCCGGCGGACATGATCCACGCGGAGTCGTGGTCGGTCGCCCGGATCCTGGCGGAGCGCAACCTCGAGGTGCGCCGGTGCGCGGCCGAGCACATGGGCTGGGGCGAGTTCCTCACCCGGGCCGGCGCCCAACTGGTCGCCGAGGCACCAGACCCGGGCAACGCGCCGCATCGGCTGGAGTTGTACGACCTCCCCGACGAGATTCTGGAGGCCTACCCCCGTGACGTCCGAGTTTGCTTGTGCACCAACGGGTCACTGGAGCGGGATGGCAGTGCGCGGCGGTACGGCATCGTGGTGCGCGCCGATCTCGACGATCCGGTGGAGGCGATCGCCGATTCATACGGGGTATCGGCGGAGGTCTATCGGGGTCTGCAGGCGCGGCGCTGAGCCGGCCCCGCACACCGTGGCGGTGTGCGGGGCCGGCCGGTCACTCCCATTCGAACGGGGAGTGCAGCATCCGGATCAACGGCTCGGTGAACAGGTCCTCGCCGGGGATCCCCGCGTACTTGCCGAGCGAGCGGATGAGCAGTTCGACCTCGACGATCGCGATCCGTTGCGACTCCGTCTCGGTGGGGAACTCGGCGTCGTCATCGGCGGCCCACTCGCGCAGCCGGCGGCGGTGCACCCCCGATGCGGCCCGGAGTAGTTCCGAGCGGATCCGGTGGATCATCTCCGGGTCGCGCACCTTGCGGCGCTCGATCGCGTCCTCGACGACGTCGGGGTTGTGGCTGTTCATTTCTCCTCCTTGTGTGGACAGGGCTCAGGGCAGAGCTCACCCCGGATGGGGCGTCGGTGAAGGAGCGAATGCTCGCGATTCGCGCTGGGCGCGGATCCACCAAACTAGCCGTTTCCCCACCGGTGGGCAAGGGGTCGGCCGGGTGAGGGGGCAGCAGGGCGGGGAGTCGTCAGGGCTGGGCGTCGTCGCGGTAGAGGTACCGGTCGCGACGCTGCATGACCTCTTGGACGTGGTTGAGGACGGGTTGGTAGAAGTCCTTGTGGTGCTGGCTCTCCAACACGCTCGAGCCGACGAAGGCGACCGCGGCCACCGAGGCGATCAGGATGCACACCTGGATCAGGACCTGCGGGAGGAACGGCGTACCGATGCGGAAGAGGGTGCCCTGCTCGAGCCACGGCCCGTTCGGGTTGGCCGCCACCGCACCGCTCACCGCGTCGTCGGGGTGAAGCGTCACCATCGAGCAGTGCGAAACCAGGTCGGGCACCTGACCCGGGTTGGCGTTGACCACTCCCGGGCAGATCCAGTCGAGCATCACGTCCTGCGGCACCAGCACGGTGGCCAAGAGGGTGAAGAACAGGAAGGTCATCACCGCCAAGAGGAGTGCCTGCGTGAACTGGACGATGACGACGAGGGCGACCGCGTTCAACCGCTCGGCCCGGGTCAACGGGCGGTAGTCGCCGCGCTCGAGGGCCTCCTGCCGGGAGTGGCGGAGGTTGTCGATCGCCGCGACCAGGATGAACGCCACTCCGGCGAGTCCCAGCAACAGGGCCGCCGACCACAGCCGGGCGCGCGACATGTGGGCGGTGAGTTGCCAGGCCTCCGGCGCACAGAGGAAGAACAGGATGGTCAGCACGAGCATCGGGATCATCTTCCCGACGAAGGCCCACACCGACGCGACCTGCCGCACCGCCTGCTGCGCAGCCCACCGCGGGATGCTCCCCACCCCCCACTAGGCGACGACCAGGGCGATGATCGCCGAGACCACCGCCGAGCACGCGGTGACCGCGGCCGCCGACCCGCCGTCGAGCGCCCACACGGCGGCCACCGCCGCCGCCACGACCGCCGCTGCGGCGACCACCGCCGCCGCGGCGGCGCGCCACGAGCGGGGGAGCAAGCGGAGGACCAGTCCGACCACCCAGGTGACGACCACCGGAAACAGGACCGCGATGGGGAAGATCAGCAGATAGACGGCGTGCTTGATTCCGTGGTCGTTGCGCCATCCCGCGAAGAAGTTCCATCCCGAGACGAGTAAGGCGACCTCCACCGCGAGTGCAAGGACTCCGACGAAGACCGGGGTGGCCCGGACCAACAGTCGGCGTTTGCGCACGGCGGCTTCGACGGAGGTGGGAAAGCCGTTGTCGCGCAGCCATTGTTCGGCCTCGCGGAAGTCGGTGTGGCCGGCGGTCACTGGTCTGCGCCCGGGTCCGGGGTGCCTCGCATGACCGATCACCTTACGCGCGTCGCGCGCGCTGGCGACTCGTGTGGGGAAACGGCTTCCGGGTACCGGTATGCCCGCCGCCGCAAGCACAGGAGGAACCCCATGAGTGAAGCGCTCGATTGGACCGCGACCCCGGCAGCACCCGTGGTCGTCGTCACGGATGGATCGGCATTCGATTGCGCCGCCGCCGCACTGGTCGAGAAATGCGGCTACCGCGCCGATCTCGTCCCGCTGAACGGCGTTGCCGACCAGCGTCCGCGAGTGGTCATCGTGCGCGACGAACTCATGGCGGCGCGGGTCGCGCGGGACCTGCCCGGTCGGCCGGTCCCACTCGTCGTCCTCATCCCGTCCGGACAGTCGTCGCGGCGGGTGGGGCGCACCCACCTGTTGCGCGGATCCTCGGCGGCCAGCGAACTCGGCCGGATCCTGCACAATGCCGTCGGGCCCGCAGCCGGCACCCGGCGCGACCTCGTCCACCTGTCCCACCGCGAGCGCGAAGTCGTCACCGAGTACGTGCTGGGCGCGACGATCACCGAAACCGCTCAGCGGTTCACGCTCGCGGAGGCGACTGTGAAGTCGCACAAGCGGCGGGTGGCGGCCAAATACGAGGCGGCCGGACGGCCGGCGCAGAACAAGGCGCAGCTGCTGTTGCAGATGGTCGCCGACGGTTGGATCACGTTGCCGGGGGCCGAGACCGGTCCGGTCCGCACCTCCGGCGCGTGATCACCGGACGGGCGGAAGATCCTCCGGCGGGCACGACTCGTACGAGTCGGTGAAATGCTGGTCGTCGACGACCCACGACTTGCCGGCCGAGTCGGTGACGACCCACTGTTCTTCGGAGACGTCGAGACGACCCTCGGTGGACATCACCGTCTCACCCGGATTACCGGGCCGTGCGGTCACGACCCCGGTACGCCGATACGTTTCGCCGGAGACGTGCTCATAGGTCCGTTGGAACGCCTCGTCGGCGACCGACCACGAGGGGCCGCCGTCGGTCTCGTGGACCTCCCAGTCGCCCGCCGCCGCCGTCATCGCCGCGCCCGTCCGCGTCGTCCAGGTCCACCCCTCGGCGCGCTGGCGTGCGACGACTTCGCCGCGTCGGCGGAAGTACATGTTCATGGGCACGAATCCGATGGTCGCAAGTGAGTCCAGTGCTTCGCCGACGGACTCGACGACGTAGCGGCGAGAATAGTCGTCGAGCTCCTCCCACGGCACCAGGGACGGATGCCGCAGGGTGCGCCATCGCTTCTCCCGGCGCTCCCCGGGGGCCCACCCGTGGGCGACGTAATAGTCGCACCAGGATTGGTGCTCGAGCTCGGCGAACCGCTCGATCTCCTCGGGCCTCAGCGGCGCGGCGACGGGGGTCCCGATCTTGGGCCGGTGCCACACCCGGCCCGCGCGGGAGGCGATTTCCAGCGCGGCGCCCACCCGTCGGACGCCGCTCTCCCGGTAGAAGTCCGACAACTCTTCCCACGGCCGGGTGTTGGGCTTGCCCGGATCGGCTCGCTCGCCCAGGTGGGCCAGGTAATCCTCGTGCATCCGACGGGCGATCCGGTCCCAGCCTGTTTCGGAGATCACCACCGCGTCGGAACCGGGCAAGGTCGACAGCAGCGTCGGGCCGAAGTGCAGCGCAGTCCCGACGACGGTGGTCGACCCGACGCCGGCGGTTCCCGGGCTGTGGGCCAACAGTCGGATCCCGGGAATGCGCGCGGCCAACCGGTTGACGAGCTGGTCGGAGTCCGGTGCGCTGGGTTCGGTGATGATCACAAATGGCGCAACACTGTCCGCGAGGAGCGCTCGAACCGTCAGCACGTCGGGTTTCGACTCCACCGCGACGACCTCGACGCCGTGGTTGAAAGGGGGGAACCCGCGTTGTTTCCCCTGGTGATCGGCTACGAGATCGTTGGCGCCCTCGCCGATGACGGTGACGCGGAGCGGCGACGGCGCCGCGGTCGCCGACTTCTCCCGCCGGTGCTGGACCAACTCGTCGACGACGGCCAGGGCCAGCGTGTCCGTGCCGATGATGACGATCCCGGTGCACTCCGAGGCGGTGAGGGTATTGATCACGGCCTCGGCGGTCACATTGTTGATGCCGACCGTGTCACCGAGCATCTGGGTGTCGGCGAGCGCCTGCCGGCGCCGCCAGCTGTTCGCCTGGGCGGGATTGTCGAAGCGGACGATCAGACGCGGCCGTGCGCCGTCGTCGCGGGATATGTGAGAGACCCCGGTCAGGGCGGCGACGACGCGTGCGGACTCGTCGATCCGGTCGTTCAAGACGTAGGCGGCGTGGAGGACGCTTCGCCGCCCGCCGATCCCCCACCGGGACAGCAGGCTCCACAGGAATCGGGGGTCGCCGGGATCGCCGACGACGACGAGGACACCCATCTGGCGGACCTCGTCGAGCCTCGGGTGGCTGTGGTCGGCCTCCACCACGACCACCCGTGACCCCAGGGTGCGTTGGCGGTTGAGGACCCCGATGACCGGGATCGTGTTGTCGTCGAGACCGGTGACCAGGACGACCGAGGGGGTCAGGTGGGCCAGCAGGCGGTCCCGGCTGGCCCGGAGCGGGGTGGTCAATGCGGCCATCACGCCGAGAAAGGTCGTCATGATCGCGGTGAGGCGCGCGATCTGGATGGCCAGCGGCATCGGTGCTCCGCAGCCCTGCGGCGGGGCGGTGAAGACGTTCTCGACGCTGCCGACGAAGAGGGAGAGGGTCCACGCCAGCGGTGTCCAGACGGGGGCCTGGTCACCGGTGCACCGCGCGTACGTCGGCATCGCCAAGGCAACGGCGGTAATACTCAGGACCACCCCGGCCACCAGGGCCACCGAGTGGCGCTCCTGGCGGCGTGGCCACCAATACGCCCACACCAAGCCGCCGGCGATGGCACATGCGACGACGAAGGCGAGGCCCGAGGCCGGGGAGGTGAGTCGTTGAAGCCACACCGGCCAGTCCTTGGTGGCGCCCGGATCGGCTCCGGCAGCAGCCACGGCGCCGATGAAGGCGATACCGGCCAGGCCCAAGAGCACCAGGGTGACGTTCGGCAGGCGGGAGTGGCGCGGGTCCGGACGGTTCTGCCGCGGGCGGACGACCCGCCCGGCCAGGATCAGCCGCTTCATCCGCAGGCGGAACGGTATGGCGAAGGGGTCGGTCTTGGTCATAAGGCCCCCGATGCGAACAGGGCCTGCATCGATACCAACAGCACCGCCAGAAACCCGAAGTTGATAATCGAGAATATCCGCATGAAGCGCCGGGACTCGCCGGGTTGGTACTGGTTGTAGTGGCGCAGTGCGATCAGGCTTG
Source organism: Gordonia araii NBRC 100433 (assembly GCF_000241265.1). Classification (GTDB taxonomy): domain Bacteria; phylum Actinomycetota; class Actinomycetes; order Mycobacteriales; family Mycobacteriaceae; genus Gordonia; species Gordonia araii. The sequence goes on from NZ_BAEE01000013.1 coordinate 7,175, forward strand.
CCAGGGAGGCGATGACGGTGCCGACGCCGCCGATGTTCACCCCGACCAAGAGCTGCTGGTAGTTGTCGGTGAAGGGGGCGAACAGGAAAGCGGTCGGGACGTTCGAGATGAACTGGCTGGCCAAGGCGCTCAAGACGAGGACGCGCCCATCGAGCACGTCCGACAGGACGGTATCCACCGCATGGATCTGCTTGATGTTGCCGGTGAGCAGGAAGAATGCGACGAATGTCAGCATCAGCCCGTAATCGACGGAGCGGAGGGCGGCCCGGTCGACGAGGAGGAGTGCACCGATCACGATGGCCCCGCTCCACACCGGGACGACGCGCAGCACAATCGCGACGACGATGCCGAAGAGTAAGGCGTACAGCACGGCCCGACGGACGTCGACGGTTCCGACCGAGTCAAACGGGGTCACCGGCTTCGACCGCACCGCCGCGGAGACGGCGAGGATCAGCACCACCGAGATGAGGAACGGTGGTGACATCACCCGGAGGAACTCGAGGAACGGAATGTGGAACTGCTGGTACAGGTAGAGGTTTTGGGGGCTGCCGAACGGGGTGATCATTCCGCCGAGGTTGGCGGCAACGGCCATCATCACAAACGTGAATGCCAGATAGCGCAGGTTGCCGGTGTTCTTCAGCGCCGTGTAGGCCAGGGGCAGGAAAGCGATCAGCGCCATGTCGTTGGTGATCAGCATCGAAGCGACGAGCGCCAGGAAGACCAACCCGATGATGAGTGCGCGCCGGGATCGCAGCCACCGCACCGTGACCTCGGCCAACTCGTTGATCACGTGGGCGTTTTCCAGCGCCCGGACGACGGCGAGGAAGCAGAAGAGGCTCACCAGCGTGCGGGGCTCGAAATAGTGGAGGTACTCCCGCGACGGACGGACGACGAAACACGAGGCCAGCGCCAGCACCGACGCGACGATCAGGAACAGGTGGCTCTTGACGAAACCGCCGAGTCCCGGCGCAGTCGCCGGTGACTCAGCCGGCATGGTGGATGCCGTTGGCCTCGCAGTACCGGTGGGCGAAGGATCCGGGTGAGCACTCGACCACGAGGTTGGGGCAGTCCAGGAACGCGCCCCAACCGATGTGCCAAACCCGGTCGGGCACGACGAGGCGGCGCAGTGCCGTGCATCCGCGGAAGGCGATGTCGTCAATCCGGGACACCGAGTCGGGCAGCACGATCTCACTGATGTTTTCCGCCGAGTAGAAGGCGCCCTCCCCGATGTCGTCAACGCTGTCGGGGACCGTGAGGTACTCGAGGTTGTCCGCCTGGGTGAAGGACCAATCGCAGATGGTCACGACACTGTCGGGGATATCGAAGGACGTAGCCGCTTTCGCCGAGGGGTACGCCACCAACTGGCTCCGGCTCTTGTTGTAGAGGACGCCGTCGATCGCCTTGTAATAGCGGTTTGCCGGCTCGACCGTGTACTCGTCGAGCGCGGTGCATTCGCGGAAGGCATCGCTGCTGATGTAGGTGAGTCCCGCCGGTAGTCGGACCTTGACGAGCGAAACGCATCCTTTGAACCCGTAGCGGCCGATCTTCGACAGGTTCGCGGGGAAGTCGACGTTCTTGAGCGACGTGCAATCGGCGAAGGCGCTGGCATCGATCTTGAAGAGGGCCGGGGGGAGGTAGAGGTTGTTGAGCTTTTCGCAGTCCTCGAAGGCCGATTCGCCGACGATGCTGAGCGAGTGGGGGAAGGTGAAGTTCTCGAGCGATCCACACGAGTTGAACGACGCCTCGGCAATCTCCTCGCACGTATCGGGGATGTCGACGTCGGTGAGCGACGCGCAGTTCTCGAAGCACCGGCCGATGAACAATGTCTTCGGGTTCTGGACCCGGACCTTGGTGAGCCGCACACAATCGCGGAAGGCGCTGTGCCCGACCGTCTCGAGGCCGGGGCCGAGGGAGAGCTCCCGGAGATTGGAGCACCCCCGAAACGCGCGGGCGCCGATGCTGCGGAGCGATTCGGGCAGGCTGACCCGTTCGAGCTGGAGGCATTCCCGGAAGGCGTCGTCAGCGATGGAGTGAACCCCGTCGGGCACGGTGATGTCGGCGCCGTTGTCTTCGCAACTGAGCACCACGCCGTCTTCGATCTCCAACCGCTTCATCGTCTCCGGCGGCAGGCTCTTGATCAGGCGGTCGACGTAGCGCTGTTCGCCGGTGTGGGCCTTGACGTGCTGGAGGGTGTCGAGGATCAGCTTGAGCGGGGCGGGAACCTCGACGTCGGGTTCGAGCAGGATCGGATAGATCCGCTTGCCCAATTGGTGCGCGGTGATGATCTCCATGCCGCAGTACTTCGAGTTCATCGACGCCTTCGACATGAACAGCACGACCGCTGTGCAGTCGTCGATCTTGCGGTGCAGCTCGCGTCGGAAGTCCTCGCCGGTCTCCATCGTGTCGTCGTACCAGAATCGGAACTTCAGGTCCTGGAGCTGGTGCAGGATGCCGTAGACCTCATCGGTGTTGACGTGCGAGTAGCTGATGAACAGATACTCCTCGGTGCCCTCGTGCGCCTCCAACAGGTCGGTGACGGCGCGAACCGGGATCGTCGTCGAGTCGGTCATGGGGATATCCCACCCTTCTTTTGTGTGGATCGGTCACGGGTCAGCCCGTGAACCAGCCGATCACGATGGCCAGAGCGATTCCGATACATGCCACCCAGACGACGACGTAGCCAACGATCAGCATGACGTAGGTCCACTGGTGCAGGATGCCCAACACGGATCCGACCGCCGCGACGGCGATGATGACGGCCTCTGCGGTGGAATAGCGGTTCTCCGAATCCGGGTCGCCCGATGGCGCCCGGCCCGACTTCCACACGTTCATCACGATGATCAGCACCGTGCACGGGATGACCCACCAGGCCAGGTCGTCGGTGCGCGATACCCCGCCGAACCAGGACACCACCGCCTGCCAGAAACCCCAGACACTCCCCGCCTCGCGTCGGGCCCACTTGTCGGCGCTGTGCGCCAGGGTGGGGGAGGCGCTGGCCATGAGTTGATAGCCGCCGAGGAGGACACCCGCCCAGGACGCGCGGCTCGCGATGCGCAGCTTCGCGCTGGCGGAGGCGGACAACAGCGGGTTCCCGGCGGTGGCCACCGCCGGGGTGTTGTTCGACAGCCAGGCGGCACCGGCGTAGGCCAGCGTCGTAGTCAGGATCGGCAGGAAGAACAACTGTGAGCTGCCGGCGACGCCGAGCCACCAGCCGAGGGAGAAGCCGAGCGAGGTACAGACCGCCAGAATCCAGCGCAGCGGCCGCCCCAGGGCCCGGTCGGAGAAATAGCAGGCCGCGGTGGCCAGGATCGCGCTGATCGCGACACTGATGACCAGGTACCAGACGAGAGACGGGGACGGGTGTTCCAAGTCGAATCCGGCGAAGATCACCAGGCAATAGGGCACCGCGAACAGCACTTTGGTCAGGCCGCGCAGCGATTCGGCGCGGCGCTGGGCACGCTCTTCGGCCGCCCGGGCCTGGGCCTGCGCAGCCGCCTCCCGGCGCTGCGCCTCGAGGCGTGCGCGTTCGGATTGCTCGGCGCGCTCGCGGCGCACCCGCTCGTCGGTGGCGTCGGCATCCGCGGAGGCGGCGAGTGCAGACGCCGCGATCAAACGGCTCAGTGCCTCGTCGTCCACGGTCAACCCCTTTCGAATCTCGTTCTATACCAACCCGGGGCCCCAGAAGCGCCAACGACGGGGATTATCACCCGATCGGGCCAGGGAAGGCGGGCCTGGCGCGGTCGCCAAGCGGTTACTCACCTCTTTGGGTCCTTTACCGGTTTGTCCCCGAATCCCGGCCGCCTCCTCGCCTAGGGTGGACGCTGCAGGCCGGGGCAGGAGGAGGGTGGCAGTGAGCGGTCCGAAAGGGATCGAGTACGAACTCGCCCAAGCCCGGCGGCGCCTGGAGGAGGCACGCGCGCGCTGGCAGGGACTGCGGGCGCGGTGCGACCACCTCGCCCGCCGCGCCGCGGCCCACGGGGTAGCGGTCCCGGCGGTGGCGGTGCCCGAGGCGCTCGGTGACACCGCCGACGACGTCGAGGCCGTGTGCGCCCGGTTCGAGGAGCAGATCGTCGGTGCCGAGGAGCTGTTGAACGCCGCTCTCGTGGAGCGCGCGGGGCGGGCCGTGGCCATCGACATCTCGGCCGGTCTCGACCAGATCGCGGCCCACGACGACGCGGCGCGCCGGGCCGCCGGCAGTCAAGCATCGCCGGCCAGTCAAGCCGAACTGGGCGATGCCGCACCGGCTTTCGATGTCGGCGCGCATCGCCGTGAGGTGGTTGATCGCCTGCGGGCGGCCGCGTTCGTCGACGCCGCGGTCGAGCGCGCCGCCCGCAGCGCCGCGACCGCCAGCACCGCGGCCGAGGCGGCGATGAGCCTGTCGGAACTGTCGTCGACGATCGCCCGGGCGGCCCGCACGCGGGAACACCGCCAGGCACAGCTGTCGCAACTGGGTGCCGTGCGGGCCGCCGTGGGCGCATTGCTGCGCCCGGCGGCGCTGAGCCAGCGCCTCGACCGGGTGGAGGCGTCGATCGACGGTGGCGCCGACGAATCCGCCGCCCTCGACCAGATCGTTGTGCTCGCCCGGACGCAGGCGGCCGACGAACAACGCGAGCGCGACCGTCGCGCCGTCCTGGATTCGCTGCGCGCCTCCCTGGGCGAACTCGGCTACGCCACCGTCGACGTCGGGCTCGACACGCCCGATTCGCTGGTCGCCCGACGTGCCGGTGACGGCCACGCGGTGCAGGTGAGCGTCGGCGACGAGGTCGACATCCGGTCCGTCGTCGCCGACGGACAGGCGACGACCCCGGCCCAGGACAAGGCTGCCGACGATGCCCTGTGCGAGGCTCTGCCGGAGCTGCTGGAGGCGATGACCGCCGACGGCATCACCCCCGGCCGGGTCCGCAAGCAACCCGCCGGACTGGTGCCGGCGAAACGGATCCCAGGTCTGGCGACGGTTCCGTCGACCGGCGGCACCGCCGAGAAGGCGGATCGGCCCGCCCGCAAGCGCCGGCCGCGCCAACAGGGGGCGGGCCGATGACCTCCGGGCAGGCCGACGTCGCGGGGTGGGCCGCGCAGACGCCGACGTGGCTGCGCGAGGCCGACGTCGCGCTGGCGGCCAGCCCGCAGATCGCGGTGTGCGGCAACATCCGCGACCTCGTCCCGGTCCCCAACCCCGACTTCCCGCAGGGACCGCCGCTCACCCCGGTGACCGTGGCCCAGGCCGTCGAGCAGATGCTCGTCACCGCCGGGCACACCAACCTCGTCGTCTTCGACCGGTCCGGCGGCGGACGGGCCGTCCTCGACGGCGGCGGGGTCGCGACCGGCCTGATCGGCCAGGCCCAATCCGCGGCCGGCGACGACGCCGGGCCGCTGGCGGTCCTGCGCGAGTTGGTTCGGGCCGTCGCGCAATCGCCGTCGCCGTGCTGCCTGATCATCGAGGGGGCGTCGCGGCTGCGCGTCGACCCCGAGGCGGTCGAGGAACCGATGCACGACCTGCTCGTCACCGCCGAGGCGATGATGCTCGGCGCACCGCGGAACTCCGTCGACGGCCCGCACCGGAGCCCGCTGTACAACTCGGTCTTCTGGCTCCTCGACCGCGAGGGCGACCTGCCGCATTGGCTCGTCGGCAGCGACCTCATGCGCGTGGTCTCGGTGCCCATGCCGTCGCACGGTGACCGGCGCCGGCGCATCCGGGCGCTGATCAACTCGCTGCCGGGGATTGAGCCGATCCCGTTCACCGCACCGCTGGACGAGGCGACCGAGGAGGTCGTCGACCGCTACGCGAGCCAGACCACCGGACTCTCGCTGCGGTCGATCGACGAGGTCAACCGCCTGGCGATCGACCGCGGGATCACCGCCCAGGACATCGACGACGCGATCCGCACCTACCGCGTCGGCATCCCGGACAACCCGTGGCACGAGGGCGATCTCAAATCGAAGCTCAAGGAGGCCACCGAACGGTTGTCGGCCAGCGTGTTCGGCCAGCCCGCCGCGATCCGCAAAGCCGCCGACATCCTCATCCGGTCGTCGATGGGGCTGACCGGCGCCCAGACCACCAGTTCGAGCAACCGTCCGCAGGGTGTGCTGTTCTTCGCCGGGCCGACCGGCGTGGGCAAGACCGAACTGGCCAAGGCGATGGCCGAACTGGTTTTTGGACTCAAGGACGCCTTCCTGCGCTTCGACATGAGCGAGTTCTCCTCCGAGCACGCCGAGGCCCGACTGATCGGCGCGCCGCCCGGATACATCGGGCACAACGCCGGCGGCGAGCTCACCAACGCCATCCGCCAGCAACCGTTCCGGCTCATCTTGTTCGACGAGGTGGAGAAGGCCCACCCGCGGATCTTGGACAAGTTCCTGCAGATCCTCGAGGACGGGCGGCTCACCGACGGCAACGGGTCGACCGTGCACTTCTCCGAGGCACTGATCGTGTTCACGTCCAACCTCGGCGTGTACGTGACCGGTCCGGACGGGGTGCGTCGGCCGGTCGTGCAGCGGGGTGCGCCCTACGAGACGGTCGAGTCCACCATCCGCGCGGCCGTGCAGGAGCACTTCACCAAGGAGATCGGGCGGCCCGAACTGCTCAACCGGATCGGCGACAACATCGTCGTCTTCGACTTCATCGCCGACGAGATCGGCGCGCGCCTGGTGGCGAAGTTCGTCGCCAACATCGTCGACCGCGTCCGGGAGTCCCCGGGCACCGAGTTGACCGTCTCGGATGCGGCCCTGGCGACGTTGACGCAGGCGGCGTGCGCCAACCTCGACTTCGGCGGCCGCGGCGTCGGCAACGTCGTCGAGTCGATGTTGATCAACCCGCTCGCACGGGCGTTGTTCGCCTACGACCAGGTGCCGCCGGCAGTCGTGCTCGAGGAGTTCGTGAACTCCGACGAGGGGTGGAGCGTGGTGCTCCGATGACCCGGATCGACTTGTCGCGCATCCACTTCCCGGTGACCAACCTCGGTCACGGGACGCGGATCGGTGTCTGGGTGCAGGGCTGCACCGTGCACTGCCGCGGGTGCATCTCCCGCGACACCTGGCCCGCCCGGCCCGACGACGCGGTGGAGGTGGATGCCGTCCTCGACCGGATTGCGGCCGACCTGCCGTCGGCGCACGGCGTCACGATCTCCGGTGGCGAGCCCACCGACCAGCCGGCGGCCCTGCACGAGCTGCTCGCCGGGATCGACCGGTTGCGCGGACGGCGCGACGACCTCGACGTCCTCGTCTACACGGGCCGATCGCTGGCCGAAGCGGTCGAACTCGTCCCGGGGTTGGCGGGCCTGGCCGACGTCGTCATCAGCGAGCCGTTCCTCGCCGACCGCGTCGATGCGACGTTGGCGCTGCGCGGCTCGTCGAACCAGGTGGTCACGCCGATGACGGCGCTGGGCCGGCGGCGGTACGGCCGCGTCGACGCCGACCTGGCGCACCAGCGCGACACGATCGGCCTGCACGTCGACGACGACAGCATCTGGATGGTCGGCATCCCGCGGCCGGGAGACTTGGCCGAACTCGAGACCGCCCTGGCAGCCGACGGGATCACCCTGGGTCGGAGGTCGTGGCTGACATGAGTAGCGCCCAGTGCAAACGCGGCCACACCGGCGACCCGCAGCTGACCCCGCAGTGCCGCGAATGCGGTTCGGACTGGATTGTCGACGCCGGGCCGGCGCCCGACCCGGCCCCGGTGGCCCCGGTGGCCCCGGCGGCACCGGGTGGCCGGGTCTCGCTCCGCAAGGGCGAACCGGTCACCGAGGTCGTGTCGCCGACGCCCGCACCCGTGCCCGAGCCGGCGGCGGTGGTGGCTCCGTTGCGATTGACCGTCGGGGCCCGGGCGATTACGATCGCCGACGGGGAGACCGTCGGCCTGGGCCGCAGCCCCGACTATCCGCATGCGGATCTGTTCGCCCCGGAGAGCGGTTTCGACAACGTCTCGCGCATCCATGCGGCGCTGCGCTACGCGGGCGGGCGCGTGTACGTCACCGACCTCGGGTCGTCCAACGGCACGTTCGTCAACGGCACCCGGATCGAGTCGGGGGCGGAGTACGAGGTCCACCCCGGGCAGGCGCTGCGCCTGGCCGCCGACGTACCCCTCGGATTGGATTGGGGGACACCGTGATCCGATCGCTGTGGGTGGCCGTCGCCTCGCACACCGGGCTGGTGCGCGAACACAACGAGGATGCCGTCGGCATCAACGGATTCGCCCTGCAGGGCGACAAGGCGCGAACCCTCTACCTGACGCTGCCGCTCGACCGCCCGCAGGCGATCGCGGTCTGCGACGGGATGGGCGGACACGCCGGCGGCGAGCGGGCCAGTGTGCTGGCGGCCCAACGGTGCACCACCGTCGACGACGCGACCGCCCTCGACCGGGCCTCGGCCGCCGCGCTGCTGCAACAGGCCTCCGACGAGATCAACACGATCTCCGAAACGTCGGCCGAGTACCGCGGGCTGGGGACGACGGTCGTCGGCGCGTACATCGCGCCCGGCGGCGAGGTGCTGATCGTCAACGTCGGCGACGCCCGGGCCTACCGCATGGAGTCGGGGTTCTTGGCGCAACTGACCATCGACCACCGATCCGCCCAGACCGGCAATCTGACGCAGACGCTGGGCGGCGGTCAACGCTGCGTCCTCGAGCCGGCGGCCTACGACACCGTCGTCGACGAGGCGGGCATCCTGCTGTGCTCCGACGGCATCGCCGACTACGTCGACGACGCCGCCGTCAAAGCGGAGCTGACCCGGACCGACTCGCCGCGCTCGGTGCCCGACCGGCTGGTCGAGTTGGCGTTGGCCGGGGGCGGAGGTGACAACGCGACCGCCGTCCACCTGCGCCTCGCCCCGCCCCGACGCACTCCGCAACCGCCCACCGGGCCGCTGACAGAAGGGTTTTCGCGATGACCGATCCGACGCGACTGGACAACACCGGCGACGAGCCCCGGTCGACCCGGCTCGACGGTGCCGCGCAACCGGCGCCCACCAGCCTCGACGGAGCACCGGCCGGCACCCGGTTGGACGCGTTCGCCGATTCGGCGCCCGGGACCCGGCTCGACAACGCCTTCGGCGCCACCGCCGGTGGCGCGCCGAACACCCGGGTCACCGTGCTGCCGTCGGCCCTCGACCCACACCTGACCCCGATCCGCACTCTGGGGCAGGGCGGGGAGGGGACGGTGTATCTCTGCGTGGACAACACCGGGCTGATCGAGCAGGGCGAGCACTTTGCGGTCAAGGTGTACTCGCACGGCTACGAGCCCGAGTTCGCCATTCCGTTCGCCACCCACGAGTTCGCCGCCCAGTTCCCCTATGAGCACGCCGTCGTCGTCTACCGGCGCGACAAGGATCCCGACGGCCGCCACTACGACGTCATGGAGTACTGCGCGCCGGGCACCCTGGTCGACTTCCTCGACAGCCGCCCGGACGGGCGTGTCGCCAACCACACCCAGGGGTTGTCGGTGCTGCACGAGATCGCCACCGTGCTCCACGCGATCCAGGAACCGGACCGCGGGGTGCGGCTGGTGCACGGCGACATCAAACCGGAGAACGTGCTCGTCCGCACCGTCGCCCCGTTCGACATCGTCCTCACCGACTTCGGGATCAGCGTCGCGATGACCAACCGCTCGCGGGTCACCAACAACGGCAAGGGGACGCTGGCCTACAGTGCACCCGGCGCGTTGGTGCAGTCCTCGTTGGAGGCCGACTGGTGGAGCGTGGGCATGATCATGTTCCGCGTGTTGGTGGGCCGCGACTACTTCACCACCCCCGACGGCCGGCGGTTCAGCGACACGACCATCGAATACAACCTGCAAACCGAGAGCATCTCGCTGGACGCACTCGACGGCGTCGACTGGATGAGCGAGTCGGAGCGCGCCCGGTGGAAGCTGCTGTTGACCGGGCTGTTGACCCGCGCCCCCGCCCGGCGCTGGGGGTTCGGCGAGGTCATGGCATGGATCGACGGCGGTTCGCCGACGGTGGACGGCCAAGCGCTGCAACCGGATTCCGGCGGGGCCGACGGCCAGCCGAAGACCCGGGCCCGCGACCCGTACGCCTTTCCCGGATCGGGCAGCCTCTACACCCTCGACGAGATCGGCGTGGCCGCGACGGCGGACCCCGTCGGATTCGCCGGCAGCCTCAGCGGTCAGGGCGCCGAACAGTTCATCCGCTGGGTACAGGCGGAGTTCGGCGCCGAAGCATGGCCGTTCTCGCGGTACCAGAACTCGTGGCCGCCGCATTTGCGGGCCGTGTACTTCTTGGCGCAGATCGCGCCGGAGCAACAGCTCGTCTACCGCGGGTTCGCGTTGAACGGCCGCGCCGATCTGGCGCGTCTCGGCGTTGCCGCGACCACCGACGACGTCGCGGCCGAGGTCGTCGCCGAGTTGCACGGCACCGGGTTGATCGGCGCGTTGGAGAGTCCGCAGCGGCCGGGGTTCGCCGCGGTGGATGCCGATGCGCACGGGGTCGCGGCGGCCAGCGAGAAGATGATCCGAGACAACGGCCAGCTCCAGCGGCTCACCGGCGGCGGTGGTTTTGACGCCGACCGTGGCACCACGGAGAAGCGGGTCCTCGCACGTCTGGTCTACGGCCCGGCACTCGCGGCGAAGGCCGGTGCGGCCGAGCAGGTGGTCACCGCGCTGCGCGGCAACATCGACGCCCATCCGGGGGCGGCCGAGGTCGACTGGTTCCGGGAAATCCGTGGCTAGCGCAGGAGGTCGGTGGCCCAGGGTTGGTTCAACGACAGTCGCCGCCGAAGTCTCACACGATGGGTGATCGCTGCTCTCCGGTGGTCTGGTCGGGACCAGGGGTGCATCAGCAGCCCATCTGAAGCCACCGACCTCAGAATGAGAAACCAGCGGCCTACGCATCATCCTCTACGGTGTAGAGGCTGACCGTCCAGAAGGCCAGCAGGCAGATCACGTAGATGATCCAGAACAGCCAGCTCGGCGCGGTTGATGCCAGCCATTGGCCCGGGGCGGCGAACCAACCGAAGGGTGCGGTGAACGCTGACGGCAACCCGGCTCCCCATCCCGGGTCGTGGTTGGCCATCCATTCGGTGATGAACCCTATTGGGGCGAGGAGGGCCGCGAGGCCGCCGACGAATAATGAGTACACGGAGAGTTTGCGGTAGAGCCCGAAGATGTCGTCAATGAGGCGAACCAGCATCGGGATCAGGAGGATCGCGGCGACGAAGAAGGCTGCTGAGGCGACTCCGTGCGGTGCGTCGGCGCCGAACATACCAACGAACGGACAGATCGTGATTGCCCGGACGATTCCGGAGAACAGTGCGAGTCCGCCACTGAGCGGCAGCACCATCGAGAAGCCGGGTGGGAGAAGACCAGTCGATGATGACGCACTCGCCTGGGCCTTCGCTGTGGAGCTTGATGTGGTGCGTCGCTTCTTCCCGCTCGTGCGTTTGGCGCCGCTCTTCGCTGCGGCGCCCTTGTTGGGGCCGACGGTAGTGCGATAGTTGGTGTTGCTCTTGACCGTGACCGGCGTCGACGGTCGGGTGGATTTGGGTCGGGCACCAGGCCTGGGTGTGTTCGGACGATCCGCATTCGATCCGCTCGTCGACACCGTCTTGTTCGCGGTCGGTTTGCTCGCGGCCGGCGCCACACTGCCCGATCCGTTGATGAAGGACACCGTCGTGTCGGGAAGCGACTTCAGGTCGTTCAGATGGTCGCGGGTTGCGGCGGTGCCGTAAACACTGATGGCCGTCGCGGACGCACTCGTCGCGCCGATCATGTGCAGCAAGTCGCGGCGCAGACCCACCCCGTCGTCGAGGCCGCCGGGTTGCATGGGCGGCAGTGTCAGGTTCACCGGCGCCTGCGCGGCCCGCATACCGGAGAGGATCGCCCTTGCCGACTTGCCGTCGATGACCACGACCCCGGTGAATCCGTCTCCGCACCGATCGCGGAATGCCGGCCAATCGAAGTCGTCGACCCCGGCCGGATCGACTACTGCGATGTGGAGGGCACTCACCGCGTCCACCCTTCCAGACATTGGTAGAGAAACTCACTCTCGGTGCGATGAATTACCCCATTCGGGGGACGTCGATGTTCGTCGTTGTTGGCTAGGGTTTGGGAATCGGGTCTCGCCGAGGACCTGCGAAGGAGTTAAACACAATGGTGGTGAGTCTCGACAAAGCCAACGACGACGCGCGCAAGCGCCTGCCGGTGTACATGGTGCTCGACACCTCGCAAAGCATGCGCGCCGGCGATCCGCCGCGCATCGATGCGGTGCGCGACATCATCCCCAACGTCCAGACCGCGGCGCTTGAAGAACCGGCGCTGCGCGCGAAGGTGCGCATCAGCTACATCGCGATGGCTGATGATGCGCGGGTGGTCGCCCCACTCGGCTTCGCCGACGCGAATGTCGCCGTCGATTTTGAACCGCGCGGTCGGACGAACTACACCGCGGTGTTCAATCTTCTGCGCACTACCTTTGCCGCCGACTTCGCCCGGCTGCAGGCCGACGGTGACGCCGTGTTGCGACCGGTCGTGTTTTTTCTGACCGATGGTGATCCGAACTGCAAGGCCGACGACCGTCAGGCCGCGTTCGACGCATTGATGGCAGATCCGAGTTGGGCGCCGCGGATCCTGATGTTCGGCGTCGGCAACGACGTCACCCTCGCCGACCTCACCCCGTTTACCGGCCCCAAGGGCTTCGCCGTCGTGTGTCGCGACAACCCGGAGAAGACTTCAGCCGACGCGATCGCCGCTGCGATGAGCAACTTCCTCGGAACCATCATCAAGATGGTCGGCAACGGCGCGCTGGCCGGGACCAGCGCCAGCGACGACGACGACATCGACGACTTCATGCGCCAACTCGCCGACGCCTTCCGTGACGACGACGCGATCGCCGCTGGCCTCAACGAGGCGACCGGATAGACATGGGGCGTCGCGCGCAACCGACACCGGCGCCAGGCGCTGAAGCGGGTCCGGCCGAGGCCGATCCGACCGGTGACCCGGAGGCCCCACCACCCGTGGCACCACCGGCAAGTGGGATTGATCCACTGTCCCCGGTTGACGCGGGTGTCATCGACGTGCCGCCCGTCGTGAAACCGCCCGATGATGTGGGGCCGTACCCGGCGATCGCCCCGGAACCTCCTGTCGCGGAACGGGAGTGGGTGCTGCGCGAGTTGGCCGAGGAGCACGTCGTCGCCACACTGGAGGGCGGCTTCTATGCAGGTCGCCCGATTGCTTCGAGTGGTCCTGACCTCGAGGGCTTGGACCAGACACGCCCCACCGCCGTCGGTCATGCCCGTGGCGGGCATCGTTCCGACGTCGCCGCCGATATGGGCTGGATCAACGACTCTCTGGCTGTCGGAGCGGTGTCGTTGCGCGGGATCGGTCACCATGCGAAGGCGCGGCTCGCGGTGCGCCAAGACGCCTATTCGCTCGGGCACACCGATGACTGGGTCATCATCGCCGTGGCCGACGGGGTGTCGGCGGCACCGTGGTCGCACCTTGCCGCGCAGCACGCGGTGATCCGCGCGTCAACGTTGGTCCGGGCGCTACTCGACGACGTCGGTGACCTGCCGACGCCGGGGCAGTGGGCGACCGTTGCCAAAGAGGTGCGGGCCTCGGTCGAGGCCTTTGCTCGCCGATCGGTGCCAGCACCGGCACCCGGTAGGGATGCGCCGAGCGTAGAGACGTTGGCGTTGGCGCTCTCGACGACACTCGACATCGCCCTCGTGGCTACCGCACCCGACGCCGACGGTCGGTACCGCTATGTGCACGCGTCGATGGCCGGTGACGGGACGTCGTATCTGCTCGATCCGGTACTCGGCTGGTCGACGATTCGCGACGGTCAGCCCGATCAGAAGGACGCGCCGGCCGATTTCGGCGTGGTGCCGCTGCCGCGCGACCCGGGTCGGCCGCCGGTCATCAACGCCGGGCAGCTCGAACCCGGTCAGGCTTTCATGTTGGTCACGGATGGGTTCAGCGGGATGATTGCTGGCGGCGCCGGTGTCGCGGGGGTCTATCTGCACGACGAGTGGGGACATGGCCCGGTCGACGTAGCCCGGCTGATCCAGGCCGCGTCGCTGATGAATCCCTCCGGCGACGACGACCGTACCGCTGTGATTGTGTGGACCTGCTGATGGTGGTGGAGAAGTCGAGCCTCGGCTCGATGGTCAGACTCAATGCCGGCAACCAGGCCACCCTCTATTCCGTGCCGTCGTACCGGCATCCGAAGATCGGGACCGAGGTCGTCTTCAAGGAGTACAAGCGATCACTGCTGGCCGACCACGGGGCCGCGTTGGCGAACGGGCTGCCTCTCATCGTCGACTATCCCGATGGGTTGTCGGAGGCTCGTCGCAAGGATTTGTTGAGTGTGACGGTGTGGCCGCGCGACGTCGTCGTCGACGGCGGGCGTCTGGTCGGCATCTTGATGGGGCGGATCCAGGATCCGTTCTGGTTCGAGATGCGCGGGAAGCAGCTGCCGTTCTCGTTGAAGATGCTGTGCGATGCACCGACCCAGATCCGCAAGCGCGGCTTGGCCGTGCCGTCGCGGTCGGATCTCGTGGGCCTGACGATTCGGTTGATCTATGCATTGCACCTGATTCACGACAATGATCTGGTGGTCGGCGATCTCAGCGGCAACAACGTCGTCTTGACCAATCCGGCGTTGTTTTCCGGCGGCTTCCGGGTGAAGTTCCTCGACGTCGACTCCTTCCGTCTCGCCGACTCCGCGCCACCGATCCCGCAGGGTGACGCGGGGCAGTGGCGGACGCCCGAGACGATGGCGGTCGAGGAAGAGGCGGCCAAGATTGGGGGCTTCCGGGCCGAGATGCTGCTTGCACAGGGACAGGTGCGCACCCGTAGCACCGACATCTTCAAACTGGGGTTGGCCATCATCCGACTGTTCGATGAGACCGAGGATGCGGCGCTGACCTATTCGATCGATGACGCTGCGCCCCGGATCCGGCAGGCATTCCCCGCCGACGCCGCGACCCTGCTGTTGCGAATGGTTACCGCAGCTCCCGATGGCCGGCCGACGACGCGCATGCTCCTGCAGGCGCTCATGCCGAAGCGGTGACGTTCTGCACGTTTTGCCATCGGCCGGCGTCGGTGCACGAGTTCAACTTCCACTACTGTCCGCGATGTGCCGACGAGCGGGTCAGCGCGAAGGAAGCCGGCCGGCTTGGGCTGAAGGCGTTACGGGACTTGCAACGTTTGGGGATGGAATTCTCCATCCAGCCGAGCTTTCGGATGTCGGAGGGCGAAGACAGGTCGCCTGAGCGTCGGCACCTGGTTACCGGTTGGTGTTCGCATTGGACGATCAACGGCAAAGTCACTCGCGTCGAAGTGGTCCTCCGTCGCGGTTTGCCACGTGTCGACGCGATCTCCACCTTCGTCCACGAGTTGGGTCATGCCTACGCGCGAGGTGAGGGCTTCAACGCGAGCGATTCGTTGGAAGAAGGATTCTGTAATGCGATCTCCTACTTCTATCTGAACCGTTTTGTCCCCGGCTCGGAGCGGCACCGAAACGTAATCGTCAACCGGTCCGACAACTATGGCGCGGGGTTCCGTGAAGCAATGACAATTCTCCGCGATGAAGGGATGCCGGCCCTGCTGTGCCGGTTGAAAGAAGGTAAGGCGCAATGAGCCAAATGACGACGGCGATGGGATACGAAATCGCCAGCCTAGATTTTCTCTACTATCCGGTATCGGCATTGTTGTGGTTCTGGCATAAAGTATTCGGACTCGTGTTCGGCCCAGACAGCGGCTGGTCCTGGATGCTTGCCGTCTTCGGGTTGGTGGCCACCGTTCGCCTGCTGTTCATTCCGATGCAAATCAGGATGAAGCGCACGATTATGCGGATGAAGGAGCTTCAGCCGCAAATGCAGGATATTCGGCGTCGGTACAGAGGGGACCAGGCCAGAATGTCCGAGGAGATGCAGAAGCTCCAGCGTCAGGCGGAGTTCAACCCATTGATGGGATGTGTTCCAATATTTCTGCAAATTCCGGTGTTTATCGCCCTTTTTCATGTCATCAAGTCTTTCGGTGATTCCGTTGGGGACGCAGCCAACTACGTCTTCAGTGCTACCGACGTCGATTCCTTCATGGCGGCGCGGGTCGCTGGAGTTCCCTTGGCGGTGGCGATGCGGTCGCCGGATTCAATGCTTGAAGTATTCGGTGCCCATGGCGAAATACCCAGCCGCGCTCGGATCATCGTTGTGATCGGACTGTTGGCAATAATCGGGGCCATCGCTGCGCATGTGAATGCGCGCTATGTGGCCTCCCGTCGGGTCGCTACCTTCACCGAACAAGAACGGTTGATGAACGTGCTGGCGTTGTACGTATTCCCGCTGGGAGTCCTGGTTTCGGCTCCGTTCTTTCCGCTGGCGGTCGTCGGCTACTGGGTGAGCAACAACCTGCTGGTCATCGCACAGGGCAGGTATCTCTATGAGTCGGTCCGCAGCTCGGCGGGGCCATGGGACGTACTCGACCCCGAACCGCGGGTGGCGGCGTCTATCACGGGCAGGTCTCGAGCCGTGCGACATCGCGAAATGGGAGATGCGGATTCCAGGAAGTCGTTCCACCGCAGTGCGTACTACCACTACATGGCTGCTGGGAACGGCTTCGCGCGCAGCGCTGAGCCCGTCGCCACCGTGCTCTCCTACACGGCCGCCGCCGAATCGGCTCGGGTGCATGACCAAGAGCGACACTTCGCGTCGGCCATGGCGAAGGCCAGCCCCCATATCGTCAATCTCGCGAAGACTGGCGGCACGGATGCCAACGTGAAGCGCACCGTCGTCTACGCGGCCCTCATTAAAGTGTTGGGTGAGCGGCAGTTCGGGACCAAGGGTAACGCGGCTCGTGAAGCCACACGCATCCAGAAGTCGGTCAACGGGGTGGTCGGAGCAACCATGCCGATATCGACTGCGGCCGTGTCTGCCAATCCGAGTGAATACCTGTGGCTGGGACACATTATCGCGGTCTCACTGCCCGACCCCGGTCTGGAACGCCGCCAACGCAAATCCCAAGCGAAGATGGTCGCTGATATTGGCACTGCACTCATCGCTGCGGGGTACAACAAAGAAGGCGTCAGTCTACTCAGCTTTGTCGCGCAGATCGCGAAGGAATCATCGATCACCAAGTCGTTGGTGGTGATTGTCAAGGCTGACGCCTTGGACTACTTGAAAGATCAGGTCTCCGACGCAGTCAAAGAGCAACTCGAACCCCTCGTGGTGGATGCTTTGAACGGCATCGGACACAGCATTGAGACTGGTGTCGACGCCATCGGGTCGCTTTATTGACGGGGTCAACCCTGCGGGTAGACCAGCGTTTCTTCGTCCAGCTGCTGAAATCGTTCCTCTGGTGGACCGTCGAGGGAAATGCTCCCTCGAAGCGCTGTCGGGGGGACTTTGTCAGTAGTAGGCGCGTCACCAAGCCGATACGCGCGGAACCGAGGACAGCACGTCGCCCAGTTCCGGGTCGAGGGCGGCGGCCATCGCGCGCTGATGGGCGAGGAGGATCCGGCCGGTGTCGTCGACGAGGGCGGGTGGCGGGCCCAGCGGCAGGGCGTCGGTCGCCAGCAAGGCGGCGGCCCCGAGGGTCAGGGCCAGCCCGTCGTCGGGAATCGGCGACCGCGACGAGGTCGACCCGTCGACGCGCGGCAGGTGGTCGTCGCGGATGTCGGCGCCGTAGACGCCGGCGCTGAGCCGGGTCTCGATGAGGTCGGCGAGCAATCCAGGCGACCCGAGCTGCTCGACGAGCCAGAACGTCGTCGTGGTGCGGTGCTCGAGCATCGTCGTCCACGCGGCCCGACGTCGGGCATCGGTGAACTGGAAGCGCTCGTAGTCCGCGGCGATCAACGCCGACACCGCGGTGTCGACGGCTTCCGCGACGAGTCGGTCCTGCCGGGCGGGGACCGCATCGGCCTCGCGGAGCAGACGGGTGACCCGGTTCCACTGCAGTTTGGCGAGTTGGTGGTGCATGTCGGCGGCCATCAGGCCGGCCGCCGCGGTGGCGAAAGCCGCATCGGCGCCGGCGAAGTCTCCACTGGTCAACAGGTGCGCGGCGCGGACGTAGTCGCAGATCGCCACCTTGTCGGGCCGGTCCATGGACTCGAACTCGCGGCGCACCTGCGCCAACAGCTCGGCGCCGCGCTCGCCGTCACCGGTCGCGACGAGCACCCAGGCCAAACCGAGCCGGGCGTCGAGCGCCTCCTCGACCACCCCCATGGCGCCCAGCGTTGCCGCGGCCCGCTCGTACAGGGGCCGCGCCGTCCACGGCACGCCGTCGTCGACGTGGAGTTCGGCCAGCGACGCCTCGCACAGGGCGTGCTCCACCGAGCCGTCGGCGAAGATCGACAGCAGCGACCCGAACTCCTGCACGGCCAACGCCCGACGCCCGGAGAGTCGGTAGACGTTGGCCAGCGTGATCCGTGCCTGGGCTGCTCCGAACGTGTGGTGGCGGCGGTGATAGATCCGGATGGCGTCGCGGACGGCGCGTTCGGCGTCGTCGAACTCGCCGCATTCCAGCGCCATGGCACCGGCATCGGTCAGGCAGTCGGCCCGCAGTTCGGCAGCGTCGGGGCCGGTGAACTCCCCGGCGGCCTGGCGGTAGGCGCGGTAGGCGTAGTCGTGATCCCCGTCGGCGGCCATGAGCGCCGCAATGTCGACGAGGCACCGGGCCGCCTGGCGCGGGTCGAATCGACGGTAGGCCCGTCGGGCGTCGCGGAGCACGCCGACGACGACCGTGGGGTCGGCGTGGCCGGCGAGGTGGTCGGCGAGCGCGACCTGGGCCGCGGCGAGCTCGCGGGGCTCATCGGCCTGCTGGGCATCCCGGACGCGCAGGGACCGCCGCTCGAACTCGCGCGACCAGGCGGCGAATTCCGGGTCGATGAACTGGGCGTCGGGCACGGCCATCAGGCTAGTCCCGGCGTCGGTTGGACCGCGCGGGGCGGGCACACGTGGCAGGTCACCGACGCCCAGGTCAGCGGGGAGTTGGCCGGACCCGGATCGGCCCGCCAGGCGTGCAGCCGCTGGCGCTGCCAGTGGGCCAGCGCGGCGACCGGATCGGCGGCCCGATGCGTGTCGTCGACGGCGAGGGCCAGCGCGGTCGTGGGGCCGGGCACCGCGTCCACCCCGGCCAACCGGCGGAACGCCTCGTCGGACGGCAAGGCCCACTGGGTCGTGGTCACCACCTCGGCGCCGGCGCTGAAGATGGCCATCACCAGGCCGAACGTCTCCAAGCTGCGGTAGTCGGCACCGCCCTCGCACGCGATCAGCGCAACGCGCGGCGGCATCGGCCACAGTTCGTGCCCGGGCCGGTGGGGCGCGGGTGGGCCGTCCCCGTCGGGGCCGTACTCGGGCGCGGACGTCCCGACGAGCAGGTCGAGCGCCGACAGCGGTACATGGGCCTCGTTGAGGGGGCGGGCCAGCCCCCACGTGTCGGCGTCGTCGGAAAGGTGGACCGACGCCGATCCGGGGATGGCCAGCGTCGAGGAGACGTGGCCGAGGTAGAGCAGGCGGCCCGGGTGGGTGCGCAGGTCGTCGCTCAACTCCCACCGCCCGACGACCCGCCCGACCCCCGACGACGGGGTGTGCGGGCCGGCCGCGACCCGGTCGGCGAGCAGCCGGGCGTTGGCGGACCGGGCGACCGGGCCGAGGATGCGCGAAAGCCCCGATCCCGGGGGGAGTTTCGGGTCGATCACCGACAAGACCGGGCGGGCCGCGACCTCGTCGGTCCACGGCTCGGGCATGCGCCCCCGTCCGGAGTGGATCGCGGCGGGCGGCTCGTAGCAGATTTCGGCGACCTCCAAGAGCCGCCGATCCTCCCCGACGACCAAGAGGCCGAACGGGACGCGGGCCAGCGACGGGCTCGGGGTGACCCGGATGCGGACCGTCCCGCGCCGGGCCCGTCGATCGATCTCGGCGGTGAGCCGGCCCGGCAGGACGGCGGCGGTGACCGCGCGGCTCAGATCCTGTTCGGCGTCGGCCCGCGACAGCGGTCCCAGCAGCGCCCGCTGTACCTGGTGGACCGGGTCGCCGATGGCGCGCGGATCGACGAGGGCGGCGTCCAGCCGGGCCCCGAGTTCGGTGAGCAGCTGCCGGTCGATCGAGTGGACCGTCGGATTGGACGGGTCGTCGAGCCACCGGTAGGACACGTAGGTCGGGCCGGCGTCGACGGCGCGGACGAGCAGGACCGAGTCGCCCACGGCGGTCACCCCAGGGCGACCGAGCACAGCTCGGCCAGCGTCGGGCCGGTGGGACCGGCCACGGCGGGCGGGGCGGCACACACGTCGCGGAAACGGTTCAACGCCGCCGCGCGGCGGGCCAGATCGGTCGTGTCGCGCCGTTTGCGGCGCAACTGCCGGACCAGTCCGAGTGTGGT
Source organism: Gordonia araii NBRC 100433 (assembly GCF_000241265.1). Classification (GTDB taxonomy): domain Bacteria; phylum Actinomycetota; class Actinomycetes; order Mycobacteriales; family Mycobacteriaceae; genus Gordonia; species Gordonia araii. Next base: position 27,496 of record NZ_BAEE01000013.1, read on the forward strand.
GTCGGCGGCATCGACGGCGATCGACAGTGCCGTGTCGGCGGCCGCCTGGGCCCGGTCGATCTCGGCGGCGGTGTTTCCCGCGCCGAGTGCGGCGCGCAGGGCGCCGGCGAGGCGGTGCTGGCTCCAGGCATAGCGGCAGTAGCGGTCGATGCGGGTCAGCGCGATGCCCGTCGGGTCCAACCGCAGCGCGTCCAGGTTGGCCGTCGAATCGAGGAACGCGCATCGGATCGAGTGGGGGTCGGCGCCGTTGAGCGCGACCCGGGCACGGATCTGTCCGTCCGCCAGCACGGCCGGCGCATGGGCCACCGGTTCGCCGCTGCGCGCGTCCGCCACCACCGCGAAGATCCCGGCCGCCTGCTCGGTCGTTTCGTCGACGCCGTTGCGCAGTGCCGCGGCGAGGACGACGGTGCCGTCGCCGAGGTGGCGCACGGAGATCTCGGGCTCGTCGGGGCCGTCGAAACGCAGGAGCCGCGGTCGCAGCGGCGCAAGGTCGGCGAGGCCGGCGTCGACGGTGACCGCCCGGTTCAACGACAGGGCCAGCGTCGGCGACGGATCGGCCACATCGGCGGACAACGACTGCCAGGCCCGATCGGTGACGTCGTCGGCGTCGGTCAGTGCGCGCAGCAGTGCGGCGCGGCGGCCCGGCCGGAAGACCGCCGCCGAGGCGGCTTCGACGGCTTCGGCGGTGCGCGCGACGACCGGACCGTGGGCCTGCGCCGCACGCAATTCGTCGACGAGGCGGTCGACGACGGCGGCGCCGAAGGCGTAGTACCGGTCGGCATCGGGATCCCCGGCCAATGCCCGGGCGTGGGCGGTGTCGAGGTGCACGACCGCGTCGTCGAGGGGGCCGAGGTGAACGGCGTCGACCGCGGCGACCGTCGCGATCCGGGCCCAGGCATCGGCCAGCACCGGCGCGTCGACGACCTCGCCGTCTGCGGCCGCGGCAATCCGGCGGACCGAATCCCCGTCGCGGAACCGCGCGGCACGGGTGCGAAGCGCCTCCGGCGATGCCGCGGCGAGGTCGACGACCCGGTCGGGGAAGGCGGCGTCGACCGTGACCCGAACCGCATCGTCACCGACGGTGACCGGCACGACGGCGATCCCGGTATCGGCGCGCACGGAGATGCTGCCGTCGCTGTGGTGGAAAACGGTGCCGCTCATGCGCGTTGCCCCTCGTCGATGCCGTCGGCCTCAAGGGTGGCGCGGGCGACTGCGGTGCGCATGATCAGCAGCACGTCCATCGCGGCGGCCGGCGCGGAGGCCGATCGCGCGTGAGGCGGTACGCCCGACGACCACGCGTCCAGGACGAACCGTCGGGGCGAGTCGGCAGCGAGGTGGGGTTGGGTGAGCAGGGTGTGCGCGGTGTGCGCCTCCCAACACGGCCGCCCGTCGAGGAGGAGGGCCGGGTCGCGTTCGATGAGGGTCGCGGCGATGGCGACGATGTCGGCGGCGCGTTCGGCCCCCTCCGGCAGGGCGTCGAACCGGTCGTGCGCACCGCCGGCGGTGCGGTCGTCGCCCGCGATGAACGCGGTCTCGCGCTGCCGGTGCCGTTTCCGGGCGTCGTCGGCGGCCACTGCCCGGATCCGTGGGCGGATGGCGCGTTCGAGTCCGTCGAGCGGGCGGTCGATGATCTGCCGGTTGACGGCGGAGACCACCAGTCGGCGGAAGGCCTCGTTGACGTCGTCGTGGGTGAAACCGTCGATATCGGCCTCGGCGAAGGCGCGTTCGAGGAAGGCGACCGCGACACGGTGGTACCGGTCGAGCTCCTCCTCGGTGGGGACGCGGGTGGGTGCGGCGTCGAAGTCGTCGACGAGGCGCTCCTCCCACTCGATGAGCAGGTCGCGTTCCTCGTCGGTGAGCCGCATCGTCCGGGTACCGCCGAGGTCGACCAGCTCGGCGATCTTGGTCGCGAAGCCGTTCAGGGCGATCTGTTCGTCGCGGGCGTGGCGGACGCTCGGGTCGCGCAGAAAGGCGCGCAGGGATTCCTCGGACTCCTGCACCGCGGGTTGGTCAGTCATCGCACGTTCCCGCGCCGCCATGTCGTCGTGCACGCGGCGGGCGCCGTAGCGTCGGGCCTCGTGGACCGCGTCGGACAGCGGACGCTGGAAGGTGTTCCACCGCAGCGGTTTCAGGCTGTCGCACCAGCCGGCGGAATAGCGGCTCAGTGGATCGACGAACGCCGTCACCGCTGCGAGGGCTTCGCGGAAGGTCGGTTCGTCCGATCGCACCACCGGGCTGCGCAACGCCAGTGCCGTGGTCGGCTGGGCCGCGCGGAACCAGGGCGCCGCCCCGAGGATCCCGGACCAGGCCTTGAGTGCGTGGTCGAGCGACTTGCCGTCGGGGACCGGACGCACCATCGCGTCCTTGTAGGCGCGCAGGAGGGCGTTGCGCCCGATTCCCTCGTTCGGGATCTCGACGACCACCGACTGCGGCGGTTCCGCGTCGACGACGGGCGGCACGAGTCGTTCCATCTGGCGCACTCCTCCCGTCGTGGATCGGCCTTGCGGCGCTGCTCGTCGATCCAGTCTCGCAGCCGACCGTCGAGCGCCGCGGTCGACGTCTGGTCTCTAGCCGTTTCCCCACATTGGCAGGGGACTGCCAGGGTTCTCCGAGCCGGGTACCAGCCCGACCGGCTAAAGGCGGGGGCGAAGCCGGCGGCGGGTCACTTGAGCTGGTCGGGGGTGACCCAGCCGTCGGCGATCAGTTGGATCAAGAGTCGGGACTTGTTGGTCACCGGTCGGCCGGCATCGCGGTAGCGCCGCATCACCCGGCGAAAGTGGGAGCGCACGGTGTTCTCGGTGATGAAGTGCTGACGGGCGGTGTCGCGGACGGTGGTCCCCAGCGTGTAGGTCACGATGACCTCGCGCTCGCGGTCGCTGAGGTGGACTGGGGCGTGGGTGGGTTCGTCGCGCAGGTCCTCGAGCAGGATCTGGCGCAGGCGCCGCGCCCCGTGCGGGGAGTCGGGCAGGACCACCACGCCGTGCTGCGGGTCGTGGGCGCCGATCGCGATGATCGTGGCGCCGGAGAATTCGCGGATCCACTGCACGCGCATCACCTTGCCCGCGGTGCGGACCACGACGGCGCGGACCGTGGGGTAGGGCCGCTCGTCGTGGTCGAGGTCGACCAGTCGGGTGCTGAGGCCGGAGCCCTCGATGAAGGAATCGAGGACGGTGTCGGTCAGATCGCCCTCGCAGATGATGGCGACTTCGGCGTCAAACCGGGGGCCCAGGTTCAAGGCGGACAGCGTGTCGACGGGGGAGGCGGTCACGAAAACTCCAGTGGATCGGGGGAGGGGTGCGGCGTTCTGTACCTAGATTCACTGGTTTGGATGACCCATACACTTCCGCTATCCGCATATCTGATCCGAATGGGTGAACGGGGACGCACAAATGAGATAGCGCGATACCCGATCGCGCATCGAATATGGGGTTCGCGCATAATCGCGTACATGGATTCGGGTTTGCGGATACTCATCGCGTCACCATTGGGCGACGTCGTGGCGGCGCCGTTGCGGACCGCGTTCGCGGGGGCGCACGTCGTGGTGGCCCATGATCGCGACGCCGTCGCCGACGCCATCGCCGCGCGCGTCCGGTTCGACGTGGTTTCCGCGGACCTGGTGTTCAACCACCCGGCGCACGAGTGGACCTTCGACGGGCTCGACGTGATCGAGATGCTGATCCGGACCAAGCGGACCGCCCCGGTCCTGCTGGCCCGGCAGGGGACCTCCATCGAGGCCGACCTCCTCGCCGAGGCGGTGGCGCGCACCGACGTCGCCGGTGTGGTGTCCAAATCCGACGGTTTGCAGACGTTGATCGAGGCGCTGCGGGCGGTGGCCTTCGGCCAGGGCGTGCGCTACACGGGGCAACTCGACAATCGGCCGTCGCTCTACGAGCACTTCAGCAGCCGGCGGGGGACGACAGCCGGGCGGTTGGCCGGGGCGATCGCCTCGGGGGCGGCGGTGGACAACGCCTCCCTGGCGACGGCGGCAAAGGTCTCGGCGAACACCGCCAGCAAAGTGGCCCCCAACTATCTGGGGCCGATCATGCTGGCCCGCCGCGAGCACGACGACCGGCTGCCGCTCACCCAGGCCGCGGTGTACCGCTGGTGCGGACTGCATGCCCGCTACATCGTCAGCTGGTGCCGGCGTAACGGCCACGAGGACGTGCTGGCGCCGCTACCCGCCTAACGACGCGGCCGACAGGTCATCGAGGCGGATCGACCGCCGCCCGGACGGGACGGGCACACCGCAGACGACGGCCCGGGCCACCGCGGCCCCCGCGGCGCCCGCCAGCGTCGACGCGGTGCCCAACTGCGGCCACGTGGGGATCGTGCGGCCCACCTGACCCAGCGCGGCCCGGGTCCGTTCCCCGATGTCGTCGCCGACGATCGCCGTCACCAGGGCGATCCGCCGTTGCGGGTCGCGCAGCTCGTCGGCGCCCAGGCGCTCGATGCCGTCGGCGCGCCCGTGGAACAGCGGGTAGTCCGGTTCGAGGTCGTAGCGCTCGACGTCGACGATCACCCCGTCGCCGTCGTCGGTGACCATCACGACGGGGATTCCGCGTTCCCGCGCCTGGCGTCGGATCTCGACCTTGGCCGCCAGATCGTCGACTTCTTCGAGGACAACGCCGACCGGTTCGGCCGTGCCGAGAAACCCCGACGCCGCGTCGGCGGTGAATCCGCCGGGGAACGGGGTGACGTCGCTGTAGGGGTCGGTCTCGAGTATGCGGCGCTGCGCGAGAACGGCTTTGGACACACCCAGGTCGCAGACCGATCCGGCCAACCGGTTGAGGTTGGTCAGGCCGAGGACGTCGGGGTCGGCGACGTGGAACCGGCGCGCCCCGGTCATCGAGCAGGTGTGCAGCAGGGCGGCCCCGACGCTGAGGCCGGCGACGGCGATGAGCGACGACGACCAGACCGCCTGCTCGTCGTCGGTGATCAGAAACCGGTTGCGGGCGGTGCGCATCCGCAGGAACGTCGGCGAATCCGGCAGCCGGACGAGCACGCCGCGCCACGGGTAGTGGACATAGCGGCTGATCTCGTCGAGGTCCGGCGGAATCGGCGGCGCCTGATGGTCGAAACGGTTGAGGGCGCCCAACTCGTCGCGGGCGTCGTCCCAGGCGTCGACGGTGGTCAGGGTCGACGCCAGCTGATCGATGCGTGCGCGGTCGTCGACGGGGTGCAGGATCTCGATCATCAGGACCTCCCGGTGTAGCGGTGTTTGGTGGCGGGGGCGAACGGTCCGGAACCCCTGGGGCACAGCCTGACCCGGGGAGTGGCGCGATCGCCGATGCTGGCCCGCAGCGCGCGGTACTCGCGGTTGTTGCGGCTCAACGCCTCGGTGCAGGCGGTGGTCAGGGCAGGGACGATCGCGTCGCCGAGGCCGGCCGCGGTGGAGAGTTCCGCGGTGATCGTCAGCTGTTGGTCGTGCTGGTCGTCGTGCCGGGCCTCGACCACGAACTTCCCGGTGACGTCGTCGGCGAAGCGCGGGTCGTCGAAGGTCTCGCGCAGATCCGCGGGATAGATGTTGAGCGAGTAGAAGGTCTCGGCGACGTCGGGGCGCCCGGCGAGGGTGAGGAATCCGCCCGACGGGGGAACCTGCTCGGCGAGGCCGTGGTGACCCGTCTCGTGGAGGAGGTCGCGGAGCGCGGGCCCGTCGACGACGGCGCCGACGTCGTTGATGCGGTAGCGGATCAACGGCATCGCCGAGGAGTCGCAGGTGAACAGGAGGAACCCGTCGACGGATTCGGTGAAGCGTGCCTGCGGGTCGAACTCGACGAAAGTCGATGTGCGCGAACCCGCTTCGCCGAACAGGAGGCGGTCCAGTGCCGGATCGGCGACGGCGGCGCGCCGGATGTCCGTCGTGAGTGGGGTCTCGTGGCCCATGACGCCGGCCTCGGCGGTGCCGTAGATGAGACAGATGCGGTCGGTCTGGCCCGGCGCCCCGATGCGCCGCAGGAGATGGTCGCGCCACGGCTCGGTGATCGCTTCGCCGGCCAGCAAGATGCGGATCTGTTGGGCGAGCGCTTCGGGCGCCGCTTGGTCGAGGACGTCCTTGACGAAGGGCGGATAACCGGCCAGGACGACCTGGTCGTAGTGCGGCCCGAGTGTGGTGAGGACGTCGACGGCCGCGTCGGCGTCGATCCCGGGCGTCGCCACCGAGATCCGGAGGCCGCGCCGCTTGAGCTCGAGGGCGGCCAGGTAGGTGTAGGTGCCGCCGATCCAGGAGCCCATCGCGAAGCACACCACCACCAGGGTGCTGCGGTGGTGCGCGCCGAAAGCCCGGAAGATCCGGTCGTACGCCGAGGCCGCATTGGCTCCGGCGAGGGCATCGCGGGGGAAGTAGGTCGGCGCGCCGGTCGACCCCGAGGTGGCCGACCAGGTGCCGGCCGTGCTCGGGTCGCCGTGCCACACCAGGTCGGCGACGCGGTAGCGCTGCAAGTAGTCGACCTTGCCGGTCGGCGGCAGCGAACCAAACCCCGCGGCGGTGACCGGGCCCCGGCCACCGGTGAAGTCCCGGTACGCGGGCACGTGGCGCAGTGCCCGGTTGGCGATGTCGACGGCTCGTTCGAGTCCTGGTTTCACGGTGCCTCCTTCAATCGGCGTGGAGGACAGGCCGTTTCCCCGGCCCGGTGCTCGAGGTGGGTCTCCGGTGGGCGAAAGGGGCGATTAGCCCGTTCGAGGGAAGATCCCGCGCATCAGGCGCGAGTGTCGGCGGGCACCGATAGATTGGCGAATCGACACCCGTTTCACCCCAATGCTGAGGAGAACCAATGGCCAACGTGGACGCCGTCAAGAGCAAGGTGCAGGAGTTCCTCGTCTCGAACCTGAACAACGTCGGCCTGACGAAAGACGGGTTCACCATCCGCAACGGCTCGGCACAGATATTCGTCAGCGTGCGCCAGTGGGGCGACAAGGACACCCTGGTCAAGTTCGAGGTCCCCGTGCTGTTCGACGTCCCCCGCTCGCCGGAGTTGTACGAGTACATCGCTTTTCATGCCAGCGACTGGGTTTTCGGCACCATCGGGCTCAACGCCAGCGACGAGGACCCGGGCAAGGTTGTGATTACGCTCGAGCACAGCCTGCAGGGCGACTACCTCGACGAGCCGGAGCTGATGGAAGCCGTGCGGTTGTTGGCCCAAATCGGCGACAAGATCGACGACGAACTGAAGTCGCAGTTCGGCGGGACGCGATTCCACGAAGACGACTGATCGGCATGGACAGTGGTGAAGTCGAGTCACTAGTCGAAGCCAGCCGCTCCGAGGTCAAGCGCTGGGGCGGCGACGCACCCGGATACCTGCACCTGGCCGCGGTCCTGGACCGCCGGTGGTCGGTGGAGTTTCGGGAAGCATTCGGCGAGGACGGCATCGCTGCGGTGGAGGAACGGCTGGGCAATGCCGTCTACGTCGGTGACGAATCCGATGTGCGGGAACTGCTGTCGAGCGGATCGCGTGCGGAGATCCTGGCGAAGCTGCGCGAACTCGTCGATGCGGCGCCGGTGACCGACGACCCGGTCGTGCTCACGAAGAACCGGCCCGCCGAGGCGACGCCGGCGGACGGCGGCGAGGTAGCGGCTGCCGCGGGCGGCTCGACGCCAACTGCGGCGGACGGCTCGGTACCGGAGAGCGAGAAACCGGCGCGGGACCGGGAACAGATCCTCGGCCTGGCCACCCGGGTGGCGGGTGAGCGGATCCAGGGCCGCGAGGCCGAGCACCGCGAGGTTGCCGCGCTGCTGTTGGCCGAATCCGCCGGGCCGATCATCGTCACCGGTGAACGCGGATCGGGCCGCACCAGCTTTATCCACGGGCTGCCCCCGGTGCTGGCCGATGCCGGGGTCGGACTCACCGTGTTCGGCGTCCCCCGCGGCCAGGAAGTCAGTCCGGAGGACCTCTACCGGTTGCTGCGCCAGGCACCCGACGACTCGGTCATCGTCGTCGACGACCTCGACCAGCGCGCCATGCTGCGCGACCAGCTGCCGATGGTGGAGATGCTGCGCGCGCTGCGCGGGGCCAGCGAGAGCACCAAGGCGAGGGTCATCGTCGTCCTCGAACAGGCGAGCCTCGGGCGGTTCGAGTCCTATGTGACCGACTTCGGGCACATCGTCGCCCTGCCGACGATGACCGACGACGCCGGCGAGGCGGCGATCAAGCGGGCCGTCGACAAGATCGCCGCGCGCTACGAAAAGGTGCGACCCGACGACGAGTTGATGTCGGCGGTGTCGGCGCCACCGGCGCGGACCGAGAAATTCGCCCACCCGGGCCTGGCCGCCCGGCGACTCGACATCGCCCTGGCCAGGGCCGCTATCGAGGGACGCGACACCGCGACGATCGTCAACCTGCACCGCGACGGCTCGGTGCCGGCGCTGCGCCGCAAGGTCGAAGAGATGTCGACGGCGATGAAGTCGCGGGTCAAGGGACAGGACAAGGCGATCGAGGCGGTCACCCGACGGCTGGCGCTGACCCGGTCGAACCTGGACCTGCGCCCCGAGCGCCCAAACGGGGTGTTCCTCTTCGTCGGGCCGACCGGTGTCGGCAAGACCGAACTCGCCCGCGAAATCGCACGGGTCGAATACGGCGGCGAGGACGCGCTGATCCGCCTGGACATGTCGGAGTACTCCGACAGCTGGGGGGTCAGCCGCCTGACCGGGCCGATGCCCGGATACGTCGGTTCGGACAGCCCGGACGACTGGCTCACCACCAAGGTCGCCAACCGGCCGCGGTGCGTCGTGCTGCTCGACGAGATCGAGAAGGCGCACCCGGTGGTGTGGAACGTCTTCCTCCAGGTCTTCGACGCCGGGCGGCTCAGCGACAGCCGCGGGGTGACGGCGGACTTCCGTGACGCCGTGGTCGTGATGACGAGCAATATCGGTGTGCGCGAAGCCAATTCGAAACCGTTGGGATTCGGCGCCGCAGCCGGGTTGGAGCGGTCCCGCGAACTGGCCCTGGGTGCGCTGAAGGACACGATGCCGCCGGAGTTGCTCAACCGGATCGACGAAGTCGCCCAGTTCGAGGAGCTCTCGTTGGCGGCGATCACCGAGATCGCGCGGGACGAGGTGGACCGGGCGATCGACATGCTGGCCAGCCGCGGGTGGACCGTCGGCGTCGACGACGAGGTCATCGACTGGCTCGCGACAACGGGCTACGACCCGGCGTACGGGGCGCGGCACCTGCAGCGCAACATCGAACGCCGGTTGCTCTCGGATCTGGTGACGTTCTCCGAAAAGGGGGTGTCCACCGTCCGGGTGCAGGTCCGCGACTCCGATATCGTGATCAGCGAGGCGTGATCGGGTGGACGACGAGGAACTGAGCAAGCTGATCACCGCGTCGGCGTTGGCCGGGGCGGCGGAGGCACAAGCACGCGACGACCAGCTGGAACAGGAGCGCCGCGAGCGGGAACAGCGCGAGCGCGACGAGCGGGACCGCCAAGCACAGCGCGAGCGCGAGGCCGTCGACCGGGCCGCGGCCAAGCGTCGGCGGCGCACCGAGGCGACGGCCGGTTCGATCGCCAAGCTCTGGCTCGGCGTGCCCTATCTGATCGTGGTGTTCGGCAGTTTCCTGATGTCGCTGCCCGACGAGCCGACGCTGACCTCGGGAATGTTTCTCGGGCTGCTCAAAACCGTGGCGATCACCGTCATCGCCGCCGCGGTGGTGTGTTGGCTCAGCGACTACGTCCTCGGCCGCCCGCGCCGGTGGATCCTGGCGGTCCTGGTGGCCGCCGGCTTCTCGATCGGGTGGGCCGGTGAGAGCGGCGCGGGCGGCTACGCCGGTCCGGTGATCGGCGCGGTGATCGGCTATGTGGTGGCCGCGCTGCTCAGCAGGTTCGTGCCCGCCATCGGCGACGAGCGCATCGATGCCCGGGCACCGCGCGGACTGGACCGTCGGCTCGGCGTGGCCTCGACCATCGCGCTGCTCGGCGGCCCGCTGGCGGTGACGCAGATGCTCGCCACCTCGTCGGCGAAGGCGGGGGAGCGACTGGCGGACATGGTCGTCGAGGTGCACCGCGGCGCCTGGGGGTGGATCCCCTCGCTCATGGAGTGGTTCGACGGGATGGCGCGCGTGGTCCCGCACGCCGCGGTGCCCTGGTTGATCCCGCTGTTCACCGCGACCGTGGTGCTCGTCGGGTGGCGCGACGGCGAGGGCGACGCCGGCCAACGCCGTTCGCGTCTGGACGCCGCGCTTCTCATCGTCGTCGCCGTGGGCTCGGTGGTGGCGATCATCGTGCAGTGGCCGCTCGCGGTGGTGGTCACCGGAGTACTCGCGCTGGTGGTGGCGGGCATCGCCCTGGGTATCGGGGCCCTCGTGTTCTTCGGCGGCTGAACGCCGGCGGATGGCCACTGTCGGGGACGCCCACGTGGGGAAACGGCTCACCCCCTACATGCGGATGACAACGGAAGGGGTTGAGATGGGACTCGATTCGGGCGGATTCGAGGCGGGCAGGTTGGACGTCGGGGTCGAGATATCGGCGGAGGGAACGTCGCCGGAGGCCTTCGCCGAGCGGGCGACGCTCACCATTACCGGCCTGCGGCCCAGCGCCGAACCCCACAGTGCCGAGCCCGCCAACGACGCCATCGTCTCGATGCTGCGGTTGGCGCTCGGCGAGACTCTGACCATCCGGTCGGGCGTCGATGACGCCGGATCGGAGGGGCTGGTGGTCCACCTCGACTGCACCGAGTCGCGGGTGTGCGACGAGTTGGCGGTCGTCCTCGACGAGGCCGTGTCCACCGAGCGCACCACCCGGGTCCCGCGCGAGCGGCACCACGTGTGGCACGGCCGACCCGAGTCGACGACGGTCGGGTTCAAACCCCGCACCGAGTCCGGCCGGCGCTGGGACACCGAGGTGCCGGTGAGCGTGCGTGACCGGAACCGGTTGTGGCAGGCCCTGATCAACTGGCCGGACGGGCACGTCGAGGTGGGCGTCACGGCCGTCGACGATGCCTGGTTTGCGATGTCGGTGGCCCTCGTCGGCGGGAGTGAGCCGCCGCTGGGGTTGCGCGCCGCCCTCGCCGACAGCCTGCCCGGGCTCGAGTTCGGCGCGGCGGTCCCGGCCGAGTCGTTCCGCTGCGACGAGTCCGAGGTGCGGTTGGCCCTGCTGCTGCCCGTCGGCGCCGCCGTCCCGCCCGGGTTTCTCGTCGCCCCGCCGCCCGGCATCCCGGTGGCGCAGAAGACCGTCACCTCACCACGGGACTCCGCGATGGTCGTCGGCACGGCGACCACCGATTTCGGTCGCAAGGTCGACGTGGCGCTGGGCGAGCAGGAACTGCTGCGCCACGTCCACGTCGTTGGCGCGACGGGCACCGGCAAGTCGACGCTGCTCTCGACGATGGTCCACCAACTCGCGCACAGCGGACACGGGGCGCTGGTCCTCGACCCGCACGGAACCCTCGTCGACCGGATCGTCGCGGAACTCCCCGCGTCGGCGATCGACCGGTGCATGGTGGTGCGCGCCGACGACCTCGAGCATCCGATCCCGTTGAATCCGTTGGCCGCCGCCGACGACGCGGCTCTCGCGACGGCCATCTCGGACATGGGTGAGATGTTCTACGAGCTGTTCGACCCCAAACGCACCGGAATCGTCGGGCCGCGCTTCGTCGACCGGATCAGCGCGGGACTCCGTGGGCTGGTGACGCTGCGCGGCCGTCGGGCGAGTCTGCTCGACGTGCCGCTGATCTTCGACCACAAGGGGATGCGGGAGGCGCTGATGAAGGCGCAGACCGATCCCCGCGAGGTGCTGTGGTGGCGCAACGAGGTGCGGAACCAGAAGAGCTCCGAGTACGGCGATCTCGTCGGCTGGGTCAACAGCAAGTTCGAGAGCTTCACCGGCAGTCCCGCGCTGCGGGCCATCCTCGGGTCGGGCTACGACGCCTACGATCCGGTCGGCGCGATGGATGGTGGGCGGATCATCCTTGTCGATCTCGCGAAAGGCCAGATCGGATTGGCGGCGTCGCGGCTGCTGGGCTACCTGCTGCTCAACCGGTTCTGGGTGGCCGCGATGAACCGCGACACCGACCGGCGGTTCCACGTCATCGTCGACGAGGCGCACGCGGTGATGGCCGGCTCACTGGTGAACATGCTGTCCGAGGGGCGCAAGTTCGGCCTGTCGGTGACGGCGGCCCACCAATACCTCGGGCAGCTCGCCCCGGAGGTTGCCGAGGCGTTGAGCGGCAACGTCGGCACCTCGGTGGTGTTTCGCGCCTCGGGTCCGCACGTGGCCGAACACGTGCGGGCGACCGGCGGCCAACTGGACGCCGCGACGTTGGCGAACCTGGCGACCTTCCACAGCATCGTCACCCGCAACGCGTCGGCCGTGGTGGCGCCGCAGCCGTTCACGATGGTGGTGGACGCGGTCCGGGAAACGTGCGAGCGGGTCGATCCCGCCGCGCTGATGCGCGCCACCTGGAACGGGGTCGGGCATCTCGACGTGCGACCCCTCGACCCGGACGTCGAGTACCCGGAGAATGTGGCCGTCAAGGGGAAGCCACCGAACCAGGGCGCTTTCCTCGACGAATGGTTGGCCAAACGCAAGAAGCTGGAGAGCCAGGCGGCCGCCCAGGGCGGCAAGCCCGGCGGACAGGTAGACCGAACGGTGGAGGAGTAAACGATGGCCCAGGATTTCGTCGCTCGAATTGCGGCAGTGGTACCCGACGGGATGTCGCGCGAGGAGGTGCGGGAGATCGCGGAACTCGCGTGGGGTGAATTGGAGACCCGCGTGGGCAACAGGTTGTCCGCACGACTCACCGATGCCCAACTGCGGGAGTTCGAGGCCATCCGCGACAGCGACGACGAGGCGGCATCGGTGGCGTTCCTGGACAAGAACATTCCGGGCCACGAGAAGATCACCGTCGAGGAGATGGAGAACCTGCTCCGCGACGTCGGGCAGCGGATGCGGGGCGAGTAGCCGCAGTCCGCGCCGGGACATCAGTGCGTCGGCGGGTGCACCGTCACGGTGTGGAGCAGAGTCGCCGATGAGGTCGGCTCGACGACGGAGGCGACCCCCCACCATTCGCAGGTGAATCTTTCGGCGGTGATGTCGACGACGAGGAACCCGTGGCGATCGAGGTCGCACCACGCCATCTCGGGGACGAGACCGACGAGCTTCTCTTCGTATGGCCGAGACTTTGTGGTGCCCGACCAGCCCATCTTGTCGTCGAAGTTGGGTGAGGTGACCGAGCTGGTCACGCATTCGGCGAGGTTGCCGTATTCGCTGAACGCGGCGAAATGTACGTCGCCGCAGAGGGCCACCGTCCGGCGGGGTCCCTTGCCGAGGGCGTCGACGATGGTCGACTGCTCACCGGCGTAGGAGTCCCACCGGTCCCGAAACGGGGAGCCGTCGGAGGCGGACAACTTGAGCGTGGTCAAGACGAGATCGGTGTCAGAGTGACCCCGGGCCGCCTGGAGGCTCAGCAGCTTTGACGGCATGCCGAGCACAAACCAGTCGTCCCCGGCGTCGGCGGCGGCGAGGAGCTCGGCTCGCTGCGTTGGTCCCAGCGCCGACTTTCCGGGCCCGTCGGGGGCGTCCGGGTCGGTGCGGTTCAGTCGTGTCTCGCAGAGGAACAACGTGGCGACGTCCCCCAGGCGCACCTGCCGCCACAGCGGCTCGCCCGCCGTGGGACGCCGGGTGGTCGGCTGCCATCGCTCCCATGCCGCCAGCGCGCCGTGCAGGCGGTTTGCCCAGGGGCCGTCTTCGGGGAGGTGTTCCTCGGCTCCGCCCGACCAAGCGTTGTCGGCGATCTCGTGGTCGTCGAGGGTGAAGAGCAGGCCGTGGGCCTCGCTGAGTGCGCGGAGTGCCGGGTCGCGGCGGTACTGGGCGTACCGGGTCGAATAATCGTCGAAGGTCACACAATCGTGCCGCGGTTCGAACTCGCGCCCGATGTCGATGCCCGGAGTCTGGCGCCCACGGGGGATTTGGCCGGCCTCGTAGATGAAATCGCCGAGGTGGAGGACGAAATCGAGGTCGGAGCGCTCGGCGATCGCCGCGTAGGCGTTGAAATAGCCGGAGTTGAACTTCGCGCATGACGCCACGGCGAATCGGATTCCACCGTTGCTCGGCAGCGTGCGGAACCGGCCCCAAGGGCTGGGCCCACCGGCCTCGGTGTGGAACCGATAGCGGTGCGGCATACCCGGGTCGAGCGCGCCCAGGGCAACGTGGACGAACCCGTCGGCATCCGCGTGCGTGCTGCCGCGCCGGGAACCGCCCGACGACTCGACCACCCAGTCGATCGGTTCGTCGGGGCCGACCCGCGTCCACAAGACCACCGACGACGTTGAGAGGTCACCCGCGGCAACACCGAACTCGAAGGACATCTATCGGTCCCGGGGCGTGGCGGCGGGCTGGACGTGACCGTCGGCGAACTGGAACAGCGTGCCCCCGGCCGTCGTGCTGACGGCGATGTAGTTGTCGGCCACCGCGAGATCCGTGGGGAAGCCCTCGAGGCTGATCGTGTGCAGGAGTACACGGCTACTGACGTCGCCCACCATGACTTTGCGGTCGCGGCCGACGCTGACCACGGCCAACTGGCCGTACAACTCAAAGGCGTTGACGGCGACCACGTTCAGGCCGTGGCGGTGCATGGACCGGATTGGGCCGTCCACGCCGTGCGCGATCGGCAACGTGTAGACGTGTCCGCTGGCCAGGCCGATGACGGCCAAGTGGAGTTCGGCGACGACGTCGATTGCGGTGACCTCGGAGTCGAAGGTCCGCGACTCCATCACATGCGAGCCGTCCGGCGCGACCAGGGAGAGTGACCCGTCCTGACCGCCGACCAGCACGCGTCCGTAACCGTCGGTGGCCACGGCGGTCACCCGTCCGTACCGGCAGACCATCCGCGACTCGCGGGCCACCCCGGCGATGGCATCCCATCGGGTGATGCCGCCGTCGTTACCGGCGGACCAGAACGAGCCGTCGGTCGAACTCGGCGCCAGGGCCGTCACGCCTTCGTGGGCGATGCCCAGCAGGCGGGCGGGCTGCTCGGGTACGTCGGTGGTGGCCAACCGCAGACTGCCGTCGGCGGCGCCGACGACCAGGCGCATCCCCGACGCGGTCGGCAGCCAGAGGAACGCGGAGATCGCACCCTGATGCCGGGAGGCGACGCCGCCGCGACGGGCATTGGCGCCGTGCCACACTCGGACGTCGCCGTCGTCACCGCCGGTGACCACCTCGACCTCCTCGTCGCTCGCGCGCACGGCGATGGCGCGGATGGCGCCCCGGTGGTGATTGACCTGGAGGTAGGCCAGCGCCTCGTCGATGACTTCCACGTGGCGCCAGATCCGCACGGCGCCTTCCGATCCGCCGGTCAGGCTGACGACCTCTCCGGTGCCGGGGACATCGATCACCGCCTGCGCCCACACCGGTCCGGCGTGTCCGACGAAGACCTTGATCCGGCGCGGTTGGTCGGGGTCGTAGCGGATCCAGACCCCGTCGTTTCGGGCGATGAACCGCGATAGCCCGTCGCGGTGGAGCCGCAACACGACTTCGTTCACCCCGGAGTCGGGGACGCCGGGCAGCTCGAGTCGGTCCACGTCCAGTGGGCTGCCCGGGGACCAGCGCACCTCGAACAGTTCCCCCATGGCGCAGCCGACGACGATCCGCACGTCGTCACCCATGACGATCGCATTCATGCACGACGGGGTGAGGAGCGCGGCCATCCCGGCGTCGGCGGACCATTGCGCCAGGGTGGTCACCGCGAGTTCGTCGTGCGTGTGAAGGTCGACGACGGCCAACCGGCTGTCCACCGCGACGACGATGGCCACGTCGCGGTCATCGAGGTGTGCGGTACGAACACCGCGGATCTCGGCCCCCCAAGAGACCAGGGGGCCGAGATCTTCACCGGTCAACAGATCGTGCACCCACACCGTGCCCGACACTCCGCCGGACAGGACAACGGGCGGGCCGTCGGCGGGCAGGGCGATCGTCGCGGTGGTGAACGGGCTCGACAACGGCTCGTCGTGGCACCAAAGGCGGACAGCGGTCGCGTCCGGACCGGGTGTCACCCGATACGCGGCGAGTGTCGCATCCGAGGCCGCGACCACGATGATGTCGGCGCCGTCGTGCTCGATTGCGGCAAGACCGCGGATCTCGGCCGAACCGGTCTCGTCGCCCAAGTCCAGGAGCTCGCCGTGCGTTCGGGTCACCCGGTGGATCTGTCCGTTGCCGGTGCCGGCATAGGCCCGGAACGGCGACACCCCCGGGATGACGGCCAGCGACAGGACCCCGGCGGTCCCTTCGGCGAGGACGCGGTGCACGTTGGCGGGGCTGGAGTTGGACCACACCGGTCGCCAGGATCGTTCGGGGAGGACTTCGGCGATCTTGTCGGCTGCGCTCGTCAACGACACGCGTCGCAGGGCGAACTCCATCTGGGCTTCGCGGTCGCCACCGCTCGAACGGAGGCGGTGTGCGTGGAGCAGGACCGCTTTGGCGCCCGGGTGGACGGCGAGTTCGGGATCGCGCTCGAGGTAGTCGGCCAGCAACTCGACGTCGGAGGCCAGCATGACGGCCCCGTCCTCGAGGAGCGCGGTGAGGCAGTTGCCGCGGGCCGCGACCAGGGGCAGCGCGGTCCGGATGAATTCGTCGCCGGTGTCGTCGCGGATCAACGACCGCACCGAGCGTCTCGACATCCAGGTGTAGAGATCGGCGTACTCACTGCTCGACCCGGGGACGAAGCCGCTGAAGAGGAGTCGGGTGAACGGGTTGACCGCGGCGACGGTGGGGTTGTCGGCGGTGGAGTCGATGTTGAACAGATCGGTGCATTCGCTGAGGACCAGGTTGATGTCGGCGAGGGTGTAGGCCCGGTTGGAGATCGCCGAGGCGAGGTTCGCCCATTCGTCGCCGAGGTGCATCGGTTGGGGGGCGAGCAGGTACAGCACGCGGCCGAGATCGAGAAGTCGGGTCCCCCCTCGTGACTGGATCGAGCGGAAATGGTCGCGGAAGGCGTCCGACGCCCGGACCGCACCCTCGGTCTGCCGTATTGACGCAGTCGGGTTGCCGATAATCGACGCCCAACCGTGGCTGTCGGCGACGGACGTGAGGGGGCCGAAGCGCTCGACGAACCGCTGCGCCGTGGCCGTGTCGCCGGCGAGGTGTGCGGCCAGGAACGTTGTGGCCAGGTGGGCCGCCCCGGCTGGTCCGATGTCGTGGGGCGGAATCCCGGCGGTGCGGTCGGGTTCCACGATGACCCCGGCGGGTCCGTCGTCGGCCGGGCGGGACGATCGGTCGACGATCGCTCCGCCGGGGAACGTCCACCGTCCCTCCCCCGCGTCGGTCAGCGGCCCCAAGTCCAGGCTCTCGGCCAACCAGTGCACGAAGGTGCGCCCCCCGCCGCCGATCCCAAGCGGTAGCCGGACGGGCTTGGATTCCAGATGTTCCTGAATCGATTCGACGTTGCTGGTCAGCGCGTCGGCGGTCATTGAGCCACCTCGGGGGAGGCGGCGAGCGCGGAGTCGACGATCGTCGCCACCAACTCGCCGCGGGGACCGGTGATCCGGTCGGTGTGGTCGAGGCGGTACCCCAGGAGGGCCAGCTGGATCGTTTCCCACGGCGACCAGTCGGATTCGCCCTGGTGGGCGAGCAACCGGTCCGGCGCGTCGTCGTTGAGGGCGATCCGGGTCAGTTCGATGATCCTCGGTGAGCGGGGATCCAAACTCTCCGCCCGCAGCAGGGATTCCATGGCGACGTCGGTCCAGCCGCGGCGTGCGCACGCGAGGGCGCGGCCCCAATGCGCCGTCGACGAATTGGGTCGCAGGCGGGCGGCCGTCTCAAAGATGCGCAGCGCATCGATGTCACGCGATCGCGCCAGACAGACGGTGCCCAGGCTGTTGAGGGCGCCGCTGTACTCGGGGCGGCTCGCCCGGTCCAGCAGGTCGGTGAGCTCGTCGTCGGCGGCGGTGGCCGCGCGGCAGACGAGCCACGCCGCCGAATTCGGCTGTTCGGCCAACCAGTCGTGCAGGCTCGTACCGGAATTGAAGGTCTCCAGCGAATGCGCGGTGCTGCGGATCGTCGGCAGCGTCGACAAGCTGACCTCCAGGCCCGCGGAGTCGGCGGACCAGCGCGGCGGCAGCGACACCTCGGTGAAAAGGGTGTGCGGAAGACCGGCGGCGAAGCCGAGGACCTTGGCGAGTCCGTCGAAGTTGCGCGACTTACTCGAACGAGGCAAGACGATCTGGAAGTCCTGCAGGGCTTCGATCGGGTTGCCACGCTGCAGTTGGGTTTCGGCGACGAGGAACGGCGCCGCCTCCAGCGGGGCGTCGAGGCCGAGCAGTTCGCGGGCGCCGGTGGCCTCGGACGGCAGCGATTCTTTCGCCGCGAGGGCGAGTTCGAGCTCCCGGCCGAACACCCATTGCGGGTAGGCCTCGCGGATTTCGGCGATCTCGCGGTCGGCGGTCTCGTCCTCGTCGGACTTGAGGGCCCGGTCGACGACGGCGAGTTGGCCCAACACCGTGCCGTGCGCAAGATTCCGTTCTTGGGACTCCATCCACCGGACGTCGAATTCGCCGAGGGCGAAGACCAGTGCGGTGCTGATGAACAGGATGGTCAGCAGGACATCGGTCTGGGTGTTTTCCCAAGCGACGAGACCCATCACGAAGACGACGCAGGTCGCGACGAAGAAGGACCCGTTCACGATGCGCGCGAACTTCGCGACTGCATCGGGCCGGACGCTCACCGCGGCGATGTCTTCGGCGAGGTCGCGGGGGCCGAGATTCTGTCCTTGGTTGAGGGCCTGCCGGATTTTCCACGACCGGTCGGAGAGATCTTTGGACAGCACATCGAAATGCGCGTGGCGCCGCGCGCTCAGGAAGCCCACGGAGAAAGTCAGCACTGTCAGCATGTAGCTGGCGACGTCGAGATACATGGCTATCCGACGTCGAGGATCCAGCGCTGGTCGGGAAGCGCCAGGACGTAGTCCGGCTCATTGCCCGATCGCCACTTGACGCTGCAGCCCAATGACGACGACTGCGGGGTGTTGAGGGCATCGCCGACGCGCACCGCGGTGATGGCACGAGCAAGGCTGTCGCCCGTCACCGGCGTTCCGTCGGCGACGCTGGGGCGGCTCGCGTCGAACTGGCCGTGGTAGGCCAGGCGCCCCGCGGTGTCGTACACGAATATCTCCGGGGTGCAGGCAGCCTGGAACACCTTGGTCACCTCTTGCGATTCGTCGAGGCAGTACGGGAACTCGAAGACCACGTCGCGGGTCGCCTGCTCCCGCATCATCGCGAGGCTGTCGGACGGATAGCTGATGACGTCATTGGGCGAGATTGCGACCACGAAGATCCCCTCGCGCCGGTAGGCGTTCAACTGTTCGGCGAGGACGGTCTCGATGTGGCGCACATAGGGCGAGTGGTTGCAGATGAAGGCGACGATCGCGATTTGCCCGTCACCGACGTCGGAGGCAGCACATTCGTTTCCGTCCAGGTCGGTCAACCGGAACCAGGGCAGACGGGTGCCCAACGGCAGGGGATTGGAGGGTACGGGCACGGGGTGAGTCTAGCGGTCGAAGTCGGTGTTGTGTTTCGTGAATCAGTAGGAGGCCCAGGGTGTCTGCGGGTGTGGGGCGGTGGCGATAGAATCGTGCCGAAGAGTTGCGGAGTCGTCCGTGGCCGTGGTTGGAGGAGTGCCGTGACGACTCGCGTCTTGGTCACCATCCCGGCGCCGGTGCCAGCGCTGGACGGTTCGGTCGAGGCCGTGTACGGCCCGATCGGATCGGCGCCCGATGCAGAGGCGTTGCTCGTCGGGCCGACCGACCGGGTCGACGGCGCGGTCCTCGACTCCATGCCCAGCCTGAGTGTCGTGGCCGTCGCCGGTGCGGGAACCGACGCGGTGGACCAGGACGCGATTTCGGCGCGGGGCATCACGCTGGTGAGCGCCCCGGAGGCCACCGTCGTCCCGACTGCCGAACTCACCGTTTGCCTGATCCTCATGGTGTCGCGGGGGGTGCCTGCGGCCGTCGCCGAACTGGACGACCAGACGTGGCCCGGGTGGGCGTTCGACCACGTCGTCGGTCGCGGCGTCGCCGGGCTGACGCTGGGGTTGGTCGGCTACGGGCGGATAGCCCGACGCGTCGCAGACATGGCCGCCGCGCTGGGAATGACCGTCCTCCACCACCGGCGCACCCCGTCGGAGGAGCCGGGGTTTCGAGCGGCGCTGCCCGATCTCCTCGCGGCCTCCGATGTCGTGTCGATCCACGTGCCGCGCACCCCGGAGACGGTGAACCTGATCGGCACTCGGGAGATCGCGCTGATGCCGCGCGGATCGGTCTTGGTGAACACGAGTCGAGGAGGGATCGTCGACGAGGATGCGCTGCTGCGCGCGTTGGCGAGCGGGCACCTTTCCGGTGCCGGCGTCGACGTCTTCGTCGCTGAGCCGGGTATCCCCAGCCGGTTGCTCGGGGTGCCGAATCTCGTCGTGACTCCCCACATCGGTTCGGCGACCGCGCAGGCCCGTGCGGGCATGGCCGAGGAGGCTGCCGCCCACCTGTTGGCGGCCCTGGATGAGCGGCGGGGAAGGTTCCGATGACGGGAAGTGGACTCGCGAAGGATTCCGCGCCCATCACCGTTCTCCGCGCGACCCGGGAGACGTCGACGGAGATCCGGCGCGCCGCGGTGGTGTCCGACGCCACCGGGGTGGTGGCTGCAGTTCGGGGGCGGCCGGCGCTGATCGTCGTCAGCCCGACGGTGAATCGCCTCTATGCGGCGGCAATCGGCGAGATTCGATCTGCCCTTGGGCTCGCGGCCGCCGATGTGATGGTGGTGCCGACGGGCGAACATGCCAAATCGCTGGCGAATGTCGAACGGATCGTGAATGTCGCCGGCGAGCGAGGACTTGCCCGCGATGGGGTCATCGTGGGAATCGGCGGCGGCATTCTCCTTGACATGGTGGGTCTGGCGGCCGGGCTTTTTCGGCGGGGCGTTTCACACATCAAGATCGGGACGACCTTGATCGCCCAGGTCGACGCCGCGGTCGGCCTCAAATGTGGAGTCAACTCCGGCGGTGCGAAGAACATTGCCGGCGCGTTCAATCCACCCGAGGCGACGCTCACCGACGGGGCATTTCTTGCGACCCTTCCGCCGCGCGAAATCCGTTGCGGCATAGCGGAGATCCTCAAACTCGCGGTAGCCGGCGACGGTGGGCTGTTCGAGCTGTTGGAGCAGCACGGCGCGCTGCTACTCGAACCCGGAGCCCGCGATACCCCGGAGGTGCGCGCGATTGTGGACCGGGCGATTCGTGGGATGGTCGATGAACTCGCCTCGAACCCTTTTGAGTCCGACCTGCGTCGATGTGTCGACTTCGGACATACGGTCAGTGGAATCTTCGAGGTCGAGACGGGTCACCGGCTGGCGCACGGGGAAGCCGTAGCGCTCGACGTGATGCTGTTCTCGGCGGTGTCGGTGCTCCGAGGGTCGCTCGATCGCGCGGCGTACGAGATGATCGTGGAACTCGCCCAACGGCTTGGACTCCAAACGTGGCACCCAATCATGGCTGATCTGTCAGTGATCGAACGGGGTTTGGACGATTCGGCCCGGCACCGCGGACGCAAACTCAACCTGCCGCTGCCGTCGCGCATCGGCGGCACCTACTTCGTGGCCGAACGTGCCGAGATCTCGTCGGAGGCGCTCCGCGATGCCGTCGACCTGGTTGCCGCCACGCGACGCGTGCCTTCGGGTCACCGGGGTGGTTGATGGGCGACCCGGAAACGATTGCCCCGCAACTGCCTCCGCTGGCATGGGGGACGTGGCCGTTCACCACCCCGGAGATCGACGCGGCGGTGCGGCGGGTTCTGCACAGCGGCAGGTGGGCGATCAGCGGTATGAAGGGGCAAGCCCCGAGTGAGGAGAAGCGGTTCGCCGCCGAGTTCGCGGACTATCTCGGTGTCGGGGCCGTGGCGCCGACCGCGAATGGATCGTCGGCGCTGGTCGCGGCGTTAAGCGCCTGCGGCGTGTCCTACGGCGATGAAGTCCTGGTACCGGGACTCGCGTGGGTTGCCTGTGCCTCTGCGGTCGTCCGGGTCGGAGCAGTCCCGGTGTTTGTCGACATCGACCCGGAGACCTTTGCGATGGATCCGCGTGCCGCGGCTGCCCTGATCGGGCCGAGGGTGACGGCAGTGTTGGTCACCCATCTGTCCAGCTCGATCGCCGACCTCGACGAGTTCGAGCAGCTCTGCGAGCGCCACGGGATCGTGATGATCGAAGACTGTTCCCAGGCGCACGGCGCAGTGTGGCGGGGCCGCCGTGTCGGCGCTCACGGCCGGGCCGCGGCCTTCAGTTTCCAGAGTTCGAAATTGCTCACGTCGGGCGAGGGCGGCGCTGCGGTGACTCGCGACCCCAGCCTGTCCGATGGGCTGCAGCAACTTCGCGCCGATGGGCGAGTCTGGTCCGACGAGGGAGTCGACGAGGGGTTCCCCGATCTGGTCCCTGGTCGGGGGTGGCAGGGTCACAACCACTGCCTGACCGAGATTCAGGCGGCCATCCTCAGGGTTGCGTTGCCGATGCTGGACGCGCAGAACGAGGTTCGCGTGCAGCGCGTCGAACACCTGGAGTCGGCTCTGGACGAGGTGGAGGGGGTCCGCACCGTTCGCCGGCGCGATGACCCCCGGGTGGACCGGGAGACATTCTGGCACCTGCCGATCCAGATCGATGCCGACGCCTTCGGCGGGGCGTCGGCCGAGGTGGTGCGGTCGGAGTTGTCGCGGTTGGTGGGACTCTTCCTGGAACCGGTCGGGGCGCCGATGCCCCAACACCGGCTCTACCGTCCGGGGCTGTACCGCAGGTTCCCCGCCGAACACGTCGAACGCCTGGTGCAGCCGGCTGGTGACCTCAGGGGCGCAGAACACCTGGCGGCCACGTGTTTCACCCTGCCGCACCACGCACTCCTGGTGGACCCTTCGGTTTTGGACCGGTTTGTCGAGCGTCTGTCGCTGCTGCAAACCGCGCTCCGGCGGTGACCGCGGATGTCGACGGCCTCCGGTCGGCCGTCGAACAATCCCTGCGGCGTCACTCCCCGACTCCATGGCTTCCCGACCCGGCGAACACCACCGCCACGCTGCTCGTCGACGGCATCTATCACGCCAACTTCCTGGTCTACTCCGGTGGGCAGGTCCACGTCGCCCGGGTCAGCCGTCGCAGTCAGTGGGGGCTCAGCACTATCGCCCAGTTGCAGCGCGAGTTCGCGGTGCTGGTCGACCTCGCACGGCTGGACGTCGCGCCGCGCCCGCTCGCGCTGGTCGATTCTCCGGGGGCGGTCCCGATGATCGTCGAGTCGTTCCTCGGTGGCGACTTCCTCCCGTACCCCGCCGGCCTATCGCACTGCGCTGAAACCTTGGCGACCGTGCATCAATGTGTGCCGCGGCGATCCGGACCGTTGCTCGATTCCCGTCCAGCCAAGGAATTCCTGCTCGGAGAGGCGGAGAAGCTGCTGGACTCGACGGTGCCCGACACCTCTGCCACGCGGGTTCTGCGCCGGTGCGCCGGAGTCCTCGAGCAGCGGGGGCTGCCGGAGACCGAACCGGTCCTGTTGCATACCGACTTGATCCAACACAACATCGTGCTCGCCGCCGACCGGTGCCGGTTCCTCGACTGGGAGGGTGCGCGACGGGGGAGTGCCGCCTGGGACCTCGCGTACCTGCTGTCGCCGATCACCCTGCGGTGGGCCGATTCCTGGGGTGTTGAAGAATTCGGCGACGAGCAGAGCGTGATTCGGGCCTACAGCTCGCACGCGGGCCTCGACGCCGCGACGCTCACCGACCACGTGGCCGCGTTCATGCCGTTCGTGGTTCTCCGCGCGGCGGCGTGGTGTGTGCGAAGGTCGGTCTCGCTTACCCGCAGCGGTGACGCAGTCACCGACCGGCTGGCTCTCTTCAGTTCCCCGGAGTTCCTCGTCGCGCACTTTCGCGACCTCGGTGTCTCCGTATGATCGGGCGGGTGCAGCCGGAGTTGGGGGTGACCGCCTGGACTCTGCCGGTGCGGGGTGTGGCGGCAGTGCGGTGGGCGGCCGAACACGGCTTTGCGCATCTGCACCTGGACCTGGTCGACGTCGAGGCCGCCACGACGGCGGGACTTCGCACGGCGGCGGCCGAGTCGCACGTCCGTCTTGCCGGACTGGCGATCAATCGGCTGGAACTCACCGGGGTGGCCGGGCCGCATGCGGAAGCCGCCGTGGCGGAGGCGATAGACGTGGCATCCGATCTAGAGGTCCGGTATGTCTATCTGCCGTCGTTCGAGCAGGCGGAGATTACCGGTGGTGCCGACCTCGAGCGCACGGCCGAACTTCTGCGCCTGGCTGGTGCGCGCGCCGCTGCGGCGGGGGTCACGGTTGCGACGGAGAACGTGCTGCCTGGCGAGCAACTGTCCACGCTTTTCGCGCTTGTGGGCGACGATGGGGTCGAGCTGCTGTTCGACACCCAGAATCTCGTCGTCGCCGGTGTCGACCATCGGGAGGTCTTGGCGGCCCACACCACCCGGATTCGCTCTTTCGTCCATGTCAAGGACGGGGCCGCAGGCCTGGGCGATCGTCGCTTGGGAGATGGCGGTGCGGATGTCGCCGGCACCATCCGCCAGTTGTGCGCGGGGGGCTTTACCGGTGTCTACGTCATCGAGAACGACTATCGGACGGGTGCGGCGGATGCGGCGGCAGCCGACGCAAGGTGGTTGAGAAAGGTGCTTGCCATGCGAGGGGACGGGACGGAATGACGGAGGGTGCTGATGGCTCCGCGATCAGATGATGGGGTTGGCCGACTCAAGGTCGCGTTGATGCGAGGGGACGACTTCCACAACCTGTATTTGGAACGACTCCTGGCGTCGGAGCTACAACTGGTTTGCACCGTTGAGGAGCCCGGCAGTGCCCAACGGCATGCGATCTGGCGCCGCCGGCGTTGGGTGGACGCGGCGGCGGCCGAGTACCACCGGATCCGGCGTGGCGTATTCGGCAAGAACCGATACCGGCGCCGCTACTTCGATCCCCGTCATGACGGGTTTCCGACCGTGCAGCGCCCGACGCCGTTGGTCGTGGGTGACATCAACGACCAACGGGTCGGCGCCGCGGTCGAGGCATCCGGTGCTGATCTCTGTGTGATCACCTGTACGACGCGGCTGTCGTCGGAGACCATCCGCGCAATCGGGGTGCCGATCGTCAATATCCACGGCGGTCACCTGCCCGACTACCGCGGATGTCACTGCTTCTTCACCGCGATCGGCGATCAAAGGTTCGATGCCGTCGGATCAACGATTCACTTCGTCGACGTCGGCTTGGACACCGGCGACGTCATCGACGCGGTGCGGCCGGTCATCCGTCACACCGACGACCCGGAGCGGCTGTACTCGCGAGCCGAGCGTTTGGCCGCGCAGCGGCTCGTCGGCCACCTCCTCGCCTTGGAGTCGGGTGTGGAGTTGCCGCGGTCACCGCAGGAGTTCCGCGGGCGGTTGGTTCTCCGCCGCCATCGAGGCCCCATCGACGACGTGCGATTCTGGTTACGGCGCAAGACAGGGAGTCTGGTGATACCCGATATCCCCGGACCGGCGCCGCAACACCCGTGGGAGTCCGACGAGACTTCTTCGCCGCCGCCGCGGATCGCCTAGGCGTTTGCGCCGGTGCTGATCGTCACGAACCCCGCACCGGCGCGCCGAGGATTTGTGACGCCCGGTAGAGGTGGCCTTCGACGGTGCGGACGGACACGACGAGGCGTTCGGCGATCTCCTTGTTGGACAGGCCGTTTGCGGCCAGCCGGACGATCTCGCGCTGCCGGTCGGTGAGCCCGTCGTCGGCGACGACGGCCGCCATGGCCGGGGTGTTCGCGCCGCTCTGGTCGGCCAGCGACCGCATTCGCTCGGTGGCGGTGAGCGCCGACCCGGACCACTGCTCGCCGCGGTAGGCCGTCGCAGCCTGTGCGGCGGCGTCGGCCGCCTCGGGCAGGAGGCCGTATCGCTCGTACTCCTCGCTGCTGGCGATCAACGCGGCGCCGTCGGCGGCCGCCACCGCTGCGGCGTGCACCGCGGCCAACCGGGCCCGGGGAAGGTCGGGCAGCGCCTCGGCGAGTGCGGCCAGCCTCTCGGCGGCGGTGGTCGCACCGAAGCGCACCGCGGTCTGCAGGCAGTACACCTCAAACGCGGATTGTCCTGCGGCCCGGGCGGATTCCGCTGCGTCGAGGCACTGCCGAATGGCTGCCGACACCGCACCGGCCAGGGCATCAGACCATGAGGCGACGGCCTGCCACAGCGGCCGCATCGAGGCATAGCCGGCATGGTCGCCGGCACTGAGCCGTTCCAACAGTGCGGTGAGGACCTCGTGGTCACCCGCTTGTGCGGCGACCTCGGCCCGTTCCAACGCGAAGCCGAACCACATCTCGGGCCCGCAGTCCGCGGCGTCGAACTCGGCGAGTGCCTCGTCGAGCGTGGCTCCCGCGGCGCGCAGGTCGCCGCGGGCGCTGGCGGCGATTCCATCGAAGCCGGTCAACCAGCCCGTGACCGCGCCGGGCTGGGGAGGGACCTGGGCGCGTACCGTCTCCCACGCGCGCTGGGCCAAATCGGGTGCGCCCGCGAGCTTCTGGGCGCGCAGGTGGGGGAAGGCCAGGGTCAGGCGCCAATAGCCGATCAGGGCCGAGGTTTCCGCGCGCACCGTCTCCGCGCGCATCACGTCGTCGAGTCCGCTCATCGCGCCGGCCTCCGCCAGGGCGGTCAGCTCGGCCCAGGCCACGGTGATGCGGGCCTGCTCGCTCTGCGGGGCCCCGGCGTGGAACCGGGCAAACAGCCCGATCGCCTCGCGGGGTGCGCCGGCCGCGGTCAGCAGCATGGCCTCGGCGGCCAGGGCCGCGGTCCCGGCGTGCGCGTCGGTCGCCCGGGAGAGGACCCGGGCCGCCCCGGCGGCATCGTTGCGGCTCCACAGCCGGGTGTAGGCCATCAGGACCAGCAGTGATTCCCATTGCGGCGCAGTCAGATCCGCGGTCGAGATCCGGGCATACATGGTTTCGGCGCCGTCGGCGTCACCGAGCACGGTCATTGCGTGCGCCGCCGTCAACTGTGCGGCGGCGAGGTGTGGTCCCGGGCCGACCCGGCTCGCCAGATCGATGGCGAGGGGCAGCGCCGCCAGCCCGATCGCACCCACCGACCCGTCGACGAGCGCGGCATCCCGGTCCGGCGCATCGGATCGGCTCGCCAGCAGTGCACGCTTCACCGCGGCGCTCCGCCGCCTCCACCGCGGCGGCCCCGGTGATCCCGGTGAGCACCGAGTGGGGGAGGGGGTCGCCGAGGGCGACGAGGTCGAGCACCTCGAGCACCTCGGCGGGCAGCGGGCGCAACCGGGTGGCGATGAGATCGACCAGCGTCGTGGGCAGGTTACGGCCGGGGTCGTCGACCTCACCTCCCGCGCCGCGTCGGGGTCGGCCAACAACGCGGTGAGGAACAGGGGGTTGCCCTCCGAGCGGTGCCACAGCCGGGCGAGGGCTTCGTCATCGACGTCGGGGCCCAGGACGGTTCGAGCGAGTGCGTCGACCTCCGGCCGCGGCAGCGGTGCCAGCTCGATCCGGTCCAGGCCGTCGACCCGCAACAGGTCGGCGAGGTCCGGACCCGCCTCCTCATCGCCGGTCCGCCAGATCAGGACCACCGGTACCGCCGGGGACTGCGCGAGGGCGCGGGTGACCGCGAGGGACAGCGGATCGAGTTCTTGGACATCATCGACGACGACGAGGGATTCGCCGGGCGGGCCGGACAAGGCGGCGATCAACTGCCCGATCCGCAGGGCGGGGTCGGCCTCGCCGCCGGTCAGGTACTCCGCATACGCGCCGAGGGGGACCGTCGAGATGGCCGCGCTGCCGCGCACGCGGCGGACGGTCCGCGAGCCGGTGGTGGCCTCCTCGGTGAGCCGGGTCTTGCCGATTCCCGCCGGTCCGGACACGAGAACGGCGCGGACCCCCTCGTCGAGTCCGCTGCGAATCCGGGCGATCTCACTCACCCTCCCCACCAGGGGCCATCGCGGAGCGATCGGTCTCAGAGTAGTGGGAGCGGAACGGGATTGGGCGGTCCCGGGGGGCACTTGGCCCACAGGTCCCCCGTTCGGGGCACACCGCCTGAGAGAATGAACCCGTGTTCCGCATCTTCGGGCTGTCCGTCTTCGTCTCCATCGCCGCGGTGGTCGCCGCCTACCTTTATGGGTTGACCTCCCCGCTGGGGGCCGCGCAGGCCGTCGCGCTGGTCCTCATCCTGGGCATCCTGGAGATCTCGCTGTCCTTCGACAACGCCGTCATCAACGCCTCGATCCTGCGTCAGATGAGCCCGTTCTGGCAGCGGATGTTCCTCACCGTCGGCATCCTCATCGCGGTCTTCGGCATGCGGCTGGTCTTCCCGCTGCTCATCGTCTGGGCCACCACCAACCCGCGGTTGGGGCCGGTGGAGGCGATCCGCCTGGCCCTCAACCCGCCCACCGACGGCAGTCCTACCTACGAGTCGATCATCACCGCGGCCCACCCGCAGATCGCCGCCTTCGGCGGGATGTTCCTGCTGATGCTCTTCCTCGACTTCATGCTCGGCCAGAAGGACCGCCGGTGGATGAGGCGGATCGAAGGGCTGCTGGAGCGGATGGGGCGGGTCGACCAGGCCTCGGTGATCCTCGCATTGGTGGCCCTGGTGGGGACCGCCCAGTTCCTCGCCGACGACGGCCAGCGCCACGTCGTGCTCGTCGCCGGCATCTTGGGTCTGCTGACCTACCTCCTCGTCAACGGGCTCTCGAACTACTTCCACATCGAGCCGCCGGAGGAGGCCCCGATGGCCGACGCCCTGGACTTCGAGGGGTCGCCGGCGCGGACCGGACCCAGCCAAGCGGCCATGGTCACCGGCAAGGCCGCCTTCATGCTCTTCCTCTACCTCGAGGTCCTCGACGCGTCCTTCTCCTTCGACGGCGTCATCGGTGCCTTCGCGATCACGACCGACCCGATCATCATCGCGCTCGGGCTCGGGCTGATCGGTGCGATGTTCGTCCGTTCGCTGACCGTCTTCATGGTGCGCCGCGGAACGCTGGACCAGTACGTCTACCTCGAGCACGGTGCGCACTGGGCGATCGGCGCGCTCGCCGCGATGCTGCTGATCTCGATCGGCCACCACATTCCGGAGGTCGTCACCGGCTTGACCGGGGTGTTCATCATCGCGGCGTCGTTCCTGTCCAGCATCTACTTCCGGAACAAAGCCGACGCGGAGCCGGCCGTCGAGCCGGTCGCGCGGGGTTGACGACGGTCCGGTGCCCACTCGGCGTGGGTGGGGTGCCCACTCGGCGTAGGTGAGGTGCCCACTCGGCGTAGGTGAGGTGCCCACTCGGCGTAGGTGAGGTGCCCACTCGGCGGTTACTCGGCTAGGCCGAAGGACGCGGCCCAGTAGCCGCTCATCCCGTGCACACCGCCGCCCGGCGCCGTCGCCGACGAGCACAGGTACACCCCGGGCACACCGGTGGCGTACGGATTCGGGTTGAGCGGGTTCAGCGGCAACCGGGGTCGTGCGACGACCTGGCGCAGCGACGTCGCGCCGGAGGCGATGTCACCGCCGACGAAATTCGCGTCGTACTCGCCCAGCTGCTGCGCGGTCATCACCCGCGACTCCACGACGACGTCGCGGAACCCGGGCGCGCAGCGGTCCAGCTCGGCGATCATCGCCTCGCCCATGTCGACCGACGACCCGTTGGGCACGTGGCAGTAGGCCCACGCGACGTGGCGCCCGGTGTCTCCGGTCCGGGACGGATCGATGCGGGTCGGTTCCCCGGCGAGCAGCCACGGGCGGTCCGGATGCCGCCCGGCGGCGACGGCCGACTCCGCGTCGGCGATCTGCGCGTAGTCCTGCGCGACGTGCACGGTGGCCGTGCGGGTGGCCGCCTCGGCCCGCCAAGGAATCGATTCGGCGAGCAGGAAGTCGATCTTGCAGACGCCCGGCCCGTAGCGCAGCCGTTCGTACTGTCTGCGCCGACGCGGCGGCAGCCGATCGCCGAGGATCGCGACGAGGTCGCGCGCCGATGTGTCGAAGTAGTACTGGCGCGCGGGCGGCAGCTCGTCGAAACCGGTGATGCGCCGGCCGGTCTCGATGCGCCCGCCCGCTTCACGCAGGCAGGACGCCAAGGCGTCGGCGATCGACTGCGAACCACCGGCCGCGACCGGCCATCCGGTCACCGACGCCGGTGCCAACAGCAACAGGCCGGGACCGGTCGACGCCGCGGCCGAGGTCCGCACTATCGCGTGCGCCGCGACACCGGCGAACAGTGCGCGCGTTCTCTCGTCGTGAAACGCGGCGGTGAAGCGGTCGATCGAGGTGAGCGCGCGCAGCCCGAAGCGGGCCATCAGAAGGGGGTGGTGCGGCAGGCGCAGCGGACGCAGTACCTCGTCGATCAGTGCCGGCAGCTCGTCACCGTCGACCTGGACGAGACGCTGCCACGCCGCGGCGTCGGCGCCGAGTTCGGCGGCGGTCCGCCCCGGGTCGAGCGGCACGCTGAGCGCGCGGTGCTCGTCGAAGACGTGGGTGAGGGAGATCTCGGGGGTGATCCAGCGCAGCCCGTGGTCGTCGAGGCCGAATTCCGCGAACGCCGGGGAGACACGACCGAGCGGATGAACCGCCGAGCAGCCGTCGTGCCGGACGCCGCTTTCGAAGAGTTCGGCGCTGCGCGTTCCGCCCCCGATCGTGTCCGCGGCCTCGACCACCACGACCTCCCGGCCCGCCCGCGCAAGCTTCACCGCCGCGGTCAGTCCGTTGGGTCCGGAACCCACGACCACGGCATCGACGCGGTTCGTGCCACGCGACCACTGCACCGCGCCACTATCCCACGCCCACGGACTATGTTTGAACCCATGCCACTCGCGCGCTTGATCCTTCGACAGCTCGCCGCAGCAATCGTCGTGTTCGCGTCGGCGCTACTCGGTGCGGCGGCGGCCGCACCGGCACAGGCCGAACCGCCGATGCGGCTGCCCGAGTTGATGCAGATCCACGACCCCGCCCGCGCCATCAGCGACGGCGATCGCGACAAACTGCAGGCGGCGATCGACAAGCTCTACAACGACCGCGGCCTGAGCCTGTGGGTCGTGTACGTGAAGACCTTCGACAACCACACGGCGGCGGATTGGGCCGCGCAGGTCATCACGGCCAGCGAGTTCACCGACCGCGACGTGCTGCTGGCGGTCGCCACCGACGCGCGCCGCTACTACCTCTCGGCCCCCGAGGGGCTCGGCCGCGACCAGGTGAACCAGGTGGCGGCGAAACACGTCGAGCCGCAACTGAAGAAGGGGCAGTGGGCCCAGGCCGGGATCGCCGCGGCCGAGGGCATCGACGACGCGCTCTCGCCGTCGAAGACGATCGCCTACGTGGCCGCCGGGGTCGGGGGCACCGCGGCCGTCGCCGGCGGAGGCGCCTACCTGTACTCGCGCCGCCGGCGGGAGAAGGATGCGCAGGCTCGCCTGGACGCGCTGCGCGGGGCGTCCGACGAACTCACGGTCGACCAGTTGGCAACGCAATCGATCGAGGTCCTCGACGATTGGTCGAGGGAGATCCTCACCGACACCGACAACGCCGTGCGCACCAGTGCCGAAGAGCTGCAGCTGGCCGTCGACGAGTTGGGCGAGCAGCAGACCGCCCCCTTCCGCAAGGCCGTCGAGGCCGCACAGCGGGGCGTCGCGCAGTCCTTCGCGCTGCGGCAGCGCCTCGACGACGGAATCGAGGAGACGGCCGACGAGCGCCGGTCGATGCTCGTGCAGATCATCACCACCTGTCACGACGTCGACGCCGCGCTCGACGAACAGGTGACCGCTTTCGACGAGACGCGCAACCTGCTGATCAACGCACCCGAACGGCTCGACAACCTGACCCGCGGCATCGTCGACCTCAAGACGCGCGCACAGACCGCGGAGGCGTCGCTGGCGCTGCTCGTCGCCAAGCACGGCGAGGATCGGGTGCGCGCCGTGTCGCACAATGTCGAGCTGGCCGAGAAGCAGATCGCCTTCGCCGAGGAGAACGTCGACGACGGTCGCGCCGTCATGGCCAAGCCGGCGGGACGCCAGGGCGCGGCGGTGGCCGCGATCCGGGCCGCGGAGGGAGCCGTCGACCAGGCGGCCAAACTGCTGGACGCGATCGCCAACGCCGACGCGTCGATCGCCGAAGCCGCCACGCGGTTGCCGGCGTTGATCGACGAGGTGACCGCGGAGATCGCGGAGGCAGCGGATCTGGAGTCGAGTCCGGCGCTCGACGCGGCGGTCGCCTCAGCGCAGGCGGCGCTGGACTACGCGGCGGCGAATGCCGAGAGCGATCCGCTCGGGTCGTTCACGACGCTGGTCGAGACCGATGCCGAGCTGGACCGCGCCTTGGAGGAGGGCCGCGCGAAAGACCGGGTCCGCCAACGCGACGCCGATCTGCTGACCCAGAGCACCGCCGCTGCCACCGCGAAGGTGTCGGCGGCGCGCGACTTCATCGCGAC
The DNA here is from genome assembly GCF_000241265.1 of Gordonia araii NBRC 100433. Classification (GTDB taxonomy): domain Bacteria; phylum Actinomycetota; class Actinomycetes; order Mycobacteriales; family Mycobacteriaceae; genus Gordonia; species Gordonia araii. Next base: position 59,899 of record NZ_BAEE01000013.1, read on the forward strand.
CCGCCGCGGGGCCGTGCAGTCTGAGGCGCGTACCCGGCTGGCCGAGGCGGAGCGGTTGCTGAAGTCGGCGCAGGGACGTCCGGCGGGCGAGGCGGGCGAAGCCATCGACGAGGCGCGCCGGGCCGGCGCGCTGGCCGACGAAGCGCTGATGAGCGCGCAGGGCGACGTCGTGTCGTGGCAGCAGGTCGAGCAGCCGGCGGCACAGGGCGGTGACGCGTCGGCGATCGGCGCGGTGCTCGGCGGCATCCTCGTCGACAGCTTCCTGCGCGGCGGGGGACGCATCGACACCGGCGGCTTCGGCAATCGCGGCGGATACACCTACGAGGGCAGGTCGCCCGGATCGTTCGGCGGATCGAGCAGTTCGGGCCGCATCGGCGTCGGCGGCCGCTTCTAGATTTCGCGGAGTTCACCGGGCGATTGTGAGCGCGGTGTGGCGCGCCAACGTTTCGAAGTCCTCGTCCGCGTGAAGAACGGGGATGCCCTCGCTGATGGCGTGCGCGGCGATCAAACAGTCGATGAGCTTGCGCACGGTCTCGCCATTGCGCCGGCAGCGCCGATACAGTGCGGCCGCGTCTTCGTAATGCGCCGGGGTCGTGGGAAGCAGGACGCCGCGCGCGAGTAGCCGTCGGAGAGACACCAGGTGGTTCTCGTCGCGGGCACCGGCCAGGACCTCCATGCGAATGGCATCGCAGACGGCGACCTCTGAGTCGAGTATCGCGGAGACACGTTCGCACGTCGGACTGCCGGTGTCGCGGAGAAACTCGATCCACGCCGACGAGTCGATGAGGATCACCAGTCCCGGCCGTCCCGCATCGTGTCGAGGTCGCCATCCCAGCCCGAGCCCCGGAGCTGACGCGCCTCGTCCACGCTGAGCGGCTCGTCGGCCATCGATCGCAAAGCGAAGTTCACAGCCTCACGCTTGGTGCTGAAGCGGTAGCGAACCATGACCGCCCGGCAGGCGTCTTCGTCGATGTCGATGTTGGTGCGGGACATACACCAACTATACACCTACTGGAACGGTGTGGGAGGGCCGCTGCAGGCTACGGCGCGGGCGATGACCGGCGGCCGACCCAGACGGCCACTGCGATCGCGGCGACCGCACCGAACACCGCGACCAGCGGCACTATCCGTCCGGCCAGCCAGGCCGGCCGCGCCTGTGTGCGTGCGGCCGCCGCCAGCGACTTGCGGGTCTTGGCGTCGTAGCGGAACACCGCGTCGAGCTCGGTGAGCCGACGCTCCCCGGCACGGTAGTCGCGCCGCACGGCGATCTCGGCGTCGACGATCAGGCCCGACTGCTCATCGACCCACAGCGTGTAGCTCCCGTGCTGGTGCGCGTCGGCGGTGATCTCGCCGCCCGGCCACCCGAACCAGACACCCGGCTTCGTGAGACGGTCGCGCGGGTCGGCGTCGGGGAGGGCGGCGAGGTTGGTGTCGGGGATGTCGGCGCGCAGCCGGATGACCGGCCGGCCGTTGACCGTGTCGCGGCCGATCGGTTTCAGCGGGACACTGCGGCGGGTGACCGGGTCAAAGAAGCGGTGCCCGCGTGACGCGGTCCCCGGCGCGAACAGGTAGGTGATGCCGTCGCGGCCGGTCAGCACGGCGGCGGGACGAGTGGAGTCGGTCTGCACGCCGGAGTCGCCGTGGGGAGCGCCGGTGACGCGGTCGACGGTCACCCGGTCGAGGCTGGCCACCAGCGTCGGGTCGGTGCAGCCGGTGCTCGACGGCTCGTCGCGGCGGATGATCGTGCCCGCCTGGAGGGTGGCGACCCGACGGTCGGCGGGCCGGACGGCGACGACGCGCTGACTGCGCACCAGCCGGCGAGGCGGCAGCATCGCCGCCGTCGGGCGGTCGAGGGAGCAGCGGTCGAAGGTCTCGACCGGTTGGGTGGACGCGCCCGTGGCGACGAGGTTGGTATCGAGGGAGATGCGACTGAGCTGGGGCGCGAGGATCATCGGTGACGCGAGCGCGACGGTCGCCAGCAAGGCGGCGAGGAAGACCAGCGTCGGGGGCAGCAGCTGGCGGGTGGACCAGCGGCTGGTCGAATCGTCGGACACGACCGAGACACTACCGCTCTGTCGGCGCGCGAATCGTCATCGGCGACTGCCGAGCTGGTGGTGGTACATATATGGGTGGTCGAGTGCCGCCGAGTTCGCGAGGCGGCGTATCGAGACCCGGGCGGTCGCCTGCGCACCCGGTAGATTGGCCCGGACATGACAGCACCGACCGAAGCCGGAGCCCGGCGCTACTACCCGCAGATGGAGGGGATGCGGGCGGTCGCCGCGCTCGGAGTGCTCACCACGCACGTCGCGTTCCAGACGGGAGCGGTGGCCTGGCCCGTCGTCGGACCGGTGCTCGGCCGTCTCGACCTGGCCGTCGCGCTGTTCTTCGCGCTGTCCGGCTTCCTGCTGTGGCAGCCGCACGCCGCCGCCGCGTGGGGGTTGCGCCCGGAGCCGAGCCTGAGCCGGTACCTGCGGCACCGCTTCTGGCGCATCTGGCCGGCCTACGCGGTCGTGGTCGTCGTCGTGCTGACGCTGTTGCCGGAAGCGCGGACCTCCGATCCGGTCGTGTGGCTGGCCAACCTCACGCTCACCCAAGTGTTCGTGCCCCTGTCGTTGACGGCCGGCCTCACCCAGATGTGGAGTCTGTCGGTGGAGGTCCTGTTCTACGCATTGCTGCCGGTGCTCGCGTGGTCGCTGGTCTCCCTGCGCGGCCTACGTGCGCGCTGGCGGCTGCCGGGTGTGCTCGGATTCGGCGTCGTCGGGATGCTGTGGGGTCCGATCGCCTCGCTGATCCCGGCCCCCGACGGGGTGGAGGCGCAGAACTGGCTGTTCGGGCACCTGCCGTGGTTCGTCGCCGGGCTGTTGCTCGCCGAGCTCGTGGCGTGGCGTTCATCGGGGGTATCGCTGCCGCCATCACCTGCCCGGTGGTGCGCGGTGAGTGCGAACCGCCCGCTGATGCTGGCCGTCTTCGTGGTGTCCTACGGGCTGGCGTGCACGCCGCTGGCCGGACCGGTGGGGATGGGCGAGCTCAGCGGGCTCGGATTCGCCACCAAGATCCTGCTCGGCGCCGTGGGCGCCTACGCGGTGCTGGCGCCGCTCGCGCTGACCGACGGTCCATTCCGGTTCCTCGCCTCACCGGTCATGACGACGCTCGGCCGCTGGTCGTACGGGATCTTCATCTGGCACGTCGCGGTGCTGGCAGTCGTGTTCGGGCTGTTCGGGATCATCCCGTTCAGCGGCTCTTTCCTGCTGGTCTGGGCGATCGCCGCGGCGTTGTCGATCGGCATCGCCGCCGCCAGCTACGCGTTCATCGAGGACCCGGTCCGGCGGTGGGCGGCGACCCGCGAATCCGCACACCGGCTCGACGCCGAGGGGGCGGCTCCCTCCGACCGCTGACCTGCCGCCGGTTCCAGAGGAGTCAGCGCAGCGTCTGGATGATCGCGCTGAAGTCGAGGTCGGGATGCTGCTGAGCGAAGGAGCGGTACAGCTGCGCGGCGTGTTCGCCGAGCGGCGCGCGTGCGCCGGTGCTGCTGATGGCGTTCATCGCCAGACCGAGGTCCTTGTTCATCAGGGCGACCGCGAAGCCGGGCTGGAAACCGTTGTTGGCCGGCGACGTCGGGACCGGGCCGGGCACCGGGCAGTTGGTCTGCACCGCCCAGCAGTTGCCGGTGGCGCCGGTGATGACGTCGTAGAGCGCTTGGTCGCTCAGGCCGAGTTTCTCGGCGAGTTTGAACGCCTCGCCGACGGCGATCTGCTGGACCGCCAGCACCATGTTGTTGCAGATCTTCGCGGCCTGCCCGGCACCGGAGTCGCCGCAGTGGATGATCTTGCCCGCCATCGGTTCCAGCGGCGAGCGCGCCGCGACGAAGGCCTCCTCGGATCCGCCGACCATGAAGGCCAGCGTCCCGGCGACGGCGCCCTTGACCCCGCCGGACACCGGTGCGTCGACCTGCGAGAGCCCGAGCCCGTCGGCTTGCGCGTGGATGGCCCGCGCGTCGTCGACCGAGATGGTGGAACTGTCGATGAGCAGCGCGCCGGTCCGCACGGCCGGCAGCATGTCGCGGTAGCAGGTCTTCACGATCTCGCCGTTCGGCAGCATCGTGATCACGACGTCGGCGCCGGACACCGTCTCGGTGATGCCGGGGAAGGTGCGCACGCCGCTGTCGGCCGCGCGGGCCAGCGCCTCGGCCGAGGTGTCGAAGCCGTGGACGGTATGCCCCGCGGCGACGAGGTTCGCGGCCATGGGGCCGCCCATGTTGCCCAGCCCGATGAATGCGATGGTCATCGTCGGTCCTCTCTCACTTCATCGTCGGGATGACGAATTCGGCGCCGGTGGAGCCCTGCACTCGTCCGGCGCGGACCGTCGACGACGGCCAGCGCGTGGTCACCGTCTTGGTGCGCGTATAGAAGGTGATGGCGGCCGGACCGTGCTGGTTGAGATCGCCGAAGCCGGACCGTTTCCAGCCGCCGAACGTGTGATACGCCACCGGTACCGGGATGGGCACGTTGACGCCCACCATCCCCACCTCGACGCGCGAGGTGAAGTCGCGGGCGGTATCGCCGTCGTTGGTGAAGATCGCGACGCCGTTGCCGTACTGGTGGTCGCTGGCCAGTGCCAGCGCCTCCTCGTAGTCGCCGGCGCGCACGATGGTCAGGACCGGCCCGAAGATCTCGTCGGTGTAGATCGACATGTCCCGGGTGGCGCGGTCGAAGAGCGACGGTCCGATGAAGAATCCGGTCAGGTCGTCTCCCTCGAACTCCGCGTCGTCGGCGGCACGGTCGCGGCCGTCGATGACCAGTTCTGCCCCCTCGGCGACCCCGGCGTCGAGATAGTGGCGGACCCGGTCGAGGGCCGACGGTGCGACGAGCGGCCCGTAGTCGGCCTTCGGGTCGAGACTGTGGCCGACGCGCAGCCCGTTGACCCTCTCGATCAGCTTGGCGCGCAAGGCTTCCGCGGTCGCCTCCCCGACGGGCACGGCGACGCTGATGGCCATGCACCGCTCGCCCGCGCTGCCGTACCCGGCGCCGAGCAGCGCGTCGGCGGCGATGTCGAGATCGGCGTCGGGCATGACGATCATGTGGTTCTTCGCGCCGCCGAAGCACTGCGAGCGCTTCCCGTTCGCGGCGGCGGTGGAGTAGATGTACTGCGCGATGTCGGAGCTGCCGACGAAGCCGAGCGCCTTCACGTCGGGATGGGCGAGCAGCGCGTCGACGGCCTCGACGTCACCGTGCACGACCTGGAAGACACCGTCGGGCAGGCCCGCCTCGGTGAACAGCCGCGCGAGGTGCACCGGGACCGACGGGTCGCGCTCACTGGGCTTGAGGATGAACGCGTTGCCGCACGCCAGGGCCGGCCCGGCCTGCCACAGCGGGATCATCGCCGGGAAGTTGAACGGCGTGATGCCGGCGACGACACCGAGGGGTTGCCGGATCGAGTGGACGTCGATGCCCGCCCCGGCTCCCTCGGTGAACTCGCCTTTGATCAGGTGGGGGATGCCGATGGAGAACTCGACGACCTCCAGTCCGCGCTGCACGTCGCCGCGCGCGTCGGCCAGCGTCTTGCCGTGCTCGATGGACAGTTCGCGCGCGAGGTCGTCCATGTCGCGGTGCACGAGGTCGACGAAGCGCATCAGCACCCGCGCCCGGCTCTGCGGGTTCTGCGCGGCCCATTCCTGATGTCCGGCCACCGCCCGTGCGACGGCGTCGGCGACCTCGGCGGCAGAGGCGAGCGGCACCTGCGCGGCGACCTGCCCGGTGTTCGGGTTGAAGACGTCGGCGAAGCGCCCCTTGTCGGGGGTGATCTCCTTGCCGTCGATGTAGTGGGGGATGACGGGCGGTGCAGACACGGCGAGCTCCTGGGAAGGGTGCGGTCACGACTCGGCCCGATCGCGTGCGCTCGGCGCCGATGTGACCCAAGTTACCCTCGTGCGGACGACGCGTCTGCCGCGTTGGGCAGCTGGTCGGCGTCGCGCGGCGAGCGGAACAAAATCGTCCGGTGTAGCGGTGGTCGTGGACGATATGTCCACGGTGGGCGCTAGGCCGGACGATTTTGGTCGAGGATCGACCGCCACATCGTCACGGCGACGGCGGCCAGGGCGAGAGCCTGGACCCACCACTCGAATCCGTTGTAGCCGGTCGGCGACTTCCACGGGCCGGACGCAAGCGCACACGTCGCGGCGAAGAACAGGGTGAACGCCGCGACGACGGGTGCCCCCGGCCATCGGTCGCGGTTCTGCGTCCACCACCACACCGCCGCGCCGACGCTCGTTGACAACGCGAGTCCCGGCCAGCCGGCGAGGAGCCAGGAGGCGACGAGCCAGGCGGCGGCGCCCGTCCACGGTGGTCTCGGTGACGACTGTCCTGTTGGCGACGTCCCCCACGGTGGTCGAGTGCCCGGCGAGCTTGCGAGTCGGGTGTATCGAGACCACGGCGACCGTGTCTCGCCGACCCGCCCACGGCCGCCCACGCGTACGAAGGCCAGCGCCAGTACCGCCGCCAGCAGCGCGAGACCCAGTCCCAGCGCCCAGCGGTACAGGCCGTCGAGGGGGAAAGCGAGTTCGACGGTGCCGCTCGCTCCCGCGGGGATCACCCATCCCTGCTGCCAGCCGTTGACGGTGAGCGCCGTGAGGTCGGTGCCGTTCAGCCGCGCGCGCCAGCCCGGGTTCATGCTCTCCGGGACGACGAGGACGCGGTCGGTCGTGCTGGGATCGACGCGAACCCGGCGGGTGGTCGCGTCCCAGCGTTCGGTTGCCGGATCTCGATACGATCGCTCCTTCGTCGCGATCACTCGATCACCGTCGGAGTACTCTTCCTTCTCGGTCGGGGGCGTTCGATCACCGTGGCCGTGTGCCGATCCCTCAAGGTGGTCGAGTGCCGGCGAGGCGCCAGCCGAGCCGGTGTATCGAGACCAAGGCCTCGAATGCGGGCTGTCGCCGGCTGCCCGCGTCCGCAGGTCGACCGTGTCGACGGTGAACCCGGCACCGGGGTTGACGCTCAGCTCCTGTTCGCCGCCGCCGAGGAGCACGGGTCCGCACGGGAGGGCGGTCACCGGAGCGCCGGATCGCAGCGCGCCGACGGTCGTGTCCACGCGAAGCGGCACGACCTGCCCGGACACGCTCATGCTCAGCCCGGCGTCGCAGCCGATGTGGATCGGCCGCCGGTCGTCGCGCATCGGCATGGGCGCGGCGGGGACGATCGCCACCTCGCTGATCCCCACCGGAGCCTGCCGTGCGAAGCCGAGCGTGTTGACGTTGATGAGGTCGCTGCCGCGCCGGACGGTCAGCACGATCCGATCGGTGACGGCCGGTTCGAGGGAGACGGTCCCATCGGCGGCGACGCGACGGACCTGCTCGCCGGTGCCGAGGTCGACGGCGACTTCGGTCGGTGCGGCCGGATAGCCGCGGGGCAGGCCCAGGACGAGCTTCTCGACGCGCTGAGGTGCGGGCAGACGCAGCGTCAGGCGGGCGTGCGAAGCGTCTTTCGATGGTTTGCGGCCCTTTCCGGATCTGGGCGGTGGCGCTGTCCTCTCGACACTGGATTCCGGTGCGATCCACGTCGTGCCCGGATCACCGTCGACGGCCGCCGCTGCCGATCCGCGCGGATCGACGACACCGGCCTCGCCGGCCGCGCTCACCCGACCGGGCTGGGCGAGGAGCCGGTTGATCTCGTCACCCGGCCGCGGGCGCAGCGTCACCGTCGTGTCGACCGGTCCCGGGACCGGCACCGACAACACGCGCGAGAACGCACCGGTCGTCTCCGGTCCCAGGCCGAGGCCGGGTGAGCAGCGCACCCGGCGACCGTCGTCGACGCATGCCGCGCGACCGGGTTGTTCCTGCCGCAGCGACCACCCGGCGACCGTCGTCCCGTGCGGCGCCGGCGGCACGACGACGCGGTGCCGGACCCGCAGGGGCTGCCCGGTGGCGAGGTCGACGAGAGCCACCTCGGCGAGAGCGAACTGGTTACCCGCAGACCCGTCCTTGGTCGAGATGGCGCGGATCTGCACGCGTTCGGTGGGACCGGGCGGCAGGGAAACCGTCACCGGTTCATCGGGTTTGACGCCCTGCGCGACGGAAGTGCCGTGGTCGGTGGTGACGAGGATGCCGGTCACGTCGGGGCCGAGGGCCTTGGCGGTCGTGACGGTGACGGCCAGGTTCGCGCGAGGCCGGGTGAACTCCAGGGCGAGCCATTGCCCGACGGCGCGGTCGAGGCCGGCGCTGAGCCAGGACGTCGAACCGTTCTCGTCGAAGGCCGCGGCGGCAGAGGCGGCGGGCACCGTCTGGCCGGGCTGGGTCGCGTCGGCGGCCGACGACGACGTGCGCACCCGGACCTCGTCCGGCGCGTTGTCGAGCAGCCACTGTCCGACGACGCGCGGCGTCTCGGTGCCGCGGGGTCCGGCCGGATAGTCGGCGACGGCGTTCTTCGTCCGCCGCGGGTCTTCCGGCGTGCGGATGGCGGATCGGTTGTCGTCGACGCGGCCGAAGTCGGTCTCCCGGTCGGTGGGCGAGTCGGTGACCCATACCGGTGCGGGGCGCAGTCCGGCCTCGCGGGCATCGGGGTCGAGGATCGACAGCACCCCCGGCGGGACGGCCTCGGGTCCGCCGAGTATCCGGGGCATGGCGTTCAGGTCGGCGAGGATCGGCCCGGTACCGGCGAAGAGCTGGTCGTCGACGGTGAAGACCTGGATGGCCGGCATGGGTGGCCGGAGTCCGTCGTCGACGACCACGCCGCGGACGACGGTCGGCGCGACGGGGGGTCCGAACTCCACCGACTTGGACAATCCGGGTGAACCCGCCAACGCCTGTTGTGCGAGAAGTGGTCGTGCGCTGCGGGATTCACGCGGATCCAGGTCGGCTCGCAGTACGACGTGGCGAATGCCGAGCTGGGCGAGCATCGGCGCGAGTCGCGGTGAGGCGCGCCCGGAGGCGATGTCGCGCTGTACCGCGTCGAGCGCCCGAATGGCGGTGGGCGGCACCAGCGGGATCGCGTCGCGGACCGCCCACGGCGACCGCGCCAGTGCCTGCATCGGCTCGTCGCGGGTCGTCCCCCAGAGTTGTTGGGCAAACGGCGATCCCGGCACGACGAGGCTGCGCGGCGGAGCGGCATCGCCGTCGCCCTGCTTATCCAGCCACGCGGCGGCGTCGCGCCAATGTTGCGGCAGCGAACGATAGGTCGCGTCGCCCGCCAAGCCACCGGTCCAGGCCAGCGTGCCGGCACCGAGCAGCGCAACGAGAAGGACGATCGTCGCCGCGACCGGCCGTGAGCGCTGCGGATGGGCGAAGCCGGCGAGAGCCTCGCGAACCCGCACCGTCGGGGGCAGTGGCACCCGCGCGATCAGATGAGCGATCCCGAGCACCAGCGGGATGCGCAGGAACGGGTCGAACTTGTGCAGATTGCGCAGCGGTGCGCCCGGGCCGTCGAGGAATGCGCGCACCGGATCGGCGATCGGCGACCCCCATTCGCCGGCGAAGCCCACGCACATCACCGTCACCCCGACGCCGAGGAGCGCCGCCAGCGCGCGCCGGTGCGGCAGCGCGGTCATCGTGAGGCCGGCGAGTCCGGCAGCGGCGAGGACCCCGGTCGCCAAGACGGCGGCCGGCTGCGTCACCAGGATCGCGCCGGCGACCCGCTCCGGCGAGACGAACGGTGTCCACGAACTTGTGCCGCGCAGCACCTCGGTCAGCGACGACCACTGCGTCGTCACCCGCGATGATTCGATGTAATCGAGGAACGGCGGGCTGACCCGAGACATCAGCGCCAGCGGGACGATCCACCACGCGCAGGCCAGAATGCTGCCCAGACCCCACCATGCACCGAAGCCGACCCATCGTCGGCGATCGGTGCCGCGGCAGGCCAGCGCCCACCACACCACGCCGACCGCCGTCGCGGCCACCGTCGCCACGGCGTTCACCGCGCCCATCAGCGCGATCGGGACCGCGGCGCGCAGTCCGAGCTGCCACAGCGGCCGACCCGTCGACGACAGGCCCGTGATGACGCCCAGCAGCACCCAGGGCGCGAGCATCATCGGCAGTGTTTCCGACGAGATCGAACCGATTGTCGTCAGGACCCGTGGACTCAACGCGAACACGGCGCCGGCCAGCAGGCGCGAGCCGGCAGAACCGATGCCCAGCGCCTCGGCCAGTTTCACGATCCCGACCACGCCGATCGCCAACAGCAGCGCCCACCACAGCCGCTGGGTGATCCACGGCGGGATGTGCAGGAGGTGGCCGAGCGCGAAGAACCCGCCGTGCGGGAAGAAGTACCCGTATGCCTGGTTCTGCACCTGGCCGAGTGGAGCCGTCGGGGTCCACAGATGCGCGGCGCGAGTGAGGAAACCCCACGGATTGGCCGTCAGATCGAGCTTGGTGTCGGCGGCGATCCGCCCGGGGGACTGGGTGAAGGCGAGGAGCAGCGCCGCGGCGAAGACGACCGCGATGCCGCGTTTGGTCAGGGGATGAGCAGCAGTGCTGATGGCGCGCTCCGCGGGATTGCGGCTGGTACGCCGCCTAGTTGGTCTCCCCGTCGTCGCCGCGCGAACCGTAGTCGACGCTGCCCGGCACGAACCCCTCGTTAGGGTTCACCCGATTGGCGTCGGTGGCCGGGCTGGAGGTCGTGGCGATCCACGCCGCGGCGAAGATTCCCAACAATCCGACGACGATGCCGACGACTGCGGCGACTGCGCCGGCGACCAGGCGGTTGTTGAGCATGGCCTCGAAACTACCATCGACGTGTGAGACTCGACTTCATGCATACGCGGACAGCGCTCGGATTCGTCTCGGTCGTCACAGCCAGCGCCCTGGTGCTCGGCGGCTGCTCAACGTCGGAGCCCCCAGCCGAAACCACCGGCTACTCGTCGTCTCCGGCCTACGCGACCTCGTCGTCGTCCCCGTCGTCGGCGATCGCCGGTGCTCCCGGTTGCATCAGCGTCGAGCTGGAGAAGATGAGCACGCGGCGCAAGCTGGCGCAGATGCTAATGGTCGGCGTCAAGGACACGGCCGACGCGCGGGCCATCGTCGCCAAGGAGCACATCGGCGGGATCTTCGTCGGCAGCTGGACCGACAAGTCGATCCTGACGTCGGGTGCCGCCAAGTCGCTGTCGACGGGCAAGGTGCCGGTGATGGTGTCGGTCGACCAGGAGGGCGGCCGGGTGTCGCGGCTGAAATCCATCGGCATCGACTCGCCGTCGCCGCGTGAACTGGCGAGGACGAAGAGTCCGGCGGAGGTGAAGCGCCTGGCGTTCAACCTGGGCAAGCGGCTGCGCCAGCTGGGCATCACCGTCGACTTCGCACCGGTCATCGACGTCAGCGACCAGGCCGCCGACACGGTGATCGGCGACCGCTCCTTCTCCGACGATCCGGTGGCCGTCACCACCTACGGCCGGGCGTTCGCCGCGGGGCTGCGCGACGCCGGGATCCTCCCGGTGCTCAAGCACTTCCCCGGCCACGGTCACGGTTCGGGTGACTCGCACACCGGCACCGTGCGCACCCCGCCGCTGTCGGATCTGGCGACCAACGACCTCGTACCGTTCCGCACCCTGCTCAAGATGCCGGGAGTGGCGGCGATGGTCGGGCACCTGATCGTTCCCGGGCTGACCGGCCCGGACACGCCCGCGAGCATCAGCCCCAAAGCGATCGGCATGCTGCGCACCGGCCGCGGATACAACGGGCCGGCGTTCCGGGGTGTCATCTTTTCCGACGATCTGTCGGGCATGGCGGCGATCACCGAGAAGTATCCGATCGAGCAGGCGGCGCCGATGGCGCTGGCCGCAGGTTCCGACATCGCGCTGTGGCTCACCACCGATAAGGTGAGCGCGGTTCTCGACGCGCTGGAGAAGCGGGTCGCGGACAACAAGCTGTCCATTGATCGAGTCGACGCCTCGGTGACGCGAATCCTGCGGGCGAAGAAGCTGAGGCGCTGCTAGCCGCCGACTGGGCACCTCACCTTCGTCGAGTGGGCACCCCACCTTCGCCGAGTGGGCACCCCACCTACGCCGAGTGGGCACCTCACCTACGCCGAGTGGGCACCTGCTCAACGTCGGCAAAACTTACTCACGAGTAATAAGTGCGGTAGAGTCGACTGATACCTGTTAGGGGGTTAACGACGTTGGCCGGTGGAACGAAGCGTTTACCACGCGCAGTGCGCGAGCAGCAGATGCTCGACGCCGCGGTGACAGTTTTCGCCGCGAACGGGTTCAGTGAAGCGTCCATGGATGCGATCGCGGCGCACGCGCAGATCAGCAAACCGATGTTGTATCTGTACTACGGATCGAAGGACGAACTGTTCAGCGCATGCATCGCGCGGGAATCGGCGAAGTTCATCGACGAGATGTCGACCGGCTTCAACCCCGCGCTGCCGCAGCGGGAACAGGCTCGCACGGTGGTTCGGGAGTTCCTGCGGTTCGTCCACGAGAATGCCGAGTCCTGGCGCGTTCTCTACCGAGTCGCAGTCGGAACTGCGAGCTTCGCCGACCTCGTGACGCAGAGTCGTCGTCGGGTTATCGAAATGGTTGCCCAACTGATCAAACAGGGCACCACCGTCGAAGGCACGACCGACGTCGACTTCGAGATCACCGCCGTGGCGCTCGTCGGCGCGGGCGAGGCCGTCGGTGACCGGATCAGCGAGGGCGATATCTCGCTGGAGACCGCGACCGACCTTCTCGTCGGCATCGTCTGGCGCGGCCTCAAGGGCGTTGGTCTTCACCACGAAACCTCGGCAGAGGCCTGACGACGATCAGGTGCTCACTCGGCATGGGTGGGGTGTTTCACTCCAGGTTGCGTTGAACCTGTCAGTCGGCCGAGAGTTCATCTGGCCGCTTCCGCATGGAAATGACCGCGAGTCCGATGGGCATGAGGGCAAGCCAGAGGTTGACGAGCCACCACGAGGCGTCCCAGGTGCCGTAGAGCACGAAGAAGCTGATGGCCATGAGCCCGGCCGCGTGGGTGAACGCGAGCGCGGTCGCATACATCGGTGTCGCCCACCTGTGTTTCTTGGGGAGGAGTGACCACATCAGCCCGGCGATGATAGCCAACAGGTCGAGTGGGAAGAACGACCAGTTCCATGCGTTGATCCACTCGCCGTTGCCTACGGAGATGATGCCGAGAGCAGTGAGTGCCCAGTAGACGATGAGGCCAATGTCTGTGATGACGAGAAGGGCCTTGCGAGTTTTCAATTGGCTACCTCCGATGAGTGACCACACCATTCGATGAGCACGACGCCGATTACCACGAGTGCGATGCCGACAGCGGCGCCCGGCGTGAGGCGAACACGAGCCAGGCGACGACCGCAGTCAGCGCTACCCCGACCCCTGACCAGGTGGCGTAGGCCGCCGGTAGCGGTGCCCCGCTGGAGAGCGCGGCGAAGAATAGGCCAAACGCGGCCAAGTAGCCGCTGGTCGCGACAAGCCACCACCCCCAGGCCGCTTCCGTGAGCGTTGCTGCGCGCAGGGAGTGGTCGCAAAGACCTCAGCGCCGATTGCGCCGAACAGGAACCACCGTTGCATGCTCACCACTCACTGTACCGGACGTCCGGTATAGTAGCTACCAACACAGCAGGATCGGAGGCGGCATAGTGGTCGAACAAGCGCAGCCCGTTCGCGATCGCATTCTCGATGCGACCGAACGTGTCCTGGCGCGCGATGGCGGAGACTCGATGACGATCGCCGCGGTCGCTCGTGAGGCTGAGGTCAGCAAGGGTGGCCTCTTCTATCACTTCGCGTCCAAGGAACTCCTCATCGAGGGGCTGATCGCGCGATACGTCGCCTCGTTCGATGAGCTGATCGCGGCCGCCGGGGATGAACCAGGGGCAGCAACGCGGGCGTACCTGCGCTCGGCCGAACAGCAGGCTGGTCCGGCCTCGCAGCCGGTGACCGCACTACTGGCCGCCGCAGTGGTCAGCCCCCGCGCGATCGAGACGCTGCGGGATCGCTACCGGCGCTGGCAGCAACGACTCGACAACGACGGGCTGCTCGGAGAAGCCGCCACGACCATACGCTTTACCGTCGATGGACTCTGGCTTGCCGACACTCTTGACCTCGCGCCCGCGCAGGGCGAAACTCGCCAGCGGGTCCTAGACCAGCTTCAAGCACTGATTCGAGACCACGAGATCTAACGCCAACCCATCAACGCAACCCTGCGGGGTGCCCACTGGGCGTAGGTGGGTTGCCCACTCGGCGAAATGACGAACCCCGCACCGGTCGGAGCGGATCGGATGGATCCACTGACTCGATGCGGGGTTCGATGTTGGTCGCGGACGCTGCTTGCCTGCTCGCCGATAGGCGCCTACGAGATCGCTCGCGTGGTCGCCGTCAGGTGCGGGAAGCCCTTCTTGCGGTCCAGGATCGAGATGTCGTACTCGCCGGGGCCGCCGGCCTGCTCGGTGTAGAGATTCACCTTCGCGGGCAGTAGGATCGGCTTGCCGAAGCGGACCTGGTATTCGACCGCGTCGGGCAGTTTGCTGCTGACGTTGGCGATCGCCGCCGCGGCGCTCCACATGCCGTGGGCGATCGCGCGCGGGAAGCCGAACGCCTTGGCAGGCAGATTGCCCATGTGAATCGGGTTCCGGTCGCCCGACGCCGCCGCGTAGTTGCGGATCTGGCCGAGGTTCACCGAGAGCACCGCGTCCGGCGGCGGAGGCGTCGTCTCCTTGGGCGCGGGGCCCCGCTCCGCGTCGGACAGGCTGGTGCGCTGCTGCGACAGGAACGTGCCGACCTGCTCGCAGACCAGATCGCCGCCGACCTCGAATCGCGAGGTGACGTCGATCAGCAAACCCTTACGGTGCTCGCGCAGATTCCCGGCCTGGGTGCTGATGGTGAGGTGCTCGGTCACCGGGATCTGCCGGAACCGGCGGATCCGGTTCTCCACGTGCACCGATCCGACCGCGCTGAACGGGAACTCCCGGCTCGTCATGAGCTTCATGACGAGCGGGAACTGCAGTACGAATGGGTACGTGAGCGGCAGGTTGTTGCCCAACTGCAGACCGGTCGTCCGGCAGTATTCCTGCACGCGGTTCAGGTCGGCCGGCCCGGTCGTCAGCCGGTACACCGTGTCGGGCACCTCGGCGTCGGGTCGCACCGGACCCGACTTGCCGATTCCGGGCAGCATCGCCGTGACCGCGCGGGAGTACACATCGAGGGTCGACGGCACCGCGTCGAGCGTGATGACCTTACCCATCACGCACCCAGCAGGCTCTGGCCGCAGACGCGGACCACGTTGCCGGTCACCGCGTTCGACGCCGGGTTGGCGTACCAGGCGACGGTCTCGGCGACATCGACGGTCTGACCGCCCTGCTGCAGCGAATTCATGCGACGGCCGACTTCGCGGGTGGCCAACGGGATCGCCGCGGTCATCGCGGTCTCGATGAAGCCGGGGGCGACGGCGTTGATGGTGATGCCGCTCTTGGCGAGGATCGGGGCGTAGGCGTCGACCAGACCGATCACGCCGGCCTTGGAGGTGCCGTAGTTCGTCTGGCCGCGGTTGCCCGCGATACCGGCGATCGACGAGACGTCGATGACCGCGCCGCCCTCGCGCAGCGCCTTCGCCTTGACGAGGTCGTCGACGAGGCGCTGCGGCGCGAGCAGGTTGACCCCGATCACCGAGTTCCAGCGAGCCTCGTCCATGTTGGCGAGCAGCTTGTCGCGGGTGATGCCGGCGTTGTTGACGATGATGTCGAGGCCGCCGTGGCGCTCGAGGACGTGCTCGGCGATGGTCTTGCCGGCGTTCGGGTCGGTGACGTCGAGCGGCAGGGCGGTGCCCTTGACCTTGTTGGCGGTCTCGCTCAGCGCCTCACCGGCGGCCGGGATGTCCGCGGCGATGACGTGGGCCCCGTCGCGGGCCAGGACCTCGGCGATCGTCGCACCGATGCCGCGGGCGGCACCGGTGACCAGCGCTACGCGCCCGGCCAGCGGCTTGTCCCAATCCTTGGGGGCGTTCGCGTCGGCCTCGCCGATGCGGATCACCTGGGCGTCGACGTAGGCCGACTTGCCCGACAGCAGAAAGCGCAGCGTCGACTCGACGCCGGACAGGCCGGTCTTGGCCTTCGGGTGCACGTAGACGAGCTGGGCGGTCGCGCCGTTTCGCAGCTCCTTGCCCAGCGAGCGCGTGAAGCCCTCCAGGGCGCGCTGGGCGACCTGCTCCTCAGGCTTGCGGCACAGCTCGGGGTGGGTGCCGAGCACGACGAAGCGCGCCGAGTTGCCGGTCGAGCGCATGACGGGTGCGAAGAACTCGAACAGCGCCTGCAGGCCCTCCGGGTCGGTGATGCCGGTGGCGTCGAAGACCGCGGCACCGAGCTTGTCGGCGCTGCGGCCTGCGGTGTTGTTGCTGATCAGGTCGTAGCCGTCCGCCGCCGTGAGGATCTCGCGCAGCGGCTCGACGAGGCGGCCCTCGCCGCCCACGAGCACCGGGCCCGACAGCGGGGCCTGCGACGGGGAGTAGCGGCGCAGCGACGGAGGCTGCGGGAGGCCGACGCGGCTCGCGATGAACGAGCCGGGGCCGGAGGTGACGAAGGTCGAGTAGAGGTCCTTGTTTGCTTTACCGGACACGAGGCGAACTCCTTGGAAGAGGTGTGATTTTCTCGGCGTTGGGTCGCTGTCGGCTCGACCCGAGTCGACAAGCAACTTACTCGAGAGTAAGAATACTCTACGAGAAGCACGTCCAATCTTTCAGGAGTAGGAAGCCAATGGCCACCACCCCCAGCACGCCGGCGAAGAAGGCCGCGCCCGCTACCAAGAAGACCGCCGCCAAGAAGGCCGCGCCGGCCAAGAAGGCAGCACCCAAGAAGGCTGCCAAGGCAGCGCCCGCCAAGGCCGCGGCTAGCGGTGCCATCAGCTCGTTCGCGACGCAGCCCAAGCGCAAGGTCGCGATCCTCGGCGGCAACCGCATCCCGTTCGCGCGTCAGGACAAGGCGTACGCCTCGGCGAGCAACCAGGAGATGTTCACCGCCGCCCTGTCGGGTCTGGTGAGCCGGTTCAACCTGCAGGGCGAGCGGCTCGGCATGGTCGCCGGCGGCGCGGTCCTCAAGCACTCGCGCGACTTCAACTTGATCCGCGAGTCGGTGCTGGGCTCCGAGCTGTCCCCGTACACGCCGGCCTTCGACATCCAGCAGGCGTGCGGCACCGGACTGCAGGCCATCACCGCCGTCTCCGACGGGATCGCCTCGGGCCGCTACGACGTGGCCGTCGGCGGTGGCGTGGACACCACGTCGGACGCGCCGATCGGCGTCTCGGAGGCCATGCGCCGCCAGATGCTCGAGGTCAACCGCGCCAAGTCGACCGCCGACCGCATCAAGGCCGCGCTGGCGCTGGCCACCAAACTGGGCATCGAGATCCCGCGCAACGGCGAGCCGCGAACCGGTCTGTCGATGGGCGAGCACGCCGCGATCACGGCCAAGGAGTTCGGCATCAAGCGCGAGGACCAGGACAAGCTGGCCGCCGCGAGCCACCAGAACATGGGAGCCGCCTACGACCGCGGCTTCTTCGACGATCTCATCACGCCCTACCGCGGGCTGGTCCGCGACGAGAACCTGCGTCCGAACTCCTCGGTCGAGAAGCTGGCCACCCTCAAGCCGGTCTTCGGCGTCTCGCTGGGCGACGCGACGATGACGGCGGGCAACTCGACCCCGCTGACCGACGGTGCGTCGACGGTGCTGCTGTCCACCGACGAGTGGGCCGCGGAGAAGGGCCTGCCGGTCCTCGCCTACTTCGTCGACAGCGAGACGGCCGCCGTGGACTACGTCAACGGTCCCGACGGGCTGCTGATGGCGCCGACCTACGCGGTGCCGCGACTGCTCGAGCGCAATGGTCTGACTCTGCAGGATTTCGACTTCTACGAGATCCACGAGGCCTTCGCCTCGGTCGTGCTGGCCACGCTGGCGGCCTGGGAGTCCGAGGAGTACTGCACCGAGCGCCTCGGCCTGAAGAAGGCGCTGGGCTCCATCGACCGCAGCAAGCTCAACGTGAACGGCTCGTCGCTGGCCGCCGGGCATCCGTTCGCCGCGACCGGCGGGCGCATCGTGGCCCAGGCAGCCAAGCAGATCAAGGAGAACGGGGGCGGACGTGCGCTGATCTCGATCTGTGCCGCGGGCGGGCAGGGTGTGACGGCCATCATCGAGGGCTGATTCGGGGTCCTTTATTTCGGATGTAACACCTTGTGAGGGCGCACCGATAACGTGAATGGCCCCGGTTGAACTGCCTGACCCCCGACCCGGCAGTTCAACCGGGCCGTTCCATTTCACCCGTCGCAGGGGTGCTCAGGGCGCCCCTGACGCGGTTTCCCAGTAGATTTGACACTGATGAGCGCGCCGACCCCCACTTCCCGCCGCTTGGCCATGACCGGCCGAGTGGCGGCGGCGTCTCTGATCGTCTTCAGCGCGGTCACCGCCGGCGACGCCTTGGCGACTCATGGGCGCACCGCGCGCGGCACGACCGTCGCGGACCTCTCGCTGAGCAACAAGACCAAGGTCGCCGTCGACGAGGGGCTCGATGAACTCAAGAAGATCATCACCGCGCCCGTGCGCGTCCGCACGTCGTCGGGAAACGCCGAGTTCACCGCTGAACAGCTCGGACTGTCCTTCGACGAGCCGAAGACCATCGAGAAGGCGATGGAGCAGCCGCGCAATCCGCTGCGGCGCTTCGCCGCGATTTTCGGGTTCCAGCGCAAGGTGCGACCGGTCGTCAAAATCGATCGCGCCAAGTTCGACAAGACGCTCGACGCCGAGCGCAAGAACCTGGAGAAGGCCGCCGTCGAAGGCGGCGTGCATTTCGAGGTCCAGGGCCAGCGCGTCGTCGCCGTGCCCGACATGCCGTCGAGCGGTTTGCGGATCAACCGTGATCGGGCAGCGACACTGGTCGCCGCGCATTGGCTCGAGGGCGACGAGATCCTTCTCCCGATGGAGCCCTTCCAGCCGACGGTGACCGCCGTGGTGGTTCGCGAGACGCTCAACGGCCCGGCTCAGCAGGCGGTGTCCGGACCGATCGCCGTGAAGGCGCGGGGTAAATCCCTCACCATCGAGCCCGCGAAGCTCGCCGGCCTGCTGACCTTCGCCCCGGACGGCAAGGGCGCGCTGGTGCCCACGGTCGACGAGGGGAAGCTCACCGGCGAACTCGGCGAGCTGAAGGCGACGCAGTCCAAGCCGAAGAGCGCGAGGTTCACCATGTCCGGCGGACGGCCGACGGTGGTGCCGGGGAACTCGGGTTTCACCGTCGACTGGCCGGGCACGGCCGGTGCGCTGGCGGCCGCGACCGGCGGCAACCGCACCGCCGAGGTCGCCTACCGGGAGATCAAACCGAGGCTTACGACGGCGGCGGCGAAGAAGCTGGGCATCCGTGAAGTGGTCAGCGAGTATTCGACGACCGGCTTCTCCCAGACGTCGGGCGAGAACATCCGCCGCGTCGCGCAGGTCGTCGACGGAGCGATCATCAAACCGGGAAACAAGTTCTCGCTCAACAACTTCACCGGTCCGCGCGGTGAGGCTCAGGGCTACGTCTCGTCGACGATCATCGACCACGGCCACGCGGCGAAAGCGGTCGGCGGCGGCATCTCCCAGTTCGCGACGACGCTGTACAACGCCGCGTACTTCGCCGGGCTCGAAGACATCGCCCACACCGAGCACAGCTACTACATCTCCCGATATCCGGAGGCGCGCGAAGCCACCGTCTACGAGGGCGCCATCGATCTCGTGTTCCGCAACAACACGCCGTACGGGATCTACGTCGAGACGGCGTGGTCGTCATCGGCCGTGACCGTGCGGTTCTGGAGCACGCAGACCGTGAAGGTCGAATCGGTCACCGGGACGCGCTACGCCTACACCGATCCGCCCAAGCTCGTGCTGCCCAAGGGGGACGACTGCGTGCCGTCGAACGGCAGCCGCGGCTTCACGACGTCGAACACCCGGATCATCACCGACCCCAAGACCGGCAAGGTGATTTCGCGGCAGACCAGGACCGTCAAGTACGACCCGGAGCCGCACGTCACGTGTAAGTAGGCGATGCCAACCCCGGCGTTAGCCGCGTCACACCGTTCCGTATTCTCGCGGTATGGATATCAAGGGAGCAAGTGCAATCGTCACCGGCGGTGCCTCCGGCATCGGCGCGGCCTCTGCCCGCCGCCTCGCCAAGCAGGGCGCCACGGTCGTCATCGCCGACCTGAAGGCAGAGGACGGCGAGAAGATCGCCGAGGCGATCGGCGGCAAGTTCGTCGCCGTCGACGTGACCGACACCGAGCAGATCGAGGCCGCCGTCAACGCGGCGACCGCCATCGCCCCGTTGCGCGCGGTCGTCAACTCGGCCGGCATCGGCTGGGCGCAGCGCACCGTCGGCAAGGACGGCGAGTTCGCGTCGGCGCACAATCTGGACCTGTACAAGAAGGTCATCGCCATCAACCTCGTCGGCACCTTCGACGTGGTGCGCCTCGCCGCGACCGCGATGAGCCGCAACGAGCCGAACGAGAACGGCGAGCGCGGCGCCATCGTCAACCTGGCCAGCGTCGCGGCCTTCGACGGTCAGATCGGCCAGGCCGCCTACTCGTCGTCCAAGGGCGGCGTCGTGGGAATGACCCTGCCGGTCGCGCGCGACCTCTCGGCGGTCGGCGTCCGCGTCAACTGCATCGCGCCGGGCCTGATCGACACCCCGATTTACGGCGAGGGCCCGGAGTCGGAGGCGTTCAAGGCCAAGCTCGGCGAGAGCGTGCTCTTCCCCAAGCGTCTGGGCGTGCCCGACGAGTTGGCGTCGATGGTCGAGGAGCTGATCACCAACTCCTATATGAACGCCGAGGTCATCCGCGTCGACGGCGGCATCCGGATGCCACCGAAGTAGTTCGCACAGCAGATCCGACTACCCGCGACAAGCTCCAACACCTTTGTGTGTTGGAGCTTGTCGCGTCCTGTTGGGTGCGGCTAGTCCGGTCGTGGACAGTCGATGTCGACGATGGTCGCCGGACGGTCGCGGGAGCGAAGGCCGACGATCGCGGCGACCAGTGAGGCGACGGCGACGGCCACGACGAACCAGGGGAAGATCGCCGCCGTTCCGAACCTCGACGCCAGCGCGCCGGCGGTGACCGTCGGAATGGCCATCGCCAGATAGCCGAGCAGGTAGTAGGCGCTCATCACCCGTCCGCGCGCATCGGCGGGCGTCACCGCGTTGAGGTGCCGCAGGGACCCGCCGAACGCGAGGCCGAACGCGGCGCCCAGTGCAACCGAATCGGCGATGACGAACCACGTGAGACCCGTGTGCAGCGCCCAGATCGCGCACAGCAGCGAGACGATCATCCCGATGTTGCCGACGACCGCGGTCTTGCGGGGGTTGAACCGTCCGCTCAGCCACTGGGAGACGGCCGACGCCGCGGCCATGACGGAGATGACGACGCCCACGAAGATCACCGACGGATGGCCGGTGGCGTGCTGGGTCAGGGCCGGGTAGAGGCTGAGGAAGACGCCCAGCACCGACCACGACGTGAAGATGCCGATCCCGGAGAACGCGAAATCCGTCCGGATCGCGCTCGGCACCGACGGCCGGGCGATCCGGATGCGGTCGCCGGTCTTCCCGACGTGCGGCTCGACGAGGGCGATCAGGGCCACCAGCATCAGCGCGACGACGGCCGCGACGATCGCGAACGGCAGCCGAAGGGGGATCGACGACCACTGCGCGGCCGCCGCGGCTCCCAGTGCGGTGACCGCGATCCCGACGTTGAGCGCGACTCCGCTCACCATGCCGTTCCGGGCGCCGTCGCGCGGACGCACGTCGAGCAGGGCGGCGCCGGACACGACCGTGATCGCGCCGATCGCGGCACCGTGCAGGAACCGCGCGACGATCAGCTGCCAGGCCGAGCCGGCGATCAAGAACAGACCGAGGCCGGTGAGGATCGCCAGCGCCGCGGTGATCAGCACCGGCTTGCGCCCGATGGCGTCGGAGATCGGCCCGACGGTGAGCGCCGAGGCGAGCGCCCCGATCGCGTAGACCGCGAAGACGACGGTGATCGTCAACGGGCTCAGTCCCCACTGCTCCTGGTAGATCGGGTACAGCGGCGACGGCAGACCGGATACGCCGAGGGCGAGGGCCAGCAGGGAGAGCAGGTATCCGAAGGCCCACCGTTGCGGGTGATCGCTTCGCTCGCGCGTCGCAGGTGTGCTGGGCGCGTCGTCGACTGTGTCGGTCATTCGTCCTTGAAACTCATTCCCCTGGCACCGAGTTCGTCGCGCAGAATGCGGATCGCCTTGGGGCCGACGCCGTGGATGGCAAGCAGCTCCCGTGCGGTGTATCCGGTCAGCTGGTCGAACGTGGTGATGCCGTTGGCCGCCAGTTCGCGGGGCGCGACCTTCCCCATCGAAGAGGGGAACTCGCTCGCGGCCGGATTCATTCCCCGACGGTACCGCGCGAGCGGGAGCGGGCGGTGGCCGGTTCGAGCGGAGCCGGGGGACCGTTTCACGAACGACGGCCCGCGACGAAGTCGTCGCGGGCCGCCGTACGTGCTGTGCTCAGCCGAATCAGAACGCGGCTTCGTCGAGTTCCATGATGTCGTTGTCGATGTTCTCGAGGATGGCGCGGGTCGAGGTGAGCTGCGGCAGCATGTTCTTCGCGAAGAACGATGCGACGGCGACCTTGCCCTCGTAGAAGGCCTTGTCGTCGCCCGCGGCACCGGCGTCCAGCGCGGCGAGGGCGACCTCGGCCTGGCGCAGCAGCAGCCAGCCGATGACCAGATCGCCGACGGCGAGCAGGAAGCGCACCGAACCGGTGCCGACCTTGTACAGCTGCTTCGGGTCCTCCTGCGCGGACATGAGGAAGCCGGTCAGCGTCGCCGCCATGCCCTGCACGTCCTCCAGCGCGGTGTTGAGCAGTGCGCGCTCGCCCTTGAGACGGCCGTCGACCTCGTCGTTCTTGATGAACTCGGAGATCTGGCCGGCGACGTGCGCGAGGGCCTGGCCCTTGTCGCGGATGATCTTCCGGAAGAAGAAGTCCTGCGCCTGGATCGCGGTCGTGCCTTCATAGAGAGAGTCGATCTTCGAGTCGCGGATGTACTGCTCGATCGGGTAGTCCTGCAGGAAGCCCGAACCGCCGAGGGTCTGCAGCGACTCGGTGAGCTTCTCGTAGGCGCGCTCGGAGCCGACGCCCTTGACGATCGGCAGCATCAGGTCGTTGACCTTGAACGCCATGTCCTTGTCGGCGCCGGTGACGACCTGGGCGGTCGCCTCGTCCTGGTGCGCCGCGGTGAACAGGTAGACCGCGCGCAGACCCTCGGCGTAGGCCTTCTGGGTCATCAGCGAACGGCGCACGTCCGGGTGGTGGGTGATGGTGACGCGCGGTGCGGTCTTGTCGGTCATCTGCGTCAGGTCGGCGCCCTGCACGCGCTGCTTGGCGTACTCCAGCGCGTTGAGGTAGCCGGTCGAGAGCGTCGAGATGGCCTTGGTGCCGACCATCATGCGGGCGTGCTCGATGACGTCGAACATCTGGGCGATGCCGTTGTGGACCTCGCCGACGAGCCAGCCCTTGGCCGGCACGCCGTGCTGGCCGAAGGTCAGCTCACAGGTGGCCGACGCCTTGAGGCCCATCTTGTGCTCGACGTTGGTCACGAAGACACCGTTGCGCTCACCGAACTCCTGCGTCTCGAAGTCGAAGTGGACCTTCGGGACGTAGAACAGCGACAGGCCCTTGGTGCCGGGGCCGGCGCCCTCGGGGCGGGCGAGCACCAGGTGGAAGACGTTCTCGAACATGTCGTCGGAGTCGGCCGAGGTGATGAAGCGCTTCACACCGTCGATGTGCCAGCTGCCGTCTTCCTGCTGGACGGCCTTGGTGCGGCCCGCGCCGACGTCGGAGCCGGCGTCGGGCTCGGTGAGGACCATGGTGGCGCCCCAGCCGCGCTCGGCGATGATCTTGGCCCATTCCTTCTGCTCGTCGGTGCCGTTGTTGTAGAAGACCTGGGCGAACGACGGGCCGGCCATGTACATGAAGGCGGCCGGCTGGGCGCCGAGCATCAGCTCCGCGATGCTCCACTTGACCGACGAGGGCACCGGAACGCCGCCCAGCTCCTCGTTCAGCCCGGTGAACTGCCAGCCCGACTCCTGGAAGGTGTTGACGGCCTTCTTGAAGCCTTCGGGGATGGCGATGGTGTGGGTCTCCGGGTCGAACACCGGCGGGTTGCGGTCGGTGTCGGCGAAGGGCTCGGCGATCGGGCCCTCGGCCAGCGCCGCGACCTCGCGAAGCATGTCGTTGACGGTGTCGCGGTCCAGGTCGCTGAACTCGCCTTCACCGAGGACCTTTTCCAGGTCGAGAACCTCGAACAGGTTGAACTGAAGGTCACGCAGGTTGGACTTGTAATGGCCCATGGTGGTGCATTCCTTTTGTCTTGGGCTGGTCGGGTCGGAGAGGCCCGATGGGGATTCGCTGTTGGGTTGTCGTCGCGGAGCCAGCGCCCCGGCGAGCTAAGTTACTCGTCGGTAACCAGGCTAGAATACTCCTAGATCCCGGGCTCGGACAACTGGAGGTTCTGTGAACTCGATCAACCGGCCCGCATCACAGCTTATCGCGTAGAAACTCCAGGTCATCGGGGATTCCGGGGGCCGGAGTCTCGAGCACCACGGGAGCGTCGGCGGCGGCGATGACGCCGAGGAGAACGTCGGGGTCGATGTGGCCGTCGGCGAGGTTCGCGTGCCGGTCGCGCCCCGAGTCGAACTCGTCGCGCGAATTGTTCAAGTGCACGAGGTCGATACGGCCGGTGATAGCGCGGACGCGCTCGACGAGCCCGACGAGGTCCTCGCCGCCGGCCCACGCGTGGCAGGTGTCGAGGCAGAACCCGGCCTGCTCGTAGTCGCCGACCGCGTCCCACAGGCGCTCGATGGACTCGAGGGTGCGTGCCATCGCGTGATCGCCCCCCGCGGTGTTCTCGATCAGGATCGGCACCCCGAAACCGCCCTTGTCCTCCTGGCGCTCGAAGAGCTTGCGCCAATTCTCGAAGCCGAGCGCGGACTCCTCCCCGTCGCGGAGATGGCCCCCGTGGACGACGAGGCCGAAGGCGCCGAGTTCGGCGGCGGCCGCGGCCTGCTGTTCGACCGCCTTGCGGGACGGCATCCGCAGCCGGTTGTTCAGGCTCGCAACGTTGATCTGGTAGCTGGAGTGGACGACGACGTCGATGGGCGAGGCGGCGATCGCCTCGGCGTCGGACCGTTGCTCGGGCTTCTTCCAGCCCTGCGGGTCGGTGACGAACATCTGGAAGAGGTCGATGCCGAGCTCCTCGGCTGTCGCCAGCGGGTTGTCGTCCTCGCGCAGGTGGGCTCCGATTCGCATGGCTCTACGATAGGCGGCACGAGGCCAGCGTGAACCGACTGCGCGTCAGAGTTGAGCGTCGACGTCGTCGCCGATCTCGTATTCCGTCTCCACCGACATGGGTACGCCCGGTGCGATCAGCAGGCTGCACGGCGTCGAGCTGTCGGGGTAGAGGGTGAACCACTGGTGGTTCACACCGGTGCCGTACACCGATTCGAGCACGCGCTGCAGACGCGCCTCGCCTTCGCGGTTGAGGATGTACTTGCTGCCGCCGTAGTGCAGGAACCGATTGGGCATGAGGGCCTCCGACATTGCTGTGACCTGAGTCACCATGATACGGAGGCGGGCTGGCGCTCGCCGCGAATACCGCGGCTCAGATGCCGGGGGATCCGGGCGCAGAACCGACGACGACCGTCGCGTCGTGGCGTACCGGGAAGTTGACCGAGTTCGCGATGAAACACCACTCGTGTGCTCGGTCGTGTGCGGCGAGCGCGTCGGCGACCATCGACTCGTCGGCGACCGTGACACGAGGCCGCAGCACGACCTCGCTGAAGGAGCCGCCGTTGCCGTCCTGGCGCATCGTTCCGGTCGCCTCATCGCGGTAGGCGAGCACGACGACGCCGGCTTCGACGCAGGCGTGCAGGTAGGCGAGCAGGTGACATTCCGACAGCGCTGCGACGAGGAAGTCCTCGGGGTTCCACCGCGCCGGGTCGCCGCGGAAGGCCTTGTCCGCCGACGCGAGCAGGACCGGCTTTCCGTCGGCCTCGATACTCGCGCAGCGGTCGTAGTCCCGGTAACCGCTAGTCCCCGTTCCGCGGTTGCCGGTCCAGGTGGTCGTGAGGCGGTAGCGGTGCTCGGACATTGATCAGCCTTCCGGTCGGCTAAGAGATTCGGGTGGAGAGAGCAAGCGAGCCCCGCACCTGATGTGCGGGGCTCGCCGGCCGTTCGTGCGCTGCTACGGGCGGCGCAGGTTCACGCGCATCAGGTACACCTGGTACCCGTGCCAGATCGAGTAGGTGAAGAACATCGTCGGGCCCTCGAGCGACCAGGGGTGGATGAACGGCGCGTAGCCGCCCATCGGGTCGTTGGCCGGCACGATGTTGTGCCCGCGAGTCCACGGACCCTGGGGATTAGGCGCGGTGCGCATCGTCGCACCGTCGCGCGTCGCGAGCGACACGTAGCGGCCGAGGTACTTGTTGTAGGCCACCGACATCTCGCCGGTCGGTGCGCTCATGATCGGCGTCGCGGCCGACGGGCGGGCCTTCACCCAGCGGCGCACCGACCAGTACTCGTAGGCGCCGAGATTCTCGATCTTCGCCTCGGGTACGCGGGCCAGGTAGACGGCGCCGTAGCGGCCGCTGGGCGTGCCGTAGACGTAGACGTAGCCGCCGTCCTTCATCATCGAGGTCTGCTGGAACTTGCGGTTGCCCTTGTAATTGGGGCGGTAGGCGGTGATGCGCTTGAAGCTGCGGCCGTTGTTGCCCGACACCGCGAGTGCCCCGTACCGCGTCTGCCAGCGTCCTGCGTCGCCCCACAGGTTGACCGCCTGGATGCCCATGTACTGCTTGCCCTTCACCGAGACGCCGCCGGTGGGGACTATGGTGATCTCGCGGCGGGTGGGCTTGATGAGCCGCTTCGCGTGTCCGGGCGGGCCGGAGTGGCCGGTGAAGGTCAGGCCGTCGAAGAGATTGCGGTC
Organism: Gordonia araii NBRC 100433; assembly: GCF_000241265.1. Classification (GTDB taxonomy): domain Bacteria; phylum Actinomycetota; class Actinomycetes; order Mycobacteriales; family Mycobacteriaceae; genus Gordonia; species Gordonia araii. Next base: position 86,834 of record NZ_BAEE01000013.1, read on the forward strand.
GCGGCTGCGCAGCAGCGCGTTGGACCGGATGTGGAAGAGCTGCCCGCGCAGGAGCGACCACCCGTTGAACGACTGGGTGTCGCCGAAGGCGGCGAGGATCTCGTTGCGTCCGTTGTCCCAGAGGATGCCCAAGTCGGTACCGATGATGTTGTACCGGCCGACGGTGTCGTTGATCGATCCCGGGCCCGTGATGCGCGCGACGGTGTGCCCGCGTCCGGCGACGAATGCGTCGGCCTCCGGGGCGGTGGCGGTCGCCAGGGCTGCGGCGGTCGCGCCGGCGACGGCAAGCGCGACCGACTTCACACGGAGAGAACGAGAAAGCATGGATCGCAGGCTACCAGCGATCGTTATCGCTTTGAGACTCCGACCCGGTAACAGTGTGATGTAGCTCACGCCTGCCGCATGCGGTCCTCGGGGGAGACGGTCGTGAAGTCGATCTCCGCCTTGGCGTTGTTGACCGCCGTGACGAGGCCGGTGCCGATCGGCCCGTCGTCGTCGTGGAGGACGCTCGTGCTCACCGAGATGCCGGTGTCCTCGACGTGGAAGTCCGATTCGACGCCGACGCGGACACCCCGCGGCAGGCGCGCCAGCGCGACGGTGAGGTCGCAGTTGATGAATCCGATCCCGGTCGTCCCCCAGTTGCCCATGAGACTGCTCGACTCGGCCGCGATGACCGCGCCGACGAACGGCGACGGGAGCTCGTCCGGGACGACGGGGAGCGGGCGGGTCCAGTGGCGTTTGCGGCCGGGGCCCTGCAGGGCGGCGAGGTCGCTCGTCCACGGGATCGCCTCGACGGCGTTGCCCTCGGCATCGATGGTCGCGTCGGCGGCAAACCGCGGGTAGAAGTCGTCGTCGGGAACGGGCGGCGGGGTGAAGCTCGTCGTGGGGCGCGACCAGCGTTCGCCGGGCGGGTTGGTGGCTTCTTTGAGGAAGACGGTGGTCGATCGCGCGACGAGAACGGGGTCGGCGGCGTCGTCGGGGTGCTGGAACACGTCGACCTCGACGACGCGGACGCGTCCCCCGTCACGCAGCACCGTCGCGGTCGTGGTCGTCGGATCCTGCCGGGCCGCGCGAAAGAGGTCGATGGTGAAACGGGCCGGGCGGAAGCCCTCTGCTCCACCTGTGCCTTCGGCTGCCCGGGCCGCCAATGCGCACACGGCCGGGCCGTTGAGGGTCCGCGGTCCCCATAGGCTCAGGGCAAAGCGGGTTGCCTCGAAGCGGCCGTCGGCCTCGGTGAAGAAACTGGGTTTGGCCATGTATCCCTTATTACACGGCCGCCAATTCTGGGAGCACTCGACCCGCCACGAATTGAATAGCGCTTTGTTGCGACAGGAATGAAAGTCTGGGCTAGCCTAATGCCATGACAATTGCTGATTACGAACGTCAAATCCCGGAGACTGTGGTCGGTGCCGTACGCGGTACCGTCATCTTCTCGGCACTGGTCGGTATCGCCGTCGGTGTCATTGCGCTGTTCTGGCCGTCGGCCACCATTAACGTGATCGGCATCCTGCTGGGTATCGCGCTGATCGCCGCCGGCCTGTTCCGGCTGTACCAATCCTTCGCCGCGACCTACTTGTCGGGCGGCCTGCGTTTCGCGCTGGGCCTCATCGGCCTCGCCATCATCTGGGCCGGCATCGTCGTGCTGTGGAGCCCGGACGAGCGCGTCTGGTACCTCGCGGTCTTCATCGGCGTCGGCTGGATCTTCCAGGGCTTCGCCGACCTGTTCAGCGCGACCACCGGCTCGCGTCACACCTCGGTGTGGTTGGCGGTTCTCTCCGGCGTCGTGTCGATCGCGGCAGGCATCATCCTGCTGGTCTGGCCCAACCTCGGGCTGTCGACCTTCATCTGGGTCTCGGCGATCCTGCTGATCATCGTCAGCATCGTTTCGCTGCTCACCCTTCCCAAGAAGGTCTAAGCGCCGCGTCGCGTATCGACGCACAGACGAACTAAGAGGCCGACGCCAATCCGTCCACCGTGAGTGACGGGTTGGCGTTGGTCTTTTTGTTGCTCAGTTCGGTGATCGTGGTGAGCAGATCGACTCCGTGCCTCAGGGGCTCGGCCAGTTCGGTGGCGTCGACTTCTTCGCGATAGGCGACCGCCGCTCCCAATAGGCGCCGGGCGGCGGTCATGTCCGTTTCCCACAAAGCGTCGGCGGTCTGCAGGTAAAGGGCGACCGCGCGGGGGTAATCCTGCAGATTCAGCAGTGCCCACGCCCACTTCTTCGCGACATCGACGGTGTCGGTTTCCGCCCGGCCGTGGGTCCGGACGTACTTGCCGTGCAATTCGGTGCATAGGCCAACGCAATCGGGCCAGCGGCTCAACTCGTAGGCGCATCGAATGCAGTCGTGCAAATTGTCGAGGTACCGGGGCGAATACGGGCCTTCCCGGCGCGCGCGGATCTCGGCGAGGACCGAGAATTCGGCGAGCGCCGCTATGTAGTCGCCGTCGGCATAGAGGGCTGCTGCCTCGGCTTCCATCTCATCGAGCATGGTTCCAGTGTGACCCATTCGAGTGTGATCTGCGTCATATCGCCGCCATGCGCGACAATGTCGGGGTGACTCGACGCGCCCGACTGCAGCGGTTCGCCTGGCTGAGCATCGCCACGGCCCTGGCGACCATCGCGCTCAAAACCGGTGCGTGGTGGATCACCGGGTCGGTCGGCCTGCTGTCCGACGCCGCCGAGTCGGTGGTGAACCTCGTGGCGGCGGTCGTGGCGCTGATCGTGCTGGGGATCGCGGCGAAGCCAGCGGACGATTCACACAACTTCGGTCACGCCAAGGCCGAGTACTTCTCCGCCGGCGTCGAGGGCGCCATGATCGTCGTCGCGGCGGCCGTCATCATCTACTCGGCGGTCGAGCGGTTGCTCAATCCCCGCCCGCTGGAGTCGCTGGGCATCGGCATCGGGATCTCGATCGCGGCAGCGGTGATCAACGGGATCGTCGCACTGGTGCTGATCCGCGCCGGGCGCCGATACCGGTCGATCACGTTGACCGCGGACGGGCGACACCTCATGACCGATCTCGTGACGACGGCGGGCGTCGTCGTGGGAGTCGTGGTCGTGGCCCTCACCGGTTGGGATCGGCTCGATCCGATTATCGCGATCGCCGTCGCGATCAACATCCTGTTCGTCGGGTACCGCCTGATCGCCGAGTCGACGTCGGGGCTGATGGATGCCGCGCTGCCCGACAAGGAGGTGGCCGCGATCGACGAGGTGCTCGACGAGTTCCGGACCCGGGCACGGTCGGGGGGCGACGGCGAGCCCGTCGAGTTCCACGACATCCGGACCCGCACGGGCGGTCATCAACGGTTCCTGCAGATGCACATGCTGGTGCCCGGCGAGTGGTCGGTCCAGCGCGGACACGACCTCGTCGAAGAGGTGGAGGAGCGGCTGCGCGCTGCGGTCGAAGACCTGGTCGTGACGGTGCACCTGGAGCCGGTCGAGGACCCGCGCTCGTACGAGTCGTGGCGCCGCTGACCGCCGAGTGGGCACCTCAGCTCAATCGACCGTGCCCGACGGTGGTCGAGTGTCGGCGAGGCGCTAGCCGAGGCGACGTATCGAGACCACAACCGAGCAGGTCAGCTCAAACCGCCGAGCAGCTTCGTGATCGCCGCATCGACCTTGTTGGGGTCGGCGCCATGCTCGGTCAGCGTCGCACTGACGACGTCGTCGTCGAAGAGTGCGAGCAAGAGGTGTTCGGTTCCGATGTAGTTGTGACCGCGTTCCAATGCGACGGCAAGAGTCCGCTTCAGGATCTCGGTTGAGGCGTCGTCATAGGGGACGACGGTGGGTGCGCCGGAATCCGTGCTGGCTGCGGCGGCCTCGGGCGCGCCGAACGAACCGACTAGGGCTTCGACATCGGCACCGGCATCACCCAGTGCGACGACGGCGAGGGCGGCCCGGTCGGCGAGCAGGTGTCGAGCGAGGTGTCGTGGCGTCACGGCGGCATCGCCCGCCGCCAGCGCATCGTTGTGCGCACCGGTGATCAGGTTGCGCGCGCGTGGGGTGAACCGGCTGAACGGGTCCGCGGTGTCGGGGCGGCTGACGAAGCGTTTTTGAGCGGCTTGCTTTGTCACTCCCATGCTCGACCCGATCGCGGTCCACGACTCGCCCGCCCTGCGGGCCTGGTCGACGAAATGGCCGATGAGTGAATCGCCGACCTCACCCAAGTGCGCGGAAACGTTCATGGCGCCGGTCAGTTGCTCGAGCGGGTCGTCGTAGGCCTTGCGGATGCCCGCGATCAGATCGTCGAGGCGAACGCCGGTGAGTTGCTGGGGTGTCGGTGAATCAGCCATGCGTCAACCATAGGTTGACGATCGGTGGTCGTCAACCATGAGTTGACGGTCGGATCGCTGCGGTCGACAGGATCTGCGGCTACAGTCGACGGAACCTTGGGTACAGTCGGCGGAAATCTGGGCACAGTCGGCGGAAATCTGGGCACGCTCGGCGAGAAACTGGGCACGGTCGGCGAGAAACTGGGCACGCTCGGCGGGAAACTGGGCACGGTCGGCGAAAGGCGGCGGCATTGATCGGGTACATCGCGCGGCGCATCGCCACGTGGTCGTTACTCGTCTTCGTCGCGGTCAACCTGACCTACTTCATCGCCACCGCATTCCTGGACCCGCGCTCCAACTACGCCGTCCGCAAGCCGCCGCTGCCGCCCGACGTCGTCGACGCGACGCTGAGCTCGTACAACCTCAACGAGAAGACGCCGATCCTGGAACGCTGGTGGACCTGGCTGACGAACATCCTGCTGCACTGGGATTGGGGGAGTAGCCCCGTCGGTGTGAGTGTCAACGACCAGATCGCCTACCGCGCAGGGGTTTCCGCCCAGCTCGTGTTCGGTGCGACGGTGCTCGCCACGGTCATCGGCGTTGGGCTCGGCGTGTACACGGCCATGCGGCAGTACCGGGTCTCCGACCGTGTCACCCAAGCGATCTCGATCTTCCTGCTCAACATTCCGGTCGCGGTCATCGGCCTCGCCGTCGTGCTGATCGGCATCACCGTCAACCAGACGACCGGGCAATCGATCTTCTTCGTCTCCGGCGCACGCAGCATCGACGTCGACGGATTCTGGCCGACTGTGCTCGACCGGCTCAAACACCTCATCCTCCCGACGATCACCCTGGTCATCGCGCAATACGCGGGCCTGCACTTCCTGCAGCGGTCGCTGTTGCTCGACACCATCGACGCCGACTATGTCCGTACGGCCCGGGCCAAGGGCCTGACCCGTGGGCAAGCCGTCCGCAAGCACGCGCTGCGGACCGCGATCATCCCGGTCGCCGTCGGCATCGCCTTCGCCGTTCCGGCGATCTTCACCGGCGCGGTCATCACCGAGACCATCTTCGGGTGGGAGGGGATGGGCCGATACTTCGTGACGTCGATCAACACCAACGACATCCACGGCGCCGTCGCGGTTGCCGCCTTCGGCGCCCTCGCGACCGCGATCGGCGCGATCCTCGCCGATGTCGCCGTCGTCGTCCTCGATCCGAGAGTGCGGGTGAACCGATGAAATCGCTGATGTGGCAACGGTTCACGCGACGACGGTCAGCCGTCGTCGGCCTGGTCCTGTTCGCGCTGCTGGTCGCCTTCGCTCTCTTCGGCGGCTTTCTGACCCGCTACAGCTACACCGACACCGACTTCCTCGCCATCGGCTTCCCGCCGAGCCGCGGCCACTGGTTCGGCACCAACGACGCGGGCAACGACCTCTACGCGCAGGTGGTCCACGGCCTGCAGCGGTCGTTGATCATCGCACTCGCCGTAGCGGCGGGAACGACGCTGATCGCGGCGGTCGCGGGCTCGCTCGCCGCCTACTTCGGCGGATGGGTGGAGAAGGCGACGCTCGGCGTCGTCTACCTGCTGATGGTGGTGCCGAGCTTCCTGATCCTCGCCCTGACCGCCAACGCCTCGGGCGGCGACTGGCGCTGGATCATCGTGGCGCTCATCGTCTTCGGGTGGATGATGCTGGCCAGGGTCGTGCACTCGATGGCGGTGTCGTTGCGCGAGCGCGAATTCGTGACCGCCGCGCGCTACATGGGCGAGCGACCGTGGCGGATCGTGGCCCGGCACATCATCCCGAACCTCTCGTCGCTGCTCGTCATCAACTTCGCGCTCGGCGTCGTCGGCACCGTGCTCACCGAAACGGGGCTGTCCTTCCTCGGGCTCGGCGTGAAGATCCCCGACGTGTCGCTCGGCTCGCTGCTGCAATCGGGGGTCGGAACCATCGTCGCCTCGCCGTGGCTGTTCTATTTCCCCGCAGCCGTGCTGACGCTGCTGACGGTCTCGATGACGCTGATGGCCGACGGATTGCGCGACGCCCTCGACCCCAACGCGGCCAACCCGACCGTCGCCGAACCGGTCGAGGCGAAGCCGGTCGAAGCGGGAGGCGTGAAATGACGGCGCTGCTGCGGGTCGACGACCTGAAGGTCGCGTTCGGCTCCGAGGCGGGACGGGTCGACGCCGTGCAGGGCCTGAGCTTCGAGATCGAGCGCGGGAAGACGCTGGCGATCGTCGGGGAGTCCGGCTCGGGCAAGTCGGCGTCGGCGCTCGCGGTGATGGGGCTGCTGCCCGATTCGGCGCAGATCTCCGGATCGGCCAGGCTCGGCGGACGTGAACTGCTCGGCCTGGGCGACCGCGAGATGTCGGCCGTTCGCGGCAGCGAGATCGCCATGGTCTTCCAGGATCCGTTGTCGTCGCTGACCCCCGTGTTTACCGTCGGCGCGCAGATCGTCGAGGCGCTGCAGGCGCATCGGTCGATGAGCGCTGCCGCCGCGCGCGCCCGGGCTCTCGAACTGCTCGACGCGGTCGGCATCCCCGATCCGGCCGCGCGCAGCCAGGCCTACCCGCACCAACTTTCGGGCGGGCAGCGGCAGCGCGTCGTGATCGCGATGGCGATCGCCAACGAGCCCGACCTCATCATCGCCGACGAGCCGACGACCGCTCTCGACGTGACCGTTGCCGCGCAGGTGCTCAAACTGCTCACCACACTGCAGCACGAGACCGACGCGGGACTGCTGCTGATCACCCACGACTTCGGCGTCGTAGCCCGCGTCGCCGACGACGTGGTCGTCATGCGCGACGGGAAGGCGGTCGAGAGCGCGCCCGTTCTGGACCTCTTCGACCATCCACAGGATCCGTACACCGTCCGGCTGCTCGACGCGGTGCCGCGGATCGACGGGCCGATGCTCGGGGGTCTCGATACACCCGACTCGCAAGCTCGTCGGGCACTCGACCACCCAGACGAGGCACTCGACTCACCGGGTCTCGATACGCCGTCTCGGCTAGCGCCTCGACGGCACTCGACCACCCAGGATGCGGCACTCGACCACCCAGACGAGCCACTCGACGACCCAGTTCCGGACGACTCGCCTCGCGACCGGCAGTTCGTCTTGACCGTGGCGAACTTGACCAAGACGTTCGCGGTCACGTCGCGGTTTCTGCGGCGACGGACCGGTGAAGTGCACGCCGTCCGCGGGGTCTCCTTCGACCTGGCGGCCGGCGAGACGCTGGCGATCGTCGGCGAGTCCGGCAGCGGCAAGTCGACCACGCTGCACGAGATCATGTCCTTCGGGCAGCCGCCCGGCGTCATCCGCATCGGCGACGTCGATCCGGCGGCGCTGCGCGGGCGTGAGGCGCGCACCCTGCGCCGGCAGATCTCGATGGTCTTCCAGGACCCCGCGGGTGCGCTCAACCCCCGGATGACCGCGCGCGACCTCGTCGCCGAGCCGCTGCGGGTCACCGGCGCGTCGAGCCAGCAGGCGTACGCGCGCGTCGCCGAACTCCTCGAGCAGGTCGGTCTCGACCCCGACCACGGCGACCGGTTCCCCCGCGCGTTCTCCGGCGGGCAGCGGCAGCGCCTCGCGATCGCGCGCGCACTTGCGACGAGCCCGGAGGTGATTGCGCTCGACGAGCCGTTGTCGGCACTGGACGTGTCGATCCAGGCCGACATCCTCGAATTGCTGCGCACGGTGCAGCAGCAGACCGGGGTCGCCTACCTGCTCGTCGCGCACGACCTTGCCGTCGTGCGCAGAGTGGCCCACCGGGTCGCCGTCATGAAAGCGGGGGAATTCGTCGAAACCGGCACGACCGCAGAGGTTTTCGACCACCCTCAGCACCCGTACACGCGGGAACTGATCGCCGCCGTTCCGCCGCTGGATCCCCGTCGAGCCAGGATCGAGGTGCCGGCATGAGATTCGCACGTGCTGTCATTGCGGCGATCGCCCTCTCCACCGCGGTCGCCGGTTGCGGCGTCGACCTCTCGACGGGCAGTTCCTTCGAGCCGGGCCAGGCGCAGATCAACGAACAGCCGCGAGAGAACGTCCGGGAGGGCGGCAGTCTCACGACGGCGCTGACCGAGGTCACCCCGCAGTGGAACTCCCACCAGGCCGACGGCACCGCCTACACGCTCGCGCTGTGGCGCTGGTACAACCCGGTGCTCGCCTACTTCTCGCCCGACGGCGAGTACTCCTTCAACCGGGACTACCTCACCGACGTCAAGAAGGCAGTCGTCGACGGACGGACGGTCGTGACGTACACGATCGAGCCGCGCGCGACCTACAACGACGGCACGCCGATCGACTGGCGGGCCTTCGCGAACACCTGGCGGGTCAACAGCGGCGTCGATGTCCGGTACACCGCCAGCAGCACCGACGGCTACGACCAGATCGAGTCGGTGACCCGCGGCGTCGACGACAAGCAGGCGGTCGTGCGGTTCCGCGGTATCTGGGCGTGGCCGGACGGGCTGTTCAACACCCTGCAGCACCCGAAGATCGTGACCCCGGACGACTTCAACCGCTCGTATGTCCAGAACCCGCGCGCCGACCTGGGCGCCGGCCCGTACACGGTCGAGTCCTACGACCGCAACGCCGGTACCGTCGTCTTCCGGCGGAATCCGAAGTGGTGGGGCGAGCCGGGCAAGCTCGATCGGCGGGTGTTCCGGCAATTGGAGCCGCAAGCGTCGATCAACGCCTTCCGCAACGGTGAACTCGACGCCACCGGTGTCGGCAGCAAGGACTATCGCGCCCAAGTCGTCACGATGAACGGCATCGACGTCCGCCTGTCGTCGAGCCCGGCGAATTCGTTGCTGGTCGTCAACCTGGCCACACCGGCCCTGCGCGACATCCGGGTCCGCGAGGCGCTCTTGCGCGGCATCGACCGCGAGACGCTCGCCCGCATCCGGTTTACCGGGCTGGGCTACACCGAGGAGCTTCCGGGCTCCTTCCTCCTCTTCCCGTTCCAGCCCGGCTATCGCGACAACGTCGGCTCGACGATCACCTACGACCAGGAGAGGGCGCGCCGCCTTCTCGACGACGCCGGATGGGTGGCCGACGGTGACGGGGTGCGCCGGCAGCGCGACCATCCCGGCCAGAAGCTCACGCTGCACCTGCCGATCCTCGGCGACGACGCGATGGGCACGAACCTCGCCCGGGCGATGCAGGCGATGCTGCGCCAGATCGGTATCGACCTGGCGATCTCGGTTCGGCCGACGTCCGACTTCTCTAAGGTCGTCCTGGGCAAGGAATTCGACGTGTTCATGATGGGATTCCAATCCTCGGACCCGTTCGGAACCGCCTATCTCTGCCAGATCTGGTGCTCGAACTCGCAGCTGAACCGGTCGGGCGCGGGATCGCCGGAACTCGACGCCAAGATTCGGCGGGTGCAGCAGATCGCCGACCCGGATGAGCAGATCAGGGCGGGCAACGACGTCGAAACCGACGCGTTCAAGCAGTACTCCAACCTGCCGTTGTTCAACGGTCCGACGATGGTGGCCGTGAAGCGCGGACTCGCGAACTACGGTGCGGGCATGTTCTACGTCGGACCGGTGGAGGACATCGGCTGGCAGAAGTGACTCACCCCGTCGGGATGAGACTGCCCATGCGGTGAGGGCGGCGGGACGAAGATGGGCACATGCTCGAGGTGATTTGGCGGTTCATCCCCATCGCGATCTGTCTGATCGCGAGCCCGCTCGCGGTGTTGGCGATGGTCGGCCTGATGCTGGGACCGAACGCGAAGCGCAACTGTGCGGCGTTCACACTCGGCTGGCTCGTCTCGATCGCGGCGGTGTTCGCGTTCTTCCTGTTCCTCCTCGACGCCATCGGATTCACCGAGCCGCACCCGGAGGCGTTGCGCGCCCGGATCCTGCACGGCATCGTCGGCGTGATCTGTTTGACCGGCGCGTTCCTCTACTACCGGAAGGCGCAGCAGGTTACCGCCGCACTCCAGGCCGCCAGTACGCCGAGCGAACTCGCGCAGGCATTGCCGCGACCGCGGGCGATCAAGGATCTGGAGGCGTTCAGCGCTCCGCGCTCACTGCGCGTGGGCGCCCTGGTGTTCCTCACCAATCCGCCGAACCTCGCGCTGACCGCGGCCACCGCCGTCGAAGTGTTGTCTGCGACGCTCACCCGGACGGAGGCGACCGGGCTGGCGATCGTGTTCATGCTGGCCGCCGCGGCTCCGGTGCTCGCCCCGACCATGGCGGTTCTGGGCGGCTGGCACGAGAAGGGCGACAACGCCCACCGGATCTTCAACTGGACGCTGAGCCACAACAGCTTCATCCGCGCGGGCACGATGCTCCTGATCGGGTTCATCCAGCTCGGCAAAGCGGTGACCGGCGGCCTGTTCTGACCGAGGTGGCGCTGCAAACCCGGGTACGGTCACCCGCCCGGGGTGACGGTCACCGTCGCCAGGGCGACGCCCTTCCTACATTCGGCGCATGAGCCTGTTACCGGGACTGACCAAGGGCAACGTCGCGGGCGAGCTGATGGCCGGCGTCACGCTCGTCGCCATCGCCGTACCGCTCAACATCGGCTACGCGACGATCGCCGGCGTCAACCCGGTCAACGGTCTGTACGCGTTGATCCTGCCGTGCATCGTCTACGCGCTGATCGTCTCGTCGCGGCAGGTCGTCGTCTCTCCGGATGCGGCCGCCGCGGCGCTCGTCGCGTCATCGGTCGGCGGTCTGGTCGCCGCGGGCGACTCCGAGAAGTACCTGTTCATGGTCTTCGCGCAGGCGATCATCTGCGGAGTCATCCTGCTGGCTTTGGGCTTCTTCAAACTCGGGTTTCTCGCGAACTTCCTTTCCGAGCCGATCCTCATCGGGTTCGTCGCCGGCCTCGCCCTCGACATTCTCCTGTCGCAGGTCGCGAAGATGCTGGGCATCCATCTGGAGGGTGAGGAGTTCCTCGCCAAGCTGGGGCATCTGCTGACCCACCTCGACGAGGTCAAAGTGTGGTCGGTGATCATCGCCGTCGCATCGCTCGCCCTGCTGGTCATTCCGCGCAAGTTCCTGCCGAAGGTGCCGTGGCCGCTGTTCGTGCTGATCGGCGGGACGATCTGGGTGACGCTGGCCCACTTCACCGCCGAGCAGGTCAAGACCCTCGGCAAGGTCGACGCCGGGCTGCCGTCGATCACCATTCCTCATCTGAGCGTCGCCGAATGGCTGTCTCTCGCACCGTCGGCCTTGGCCCTCGCCGCGGTCACCACGGCAGAGGGATTGCTGGTCGCCCGCTCCTACGCGGAGAAGAACCGCTATCCCGACGACCCGGACCGGGACCTCATCGCCTTTGGCGCGGCCAATGTCGCGGCCGGCTTCACCGGCGGCCTCTCGGCGGGGTCGTCGACGTCGCGCACGGCGGCGATGGACCAGGCCGGGTCGCGCACCCAGCTGCCGTCGCTGGTCGTCGCCGGGGTCACCGTGCTCCTGTTGCTCTTCGGCACCGGACTGCTGGAGAACATCCCGAACCCGGCGATCGGGGCGATCGTGGCCGTCGCGGTCGTCCCGTTGCTCAAGCCGCGCGAATTCGCCCGGCTGTGGAAGCTGGATCGCTACGAATTCGGCGTCGCGGCAGTCTGCTTCCTGGTCACGCTGCTGGTCGGATCCATTCCGGGCATCCTGGTCGCCGCAGTCCTCGCGATGATCAACGTGATTCGGCACGCGTCGAAGCCCGCGGTGGACGTCCTCGCCGAACCGGCCGACGCCCGAGACGCCCAAGGGGCCGATGCGCCGCTGGAGCCGGTTCACCGGCTGACCAAGTCATCGACCGGGCTGACCGCCCCCGGTGTCCTGCTCATCCGGATCGCCGCGCCGCTGTTCTTCGCGAACGCCAACGTCGTCGTCCAGGCGATCAAGGACGCCGTGACCGGGGCCGGCAGCGCCGACGAGCAAGCCGGACCGGAAGGCGGGGCCGACGACCGGGTGCGCCACGTCGTGCTCGACGCCGAGGCGGTCACCGATATCGACGTGACCGCCGCCGAGGCCTTCGAGGGCTTGCGCGAATGGCTGACCGAACGCGACATCACGCTGAGCTACAGCCGGGTGCGTGAACGCCAGCTCGAACACGCCAAGCACTTCGGGCTCATCGAGCCCGACGACCGCGTGTTCGCCAGCAATCGGGAGGCGCTGGCCGTGCTCGGCGAGGTCGGCTGACGGGTTCTGCCGCTACCCCGCTAGCTTCTCGTCGAGCCAGTCGAACATCCGCTCGTCGGTCAACGCGCGCGCCAGCGGCTGGCAATGGAAGTTCGCGCCCTGCGACGCGCTGAAACGCGCAATCGTGGCGATGCCGTCCGCGCAGCGCGCCGCCAGCTCGTCGGACTGGCCCGGCCAGAACTGTTCGTCCTCGGGATCGGTGATCAGCAGTGGCGTACTGATCTGCGCGGCGATCTCCGGTCCGATGGTGTACTCGCCGACCGCCTGCAAGGTGTCGAAGTAGGTCGCTTCGGAATCCGACTGCCGATACGGTCGCGCCCGCCAATCCCAGATGCGCCGTGTCTCGGGTGAGGCTTTCAGTCCCAGGCCCAAGTCGCGGTTGAACGCCTTGGCGTTCCCCGCGGCGAGCAGGTCGTGCAGGTGCTTCGGCATCGGTGCGAGCCACGACGATTGCACGTCGACGACCCCGGGATCGGCGACCGCCGCGGCGTAGCGGTGCTCGAAGGCCAGTGACCTGGGCACCCAGTAGCCGGCCTGGCTGATCCCGTACAGCGCGAGGCGAGCCGGGTCGACGCCGGGCAGCGTGAGCACATGATCCGTGACGGGGGTCAGCACCGCTTCCCAATCGGGGCGGAAGCCGACGCCGCGCTCGAACAGCATCGACTGCTGCCCGGGTCCGTCGAACAGGACGACGGCGAGGCCGCGCCGCAGCGCGCCGAAAGCGGCGGCCGACCACATCGCCGACACCGAGCCGTCGCTGCCGTTGATCGTGACAAGGGTTGCCCCGGACCAGTCGTGGGCCGGTGCGAGGAACCAGCCGGGCAGCGTCGTGTCCTCGTACGGGATCGCCAAGCGCTGTGCGGTGAAGTCGCCGTTGTCGACGAATTTCTCCCATGCGGCGCGGTGCTCGGCGAAGACCGGCAGGCGCTCGGCGACGCCGTCGAGACCGTCGAAGGCCTGCGACAGGTAGTTCGCCGCCCGCAGGTAGGCCGAGGCGGCACTGACCCGGTGGCCGTTCGCGGCGCTGGCATCGGCGTCGGCGACGAGTCGACGGCCCAGCTCGAGCCACGCGTTCGACCACTCGCGGTCGTGGCCGTCGCGACATTCGGCGATGGTGGCGAGCACCTCGCCGGCGTCGGCGCCTCCGGAGAAGCAGTAGCCGAGGAGGAGCCGCACGGCGAAGTCGCGTCCCTCGTCCTTGTAGAAGCCGTCGGTGAACACCGTGTGGTGGGCGTGGTCGCGCAACATGGAGCCTCCAAAGTAGGTGTCGCCACGAGTCTGCCCGCTATCCCGCCGACCGTGCCCACATTTCCGCCGACCGTGCCCACATTTTCGCCGACCGTGCCCACATTTTCGCCGACCGTGCCGACCGTGCCCACATTTCCGCCGACCGTGCCTCTTTGATCTTGCGTTGGGTCTCGATACGCCCACTCGGCTAGCGCCTCGTGGGCACTCGACCACCGATTGGTGCGCCGACCGTGCCCAGATTCTTGCCGACTGTGCCCAGTTTTCCGCCGACCGTGCCCATTGATCTTGCGTTGGGTCTCGATACGCCCACTCGGCTAGCGCCTCGTGGGCACTCGACCACCGATTGGTGCCGACCGTGCCCGCGCTAGGCGTGGACGTGCGGGACGGCCCATTCCGGCAGCGGATCCGGGTAGCTCGACCACGCCGACGGCCCGGCGGCGTACTCCTCGTCGGTGAGCAGCGCGGCCGACAGCACGCGCTGCGGCTGGCTTCGGTCGAGGTGCACACCGATGAACACGATCTCCTGGCCGGGACGCTCGTCGGTGTTGGACCACGGCGCCGCCGCCTCGATGAACAGGTTGGGCCCGGCCTGGGACCAGATCGCCGCTATCTCGGGGCGCGTCGCCACCCAGCAGAATCCCTTGCTGCGCAGAATTCCCCGCAACTGCTCCAGTGCGATGCTCAGCCGTTGCGGATGGAACGGGCGATCGGCGCGGAACACGGTGCTGCCGATGCCGTATTCCTCCGTTTCCGGGGTGTGACCGCCGGCCATCTCCTCCGCCCACCCGGCGAGTTGGCGAGCCGCGGTGACGTCGTACTGCCCGGTGGCGAGCACCTTGTCGAGGTCGATGTCGCCTTTGACCACCCGGATGAGGTCAGCGTGGGGGTTCAGCCGGTTGATCGTCGCCTCCGCCGCGCCGGCCGCGGCTTCGCTGACGAGGTCGGTCTTGGTCAGCAGGATAACGTCGGCGAACTCCACCTGGTCGACCAGGAGATCGGAAATGTTGCGGGTGTCGCCCGCCGCGGCCTCCAGATCGCGTTCGGCCAGGCGCTCGCCCCTGGTGAGTTCGGGCAGGAACGTCGCGGCGTCGACGACGGTGACCATCGTGTCGAGGCGGGTCACCGACGAGAGCGAGAACCCGTCGTCGAATTCCCAGTCGAAGGTCGCGGCCACCGGCATAGGCTCGGAGATCCCGGTCGACTCGATGACGATGTGGTCGAAGCGTCCTTCGGCTGCCAGGCGCGCGACGGCTTCGACGAGGTCCTCGCGCAACGTGCAGCAGATGCATCCGTTGGTCAGCTCGACGAGTTTCTCCTCGGTGCGGTCGAGATGCGCGTCGCCGACGGCGAGCGGGCCGTCTACCAGTTGCGCGTCGATGTTCACCTCGCTCATGTCGTTGACGATGACGGCGACGCGCAGACCACCGCGGTTGGCGAGGATGTGGTTGAGCACGGTGGTCTTGCCTGCGCCGAGGAATCCGGACAGGACGGTGACGGGGATACGGGCTGCTTCGGGGGCTGTCATCCCTTAATGATAACGGTTTTCATTAAGACCGGCAGGACTGGCTGCTCAACCCAAGCGCCCGAACCCGACGAACATGCCGTCGCCGGCCGTTTCGAGTCGGGCCATCCCGTGCGCCTCGGCCTCGTCGGCAAGGTCGGTGACGCTCAACGCGCGCCAGACGTGGACGGCGGTGCGCTGTTCCCGTTCGCGACCGTCGCGGTCCTGCAGCGTCCACTCCATCGTCCATTCGACGCGGTGTCGATCGAGCGGCTCGGCGCGTCCGCGGGTCCTGATGCGGTCGTCGCCGATGGCCACGGTGCCGAAGTCCGTCCACGGGATCGTCGTCGCGGATTCGGGCGGTTGTAGTGCGACGACGAATCGTCCCCGCGGAGCGAGCCGCTCGTCCAGCGCCGTCCACAACCGGGTGCGCCCGTCATCGGTGAGGTGGCCGATCGCGTTCAGCATGACCACGGCATTCCATTCTCCCGGCAGCCGGTCGAGAGCCTCGGGGACGGCGGCCCCGACGACGGTCGTGCGAGCCAGGAGGTCGGGATCTCGCGCGACGGTGGCGACGAGCCCGGTGCGCATCGCCCGGGACGGCTCGACGGCGTAGAGCCGCTCGGCGCCCAACTCCCGCAAGACGGGAAGGCAATAGCCGACGCCCGAACCGATATCGACCGCGGTCCCGCCGTCGATCCAGCCGACCAGGCTTCGAACGGCGGCGTTGGTCGGCTCCTGCCATGCCGCGGTCAACGCGCCGTACCACTCCGCGTTCGCCTCGTAGAAGTCGTCCATGTGGTCCTCCTGGTGTGAGTCGTGCGATGGGCGGGGAGCGACGTCAGCGTGGCCCGGCCGGGCGGACGACGGCGCCGGCGTCGCGCATCCAGTCGAGGTCGCCGTCGCGGATCCGGATGCCGGCGGCCGACGAGGGCACGACGAGAACCTGGTCGGTCAGTCCGACGAGTAACCGCAGCGCGGCGCCGGCCTGCTCGACCGGGGAGGTGCGCACCCCGACCGGCTCGGCGACTTCGGGGAGCGCGACATTCGCCCCGCCGTCGGACAAGACCAGAACGCGTACCGCGTGCCGCGGCAGATCTCCGACGAGCCCGGCGGTGAGCAGGAACGCAGAGGCGAGCGGTGTCCCGCCGCCCGCTGTCGTGTGGCCGAGAGTGGCATGGACGGCGAGGAGATCGGTGGTGGGTTCGACGGCGAGTTCGGCCCGGGCCCCGCGGGCGACGATCACCGCGATTCTCGACCGCGCGCACTTCGCCTCGTCGAGTGCCGCCGCGACCATGCCCGCAGCCTCGCGGGCGCGGACCCCGCTCATCGAGTCCGACCGGTCGAGGATCACCACGGTGAATCGCCCGGACCGGCGCACCCGGATCGCGCTGCGCAGCGCGTCGGCGTCGACCCGTCCCGCGAGTGCTGCCGCCCGCAGCGTCTGCGGGACGTCGAGCCCGAGCGCGGGGCCGTAGCCGACGACCCGGCGAAGCCGCCCGCGTCTAGAGACGGCGAAGACGCCGCGGCGTCCCGGGTATCGCCTGGCGGCATAACGGCGGGCGACGGAAAGCGTCGCCCACGGCGGCATCTCGGGAGTCCCGGCCGCGACCATGCCGACAGGCGCCGCACCGCTTTCGGCGACGTCGGGATCCAGCTCGCCGATCCCGTCGCCTCCCGACGGTCCGGCCGCGGACTCGGCGCCGTCGGTCGTGCCGGGTTCGGGTTCCGGGGGAATCGCGGCGGCGGGTGCGAGTGGGCGCAGGCGCGGTTCGACGATGTAGCGCGAGACGATCGCCCGGGCCTCCAGAGGGGACGTGCCAAGCGCTCGCAGGCACCGCGCAGCGCCGATGTCGAGGAGGTGTGAGTCGATGCCGTTGTGCGCCAGCAGGCCTACTGCGTCGTCGACCGGATCGACGGCCAGCGGTGGGCGACGGCATCGCAGCGCCGGTCTCGCGCCGAGTCCGATGACGACGGTGAGCCGGGCGGCCAGCGCCGCGGGCACCGACTCGATGTCGGGCGCCGACGCGAGAATTCGGGAGTCGTCGACGAGCGCGGCGACCTCGTCGTCGATCAGGTCGGCCGCTGCGATCACGACCGCGCTCGACCCGCCGCGCCCAGGGAGATCCGCGGCAGTCGTCGCCGGAGTCATCCGGGAGGAATCGGCCGGGCGCAGATGCTCCAGCAGCCGTTCGCGCGACCAGGCGTCGCCGACGAGGAGCAGTCCGAACCTGGCTCCCCGGCGCCAAGCGCGGCAGAGCCGTGCCTCCCGGGCGCTGAGCAGCGATTCCGGCGGTCGATCCCAGGGCAGTGGTGCTTGCCGCAGCGACATTGCTAGGCCGCGGTCGGCGAGCCGAGGACCGCGGTGACCGCGTTGCGGACGCGGGCGATTGTGCGCTGCGGGTTGTCGGCGGCGTCTCGCCTGGTGCGATGACACAGGACGAGGCCGGCGATGTCACGCAGGTGCTCATCGGCGACCGTGGCGGGGCGGCTGCCGGACTCCGCGCCGGCCGCGCGCAACGCGGCGAGTGCGCGCGCGGCACGGACGAGGACTACCTCGCCTCGGTGGCCGACCACCTCCGCCTCGGCGCACAGCTGTACCGCCCGGGTAAGAACGTCGTCGTGCACCACGGTGTCGTCGACGCGATCCCTGGCACTGGCGATCCGCTGCGCCAGGGCGCGTTGCGACTCGGCGAAGCGGGTGGCGAACCCGACCGGATCGGCATCGAAATCCAGTCGTCGCCGGACGATCTCGGTGCGGGCCGCGACGTCGGCGATGGTCGTCACCCGAGTCGACAGGCCGAACCGATCCTCCAACTGCGGACGCAGCGCGCCCTCCTCCGGATTGCCCGAGCCGACGAGGACGAAGCGCGCCGGATGGCTATGGCTCAGGCCGTCGCGCTCGACGATGTTGGTGCCGCTGGCGGACACGTCGAGGAGCAGGTCGACGAGGAAGTCGTCGAGCAGGTTCACCTCGTCGATGTAGAGGAACCCGTCATTGGCTTCGGCGAGGAGCCCGGGACGGAACTCGGCGGCGCCGCGGGCCAGGGCGGCGTCGACGTCAAGCGACCCCACGACGCGATCCTCCGTCGCGCCGAGCGGGAGGTCGACGACGGGTGCCGGGATGCCGGCGATGCGCAGCAGGTCGGCCAGGGACCGGACGAGTGTCGACTTGGCGGTGCCGCGGTCGCCCATGGCGAGGACCCCGCCGAGGCCGGGGTCGATGGCGCATAGCAACAGTGCCTGCTTGAACTCGCGGTGCCCTACGATCGCGGTGAACGGGAAGGCGGTCGACACGGTTGTCAAGGTACACACAATCGGCCATTAACGAAAATGGTTACCAACAAGGCGGGGTGGCCGGTGCCCGGAAGACGAGCCGCGGCACGCTCCTGTTCTCCGCCGTCATGGTGCTCGGCGTTCTGATAGCGATCCCGTTCAACGCTCGACTCAACGGCAACGCGGACATCGCGACCGGGGCAACCGTATTCGCGGGCGTCTTCCTCCAGGCGGTCCCGTTTCTCGTGCTCGGCACTCTGGTAAGCGGGGCGATCGCGACCTGGGTGACCCCGGCAATGGTCGCTCGGATACTACCCAAGAGAACCGGGGCGGCGATCGGCGTCGGCGGCCTCGCGGGCGCCGTGCTGCCCGGTTGCGAGTGCGCGTCGGTCCCGGTGGCGGCACGGCTGATAGACCGCGGCGTGCCTCAGGCGGCGGCACTCGCCTTCCTGCTCTCGGCGCCCGCGATCAACCCGGTGGTCCTCGTATCCACCGCCGTCGCCTTTCCCGGCGAGCCGAAAATGGTCGTCGCCCGGTTCACGGCGTCGCTGTTGACCGCGATCGTCATGGGTGGGCTGTGGGCCCGCTACGGCGATCCGACGATCATCGCGCGACGGGCGGCCCGCGCCGACGACGCGACCGGCGCCGAACAGCGCGGCTGGGGGCGCTTCGCCGAGTCGATGCGTCACGACTTTCTGGAATCCGCCGCCTATCTGGCATTGGGTGCCCTGGCCGTCGCCGTCCTGCACATCGTCGTGCCGGCGTGGATGTTCGAGAAGCTCGCCGGGCAGATCCTGATCGGGATCCTGCTGATGGCTGTGCTCGCCGTCGTGCTGGCGGTGTGCTCGGAGGCCGACGCCTTCGTCGCCGCCAGTCTTTCGATGCTGCCGCTGGTGCCGCGGCTGGTCTTCCTCGTCGTCGGTCCGGCCGTCGACCTCAAACTCATCGCGATGCAGGCGGGGGCGTTCGGCACCCGCTTCGCCGCCCGGTTCTCCACCGCGACGTTCATCGTGGCCGTCGCGATCGGAACCGTCGTCGGCGCGCTCGTTCTCGGGTGGCGTTGACGTGAACCGCGAAGTGCAGAACCTCGCGCTGCTCTGCCTGGGCCTGACCGTCGCCAAGACGGTGCTCGACGGCACCTTCGAACGATATGTGAAACCGTCGATGACTCCGTACCTGCTGATCTCGGCCGCGGTGCTGGTGGCGTTGGCGGTGGTCGCGATCGTCGGCGACATTCGCGCCGGCGGCCCGCGCGAGGAGGCGCACGGCCACGGTCACGGCTCGGGGCGCGTGCTCTGGTTGCTCTGCGCTCCGGTGCTCGTGGTGTTCTTCCTCGTGCCGCCTGCCCTGGTTCCGACGAGCACGGGGACGACCGCGAATGTCGCGGCCGCCGAGTCGGTGGTGTTTCCGCCGCTGCCGCCCGGGGAGGTGGCGCGACTGTCGGTGCACGAGGTGGTTCAGCGCGCGACGCAGCCGGACGGCGGTGGACTGACCGGGCGCCAGGTCTCCGTCGACGGCTACCTGCTGTCCCGCGACGGCCGTGCCGAGCTGGCGCAGGTGGTGATCATCTGCTGCGCCGCCGACGCCCGCACCTACCGGGTCGAGGTGACCGGTCGGGGTGCCACCGCGTTGGGGCAGCGAGCCGCGGGGACGTGGTGGCGGGCGGTCGGGACCGTCGTCGACGGCAGCGCGTCGGAGCAACGCCGGCGCGTGCCGCAGCTCGATGTCGTCAGTGTCCGCGAGATCGCCGCACCCAAGAACACGTACGGCTACTGAGCCTGCCGCAGAGTCGGCACCGTGCCGGCGTCGGCGTGCGTGGACTCCCGTGTCGCCTCGACTGCCTTGGCGAACGTCTTCACCCGGTGGCGGCCGACGTCGTAGCCGACGCGGCCGAGCATCGAATCGCGGAACTGGGGATGGATTCGCGACGCCAGCGGCGTCCACCACGGCTTGTGGCTGCGCGGGAGATCGGCGAGGAGCCGGTCGGAGGCCGCGGTGAACACCGGGGCAAGGCGCAGGTAGTCCGGCCGGAACTCGCGCAGATCGCGCTCCGGGTAGTGCGTGCGGTGCACCTCGGCGAGGGCCCTCGGGAGATCGGCGTCGATATGCGCCGAGACCCCGTAGAGCAGGCCCTTCATCACCGGTACGTGCGGACGCTTCGGATCCTGCGACTCCGCGGTCGACCACGCCTTGACCCAGGCCGGTTCCACGTCGGACCCGGCGCGGTACGCCGTGAGGTTCCGTTCGTAGTAGTCGTGGAAGGCGGGGATGAGCGCCAGAACCCAGTCGGGATGATCGAGTCCGAGCGGGGACTCCCCGGTGGCGGCCGCGATCATCTCCTCGGTGACGTACTGGTAGACCCGCGCGAACCATTGCTTCGGGTCGCCGGCGGCCGCGAGTTCGTCGGCAAGGGCGCGCTGGACCGTCAGCGACGACCCCGCGTCGGCGAGCAGTTGGTCGAATTCGGGCGTACCGGGGGCGAAGTCCTTGGCCAGTGGGCTGGTCGTCGGCAGGGGATCGTCGAATTCCGCTCCGGGGGCGATGTCGGCCAGCAGGTCCAGCGATTCGCCGACTTGCTTGCGAATCACCCGGCACAGCACCGCCGACAGCGGGGGTGCGACGAGACGCATCGACACCTGCCAGGCGAGTTCGGTCCGTCCGTCGATCGTCGGGGTGAACGTTTGCACGCCTTGGTGACTCAGCAGCAACGGACCGCCGTCGTAGACGCGGTAGCGGAACTCCCGCGACGGGGCCGCATGCTCGACCACCTCGCGCAGCTTGCGCTTCCCGTCGGGCAGGGTGATGACCCTCAGGGCTCCGGCGGTGTCGGGGCGCTCGCCCGGTCCGGCGTCGAGCAGGTCGACACGGGCGGTGGACCACCGGCGCATCTGCTCGGGATCGGTGACCAGGCGCCAAGCGACCTCGGGTGTGCAATCGAGGGTTCGTCTCAGTTCGAATCGGCTCATGCGACGGGGTCCATTCGGTTCTCGTCGGCGGCGCGGTAGCGGGCGCCGACGATTTTGGGATCGGCCAGGTCGATGCCGAGGCGCCAGGTCACCAGGCGCAGCTCGCGCTGGGCGATGGTGCGTTCCGAGCCCAGCAACCCGATGGCGCGTGCGAGTTCGCGCGACCGCACGACGGGCCGGGCCAGGTCCACGACGTGATGCAGCGGCGTGGGGCGCAGGCCCATGGCCTCGGCGATGTCGGCGTCAACCCAGCGGGTGGAGACGGCGGCGAACAGGGGGCGAAGGAAGGGGCGGGCCACGGCGTGGACCGCGTCGTTGAGCCGACCGGGCAGGCCGAGGTCGGCGCGATAGCCGTCGTTGAGCAACGCGCGCACCAGCGTCTTGGCGTCGTCGTGCGGCTGCATCTGGAACTCCTGGGAGATCCGCCACGTGCGCAGGGCGTCGTCGTAGCTGGTGGGGAGGAGCTCTTCCTCCACTCCCATCACCCAGCCGACCCAGCGCCACAGGTGTGTGATCGCCTCGAGGTCGGCGCGGGAGTAGTGGATGCCGAAGTCCTTGGCGATGCGCAACGGCAGGGCGAGGAACCCGGCGGTGATGGTGAGCTGCGAATAGGTCTGGTTGATCGGCACGCCCCACACGGTGTCGTCCCACTCGTCGGTGGCGCGCAGGTGGTGGCGGACCATCGCGTGGACGAGGCGGATGCGCAGCGTCTCCACCCAGCCTCCGGCGCCGACGTCCATCAGGCCGGGCGCGGTGGCGAGCGTGACCCACCGCGCGGTGGCCTGCACGCGATCCCACGTGCCCTCGGTCAAGCGCCCGGTCGCGGCGAGCGGGCGAGTGAAACCACGGGCCTGATAGCCGTAGATCAGCGACTGGTACAGCGTGCTCGACTGCAGCGACCCGAAGCGCCACCACGCGTCGGCGCCCGCTCGGGCCAATGCCGGGTCGAACCACGGCGGCGGCGTGCTCGCCCGTTCCAGGAAGGCCCGGAACGCCGGCGCCCGTGCGAGGAGAGCCGGGTCGACGAGCGACGGATCGTCCAGCGCGGCGACGATGTCGTTCCACTTGTGCCCCGACCCGGCGAACAGCTCGCCGATCACGGCGTCGGCGAGCGGATCGCCGACGAGCAGCCCCTCGGCCATCGCATCGACGTGCTGCGGATAGCGGGCCCGAACATCGTCCCAGTTCTGGGCTCCGGTGATCGCGGCGGCCACCGCGGGCGACACACTTCCAGTCATAAAGACAGTGTGTCTTTTACATCGGTCAGCGTCAAGAACCGTGCTGTGGCGATTGTGCGGTTGTTTGTGACCACATGCTGGGCACAAACAACCGCACTTAGTCGGGCGCGTGCCCGATACC
>NZ_BAEE01000012.1 GCF_000241265.1 Gordonia araii NBRC 100433
GAGAGTCGCCGGCAGCCGCCGCGAAAAGCGCCGTACCAGAAGCGATCGGGAGGATCGGGAGAACTCGTCGGCCAGGTCGGCGCGCGTCGTCATTCCCTCTGCGCTGACCATCCTGGCGGTCTGCGCCGGGCTGACCGCCGTGCGTCTGGCGGCCGAGAACCACATCGACCTGGCGCTGGCCCTGGTCGTCGGCGCCGCCCTGCTCGACGGAATCGACGGCCGCGTCGCCCGCATGATGAACGCGACGTCGAAGATCGGCGCGGAACTCGACTCCCTCGCCGACGCGATCAACTTCGGCGTCGTGCCCGCCCTGCTGCTGTCGATCACGCTGATGCCCGGCCAGGATCTCGGCTGGGCCATCGTCCTGGTCTACTGCTGCGCGATCATCCTGCGGCTGGCCAGGTTCAACACGCTCTCCGACGACGAGAACGCACCGGGCTACACCCGCGACTTCTTCGTCGGCGTGCCCGCGCCGGCCGCCGCGCTGATCGCCCTCGGCCCGCTCGGGCTGCACCAGGGACTCGGCGACGGCTGGTGGAGTTCCTTCCCGATGGTCGCGGCCTGGACGTTGCTCGCGGCCTTCCTGGCGATCAGCCGCGTACCGACCTCCTCGCTGAAGGCGACGACGAAGCTGTCGCGCCGCGCGGTGGCCCCGGCCCTGGTGCTCTTCGCCGCGGCCGCGGCCCTGCTCGTCACCTACCCGTACACGTTGATGAGCATCATCATCGCCGCCTACCTGGCGCACATCCCGTTCGCCTGGTGGGGCAGGCGCTGGGTGGCGGCTCGCCCGGAGCACTGGGATTCGCTGCCCGCCGAGCGGCGCGCACACCGCCGCCAGACGAGCAGGCGCCGGCCGATCATCGCCAAGTCGCAGGCGCGGCTGGGGCTGCGCCGCCCGCCGTCGCGTCCGGCTAGCCCGCCCGATCCACGTTGACCTGATAGAACACCGAGTTCGGCCCACCGGCGGCACGCGGCGAACTGCCCACCGTGACCCAGTAGGTCTCGTCGCCCTTCTTGGCCGACAGGATCACCGTGCGCGTCCCGCCCTCCTCCGTTCGGCTCGACTCGGTGAAGCCGGCCTCGGTGAGGGTCTCGACGGCGGCGTCGAGCACGTTCGGCCCGCCGAGCTGACCCTGCACGGTCAACGACCACCCGTCGGCGCGCGACCCGCTCGCCTGGATGAGCCGACCGTCGAGCAGCGGCACATCCTTGGCGGGGAAATCGGCCGGGAGCGCGACGTCGCCGGTCGGGCCGGACTCCGACGACCCGCACGCACCGACGAGTCCGGTCGCGACGGCGAGGAACAGCACCATGAAGAAGACGAGCGGCCCGCGGCGGCGACCTGAACGAAAACGCGTCATACCTGCAACGGTAGGGTAAGAACCGCGGGTGACTCCGAAGTGACACCCCGCCGATGACCGAAGTCGACCGATCTCGCCGGAGCGCCCGTGATAGTTACCCTTTTCACACTTTCGGTCGCTGCGCTCGTCGCGCCGGCCATCGTGTGGCGTCTAGGGCCCAAGGGTTTCTACGTCATCGCGCTCGCTCCGGCCGCCGCCCTCGTCTGGGTCGTCGCCAATTGGCCGACCGACGGCCAGCCGCTAACCGAATCGGCCGAATGGATCCCGCGTCTGCACATGACGCTGGACATGAGGATGGACACCCTCGCCGCAGTCCTGTCCGTTCTCATCCTCGGCATCGGCGCGCTGGTCCTCTGCTACTGCGCGCACTACTTCGACTCGATGCGCCCGCGCGTCGCGGTCTTCGGCGGCGAGATGCTCGCCTTCGCCACCGCCATGTTCGGCTTGGTCATCTCCGACAACATGCTGGTCCTCTACGTGTTCTGGGAGATCACCACGGTCCTGTCCTTCCTGCTGGTCGGCTTCTACGGGGTGCGCGCCTCCTCGCGCCGCGCCGCGACGCAGGCACTGCTGGTCACGACGCTGGGCGGCCTGGCCATGCTCGGTGGCATCATCGCCCTGGGCACCCGGACCGGGAGCTACCTCCTCTCCGATCTCCTGGCCAATCCGCCGGCGAGTTCGGTCTACGTCGACCTCGCGATCGCCGCGATCCTCATCGGCGCGCTGTCCAAGTCCGCCATCGTCCCGCTGCACTTCTGGCTCCCCGGAGCCATGGCCGCCCCGACCCCGGTCAGCGCCTACCTGCACGCCGCCGCGATGGTCAAGGCCGGCGTCTACCTGGTCGCCCGCCTCGCCCCCGGTTTCGCAACCCTGCCGGTGTGGCAGGTCCTGGTTCTCGGCCTCGGCGCGGTCACCATGCTCGTCGGCGGCTGGCGCTCGCTGCGAGAGCTCGACTTGAAGCTGATCCTCGCCTTCGGGACGGTGTCGCAGCTCGGGTTCCTGATGGTGCTGCTCGGCTTCGGCGACGCCAGCGTGGCGCTGGCCGGCATCACGATGCTCGTGGCGCACGCGATGTTCAAGGCGGCCCTGTTCATGGTCGTCGGCATCATCGACCACTCGACCGGTACCCGGGACCTGCGCAAGCTGGCGCGCCTCGGCCAGAAGATGCCGGTCCTCGCCCTGATCGCCGCGGTCGCCTCGGCGAGCATGGCGGGGTTGCCGTTCACCTTCGGTTTCGTCGCGAAAGAGGCCGCGTTCGGGACGATTTGGGCGTCGAGCGCCCTGCCCGACTGGCAGGCCCGCGGCATCGACCTTGTGCTGTTGACCGGCGCCATCATCACCATGGCGTACACGACCCGATTCCTGTGGGGGGCATTCGGCCGCAAGGTGCGCCCCGGACCCAGCCTCGCGGTGAGCCGGGCCCACCGCCCGCACCCGATGTTCCTGTTCCCCCCGGCCGTGTTGGCGGTGGCCGGAATCGGCACCGCCTTCGCCGCCGGCTGGTTCGGCGAGATCTTCGAGCCGTACGCCAAGACCCTTCCGACCTACGGGCGCAAGCTCGAGCACCTCGGCCTGTGGCACGGCTTCGGGCTGCCGCTCATGTTCTCGATGATCGCCATGGTCGGCGGCGTCGGCGCCTTCCTCCTCGTCCGCTCCATGCGCGACCACCTGTTCGTGCGGCCACCGGTGGTCAACGCCGACCGCGTGTACGACTGGGTGCTGCGCACCGTCGACGCTGCCTCGCTCGCCATCACCCGCAACACCCAGCGCGGTTCGCTGCCGGTCACGCAGGGCGTGATCCTGGCGACGGCCGTCGTCCTGCCCATGGCCGCGCTGTTCACCGGCGCGCGCTCGGTCCTGCATCCACAGGGGTTCGACGCCCCGACGCAGGCGGTCGTCGCACTGCTCATGCTCGCCGCGGCGGTCGGGGTCGCCGTCCTGCGCAACCGCCTCGCCGCGGTCATCGCGATCGGCCTCAACGGCTACGGCTGTGCCTTCCTCTTCGCCCGGCACGGCGCCCCCGACCTGGCACTGACCCAGGCTCTGGTGGAGACGCTGACCCTGGTCATCTTCGTCCTGGTGCTGCGCAAGCTACCCGCCGAGAGCCAGGCCCGCCGCTCGCTGGGACTCGACCGCGTCGCCCGGATCATCATCGCCGTCGCCGTCGGCGCGACGGTCGTGGTGATCGCGGTGTTCGCGGCCGCCGCCCGCTCGACGCGACCGCTCCACGAGGTCATCCCCGACCTCGCCTACACCATCGGCCACGGCGCCAACGCGGTCAACGTGCTGCTCGTCGACATCCGCGCCTGGGACACCCTCGGCGAAGTCTCGGTGCTGATCGTCGCCGCCACCGGTGTCGCGTCGATGGTGTTCCGCGACCGCCGGTTCGGGGCCGCCCCCCGCGTGGCCGACGCGAATACCGCCGACGACCTGATGCCGTCGGACCGCACCACCTGGCTGCTGGGCAGCGACCTGCGCGATCCGCGGCACCGCTCCCTCGTGCTGGAGGCCACCACACGACTGGTGTTCCCGACGATGGTCGTGCTGTCGGTGTTCCTGTTCTACGCCGGCCACAACGCTCCGGGCGGCGGGTTCGCCGGCGGCCTGACCATGGGCTTGGCACTGGTGCTGCGCTACCTCGCCGGCGGCCGCTACGAACTCGGCGAGGCGCTGCCGATCGAGGCCGGAACGATTCTGGGCACCGGCCTGGCCGTCTCGGCGGGTACCGCGGTGACCTCGCTGTTCTTCGGGGCGCCTGCCCTCTCGTCGGCGATGTTCGAGGTGACGCTGCCGGTGCTGGGCGACGTCAAGCTCGTGACGGCGCTGTTCTTCGACCTCGGCATCTACCTGATCGTCGTCGGCCTGGTGCTCGACATCCTGCGCAGCCTCGGCGCGCGCCTCGACACCGAAGGGGAGGTTCGATGAGCGTCAACGTCCCCCTCCTGATCGTCCTCGGCGGCATCATCGCCTGCGGTGCCTACCTGTTGATGGACCGCTCGCTGATCAAGATGCTGCTCGGGCTGATGCTCGTCGGCAACGCGGTCAACGTGATGATCCTGGTGATCGCGGGCAACAGCGGCAACCCGCCGATCCGGGGCCAGGAGGTCGCGGGCCGCACCGAGGACGCCGACCCGCTCGCCCAGGCGATGATCCTGACGGCGATCGTCATCATGATGGGCGTCGCCGCCTTCGTGCTGGCGCTGGTGTACCGCCTGTTCGTCCTCAACCGCGACGACGACGACGTCGAGGACGACCCGGAGGATCTCAAGATCCTCACCGGCTCCCTGGAGACGGCCGGCGACCGCGACCGCAGCGATGATCCGTTGACCCTCGCCGACACGGTCGCCGGCGACCTGTTCGACGACCAGGGGCATCCGCTGACTCCCGAGGAGTTCGAAGAGTTGCACCGCACGGTGATCGAGACCGACCTCCTCGTCGCGGACGACGACGACGTCGTCGACGAACTGCACGCCCCCGACGAAGACGAGGACGACGCCGAGAGCCCCGCGTCCGAGCCCGGCGAACGGGGGACCGACCAGTGAACTTCACCGTGCCCCTCTCGTGGTTCCCCGTACTGATCGTCATGCCGACGCTGGTGCCGCTGATCGGCGCGGCGATCGCCCTGGTCGCCGGGCGCAGCGCCCGCCTGCAACGCGTCGTCACGGTCGTCGCCATCAGCCTCTCGCTCGGCGCTTCGCTGTTGATGCTGTTCGGCGTCAGCAAGCACGGCACCCAGGCGATCGCCATCGGCGGCTGGGACTCGACCGTCGGCGGTGAACGGACGAAGCGCCTCGGCCCGCTGGGCATCACCCTCGTCGTCGACCACCTGTCGGCGATGATGCTGGTGGTGTCGGCGACGGTGCTGCTCGCCGTCATCCTCTACGCCATCGGCCAGGGTCTGCGCGACGGCACCGAGGCACAGCCGGTGTCGATCTTCCAGCCGACCTATCTGATCCTGTGCGCGGGCGTGTGCAACGCCTTCCTGGCCGGCGACCTGTTCAACCTGTACGTCTCCTTCGAGGTGCTGCTCACCGCGAGCTACGTGCTGCTCACCGTCGGCGCCAGCGCCGACCGCGTGCGCGCCGGGGCCATGTACGTGATGGTGTCGATGGTCTCGTCGCTGATCTTCCTGATCGGCATCGCCTTCGCCTACGCCACCACCGGCACGCTCAACCTCGCCGAGATGTCGATCCGGCTGAACAGCGGCGAGGTCCCCGACGGCACCCGCAACGCGCTGTTCGCCGTGCTGCTGGTCGCCTTCGGCATCAAAGCAGCCGTGTTCCCCCTGTCGACCTGGCTGCCCGACTCCTACCCCACCGCCCCGGCCCCGGTCACCGCGGTGTTCGCCGGTTTACTGACCAAGGTCGGTGTGTACGCGATCATCCGCGCGCACACGCTGCTGTTCCCCGGCGGGTCGATGGACTCGGTGCTGATGATCGCCGGTCTGCTCACGATGCTGGTCGGCATCGCCGGTGCGATCGCCCAATCCGACATCAAACGACTGCTGTCGTTCACCCTGGTCAGTCACATCGGCTACATGGTGTTCGGCGTCGCGCTGTCGTCGCAGCTGGGCATGGCGGCGGCCATCTACTACGTGGCGCACCACATTCTGGTGCAGACGACGCTGTTCCTAGTGGTCGGCCTGATCGAGCGCCAGGCCGGGTCGGCGTCGCTGCGCCGCCTCGGCGGCCTGATCGCCAGTCCGGTACTCGGCATCCTCTATCTCATTCCGGCCCTGAACCTCGGCGGCATTCCGCCGTTCTCCGGATTCATCGGAAAGGTGGCGCTGCTGCAGGCCGGTGCCGTCGACGGATCGGCGCTCGCCTGGACGCTCGTCATCGGC
This sequence comes from Gordonia araii NBRC 100433, assembly GCF_000241265.1. Lineage (GTDB taxonomy): Bacteria > Actinomycetota > Actinomycetes > Mycobacteriales > Mycobacteriaceae > Gordonia > Gordonia araii. The sequence continues at coordinate 6,205 of NZ_BAEE01000012.1, forward strand.
GGCCTGGTGACCAGTCTGCTCACCCTCTACGTCGTCGCCCGCATCTGGACCAAGGGCTTCTGGCGGGCCCGCGCCGACGCCCCCGAGGGCGATCTGTCCGACGAGCGCCCCTCGTCGCTCATGGATGAGAGTTCGGCCACCGATATCGCCTACTCCGACCGTGACGACGTCGGGTCGATGCCGCCCGGCATGGTCGTCCCGACCGCGGCCATGGTCGCCGTCGGCTTGGCGATGACGGTGTGGGCGGGGCCGATCATGAACTACGCCGACCGCGCCGCAGCCGACATCGTCGATCCGAAGGTGTACATCCGCGCGGTGATGGACATCGGCGATCCGGACAACCCGGCGGGGGGGCGCTGATGCGATCGGCACTGATCAACGCGTGGCGACTGACCCTGCTGGCCCTGTTCTGGGCGGTCGGGACGACCTTCGTGTGGATCGCCGACCGCGTCAAGGTCCCCGAGTGGCTCGGCACCGATCTTCGCGAGGTCGGCGTCCGGATCTGGACCGCGTCGTGGCTGACGTTCGTCTGGGTCCTGCTGTGGGGCACCATCTCGTGGGCCAACATCCTCGCCGGCCTCGCCGTGGCGATCGGCATCATGGCGCTGCTTCCGTTGCCGCGCGTCCCGGTCGAGGGCCGCCTGCACCCCGTGTCGATCACGCTGCTGCTCCTGCGGCTGATCCGGGACTTCTTCCTGTCGTCGCTCCAGGTGGCGTGGGCGGCGATCCGCCCGGGCCGCCCGCCGCTCGGGGCCGTCGTGCGCCGGCGCGTTGCGATCAAGTCCGACATGGTGCTGACCCTGGCCATCAACTACATCAACCTCGTCCCCGGCACCCTCGTCGTGGAAATCGACCACCGCCGCCGCCTGCTCTACATCCACGTCTTCGACTTGTCGTCGCCGAAGAAGGTCGCGCGCTTCGACCAGCAGATCGAGTTCATCGAACGCGCGTTCATCCACGCTTTCGAGCGCGACAGCGAATGGCACCCGAGCCCGTACCACGGGATCGACGACGAGTACCACAACCGCGTCCTGGCGCAGCGCGACGCCGACGGAAGGGAGCCGCGATGAGCACCATGGACATCCTGTGGCTGGTCGCCGCGGCCATGCTGCTGATCGCCGGCATCCTGGCCTCGACGCGGGTGCTGGGCGGCCCGACCACCCTGGACCGCCTCATCGCGCTCGACATGTCGATCGCGCTGACGATGTGCGGTCTGGCGCTGTGGGCCGGTACCAGCGGCGATTCGTCGGTGGTCTCGGCGATCGTCGCGATCGCACTGGTCAACTTCGTCGGGTCGATCGCGGTCGCCCGATTCCGAGTCCGGGACGATAAACGATGACCATTCCAGAAATCATCAGTACCGTCCTGGTCATCGCCGGGTCGCTGATCGCGCTCACCGCATCGGTCGGGTTGATCCGCTTCCGCGACACCCTCTCGCGCATGCACGCGGCCACCAAACCGCAGACCTTCGGATTGCTGCTCGTGCTGACCGGCGCCGGCATCCGGCTGGGCGGCAACGTCGATATCGGAATGCTCGTCCTCGCCGGGCTCTTCGCGCTGATCACGGCACCGGTCGTGGCCCAGCGGATCGGCCAGCTCGCCTACCGCGAGCAGCGGGCCGCGAGCGGCCTCACGCGTTCGCCCACCGAAGTGCCGACGTCCGACGAGAAGTGACCGCTCAGCGCCGCCGGCGCTTGCGGTGCCGCCGGATGTCGGAGCGGTGCGACAGCCTGCGCCGCATCCGGCCGAACACGAGGACCATCGACAGCACCACCAGGAGCACGATGAGACCCATCTGCACGGTCGCGTCGTTCACCACGGTGACGACACCGAGCAGGGCCACCGCGAGCACCAGCAGGATCTCGCGCAGTTCGACGTAGAAGCGGTGCAGGCGCCCCGGTCGGGCCCGTACCGTCGCCAGGGTCTGGCGGTTGACGCCCAGCCGCGCCCGCAACTCCGCGTCGATGAACGCCAGCGGGAGTTCGGGATTGGACCCCAGGGTTTCGTTGGCGGCCGGGAAGCGAGTGCCCCACGACCCACCGGTGACCTTGCGGCGCATGTCTTCGACGTCGGAAGGGACCTCGAAGACCTTCAGCACCACCGTCGGCACATCGCCGTTCTCGTCCGGGGTTCCCTCGATCACGACGTAGTCGCCGCTCTCAATGCCGAGCACGTCGATGGCCAGCCTGGGCATCAGTACGACATCGCGCTCGGTGGTCGCCGGGTCGGCGAGCGTGACGCGCATCGTTAGATAGGTCGGCTTTCCCAGCAGCCAGTCCATCTTACGGTCGCGGTCGACGTAGGCCGGCCGGACGGCGACGGCATCGCCGCGCTCGATGCCGCAGGCCATCCGCAGCACATGGTCGATCTGGGTGTGGCCTTGCTCGGGCTCGGCCGGATCGTGCGGGTCGTACGGATGTACGGCGGCCAGCGCGGACGGCGCGGCATCGCCGTGCAGCGCGGCGAGCGCCGCCGACCGGATCGACACCAGCCGGGGACTGCCCAGCTTCGCCAGATCCCCGCGCGCTATGCGAACCACCGATTTCCCACCGCGATTCAGCCCGTCCGGGCTCGAATCCGCCCACAACAGGGTCTCGCCGGGTTCCGCCGTTCCCGCATCCTCGATCGGTCCCTGGCGCGGCAGACTCCCGTAGCGCAGCGGTTCGGCCCCCATGCAGTCGGGCAAGTCGTAGAACGGATTGTCCTCCCGCACCCCGGCGCGCTGGGCGACCTCGAGCACCTGCTCCTGGTTGAGCGCTCCGGGGACGGGATCGCCGGGGACGGCCATCGCGATGGGCTCATCGTCGGCATCGGTGAGCACTCCGCCCTCTGCGACGTAGGCGTACACACCGGGTAACCGCTCCCCCGTCTCGAGGAGCACGTCCACCGATTGCTCGGTGCCGAGCCACACCCGCCGGTATCCCGGTGACTCGGACTTGTCGAGTTCGACGAGCTGGCGTTCGTCGAGAAGCTGGACGACCAGCGTCGTCTCGAAACCGGGTTCGGGGTACACGGTCGCGGCGATGTAGCCGAAGCGGGAGACCGTCGCCATGTAGCCGACCTTGGCACCCCGGATCCGCGCGCGGACCTGTGGCACGAACAGCGCCTCGGGACGGTCGGCGAACTTGAACCGCAGTTGCGCGGGCGATGCGTTGGAGCCGATCGCCAGCACCGGCACGCGATTGTCGATGGTGCCGAATCGGAGGTCCTCGGCGAGCCGGCCCAACTGCAGCGCCGCGTTGTCGGGCCGGTCGGCGGCCCGCACGTCACGCACCCGGCACACACCGAGGCGCACCGGTGGCGTCTGCTCCCAGGCGAGCGGGAAACCGTCGCGGTCGTTCAGTTCCCACATCCGGTTCGCGGCGATGACCGCCGAGAACTCGGGCCATTGGCCCGGATAGGTCAGCGGGTGACGGCGCGGAGCCGATGACGCGGCGAACGGATCGCCGGAGTCCACCATTCGGTCAGCCGGCGCTGATCACACCGCAGGCGGCACGACCGCCCGCGTCGCCGGTGTCGAGGCTCCTCTTGTCCGGGCCGGGCCGGCCGTCGGCGCTGTAGCGGTCGGGAATGTTGCCGAAGTTGTCGGCACCGGCGTGGATCACCAGGGCCTTGCCCTTGATCTGCTCCAGCGTCACCGCCTCGCTCGACGTCGTCGTGGTCCCGCCGCCGTTCTCACCGATGTAGATCGACACGAGATCTCCGCTGGACGGGTGCTCGGTGCGTCCGCCGACCTGAAGGTGGCCGCCCGCGCTGGAGAACGGCTCGGCGCCGGACGGATCGCAGACGCCGTTGGCATGGATGTGCATGCCGTGGAAGCCGGGTTCGAGGCCTTCCTTGACGGTGACGACGACCTTGACGCCCTTCTCGGCCTTGGTGAACACCGCGGTACCGATCTCGCGTCGCTGTACGTCGATGATCTTGGCGGTGGCCTGCTCGCCGGCGTGCTCCTCGCCGTGACCGCCCTGCTCGGCGCCGCCCGGCGCTCCCTTGTCGCCGGTCACCACGGTGGGCGTGGTGCCCTTCACGTCCGAGGGCTCCTCGGCGTTCGAGCAGCCCGCGAGGGCGAGCCCGACGGCGGCTGCCGCGGCGACGACCGCGACGGACTTTCGGGAAACGACGGTGGCTGTCATGACAGAACCTCTCATTCGGTGACGGCGATGACCAGCACGCCGCCGGTGCACGCGGGCAGTCTGGTCTGGTTGGGCGATCGTTGCTCGACGCTATAGCCGCCACCGAGATCGGTGGCGATCTGGTTAGCGGCGGCCTCGTCGCCGGCGCGGTAGAAGATCGTGTTCTCGCTCAGAGTGCTCGACGAGAGGTTGTCCGGCTCGGCCGTCTGGTAGCCCTTCGTCTTGAGCTGATCGGTGACGGATCCGGCCAGGCCGCTCACGTTGCCAGCGTTGACGACGCAGACCTTCGTCGACGAGGCGTCGGCGGACGGCGCCGCCGCCTTGCTCTCGCCCGAGGCGGGCGCGGGATTCTGCTGGGCCGTGGTCTGCGCCGTCGGGGCCGGCTCGGCGTCGTCGCCGGATCCGGTCGCCAGGCTGTGCGCTCCCAGACCGAAGAACACGACGGCCACGGCCAGCAGCAGCATGGCGCCGGCGCGCAGCGGCAAGCGATTGGATTCGCGTTCGGAAGTCATCAGGGCAACTGTATCTCAGCGCCCGCGGAAGCCGGGCCGCCTACTCGGAGAGGTCGAATCCGAGCCGCCGCGCGGCCCTGGCCTTCTGGCGCGACGCGCGCAGCCGGCGCAAACGCTTGACCAGCATCGGGTCGGCCGCGAGCGCCTCGGGGCGGTCGACGAGTGCGTTCAGCACCTGGTAGTAGCGCGTCGCCGACAGCCCGAACAGCTCTTTGATCGCGTCTTCCTTGGCACCGGCGTACTTCCACCACTGCCGCTCGAACGACAGGATTTCGTGTTCCCGGCGCGACAAACCGTCCGACCCGACCTCATTCGGGTCAAGGTTGGCATCTGCCCCCGCCTTGTGGCTCTGCTGGCTTCGCGCAGTCGCCCCGTCCATCACACTCCCTTGAGAATCTTGCTGTCAGGTACCGCGGGGATCGCTCCACGCCGGTGTGACTCGGTAGTTATCTAACCACGCGCACGCCGTCGAGCCGCACCGTGACGCGCCGTGTTTGCCGCCATCCCAGATTGCCGACGGCCCAAACGAACTGCGTAATCTATTCGGCATGGCGATTCTCCCGATCTGCATCATTGGCGAGCCGGTGCTGCACCAGCCGACGGCGCCGGTGGTCCTCGACGAGAACGGCCGGCCGTCCGCCGACGACATCGCGCTCCTCGACGACATGTACGAGACCATGGATGCCGCCAACGGTGTCGGCCTGGCCGCCAACCAGGTGGGCGTTGCCAAGCGGATGTTCGTCTACGACTGTCCGGCCGGTGAGTCTCGCGCGTCGGTGCGCCGCCGCGGCGAGGTCATCAACCCCGTGCTGGAGACCTCGGAGATCCCCGAGACGATGCCCGACCCCGACGACAACGACGAGGGCTGCCTCTCGGTGCCGGGGGAGAGCTTTCCCACAGGGCGGGCCGAGTGGGCGCGGGTCACCGGTGTCGACCGCACCGGTGAGCCGGTGGAGATCGAGGGCAACGGATTCTTCGCCAGGATGCTCCAGCACGAGACCGGGCACCTCGACGGCTTCCTCTACGTCGACGTGCTCCTCGGCCGCAACGCCCGAGCCGCCAAAAAGGCCATCAAACGCAACGGCTGGGGTGTACCCGGGCTCACCTGGCTGCCCGGGGAGCAGCCGGACCCGTTCGGACACGACGACTGAACCGATGACCGGGACGCCGTTCGTCGGGGATCGCGTCGTCGTGCGCTACCGCCTCGGCCCCGGTGCGCCGGGCGACTGGCGCGCATCGGATGGCGCGACGCTGTCCGACGTGACCGGCGTCGTCGTCGAATCCGGTGACGGTGAGACCCCTCTCGTCCTCACCCGGGTCGCCCCGGCAGCGGTGGCCGACGACGACCTCGTGCGCCTGCCAGCCGACCTCATCGCCTCGGTGCGCCTACTGCCCTACCGCGCGGTGCGCAACAGCGAGATCCGCGACATCGCCATGCGAGCCGTTGACGCAGCAGAAACAGCCGAGCTCCTCGGTTGGCGAGCCCGGGCGGGTGCCGGGGAGGCAGCAGAGCCGGGTGTCCCCGTGAACACCGCGGTCCCCGCGGCGATCGGCGCGCGACTGGATTCGGCGTCGGTGGCCGCGCTGCGCGAGTGGTACGCCCACCGCGACCTGGCGCCCCTCGTCGAATTGCCCGAACGCCTGGTCACCGGTGCGGTCGCGGGGACCGCGTTCGGCGGCGAGTTTCACCGGCTCGTTCGGGTCGCCCCGGACGGCACGGAATCGGACATCGTCACCGTGGCCGCCGATGATCGGGAACGCGGTCGTGCGCTGCGCGCCGACGGCTTCGCGCTGCACCACCGGGTGACCTATCGCGACCTCGGCCGCTGACGGCTAACCTCAAGCCGATGCGCCAGAAGAACTCAGCTGCCCCGGCCTGGCTCGGCGTCGGACTGTTCGCCGTACTGCTCGTGGTCGGGCTCCTCTGGCTGCTGGGCGGATTCGGGCCGTCGGGTCCGACCGCGCCGGAGCGCGGTGGCCCGGCCGCCGCCGGACAGCACGGGCCGGTCCCCGACCGGGTCCAGCGCACGCTCGACCTCATCGACGCCGGGCAGTGGCCGGAAGCGGCCAACGCGCCCGGCACCCGCGGCGGGCGCACGTTCCGCAACAACGAGGCCCTGTTACCGCGCACCGACTCCACCGGTGCGCGGGCCAGCTACCGGGAGTGGGATGTGAACCCGAAACGGCCGGGCCGCAGCCGTGACGCCGAGCGGATCATCACCGGAGCCGACGGGTCGGCGTGGTACACCCTGGACCACTACCGGTCCTTCCACCGGATCAGAGGCCCCGAGCAGCGAGGAAACCCCCGATGAGCACCGCGGATACGAGTGTCGACGTTTTTCTGGACGCAACGGCGGCCGGCGGGCCCGCGATCGCGCTGCGCGCCGTGCCGGCGAAATCCCGCGTCCCGCGCACGGATCTTCCCGGCGTCCTCGTTCGGCGCATCGACGCCCGCGATGCGCGCACCCTCGCCGGCCTGTACCGCTGCATGGCGAAGGCGTGGGATTTTCCCGCCCACTTCGGCGCCAACAAGGATGCCTTCGACGACGTCATGCGCGATCTGCCCGAGACCGGTCGCGGATATCTCACCGAGATCACCCACCCGGCGGTGCTGCTGGAGGATTCGCCGGACGACCTGGCGTGGTTCGCCGGGTCGATCGCCTTCTACGCCGACGAGTACGCCCCCGATCGTCAATTCGGCGTGCTGCTGCTGGCCCGGCGATCCGAGGAGGCGGCCACCGGGCGGGTGTGGTCCGCGGCCGGTGCCGACGTCGTGACGGTGGGCTGAGGCGAGTATGCGGCTGGCTACGTGGAATGTGAACTCGATCCGCGCGCGGTCGGAGGCGGTGGTGGGCTGGGCCCAGGCGGCCGATGTCGACGTCCTGGCGATGCAGGAGACCAAGTGCACCGACGACGGTTTTCCGGTGATGAGCTTCCTGGCCGCCGGCTACGATGTCGCGTTCACCGGCGACGGCGGCTACAACGGCGTCGCGATCGCCTCGCGCGTCGGGCTCGACTCGGTCGAGTACGGCTTCGAGGGGCAGCCGGCGCACGGCGGGACGACCGAAGCTCGGGCCATGTCCGCGGTGTGCGACGGGGTGCGCGTGTGGAGTCTCTACGTGCCCAACGGCCGCGCGCCGGACGACCCGCATTTCACTTACAAGCTCGACTGGCTCGCCGCCCTGCGCGACCGGGCGGCGTTGTGGCTCGCCCACGACCCGGCCGCGCAGATCGCGCTCGCCGGTGACTGGAACGTCGCACCCACCGACGATGATGTGTGGGATCCCGCCGAATTCGCCGGCAAGACCCACGTCACCGACGACGAGCGCGCCGCCTTCGCTTCTTTCGCCGGCGCCGGCTACACCGATGCAGCGCGGCCCTACCTCGGTGCGACGAAGACCTACACGTTCTGGGACTACCAGCAGCTGCGCTTTCCGCGGAATCAGGGCATGCGCATCGACTTCACGCTCTGCTCACCCGCGTTGCAGGACCGCGTCTTCGGCGCGAGCATCGACAAGGCCGCGCGCAAAGAACCCGGAGCGAGCGATCACGCCCCGGTCGTGCTGGAGTTGCGCTGACCCCGACTCGGGCGTCATATCCGGGCCGGTCGCGAACGCGGACTACGCCGACCGGCCGGCCGCCGGTTCCGACGGACCGTCGTCGTCGGTCATCTCGCGTTCCGGCCGCGGCACCGCGGCGGCCGACTCGGGCAGTGCCAGATACTCGACCTGCCGCGCCAGCCGCGCCCACCTGGGGAACATCAGCGCGAAGCGCCCGCCGATCCGGCCGGCCGCCGTCGATACCGTCGGCTGCCCGTAGCGGACCGCCCGATCGATCAGCTTTGCTGCCTGTTCCGGGCTGATCGTCGGCGCCGGCTGAACCTTGCGCGACGGTTCGATCATCGGGGTTCTGGTCAGTGGCACCTTGACCGAGCTGACCGTGATGCCGCGCGTCGCCACCTCGCCGGCGATGACCTCGCCGAACGCGTCGAGGGCCGCCTTGCTCGCCACATATGCGCTGTAGCGCGGGCTGTACACCTGCGTGCTGATGCTCGATACGTTGACGATCCGGCCGCTCCGGCGTTCGATCATGCCGGGCAGCACCGCCAGTGTGCAGACGACCGCGCCGAGATAGTTGGCCTCCATCGTCCTGCGGTAGTCGTGGCTGCGGTTGACCGCGTGGGCCGCGCCGCGCCGGATCGACCGTCCCGCGTTGTTGATCAGCACGTCGATCCGGCCGTGTCGTTCCAGTGCCAACTCCACGATCTGACGGATGCGCGTTTCGTCGGTCACGTCGCCGGCCCACCAGCTGACGCGTTCGGCCGCGTCGAACTCGGCCGCGATGTCCTCCGCGGTACCGCGCAGCTTCTCGGCGTCGCGGGCCACCAGGACGACGGTGGCGCCGGCCCGCACGAATCGGCGCGCGCACGCCTCGCCGATGCCCGACGAGCCGCCCGTGATCAGGAAGACTTTGCCGTCCGGTTCCAATGATCGGACACGCGGCAGTGCCATATCGGCCGTTGCTCGGGCCAGCCCTTTGCGGGCCGCCCACACACGATTGGGGACTGATGCTCGTGCCATCGGTCCACCACCCCCTTGTTTCGGATGAACTGATGTATCAGTCTTTGGCGCATTAGCCTACACCAGCGCTCAAGTTCACTCTTCTTAGAATTAGTTGAATGATGTGTCAGTCTATGGTTTATTGGACCGGTACATGACACTTGAGGGAGATTCGACCATGGGGATCGATCAGACGGCCGCGACCGACTACGAGGTCGCGATCATCGGCGCGGGCGCCGGCGGGATTTGCGCCGGGATCAAACTGCAGGAGATGGGGATCGACGACTTCGCCCTCATCGAACGCGCCGACGACCTGGGCGGCACGTGGCGCGCGAACACCTACCCCAACGTCGGCGCCGACCTGCCGTTCCTGGCCTACCAGTTCTCCTTCGCCCCCAAGGGCGACTGGGACTACTTCTTCGCCAAAGGCGACCAGATCCAGGAGTATCACGTCGGGCTGGCCCGCGACGCCGGCCTCGAGGCGAAGACGATCTTCAACACCGAGATCATCCGCGAGGAGTGGGATGAGCCGAACCACCGGTGGCTGCTGCACACGGCCGCCGGCCAGAGGATCACCGCCCGTTTCGTGCTCAGCGCGGTCGGCGCCTACATCAACCCGAAGGACAAGCCCGACATCGACGGGCTCTCCTCCTTCGCCGGCAAGGTCATGATTCCCGCCGGCTGGGATCACGACTACGACTTCACCGGCAAGCGGGCCGCCGTCATCGGCGTCGGATCGAGTTCGGTGCAGATCGCACCGGCCCTGGCCGAGCAGGTGGCGCATCTCGACATCTACCAGCGCACCCCGCAGTGGTACTTCCCCAAACCCGACTTCGCGACTCCTCGCTGGCTGCAGCGGCTGCTCGGGCTGCCGCGTCTGGCCGGCCTGTTCCACGAGGCGATCCTCGCGGTGCTCGAACTGGGCCTGCGGGTGCTGATCTACACGCCGCAGTGGCTGTTCCGGCCCGGCGCGCGGGTGTTCGACGCCGCCGGTCACGGCCTCTACCGCCTCTGGCTGCGGCTGTGCGTGCGCGACAAGGAGACCCGGAACAAACTGAACCCGAAGTACGGCCCCGGGTGTACGCGCGGCACCCTCGGCGGCGGCTACCTCTCGGTGTTCAACCGCGACAACGTCGATCTCCACACCACCCCGATCGAGCGCATCGAGCCCGACGCGATCGTCACCGCCGACGGCGTGCGCCGCCCCATCGACGCGCTCGTCCTGGCAACCGGCTACGAGATGTTCTCCGATCCGGAGACCTACCGCGAGGGCACGGTGCTCGGCCGCGACGGCTTCGACCTCGGAAAGTACTACAACACGGTCGGCCTGCGCGCTTACCACAGCACCGCCGTCGCCGGACTGCCGAACCGGTGGATCCTGGTCGGCCCCTACTCGTGGACCGGTACCGCGTTCCACTACATCCTGGAGAACGCCACGCGCCACATCACCGCGGTGCTCGGCGAGGCCCGCGAGCGCGGGGCGACCCGCGTCGAGGTCACCGAGCAGGCGCAGGACCGGTTCCACCAGGAGATGGTCGAGAAGGGCCGCAACCTGGCGCACTACTTCTCGGTGCACTGCGCCGGCTCCAACACTTACTTCGTCAATTCGCAGGGCGACGCGGTGTACGTGCGGCCGTGGACGATCTACCAGTCCCGCAAGCGCAGCGTCGGCTTCGACCGGGCGGACTATCGCTTCGGCGCGCTCGACCGTTCCGCGGCCGAGACGCAGCCCGCGGAACAGGCGGCGATCTGATGCAGCCGCTGGCCAAGTTCCGCTTCCGCGCTACCGGCCCCGTCACGATCGACGAGGCGCCCGCCTTCGCCGAGCGCGCCCCGTTCCGCACCGACGTGGTCTACGACTTCCCCACGATCGACCCCGACGCGCTGTGGCGGATCATCTCCTCCGACCGCATGTGGTCGTGGCTGCCGACCGTATGGGGCTGTCGCTACCCCGACGGGGAGGAGATCGGTCCCGGCACGGTCCGCGACTTCCAGATGTTCGTCCACCACTGGCTCGTCTACGCACAGCGCGAGCAGCTCCTGGCATGGGAACCCGGACGCCGGATTGCCTACACCGCAACCGACGCCACGCTCCCCTTCTTCGGCACCTGGTTCGAGGACTACCGCGTCGAACCCCGAGCCGACGGCGGGTCGCGGCTCCGGTGGACGATGGCCGTTCAGGTGCGCTTCCTCGGCCGACTCCCGCTGCGGTGGATCAGCCCGCTGTTCGCCCTGATCTTCCGGTTCGGCCTGCGCGGACTCCCGCGCGAATACCGCGACGGGCTGACCTCGGTCACCGAGAGGGCGCTTTAGCGCTCCCTCACGCCCGGGTGCCGGCTCAGGATTCGGCCGTCGCCTGCGCGGATCCGCCCGACGGCTCCGGGACACCGTGCAACAGCGCGTCGGTGAGAATCCGCGCCGCCTCGTCGATGTCGCCGATGTCCCGGCCGTCGGCGACGGCCGGGGCGATGACCGCTAGCACGGTCGAGATCCACGCCTGTCCGGCGAATTCGAGGCTGACCGATTCGTCGATCAGGCCGTCGGCGCCCGCGTTCGCAAGGATCGCCGTGGCGAGCCGGCCCGATTCGCGGTAACGCTCGACCTGCCCGGCCAACGCCTGCGCGTCGATGCCTGCCACGTCGAGCAACAGGAAGGCGGCCACGTCGACCCGGGCGAGCGCGATTCGTAACAGTTCCGCGGTGACAAGGGCGACCTGCGACCGCAGCGATTCCTCGGTGACGGGACGCGTCATCTCCGCCTCGGCCTGCCGGAGGACCTCCAGGTAGCCATCGGTCTCCCGGTCGATGAGCACGTCGAGCATCTGCCGCCGGTTCTCGAAATAGTTGTAGAAGGTGCCGTGGCTCACCGACGCCCGCGCGGTGATCTCTTTGACGCCGACCGCGGCGTAGCCGTTGTCGACGCATTCGGCCAGCGCGGCATCGAGCAACTGGTCGCGCCGTGACTGCTTACTCATCGCTCCCCTTGACGCCCAGCAGCCCGAACCGGGCGAGATCCGACGCCGCCGTGACGTACTCGGCCCGCTTGGCCGGCTCGTCTTTGTCTCCGGTGAGAACGAGGACGAGGCCGGGGAGACCCAGGGCGGGCAGCGCCCGGGCGATCACCGCGATCTCCCGTTCGTCCAGATCCATCCAGCCGCGCTCGGTCGCCTCGGTCAGCACCCGGATGATCAGCGAGTCGACCGTGTTGTAGATGCCGGTCACTCGATACCGCAGTTCACGATCGACCGCCCCGCCCTGAATCGTGAGGATCCGCAGGAGCCCGGGGTTCGCATCGACAAGGGCGTAGAGCCGATCGCCCAGGTCGTCGATCACCTTCCGCAGCGCCGTCGAATCCGGCGCCTCCACCGCGGCGATCAGCGTTTCGGGTTCGATGGCCGTCATCAGCTGGTCGACGCACCAGTCGATCACCAGGTCGAGGAGTTCGCGTTTGCCGTCGACGTAGCGGTACAGCGTGCCCTGACCGACACCGGCACGACGGGCGATCTCGCTGACCGGCGCTTCCTCGTACGGGTATTCGACGAAGACCTCGTACGCCGCTTTGGTCAGCTGCGCACGACGCTCGTCGGCTAGCCCGACGGAGGTCGGCCGGCCGCGGCGGGGACGAGGGGACGCCTCACTGGTCTCCACCTTGGATCCGTCGCCACCCATAAGCGATGATCTTATCGCCTAGGTATACGCAGTACGCCGCCAGACCCGCTAATCCAGCAACGCGCGTATGCCGATTCGCGATCGCCAACCCGACCGCCGTCTCCGCCGCACCGTTTATCCGGACCTGCTTCTCGGTTTCATCACCGAAAAGCCATCGGGTCAGCCAATGGAACAATCGGGGCACGGCGAAGTGGGCCAACCCCGACACCGCGATGACTCCACCGGCCACCTGGAAGAACAACGACGCCGCTCGCCCCAGATTCTCCGTTGAGGGCCGCTCTCTCAGCACTTCTCCACCTCGAAATCCTCCTTGAGATCGACCTCGGCCGGCGGCCGAGACGAGTAGTCGAAAGTGAAATCGGCCATCGGAATTCGCTTACTGGCTTTCGTCGACTGATAGGCCGTCGTCGGGCGCAGAAATCCGAAATCACCGTGTTTGTCGATGTAGTAGGAATTCGCGTTGATGCACGATTTTCCGTGCATCAGCGTTTGCTTCCCGCGCGCTGAGATGAAATCGAAGAATCGGTCATTCGCCTCCGCGGTGACCGCCACGGATGTGGCTCCGCGCTTTTCGGTCTCGGCGACGATCCGGGTGACGATGCGCATCGCGTTCTCGACCATGACGTGCCAACTGCTGCCACTCCAGGCGAACGGGCCGAACACCATGAAGTGATTGGGCAGCTGCGGCATACACACGCCCTCGTAGGCCTTGGCACGATTCTTGTCGTAGAACTCGGCAAGGTCGAAGCCGTCGCGGCCGCGCACCGGGCGGCGCCGGTACGGATCGGGGCTCTGACTCATCTCGAAACCCGTCGCCAGCACCAGGACGTCGATCGGATGGTCGGTCCCGTCGGCGGTACGCACCCCGGTCGGAGTGATCCGCTCGATCGATTCGGTGACCAAGTCGACGTTCGGGCGCGTGTAGGCCTTGTAGTACCGGTTCGACACACTGGGCCGCTTACACCCGAAGCCGTAATTCGGGGTCAGCTTGCGCCGCAGTTCCCGGTCGCGCACCTGGGTGAACAAGAACGCGCGGCAGGCCCAGTTGGGTATGAGGGTCAGCGGCGCGATCTGCTTGCCGTAGACCGTGATCCCCACGAGTCCCACTTCGACCGCGGCCGCGACCACGCCGCGGATCGCGCTCTGCAGGAACGGTGCGTAGCGGAACGCCGTACGCACCCAGCGCGGAATCGCGAAGTCGGGCTTCGCGAACACCCAGATGGCCCGGCGCTGGAACACGTCGAGGTGGGCGGCGCGCTGGGCCAGTTCCGGCACCAGCTGGACCGAGGTGGCTCCGGTACCGATCACCGCGACGCGCTTGCCGGTCAGGTCGTAGTCGTGATCCCACGCCTGGGTCTGGATGACCTTTCCGGTGAAGTCGTCGAGCCCGGCGATATCGGGCACCCGCGGCTCGACGAAGGCGCCGATGGCCGAGATCACGTACTTGGCCGTGATCGTGCGCCCGTCGGCGAGTCCGACCCGCCAGTGCTGCGCCGACTCGTCCCATTCGCGCGAGACCACGTCGTGCCCGAGGCGCAGGTGATCGTCGAGCTGGAACTCGCTCACCAGACCGTCGATGTAGGCCCGCACCTCGGCCCCCTTGGGGAAGGTGCGCGACCAGTCCGGATTCTTGGCGAAGGAGAACTGGTAGACGATGCCCGGGACGTCGACGGCAACATCGGGATAGGTGTTGGAGTACCAGGTCCCTCCAACCCCGTCGGAGCGCTCCAGGACCACGAAATCGTCGAAACCGGCCTGCTTGAGCGCGACCGCCATGCCCAGGCCGCCGAACCCGGCGCCGATGACGACGGCCAGGTGGTCGTACCCGGGAGCCGTCTCGACCGCGGTGAGTTTGGGCTTTCTCGCCATCATCGCTCCCCGTTCCCGACGGCCTGCTGTTCGATGCGCGAGTCGTACGCGGCACGCGCCCGCTTGTCGTAGGGCTCCAGAGTCCGGTCGGCGCCCACGACGCGACGCCCGAGCAGCCACGCCCATTCCGGCACGACGTGGTAGATCCGCAGCACTGGGACGGTCCCCCGCGGCACGCCGACTACTGCCGGCCGACGGCGCAACGTCGAGACCGCCCGCCTGGCGACCATTTCCGGTGAGACGATGCCCAGCCGCTCCCACCCCTTGAAGGGGATGCCGCTGACCAGCTCGGTCCGCACCGCCGACGGCATCACGACCGAGATGGTGACGCCGGTGCCCTGCAGTTCTTCCCGCGCGCTCCGGGCGAATCCCGTCGCCGCGTGCTTGCTGGCGACGTAGACGGCCAGGCCCGGGGAGTGGATGGCCCCCGCCGCCGAGGTCACGTTGATGAAGTGACCGCGGCCGCGGCCGACCATCCGGGGAGCGAGGATGCGGAAGGAGTGGTGATGGGCCCAGAAGTTCACATCCATCGTCGCTTCGGCGACGCCGGGGGCGTCGTCGAGGATGGGGCCGACCGGCATGATTCCGGCATTGTTGACGACGATGTCGATCGGTCCGATCGTGGTCTCGATCAGATCGACGGCGGCTTCGTATCGGTCGCGGGCCCGCACGTCGAGTTCGATTCCGGTTGCATCGTGCCCGAGCCGGGCCGCCGCCTCCTTCGCGTCGACCTCGTTCAGGTCGGCGATCACGACGCGCGCGCCGCGGCTCACCAGCCGCTCGGCGATGGCATAGCCGATACCCCTGGCTCCGCCGGTGATCAGCGTGACCGCCCCGTCGACGGGGAATTGCGTGAATTTCATCGTCGTCTACTTTCCGGCGCCGGCACGCATGCGCCGCCTCAACGTTGGGACCTCGCCGACGGCGGGCCGGGCCAGCGTGCGGAGCTGATAGGCGTCGAGCTCCACGTGACGGCTCTGCTTGCGCGCTTCGAAGAGGCTGGTCGGCCGGATGTAGGGCATGTCGCCCGCGGAGTTGACGTAGTAGGTCCGCAGGCCGGCGTTGACTGTGTTGAAGTAGTAGTCGATGTTCTCGTCGTTGCGCCGGATCATCGCGTGGTAGTCCTCGTGGGCCTCCTGCGACACCTCGGCGACGTCGGCGCCGCGCGCGATGACCGCGTCGATCACGTTCACCGCGTGCGAGGACGAGATCTCGACGAGTTCGTGCCAGCCGGTGCCGATCCAGGAGTAGGGGCCGACGAGCATCCACCGGTTCGGCAGCTTGGGAACGGCCACCGACTGGTATGCCTGCAGGCGCTCCTCGTTGTAGAACACGCCGAGGTCGAAGCCGTCGCGGCCGACGACCGATCCCTCGGTGTAGCTCTCCGGGTCGGAGAACAGGTGGTAGCCGGTCGCGAGGACGATGGCGTCGAATTCGTGCAGGCGGCCGTCTGCCGTCTCGATCCCCCCTGCGACGATGCGTTCGATCGGCTCGTCGACGAGCGCGACGTTATCCCGGTTGAACGCCTGCAGGAAGGCATTGGAAAGCGTGGGCCGTTTACCCAGGGGACCGTAGTCGGGCATGAGCCGCTTGCGGACGTCCGCATCGCGCACCACTGACCGCAGATACAGGCGGTACAGCGCGCGGCTGACCGAGTCGAATCGCGGTGCCGCGGCGCGGAACAGCGGCCGCGGTGTCTGGTACACCAGTCGCAGCGCGGCCTCGACGACGAGATTCGCGATCGCCGAGAGCACGCCGCCGAAGACCGGAGTCGCCATGGCCCGTCGCACGGGCACCGGCAGGGGGAAGTCCGGCTTCGGTAGCGCCCACACCGGCGTGCGCTGGAATACCTCTAACGCGGCGACTTCAGGCGCGATCGACGGGGTGATCTGGACCGAGCTGGCACCGGTGCCGATGACGGCGACGCGCTTGCCGCTCAAGTCGTAGTCGTGATCCCAATCGTTCGGGCGCAGGATCTTGCCCGCGAAGTCGCGGTACCCGGGGATGCCCGGATCCTCCTTGGCCTTGATGTAGGCGCCGATCGCCGAGATGACGAACCGTGCCGTGATCTGCGACCCGTCGTCGACGTGCAGGCGCCAGAAGCCGGCAGCGTCGTCCCACTCCTCTTTCACCACGCGGGTGTTCCACCGCGCGTGCGAGTAGAGGTCGTGTTCGCGCGCCACCTCGCGGTGGTACTCCCACACCTGGCGCCCCATCGGGAACAGGCGCTTCCACTCGGGGTTGCGGGCGAACGAGTACTGGTAGGTGAATCCGGGAACATCGACGCCCAGTCCCGGGTAGTGATTGTCACGCCAACTGCCGCCGAAGTCGGCCGCCTGGTCGATGACGACGAAGTCGTTGATGCCTTTGCGCTGCAGCAGCACACTCGCGCAGATCCCGCCGGGGCCGGCCCCGATGATCGCGACGAGATGATCGGGCTCGGTCATGACGCCCCCCTTCCGCAGCCAGACTGACACATCATTTCGTTCACCACAACGCCTCCTAGAAAGTTTCTCCAACATTAGCGGACTGATGTATCAGTCTGCAAGGTCCGGTCGTCTGTCCTGTCTCTCGACGACCCTCGTTTTCGGGTTCGCCGCTCGTCAGTTCGCGCCGGGAATGGCGCCGCCGCCCTGAATCTTGGGGTCCGGCGAGAAGTTCGCGATCTTCCACTCGCCGCCGGATCGCACGACGACAACGCGCAGGATCACCGCGTTCGTCGACTTCTCCGGCTGCTGGGTGGTCGTCGCGGTCTGGGTCGCCACGACGACGAAGTTCCACGGCTGCCCGTCGGCCGGCGGCGCGTCGGCATCGCCGTCGAAATGCGTGTAGAGGACCTTGCCCTCCGACACCATCCGCAGCTGCTGGAGAAGTTCTTGGGTCAGCAGTCCCGCGCCGCCCTGCTCCGTGCTGAAGTTCTTGGCGAACTCCGCGGTGGTGCCGCGCTGCAGCCCCTGGACGTACTGTGCCGCCTGTTTGTAGTCGATGGTGAGCGAGCGAGTCGCGTAATCCCCGGCGACTTTGCGCGCCTCGGTCAGCCGCGCACGGTTGTCGTCGACGCGCTGCTCTTGGCGTGCGAGGTCGGCCGCCGCGCTCGATCGGCCGACGGCGAGCACGACGGTCGCGGCTCCGAGCAACAGACACAGTGCTGCGAGCACCGCGCACAACCGCGCCAACACGACCGGGTCGCGCTTGCCTTCGGCCGCCGGGCGGCGGTCCCGGGAGCGGCCGGCGGCCGACGCCCTGCTCCTGATCGGGCTGGTCTTCGCCGGACCGGTCTTTCGTTCGTCGTCGTTCGCCATCGTTGTCTCCTCAATTCACTTTCAGCTGCACCCGCATGGGCCCGCCGGGCGGGAACGCCCGTCCCCAGAAGTCGGTGAAGGCGCCGGCATTGACCCGGATTCCGCGCAACTGGTCGCTCACCGGGGTCAGTGCGGCCGCGATCGGGCCGAGCGCGGGCAACAGCAGGTTGAGCTGGCTCAAGAGCCGGTCCATGAAGGGTCCGACCTTGCCGTCCCACGCGTCGCTGCGCCTCGACATCGCCGCGTAGCCGTCGATCCCGGCCAGAACGCGTTTCATCGCCGGGGTCAACGTCCGCATCGTGCGCCCTACCGGAGCCAGCGCCTCCGGCGCGTTGATGGCCATCAGCCGCCGGTCGAGTTCTTGCGCCACCCGGAACATGCTGCGGATGCCGTCGGTCTTGTCCTTGGCCGTCGCTCCCATATAGCCGACGATGGACGACAGGTTCTTGATCGTCGCCTCATCCGGCATGCCGTTGACCAGCAGCGCGGACAGCCGATCGACGATGGCCGGATCGAGCATCTCCCCGAGGCGGTCGACTTTTCCGAGCAGTTCGCCGACGGTCGCGGTATCGGCCACCCGGGATCGGGGGACCGTGTCCCCGTCGCCGAGATACGGCCCGGCCGAACGTGTCGGGCGGAAGTCGAGAAACTGCTCGCCGGCGGGCGAAAGATTCTGTACGACGACGATCGCGTCCCTCGGAACCTGTTGTGCCGCATCGACCTCCACTCGCACGTGCACCTCGTCGCGCTGCACCGAGATCTCGGTGACACGGCCGATCCTCATGCCGTACATCGAGACCGGGGAGGTGTCCATCAGACCCGCCGTCTGCGTCATCGCGACGGTGATCCCAAAGGTCGATTTGCGGGCGTCGAGACCGAGGGAGGCGATCGCCAGGTAGGCGGCCGACACGAGGGCCACAACCGTCAACACGGCACACGCCGCAATGCCTCGCGCTATGCGCATGTCACACGACTCCGATCGCTCGCAGGACATCGGCGACCTGCGTCGCCCGCCCCTTGGTGTCGTCGATCCTGGTTATGTCGACTTCACCACCGCTCATCAGGAAAGGTGCGATCTTGCGCGCGAGCAGGTCGCGCACCGCGACCAGGTTCTCCTGAATCGACGTGTCCGCCCGGGCGATCTGCATGAGCATCGGGTCGGCCTGGGCCAGCATCCGCTTCAGATCGCTATACGTCGGCTCGACCAGCAGATCGCCGCCCGGCTTGGTGAGCACCCGCAGGTCGGCGATGAGTTCGACCATCGCGAGGAAGACCTCTTGCATAGCGGCGAACCTCGCCGGACCGATCGTCAGCGTCCGGTCGATCGTCACCCGGTGATCGGCCAGCGACTGGGCCATGGCCGCACCGTTGACGATCAGGGTGTCCAGCGAGCGCGTCGCGGCGCCGACCTCGGACAACTGGGTCATCGCCTGACCACTGAGCCGGCGCAGTTCGGCCGGATCCGACGGCAGCACGTCATTGGCCTTCCGGACCAGGTCCTGCGACCGGCCGATGAGCCCACCGTTGATGAACTGGCTCAGCCCCAGCATCGTCGTCTCGACGTTCGCCGGCGGCTCGGTCTGCGCAACCGGAATCCGATCCCCGTCGCGCAGCAGCCGGCCGTCGCCGCCGTCGGCGGGCGGAACGAGCGCGATGTACAGATCGCCGAGCAGTGTCATCTGACGCAGTTCGGCCCGGGTGGCGACCGGGAGACGTTGGGTGTCGGAGACCTCGACCTCGACGGTCGCCGTCCGCCGGCCGAGCGCCACCGCGCGCAGCTGTCCCACGGACATACCGTTCACGAGCACTTTCGCACCGGCCGGGATGTTGAGAACGTTGGCGAATTCGATCGACAGGCGATAGGTCGACCCCTGCGGCGCCCCTGGTGCCCGCAATCCGCAGCCCGTCGCCAGCGCGACGACGATCAGCGCGAGAACCGCTCGCCGCGCCCATGCGGCGCCCCGGCTCACGACTGCCCCCGCAGGATCATCCGGATGAGCCCGAAGCGCTGCGCCTGGGCCGGAGCGCATCCGCTCGGGCGGCCCAGCACGGCGCACAGACCCGCGGCTTCGGCCGGCCGCACGGCCACCGTCGGTGGTGTCCAACTCACGCGCAGCGCACCGGTCTGCCGGTCGAACAGCAGGTCGGTGACCGACGCGAGACCGGGCAACTGCGCGATGAGTTGGGCGATCGTCTGCACGAACGGTGCCAGGAATCTGACCCACGGCTGGATCAGCTCGACGATCGACAGCATCCGGTCGCCGACGCGGCGCATGAAGTCGGCCAGCGTCGGAACGAAACGCACGGCCGATTCCAGCGTGCCGGAGAACTCCTCCGCCCATCCGATGAACGCCAGCACCGAGTCGTTCATCGTGCGCACGACCTTCGAGACATCGGGCCAGTGCCCCAGGGTCTCGCGGCTCAGCGTGTCGGAATTGTCGATGAGGCGCCGGATGATGTCATCGGTTTCGCTCGGAGTGCCGGAGAGGACGACCGCGTTGCGCATCATGTTCTTGATCTCCGATTCGCGGCCCGCGACGTTGCGATCCAGCGTCTGGACGAGCTGGGCGATGCGGTCGGTCTGGCCGCGCCCCGCCGGGGTGGAGTCGCTGCCCAGCAGATCGCCGAGCAGGGTGTCGACCGCCTCGAAGGCGCGGCTGACCCCGCGCGGCGTCTTGGTTCGGGCCTGCGGAATGCAGCCCGAACCCTCGAGGCGAGGGCCCCCGCCGTAAGGCTTGGAGAACTCGACGCGCCGATCGGCGACGATGGACGAATCGATCACCACGGCGCCGGTATCGGCGGGCAGGACGAGATCCCGGTCGACGTCCAGGGTGATTCGTACACCGCCGTCGCGCGGGCTGATGTCGGCGACGTGGCCGACCGGCAGGCCCATCAACGCGACCGAGTTGCCTTCGTAGACACCGATCGCGTCGGTGAAGTCGGCACAGATCTGCCGCGTCTGATTCGCCTGCAACAGTCGCGGGGCTCCCACCGCGGCGCCGACCGCCACGACGACGACGGTCGCGAGGACCAGTATCGCCCGGATTCGGCCAGCGCGGTTGCCTCCCAACGGTTTCGACACGATCAGCACCCCCTACCCGACGAGGGCACGCACAACCGGACGCCCGTTGCGACCTTGCGAGAGTCGTCGACGGTGATGCCGTCGCTGCCGACCATGCGCTTGACCGTGCCGAACGCGCGGTTGAAGTCGGTGAGCGCCCTACCCATGCCGTTCATCCGCCCTTCGAGCCGCTCGAGCACATCGACGACAGCATCGACCGACGGTTCGATCGCCTGGTGATAAGCGAGGATCGGCCGTTCCAGGAAGAGGAACAGTCGGGTGAGAAGGTTGAACACCCGGCGCACCTGCTCGTGGCGCACCCCGAGTTCGACGCCGATCTTCCCGAGGTTCTTCACCAGGGTGAACAGGACCTGCCGATCGGTGGCCGTCGCCTTGACGTACTCGTCGGAGACGTGCAGTGCACCGCGGAGCTGGTCCGAGCGCGCCGCGAGCTGCTGGGTCAGGCTCGACGTCGAGTTAAGAAGGTCACCGACGAGCGTGGGCTGTCCCGACATGCCGCGCTCGATGGTCTCGACAAGCGATCGCATCGCCTTGCCGTCCAGTTCCGCCGCCTTCGGCGTCGCCTCTTCGAGCAGGGAGACCAGGTCGTAGGTACCCGTGATGCGGTTCGGGGGCACGGGGGTGTCGCCGAGCGGCTCGCTCCCCTTCGGAGTCACCTGGATGAAGCGGCCGCCGACCGGCGTGAGCAGCTTGATCGCCATCGAGGTGTCCTTGCCGAGGTGCACGTCGTTCCTCACCGCGATGCGCATCCGCACGCGATGACCGTCGATGCGCAGCGAGTCCACCTTGCCGACCTGAATGCCCGCGATCCTCACTTGATCGCCGGCCCGCACGCCCGAGGCGTTGGACAGGTCGACGTTGTACCGCGTGTATCCGATGGGCCGCAGGTAGAGCAGACCGAGTCCGGCCGCGACGACCACGACCACCGCGATGGCGATGCCGCCCAGGAGGAGCTGGTGACGGCGCAGCCGGTCGTCGCCGCGCACCGTGCCGAGCCCGAACACGTCGCGGGCATAGGTGAAGATCCGTTTCATCGGCACACCACCACTTCGCGGCCGCCGATCAGCGCCTTGGTGACCAACGGCAGGTCGAGCCGCCCGTTCGAGCACGAGTAGGTGGCCGAGACGAACCGGCGCGAGCCTTCGTTGATGGCCGACAGCACGCCCGGGATCGCGGCCAGAACGTCCACGATCTGCGGCGTGAACGGCACGATCCGGTTCAGGAACGCGTCGAGCGGTCCGTAGTTCGCGTCATAGCTGCCCTGCATCATCTCGAGCAGGTCGACGAAGGGGACGAGCACGCGGTCGCCGTAGTCGAGAGACTGCTTGACGGTGGACATGCGGTCGTTGAACCGCAGGATCGCCGCGTTGAGCCCGTCGACGACCTTGGCCACCTGCCCGGACCGGCCGCCGATCTGGGCGGCGAGGTTGTTCAGGTTGTCGACCATGGTGATCAGCAGGACATCGCGTCGCTGGGTCAGGCCGGCGATCCGTTTGACCGCTTCGAGCGCCGGCTCTACTCCCCTCGGATCGCCCTGCAGGACGGCCACCATCGATTCGGTGAGCTTGTTGGTCTCCGCGGGATCGATCCCGCCGATCAACGGCGCCACTCCGTTGAACAGCGACGTCACATCGAAAGACGGGATCGTGCGGGCCGCCGGGATGACCGTCGCGGGCGCTTGACGCGCCGCTGCGCCTTCGTGCCGGATGATCTCGAGGTAGCGCTGGCCGACCAGGTTCTGGTACCGCACCGCCACCTGCGAGTTGTCTTCGAGCTGGTGGTCATGCGTGACGGTGAACAGCACCCGCGCCGCGGCCCCGTGCAGGTCGACGTCGACGACCTTGCCGACGGCGACGCCCGCCACGCGCACCGCGTCCCCCTCGTAGAGGCCCGACACGTCCTCGAACTCGGCGGTGTAGGTCAGCTTGTCGCCGGGCACCGGGGCGATGATCGTGCGGCCGATCACGGCCATCGCCGCCGCGACGGCGACGACGACGAGCATGATGTAGATGAACGATCTGCGCGCGGGCGTCATCGGTCCCGACCTCCGATCTCCTTGTAGAGCAGTGGTGTGCCGATCTGGGGAGCCTTGGTCAGCAATACGGTCACGAGCAGGCGGACAGCGCCGTCGTCGCGAACCTGGAAAGCGTCACCGGTGTTGCGGATCAGCTCGGTCAGCCGGCCGTAGGCGTTCGGGATGGTCCCCACCGACAGGACGATCGGCACGCCGAAGTCCAGTCCGATCTCGATCAGCGACTGCAGGTGGGTCAGGTTGCCGCCGCCGAGGATCCGGCCCAGCGGCAACACCAGCCGTTTGGACAAACCGAGAATCGCCTCCGAGGTGCGGTCGACGCCGCCGGGTTCGGCCAGGAAACTCGACGCGCCGAGCGAACCGTCGATGAGACCGAGCATCGGCGCGACCATCGGCCGAACCGAGTCGGTTAGCCGGCCCAGGTCGCGCAGCAGGTCGCCGACCGGAGTCGTCTGGTCGCTGGCCAGGCCGGAGAGCAGCGGCAGCACATCCCTGGTGAACTCCAGGTACGGCTCGGCCGAGTCGATCATCGTGCCCATGGTGCGCAGCACGTCGGGGTCGCTCAGCGGTGCCGCCAGCTTGCCCATCCGGCTCAGGACGCTGGTCATGGTTCCCAGCGCCGTGCTCGTGTTGGTCATCGTGAGTTCGGCGTCGTCGGCGAGCGGCTGACCGGCGTCACCGGTGGGCACGAGTTCGATGCTGGTCGTGGCGAACATGTTCGACGCCGCGAACACCGGCTCGACGCTCGACGTCAGCGCTGCGGCGTTGCGCCGTTCGATGGCGAGCTTGATGCGCTGGCGGCCGTCGTCGGTGATGGTCAGATCGTCTACTTTGCCGATCGCGTATCCGCGGAACTTGACGTCGGCGCCGGCGACCAGTCCGTCACCGATGCGCGGCGACACGATGGTCAGCAGGAACCTGTTGCTGAATGCGCCGTTGCTCCACTTGGTCACGGCGATCCCCGAGGCGACGAGGACCAGGACGACGGCGAGGCCGAGCATGCGCAGCACGCGCGGTTTCGGCTCCCGTCCGGACGGATCTATCCACAGCGGCACGGCCTACCCCGAGATTCTCACGGCGGAGTCGAAACCCCAGATCAGCAGTGTCAGCACCATGTCGAGGACGACGACGATCACGAGGCTGGCCCGGATGGCCCGGCCGGCGGCGACGCCGACGCCCTCGGGCCCGCCGGAGGCGTAGAACCCCTGATAGCTGTGGATCAGCACGATGGCGACGATGAACGCCACGACCTTGACCACCGAGTACAGCACGTCGACCGGGCTGACGAAGCTGGTGAAATAGTGCTGATACGTGCCGAGCGGCTGGTCGTGGACCACGCTGACCACGACCTCGCAGGAGAGGTACGCGACTGCGAGGGTGAGCAGGTGGAGCGGCACGATCGTGAGCACACTGGCGACGATGCGCGAGGACACGACGAACGGCAGCGGGTGGATGGCCGACGCCTCCAGAGCGTCGATCTCCTCCGAGATGCGCATGGCGCCCACCTCGGCGGTGATCCGGCACCCGACCTGGGCGGCGAATCCGACGGCCACGATCATCGGACCGAGTTCGCGGGTCGTCGCGTAGCCGGACACGAATCCGGTCAGCGGACCCATGTTGACCATGTCGAGCAACGCGAATCCCTGGATGCCGACGGTGCCGCCGACCGCCGCGCCCAGCACGACGAGCACACCGAGCATGCCGCCGCCGACGATGATCGATCCGTTACCGAAGGTGATCGAGCTGATATGGGCCAACACCTGGCTCCAGTACCGGGTCAGCGCGACCGGCACGTTCCGCAGCGCTCCCGTTACGAAGTAAAACTGATGCCCGATCATCGCCAGCCCCGTCGCGGGGCGGTCGACGACCTGCCTCGCGGCGCGCAACACGGTTCCGGGCCGCCCGGGCGGCGTGTGGGTCGACGGTGCCATCACAGAATCCTTTGGGGGAAGAACATGGTGGTGAGCTGGGTGATGGCGAGGTTGAGCGCGAAGGCCGCGACCACTCCGATCACCACGGCGGCGTTCACCGAGTTGGCCACGGCGATCGCACCGTGCTTCGTCTCCATACCTCGCTGGCACGCCACCACAGCGACGACGAAGGCGAACAGGATCGACTTGGCGACGGCGATGCCGATGTCGGTGAGAGAGGTGAACGCGGAGAAGGAGGAGACGAAGGATCCGGGCGCGACGTCCTGCACGATGACGGCGATGCCGAAGCCGGTCGCCAGGCCCATGATGATCGTCAGGAAGCAGATCAGCGGCGCGACGACGAGCATGGCCGCGATCCGGGGGGCCACCAGACGCCGGATCGGATCGATCCCCATGGCGCGCAGCGCGTCGACCTCCTCGCGCAGCACCCGTGCTCCGAGGTCCGAGGCGACGGCGGCGCCTGCCGCGCCGCCCAGCAGCAGGGCCGACACCATCGGTGCGCCCTGCTGGATGATCCCGAGGCCTCCGGCGGCGCCCGAGACCGACGTCGCGCCGACCTGCTGGGTGAGGCTGCCGACCTGAGCGGAGATGATCACGCCGAAGGGCACCGAGACCAGCACGGTCGGGGTCGCGGTGACGGTGATGATGAACCAGGTCAGCGAGAGGAAGTCGCGGAACGGGAACTGCCTGCGCACCACGTCGCTGATGCCGAAGACCACAACGGCCAGCGTCATCTGCACGGACCGGCCGAAGGTGGCCATCGAGTCGAAGACGACTCTGCGCACGTACCCGTCGACACTGTCGAGGGCGGCTCCGGCGCTGATCATGCGGCCCTGCGGTCCGCGGATGTCAGCGCGGCGACGAGGTGTCCGGCCATCGACGCGATCGCCCGTCGCCCCTCCGGAATCACGTCCGCGCCGGCCTGGAACACATGCACCTGCCCGGCGAAGACCTCGACCGTTGCGGTGCCTCCGCCCGCGACACAGGCCGCGAGCAACCGGTCGGTGTCGGGCCGCAGGATTTCGGAGCTACCGACCTGGATGTGCACCGGCGGGAGCTCGCCGAGTTCGGCGGACCCCAGCGCAGCCGACCGCAGCCGGTCGCACGCCGCTTGGTCGGCCTCGGTGCGCTGCACCAGTTCCCACAGCGCGGAGAGAGCGGCCCGCGGGAACAAGGGGTCTGGTTCACCACCCATCGATGCGACGGCGTCGAGTTTGCTCGTCGGTTCGAGGTCAATGATCGGCGAGATCAATCCGACCGCGCCCACCCGCCCCAATCCCCGTCGCCGTGCTTCCAGCGCCACGTGCAGCGCGAGGAATCCGCCGGCCGAGTCTCCGACGACAGCGATCCGCTCGCTCGGGATACCGGTACGGAGCAAGTACTCGAGCGCGTCGATCCCGTCGGCGATGGCGGAACTCACCGGCGACGAAGGCAGCTTGCGGTAGTCGACCGCCAGTGACCCGATCCCGGATTCCCGCACGAGCCGCGACACCAGCCGCCGGTGACTGCGGATTCCGCCGACGACGAACGCGCCGCCGTGCAAGTAGAGGATCGCGCTCGACGCGGACCCGTCGGGTGCGGCGTCTTTGGGGAACATCCGCTCGGCGGTGCAGTTGGGCAGATCAACGCGCGAACGCGTGACACCGCGGACCGCGGGCAGCAGCGAGGCGGCGATGTCCAGCAGGCGATACGGCCAGGGCAGGAAGAGCGCGCGCGACCACATCCAGATCACCGGCTTGACGAATAGGCGTGCGCCGACGGCCGCCAGCCGTCCCGTCAGGCTGGTGTGCGGTTCGAAGGCCACGGCACGCGCCGGTGGCGTCAGGTTGTCGCTCATCGGTTCCCCCTCAGGTCGTTCAGTCCAGATGTTTATATCAGACTGACGCCTCAGTCTGTTAAAATTCACAGCAATTGCCAGGAGCTTTGGTCGATTTCCGCCGGGTCAGCCCTCGTCGCCGCGAGAGGAGCGCCACCGGGCGATCTCCTCCCCGAGCGCGGTCGACGGACCGGCCATCCCGAGTACCTCCCGGGCAATGGCCGACCAGGGTGCACATGCGTCCAGCCGTCCGAGCAGACCGCAGGTGGCCAGCTCGTTGCGCCGCCCGAAGGCGTGCCCCTCGACCAGAGCCTGACCGGCGAAAGACTCAGCGTGGTGGCCCTGGAGCATGAATGCCGCCGACGCCGATTCCGCCGCGACCTTCTCGTCGATGCGATAGGAATCGGAATCCAGATGCCAGCCGACGACCGCCCGGATGTAGGCGCCGAAACTCTCCGGATCGGCCCGCGCGGGGTCGACGATGAACCCGGCCTCCTGGGCGAGCCGGTACGCGGCGGCGACGTCGTCGCGCATCAGCGCGGCGAACACGACGCGTTCCACCTCGAGTTCGGCCGGGGTCAGCTCGATGCACAATCCGAAGTCGACGAAACCCACCCGGCCATCGGGCAGGGCCAGCACATTGCCCGGGTGCGGGTCGGCGACGAACTTGCCGATCCGGTACATCTCACCGCAGTAGAAGCGATAGACCGTCTCGCCGATGCGGTCCCGCCGCTCCTGCGGCAGCTCACACGCCTCGTCGAAGCCGACACCGTCGAGCCACTCGGAGACCAGGACTTCGTCCGTGCACAACTCGGGCACGATGTCCGGGACGGCAAATGCCGGGTGTCCGGCATAGCGCTCAGCGAAGGCGCGCTGGTTGGCCGCCTCGGCCGCGAAGTCCAGTTCCCGGGAGATCTGCCGGATGACCTCCTCGACCAGCGCGGTCGCGTTCGCCGCAGGCATTTGTTTAGCGAGGACGCGGGTCAGCAGCCGCAGGTTCTTCAGATCCGCGCGCACCATGCGATCCACGTCCGGGTACTTGACCTTGACCGCCACCGCCCGGCCGTCGCGCAGCGTGCCGCGGTAGACCTGGCCGATCGACGCGGCGGCCATCGGCCCCTCCAGGGTCTCGATGTCGCCGTAGCGCGCACCGAGCGCCCTGCGCAGCGTCGCGTCCATATCGTCGTCGTTCCAGCGCGGCACCGAGTCGAAGAGCGGCTTGAGCCGCCGGGAGAATTCCGCACGGGTCTGCGGGTTGCGGATTCCGATTCCGACGACACCGATCGCCTGGCCCAGTTTCTGTGCGGCGCCCCGCATTCCACCCGCGGTCATCACGATGTCGTCGGCCAGCTTCAGCAGCGTCCGCTCCTGCGCACGGGCGGAGTCGTCGGCCGAGCGAAGCGGTGTCAACGCCGCGTTGAGCGCACTGCGCCCGGCGTGACGCGCCACCACGCCGCCGACCTTGCTGCCGCGCCGGAACCGGCCCCGCGTCGGCTGGTTCGACGAGTCGTCGTCTAGCTCCACCACTGACCTCCCCCGGGCCACTGCGGCCCGCGCGGCGACCTTCCACCGGATCTGGCGCTCATCCTAGTGTCGCGTGTTGGAAATTCGTTGATGGTTGCCGCGAGGACGATGGGCGATCTGGCAAGGCGGAGGAGGGAGTGATAGCGGAGCTATCGCGACCGACGACAACGCAGCCAGGCGTTCATCGAACCACGGCAAGCGCAACAGGAATTTTCGACACGCGACACTAGTGCTCCGCGTCGGGATGCTAGACGGATCCGGCGGCCGGCGAGCCCGCTGTCGTCCCGGCACCGGGCCGGTCCGGCTTCAGAACGCCCGCCGGATCGCGAACGCCAGGAACGGACGGACGAAGACGCCGGTCCACCGCAGCGGCAGGAATCCCACGAAGCGAGGCTCGATAGCGACGGTGTAGGTGACGATCGACCGGTTGCGCCCGCGAGCGACGACCACCGCCTCTTCGGCGATCCCCTTCACGACGATGGGCACCGAGGTACCGACCCCGACGGCGGCCATGCGCTGCGCGCCGGAGGTGTCGACCACCGTGCTCGTCATCGCGACGATCCCGCGGAAAGCCCTGGTCCCCCCGTCGGCCGTCGGACCGGAGTACACGGGCGCGAGCCGGATCAGCGGCCCGTTGAGAACCTGCCGCCACGCCGTCGCGACGTCCACGGGTACCTCGACCTCAGCGGTCACCGCCCATGCCGCCTCGTGGTCCAGGAAGGCCCGCAGATCCGCCGGCGCGTCGATGCGGAATCGGCGCGGCCCGGTCGATCCCGACGCCAGCAGCGCCAGGACGAACAGGCCGCCGAGCCCCAGCGCAGCCGCGACGAGCACGACGATGATGATGATTGTCCCCATGGTGAGGTCCTCCCCCTATATGAAAGTGATACGTCACTCTAACTAATAGGAGAGTTCGCGCAAGCGCATCGGAGAATTAGGTCAGGCGACTTCCGTTCGCGCCCGATCAGGCGCGAACGACTCCCGGTTCGACCAGAGCGTCCACGGTCGTGAGGAAGCCGTCGACGGCCGGCCACGTGTGGGCGACGGCGTCGGGTCCGGCGAGCAGCCCGAGATGGCTGGATTCGACAGTGGTGAACTCGACGTGCGGCGAGCCCGACAACAGGGTCACGCCGTGACGGGCCGCATCCCACGAGCACAATGCGTCTCGATGGCTGCCGAACAGCTGAACGGGCACGTCGACGGCATCGAGATCGACGGTCAGACCGTCGAACCGCAGCTGCCCGACGCGCAACTCGTTGCGGTAGATGAAGCTCTCCCACATCTCCTCGGCCAGTCGCCCGGGGTAGCCAGGGAAGTCGCGCTGGAATCGGTCGATGACCTCCATGCGCTTGAGGGTGTCGGTCTCGCCGAGGTGAGTGGCGACGAACCAGGGCTTCTTCAGTTCGCGGTCCCACGACGTCGCGCGGTAGGCGACCTTCACCGCCGGTGAAGGGATGCCGCCGAGCAGGCGCAGCGCCGCGGTCGGCACCCGTCCCCCGGTGGGTTTCATCAGCGCGCGCGCCAGCGAATAACCGGGCAGCGCGTCGTAGTCGAGCGGCGTGCCGACGGTGACCACGCTGCGAATGTGCCGCGCGCCCTCGGGCTGGGCCGCGGTCGTCAGCAACGACAGCGTGCCGCCCAGGCTCCAGCCGTAGAGGTCCACGACGCCGGCGTCGTCGCCGTAGTCCTCGATGACCCGCCGGATCGCCTGCGGGATGATGTCGGCGATGAAGTCGGCGAACCCCATCGCACGGTCGGCGTAGGTCACCTCGCCGAAGTCGACGACGTAGGGCACCCGGCCCGCGTCGCGCAGATGTGCCACCACCGAGTGCTCGGGCGAGAGGTCGTAGCAACTGGCCGGTGCGGCGATCGGCGGGACCAGAAGGATCGGCGTGCGTCCGGCTTCGCGCGCGGCCCGGACCTGCTCGTCGTCGGCATAACGCCGCAGCGTGCGGTGCTCGCCGTCGGCGACGGTGACGTGCTCGGTGCGGTGCGGCGGCGCGATGCCTCCGCCGAGAGTGAGCGACCAGAGGTTGCGCAGGCCGCGTTCGGCGGCGGCGAGGTCAAGCATGCGCTCATCTTACCGGCGAGTCAGATAGCGGTCGTCGTGCGGTACCGCAACTCCCGGTGGCCGTCGGCGTCGTTGGCGACGGCCACCGGGAGAACGTCTATGCCGGCCGTCCTGGGGCGCTCAGCCGGCGATCCAGTACGCCTGCGACTTCACGCCGTCGCGGCCGAGACCGTACTCGGTGCGCAGCAGCGCAGTGATCGCGCGCGTCGAGGCGGTCTCGGTGGCAACCCACCCGTGATAGCCGGTGGCGTCGAACGCGGCGGCGCGCACCGCGTCGACGATGGCGGTGCCGTCGTCGCCGCGCGGAATCCACTCGACGCGGTGGTGGTCGCGCATCCGCAACGGCAACGTGTACTCGTCGTCGTGCTGGTACTCCATCCAGATCGTGACGGGCACGTCGGGCGAGTCGGAGACGGCGATGGCCTCGAGCAGCGAGTTGACCGCCGGAAGCGAAGCCGTGTCGCCGACGATGAGCCAGCCGTCGGCATCGGGGTGCGGGAGCGCGAAGTCCGCGCCCATCACCGTCGCCAGAATCTCGTCGCCGACGAAGGTCGTCTGCGCCCAGCGGGCCGCCACCCCGTCGTGGATGGCGAATTCAACTGCAAAGGTGCCGGTCTCCGGGTCGGGATTGACCAACGTGTAGGCGCGCTGGTGCGGCTTCCCGTCGCGGGAGAACCACAGGCGGATCCACATCGTCGGATGCCGGCGCGTGGCCTCCAGCAGCCCTCCGTCGTCGAAGTACACGCGCACATAGTGTTCGGTGATCGACTCGACGGCGGTGACGGTCAACTGGAAGTCGTCGGCGCGGAGCAACCGCAGGACGGCGCCCTGCCAGCCGCGGTACGGCGCCTTCGTCGCGAAGGTGGTCATGCGAGTAGGTTAGCGTAACCTAACTAGTCTCGCGACCCCTGGAATCAGCCGGAGCTAAACCGCGGCCAGGCGGACCTGTCCGGGATGGGTCTCCAGGTAATGCCTGGTGAACGTGCACACCGGACGCAACCGCGCGCCGGTCTGCTTCACGTAGTCGACGGCCGAGCTGGTCAACCGGGTCGCGAGTCCGTGGCCCGTGTACTCGTCGTAGAGGACCGTGTGCAGCACCGTCACGACGTCGCCGTCGGCCTCGTGCTCGGCGTGGTAGCCAAGGACGCCGACCAGGTCGCCGGCCACCCACAGCTCGAAACGCTCACGGTCGGGGTTGTGCTGCACCTGGCTGATCTGCTGCAAGATCTTCTCGGCCGGGCGAGCCGGCTTCTTCCGGTACCTCATCGCGACCTCCCTTCGGTCTCATCGTTCGCGAAGTCCTCGGAGCACTATATGTGACTTGACTCACATCGTACAGAATGTGACTGATGTGGCTAGTGTGATTACTTCTTCGCCATCAACCCGATACTCGACGGTGACTGTCGTAGGCTGTGCCCTGCGGAGGAATCCGCGCACAACCCCATATCCGCGGGGGCTCTCACGCACCGAGGGCTGAGATGGCGACAGGCGGTCGCCGACCGCCTGAACCTGTCCGGGTAATGCCGGCGTAGGGAGACCACCATGAGCACACGTGTGCCCGAATCAGCAGCCACCACCGTCACCACCGGCCCCATCGAGGGCAGCACCAAGCAGTATCTGGATGTCGGCCACCTCCGCATCCCGCAGCGCCGCGTTCACCTCACCAACGGCGAACACCTCGACCTCTACGACACGTCCGGGCCGTACACCGACGACACCGCCGTGATCGACCTCGACGCCGGTCTCGCCAAGACCCGCGACTCGTGGGACCGCCCGCCGGCCGCACCGACCGATGCCGGCCACGGTGCCGCTACGCAGCTCGCATGGGCGCGTGCCGGAATCGTCACCGACGAGATGCGGTTCATCGCAGCGCGCGAAGGCGTCGACGCCGAGTTCGTGCGCAGCGAGGTCGCCCGCGGGCGAGCCGTCATCCCGGCCAACCACCGCCACCCCGAGTTGGAACCGACGATCATCGGCAAGAAGTTCCTGGTGAAGATCAACGCCAACATCGGCAACTCGGCCGTGTCGAGTTCCATCGCCGAAGAAGTGGAGAAGATGGTGTGGGCCACCAGATGGGGCGCCGACACCATCATGGATCTGTCCACCGGCAAGGACATCCACCAGACCCGCGAGTGGATCATGCGCAACTCGCCGGTGCCGGTCGGGACGGTGCCGATCTATCAGGCGCTGGAGAAGGTCAACGGCGACCCGACGAAGCTCACCTGGGAGATCTACCGCGACACGGTGCTCGAACAGGCCGAACAGGGCGTCGACTACATGACCGTGCACGCCGGGGTGCTCTTGCGCTATGTGCCGCTGACCGCCAAGCGGGTGACCGGCATCGTCTCGCGCGGCGGGTCGATCATGGCCGCCTGGTGCCTCGCCCACCACGAGGAGTCCTTCCTCTACACGCATTACGACGAACTCTGTGAGATCTTCGCGCGCTACGACATCACCTTCTCCCTCGGCGACGGGCTGCGCCCCGGGTCGATCGCCGACGCCAACGACGAAGCCCAGTTCGCGGAGCTGCGCACGCTCGGCGAGTTGACCGCGATCGCACAGCGCCACGGCGTTCAGGTCATGATCGAGGGTCCCGGCCACGTGCCGATGCACAAGATCGCCGAGAACGTCCGCCTGGAAGAAGAGCTGTGCAACGAGGCGCCGTTCTACACGCTCGGCCCGCTCGCGACCGACATCGCACCCGCCTACGACCACATCACGTCGGCGATCGGTGCCGCGATGATCGCCCAGGCCGGCACCGCGATGCTCTGCTACGTCACCCCCAAGGAGCACTTGGGGCTGCCGAATCGCGACGACGTGAAGACCGGCGTCATCACCTACAAGATCGCCGCCCACTCCGCCGACCTCGCCAAGGGGCACCCGCGCGCGCAGGAGCGCGACGACGCGCTGAGCAAGGCGCGCTTCGAGTTCCGCTGGACCGACCAGTTCAACCTGGCCCTCGACCCGGACACGGCGCGCGAGTTCCACGACGAGACGATGCCGGCCGAGCCGGCCAAGACCGCACACTTCTGCTCGATGTGCGGGCCGAAGTTCTGCTCGATGCGCATCTCCGCCGACGTGCGGGCCTACGCGGCGGAGAACGGGCTCGAGACCGCCGAGGACATCGACGCGAAGATCGCCGCCGAGATGGCCGCCAAGTCCGCGGAGTTCGTCGAGCAGGGCAATCAGGTGTACCTGCCGATCACCGAAACGGTCGGCCGTTGACCGAGTACCCGCCGCTGCTGCCGACCGTCCCCGACGGCACCACGCCCGTCCGGGTGCTGACGATCGCCGGATCGGACTCCGGCGGCGGCGCCGGGATCCTGGCCGACATGCGCAGCTTCGCCCTGATGGGCGTGCACGCCTGCGTCGCGGTCACCGCGGTCACCGTGCAGAACTCCCGTGGCGTCTCCGGGTATCAGGAGATCGATCCGGCGATCGTCGGCGACCAGATCCGCAGCGTGGTCACCGACATCGGGGTCGATGCGGCCAAGACGGGCATGCTCGCGTCCAGCGCGATCATCGAGGCGGTGGTGGCAACCTGCGCCGACCTCGGTATCGGCGGCGCCGGCCCCACCCCGCTCGTCGTCGACCCGGTCTGCGCGTCGATGCACGGCGACCCGCTGCTGGCCGACGAGGCCCTCGACGATGTGCGCCGCAAGCTGATCCCGCAGGCCACCGTCGTCACACCGAACCTCGACGAGGTACGGCTGATCACCGGAATCGACGTGGTCGACGCCCCATCGCAGCGCGCGGCCGCGCGCGCCCTGCACGATCTGGGCGCGCGCTGGGCGCTGGTGAAGGGTGGTCACCTGCGGTCCAGCGACCACAGTCCCGATCTGCTCTTCGACGGCGACGAGTATCTCGAGTTCGACCACGAGCGGATCGACACCCCGCACGACCATGGCGCCGGCGACACACTGGCCGCCGGCCTCACCGCGGCCCTCGCGCACGGCTATTCGGTGCCCGAGGCGCTGCGCTTCGCGAAGGCGTGGGTGACGCGGTGCCTGGCCGCGGCGTATCCGCTGGGTGCCGGGCACGGGCCGGTCAATCCGCTGTGGCGACTGGGCGCGCAAACTTCGTCGCCGTAGCGGGCCGTCGTGGTCACTATGTCCACGAGGCCCGCGTCAGACGACGATTTTGACGGTCAGCGCCACATCCAGAAGTTCACCTGGCGCACGTTGTTGAGGTAGGCGTGGCCGAGCCAGACGCCGTTGGGCAGCATCCGCAGCTCGTCGTGTCCGAACCCGAGGCCGCTGCGCGAGTAGTCGATGCGCATGACCGCACGCCCGTCCCGGATCGAGCGCGCGACGAAGACGTTGGCCGGAAGCACCTCGGTGCCGGCGAACGGATTGATCAGCCAGC
The DNA here is from genome assembly GCF_000241265.1 of Gordonia araii NBRC 100433. Lineage (GTDB taxonomy): Bacteria > Actinomycetota > Actinomycetes > Mycobacteriales > Mycobacteriaceae > Gordonia > Gordonia araii. The sequence continues at coordinate 41,069 of NZ_BAEE01000012.1, forward strand.
CGCGGTGGAAGTTCTTACCGGTGAACACCAGTCCCATCGCGGAGGTCGCGGCCGGATTCGGCGGGCCGAGCGGACGGGCCTGCCCGTGCAGCGCGACGTTACGGGGCAGCGGTCCGATCCGCAGGGTCGCGAACAGCCGATCGAACTGGGCCTGGCTGCAGGTCTCGCGGAGCGCGGTCACGGATGCGCCGACCGTCGCCCGAGAAGATGCGCTCGGACAGGGAACGGCCGCGGTGGCCGGGGATACCAGCGGCACGCTGACCAGCGCGAACGCCGCTGCCGCGATCGCAGCACGGCGCAAATGGAGGGATCTCATGGCAACTCCTTTTTGCCCGATTCCGACCCACCTCCGGATTACTCCCTTCCTAGCCAGGACGCAAGAAGTCGGGTTACATAGGCATAGATGGCCAATTCGTCCACCGCAGCGCCCCACCCCGTCCCGTCGACACGCACGGTCCGCCGGGCCATCGGTGCCTCGGCGATCGGCAACGCCACCGAATGGTTCGACTACGGCGTCTACGCCGCGGCCACCACCTATCTGACCCAGGCCTTCTTCCCCGGCGAGTGGGGCAGCATCGGCACGATGCTGGGCTTCGCCGTGTCCTTCGTACTTCGCCCGCTGGGCGGTTTCGTGTGGGGCCCGATCGGCGACCGGGTCGGCCGCAAGCACGTACTCGCCCTGACCATCCTGCTGATCTCGGTGGCCACCGCGCTGATCGGCGTCCTGCCAACGCACGCGTCGATCGGCGTCTGGGCTCCCGTCCTGCTCATCGCGCTGCGCGTCGTGCAAGGCTTCTCGACCGGCGGCGAATACGGCGGTGCAGCGACCTTCATGGCCGAGTACTCCCCCGACGCCAAGCGCGGCCGCTACGGCAGTTTCCTGGAGGTCGGCACCATGGCCGGGTTCGCCTCGGGAACGGCCATCGTATTGCTGCTCAACCTGATGCTGTCCGACGAGCAGATGTCGACGTGGGGCTGGCGTCTGCCGTTCCTGCTCGCCTTGCCGCTCGGCCTCATCGGCTTGTACCTGCGCTCGCGTCTCGACGACTCGCCGGTGTTCACGGAGGTCGGCGAGAAGGCCGGCGACCGGGTCAACGTCTCGATGTGGGCGGCACTGCGACGGACCGTCGTCCGGTACTGGCGGCCGATCCTCATCATGTTCGGCATGGTGGTGGCGCTCAACGTCTGCAACTACACCCTGCTCGCCTATCAGCCGGACTATTTGAAGAACACCATCGGTCTCAGCGAGGAGGCGGGATCCCAGGTGGTCCTCATCGGCCAGGTGCTGATGATGCTGGCGATCCCCTTCTTCGGCGCGCTGTCGGACCGGACCGGCCGCAAGCCGATGTGGTGGGGGTCGTTGATCGGGCTGTTCGTCTTCGCCCTGCCGATGTACTGGCTGATGGGCCAGGGCTTCGGCTGGGCGATCGTGGGCTTCGTCGTGCTGGGTCTTCTCTACATTCCGCAGCTGTCGACCATCTCGGCGACCTTCCCGGCGATGTTCCCCACTCAGGCGCGCTACGCCGGCTTCGCGATCTCCTACAACGTGTCGACGGCGATGTTCGGCGGCACGGCACCGCTCGTGAACGAGGCTGTCGTGAGCGGCACCGGCTGGCACCTGTTCCCGGCCGCCTACATGATGGGCGCGTGTGTCATCGGGATGATCGCGGTCTACTTCCTGCGCGAAACGGCCGGGGTGTCGATCCGCGGTACGAAGACGCCGAAACAGGGTCTCGAGCCGCAAATGACGGCCTAGCTCCGACGATTGCTAGCCTCCCCTCATGGAGCCGCCGCGGGGAGCGATACCACCACCAACGACACCGTATGTTTCACCATCTTCACGGCCCCCGGACAGCCTGTACGCGGCTCACCCGAACCCGAATCCGGCGGACGGGTCGTGCGCCGGGCAACCCGCAGCTTGTCGTCGAAGGCGTGGATCAAACCCATTGTCTGCGCCGTTTCGGCGTTGATCGTGACGCTGGGTGCTGCCACCTATTACGCCCCGATCATCCTCACCGACAATGTCGGATCCGAGGAGAATCAGCTGCGCTTGCTCGTCGAGACCGACGGGTCCCAGTACAACGGGTACAAGCACGAGCCGCACGTGACCTTCAATCTGTCGCGATCGGGCGATCTCAAGATGTACGTGCAGCTGTTCGTCGTCGACAGGGACAAGGGCAGTGCGGGCAAGTCCCCGACCAAATACGCACTCTCGCCCAGCGAGGTACGGCTCTATCTATTCAACAAGTCGGGCGAACCCTTCGACCTGACCTGCGACTCGAAGTCGAAGGTCGACTGGACTGCCGAACCGGACGCCCTTGGCTCCGGACTCGGAAAGACGGTCAAGAATCTGCAGATACGGCAAGCGGGGAATCTGATCACCTCCACGGTGAAACCCCGCCAGACCTCGACGACGCCGGCACCGCTCGAGCCCTCCCACCCGTTCAATCTCGACGTCGGATTCGTCAACGACGTATCCGACAGCCTCATGCCGCCCAGCGCCATCGAGCCCGCGACCGTCGCGTGTGTCACCAGAGACAACGCGGCCATTCGCATACAGAAGGGGATGCTCTCGGGAAGGTTCAACGCCCCGATGGTCTCGTGGGTTCGGCGAAGCATGACCGAGTCCTGTGTCGCGGATTTCCGAACGTCGTATTGCTGGCAGACCCCCGTCAAGGAAGCAGTGCATCCGGCGATGCGCATCCGGTCCAATATCGACTTGAGGGGCCACGGAGCCTTTTCCCTCAAAGCCGGATCGGAGGGATTCGTCGCAACCGGTCCGTCGACCTTTCACGCGCAATCGCACATGAGCGAGTTCACGCAGTACTGCATGGATTACAACTGCATCGAGAAGAGCTATCCCACCGCGCTGCTGGAGCAGGCCCGGCTGGACTCCCGGCGCAACGTCCAGTGGCTGATCCTCGGCATGGTGATCTCATTCCTGTTCGCCCTGTACCGCGTCCCCGTCAGCTACCTCTGGAATCGATTGGCCGGCGAGCCCTCGGACTAGTCCTTCGACGGGGAGGAAGCCTGGGCCCAGAACCGTTGCGGGATCCGGCCGGCATGCCGGGCGAGGTGACCGGCGGCGACCGCGTGGCGCATCGCGGTGGCCATGCTTTCGGGGTTGTCGGCCCGGGTGACCGCCGTCGCCAGGAGAACCGCGTCGCAACCGACCTCCATCGCGAGCGCGGCGTCGGAGGCGGTGCCGATCCCCGCGTCGAGAACCACCGGAACCGTGGCCCGCGAGACGATGAGTTCGATGTTGTGCGGGTTGCGGATGCCCAGGCCGGTGCCGATGGGTGAGCCCAGCGGCATCACCGCCGCGACGCCGGCGTCCTGCAGGCGCAGGGCGAGCACCGGGTCGTCGTTGGTGTAGGCCAGCACGGTGAAGCCCTCCGCGACCAGCGCCTGCGCGGCGTCGAGGGTCTCAATCGGGTCGGGCAGCAAAGTCTTGTCGTCGGCGACGACCTCCAGTTTGACCAGATCGGTCTGCACGGCTTCGCGTGCGAGCTGGGCGGTCAGAACCGCCTCGGCGGTCGTGTGGCAGCCGGCGGTGTTGGGCAGGACCGCGATGTCGAGCCGGCGGAGCATCTCGATGACACCGGTACCCGTGTCGGCGCTGACGCGGCGCATCGCGACGGTCGTCAGTTCGGTACCGCTCGCGATCAGGGCGCGCTCGAGGACGGCGAGGTTCGTCGCCCCGCCGGTGCCCATGATCAGGCGGGAGGAGAACTCTGTGGCGCCTATCCGCAACGGGCCGGCCGGGTCGGCCGGATCAGCCACCCTGGACCGCCGTGACGATCTCGACCTTGTCGTCGGGGCGCAGCGCAGTCGTCGCCCAATTACCGCTGGGCACGACGAATCCGTCGACCGCGACGGCGATCCCCCGGTCGGGCAATCCCAGGTCGTCGACGAGGCCGGCGACCGTGGTGCCGGCGGCGAGTTCGCGGACGTCACCGTTGACGGTGATGGCGATCGAAGTCCCGGTAGCGCTCATGGGTCCAGATTAGCGCGCCAGTTGCTCGACGATCCGCGCCGCTGTGGCTGGCGCCAGCACGATGCCGTTGCGGCCGTGCCCCGCCGCGACGAGGGTGCGGTCGTCGATGCGCTCGACGATCGGCATGCCGTCGGCCGAGCACGGCCGGATCCCCGCGGCCGCCTCGACGAGGTCGTAGGTGCGCAGGCCGGGCATGACCTCGATCGCGTCGGCGAAAAGGTCGGCCACTCCGCCTGCTTGCGGGTCTCGGTCGTCGGCCGATGCCGGCTCGTACTGCGTGGCCCCGACGACCAGCCCGTCCGAGCGCGGCACCAGATAGACGTTGCGTCCCTCGACGCGCGCGCGAACCACTTTCGCCGGCACCGGGACCGAGAAGCGGTTGCGGCGCAACCGCAGAATCTCCCCCTTCGCCGGAGTGAGGTGGACATCCGGGAGCAACTCGGAGGTGCCCATCCCGGCGGCGACCAGCACCTGATCGGCGGGGAGGTCTCCCAGTGCGTCGACCTGCCCGCGGTGCCAACCGACACCGGCGGCCGTCAGTTCGGTACGGAAGGCATCGAGCAGCCGACGGTTGTCCAGTGCTCCCTCACCGCTGGCGAGGTATCCGCTGTGCACGCGGGTGCTCAGCGCGTTCTCCTGGGTGCGGATCTCCCGTGCCCGCAGCGGCGTGAGCCGGTCGGCGCCGATCTGCTCGGCCCAGACGAACTGCGCCAGCTGCCGCAGGTACTCGCCGTCGGCGGCCGTGGTGGCGACGAAGAGCGAGTCGTGCGCCGACCAGATGGCCGGGTCACCGAGGCGTTCGATCCACCGCGGCCAGCGCGCGGTCGATTCCGCCGACAGGGCGAGGAGTGGCGCTTCGCCGGGGTGGCCTTCGCCCAGCGAACCGAGCATTCCCCCCGCGACATGCGCCGCGCGCTTCTGCGGACCGGCATCGTAGATGTCGACGCGCCATCCCGCATCGGCGGCGGCGAGCGCGCAGATGCTGCCGATGATGCCGCCCCCGACCACCGCCAACGTGGGTACGGGGCGGGTCGGAGTCACGGTTGTGAGCCTATCGCTACCGTGGAGCCCGTGAATCGTCGCGAACGCTTGGCCCGATCGTCGCTGTATCTGTGCACCGACGCGAGGCGGGAGCGCGGCGATCTGCTCGACTTCGTGGCCGCCGCACTGGACGGCGGCGTCGACATCGTGCAGTTGCGGGATAAAGGATCGCCGGGCGAGCGCGAGTTCGGTGCGCTGGAAGCCGGGTTGGAGCTGAATATCCTGGCCGACCTGAAGACGTTGACCACGCGCGCCGGGGCGTTGCTCGCTGTCAACGATCGGGCCGACATCGCCATCGCCGCCGACGCCGATGTCCTGCACGTCGGCCAGGATGATCTGCCCGTAGCCACCGCCCGGCGCCTGGTCGGCGGCGACGTGATTCTCGGCCTCTCAACGCACGATCCCGACCAGGCATCGGCTGCCTCGGCCAATCCCGATGTCGACTATTTCTGCGTCGGCCCGTGCTGGGCCACTCCGACCAAACCCGGCCGCCCGGGCACCGGCCTCGATCTCGTCCGCCACGCCGCATCGCTCCCGACGAACCGCCCGTGGTTCGCGATCGGCGGCATCGACGTGGACCGGGCACCGCACGTGGCCGAGGCCGGGGCGAGCCGGGTCGTCGTCGTGCGGGCGCTGACCGACGCCGCCGATCCTGCCGCGGCCGCCGTGGCCTTGAAGACGGCAGTCATCCCACGGGTATAGCGACCCCATGCGGCGGCACCGTCCAGGCGTTCGGACGCCGTGCTGGTCGCCGATGCGCTCCGATTCGAGGACCGAGGTCCGAGGCCTTTCGTCCAGGTCAAAGTGTTGTGTAGCCGAGCCGGTTGCAGATTCGCGTTTCGGTGGGCGACGGCTGTTCCCCTGCAGGCCGAACGTTGTCCGCGCCGGCAGAATCCGCGCCGGCCTCCGCTGGCCCAGCACAGGTTCGCGGGTGGTCGGTCGGACAATCGGGCGGATCGGGATCGGCCTCTCCCCGGTGTTGGCGGAGTCGTTTGACCGAACTGGCGCGCCGGGCGAGATCGTCGGGATGGTGTGTGTCGTTGATGCGGGGACGACTGAGAGTTCCGTCGCGGCAGCGCAGGCGCCAGACCACGCGCCCCGCGTCGGGACCGCGACGCCGATAGGCGGTTTCCCACTGCCCCGCGCGGTCACCGACGGCGCGGTTGTGCCGGCCGTCGGCGGGCGTGAGCTTGTCGATATCGGTGGCACCGCCCTTGGCCCAGTCGGGCAGATGATGCATCTGACTGGCGACGAGCGGAGCGTCGCAGTCGGGTGCGCTACACCCGCGATCCCGCGCGAACAGGGCCAAACGCTGAGCCAGCGTCGCCGATCGCTTAGCCCGCCCCTGATACAACACGTCACGGGTGTGGTCCGCGAACACGACCAGCGACGGGTCCAGATGCGCGGCGAGAGTCACCAGGTCGCCGATCGGCACCAACGATCCGGTGGCGGTCAGCGCGGTGCCGCAGCCTGCCTTGATCTCGGCCAGGCTGGCCGTGATCACCAACTGCCCCGGAATGCGCTTGGGTTTGCCCAGTCCGCCGTGGCCGATCACGTAGTCCAGAAACGCCTCGAACGCATCGTGGTTGCGTTGGGCGATACTGCGATGATCGCGCTGCCGGGCCCGCGTGAGCCGTTCGCGGGCCTCGTCGGTGTCGGCGACATCTTCGACCGATCCGAACAACCGCTCCGCCTGCGGGTCGTCGGGATTGTTCATGCCCGCCACAGCCCAATTGGCCAACAACAGCTCGAATTTCGCCCGCACCACCGGAGTCAGGCGGCCGGTGAGATCGGTCATCGTCTGCCGATCTTGGATACCGATGAACAGGCTGCGAACTCGCTGGCGATCGGTCTCGTCGGTCAGGCGGCCGTCCGGGTCGAGCAACTCGACCAGCCGACGGCCGGCTCGCGAGAGTTCACCCGGCGCCAGCTGCGCGGCCATACCCGCCAGATCCGCCTCCGCGGACTCCTTCACCTCGGCCGGCAACGAGTGCGGCAGCTCGCGCATCACCGCCATGATCACCGCTACGTGCTGGTGACCGATATCCCCGGCGGTCACCGCGGCCGCCGTGGCGGGCAGTGCCGGCGGCAGCGTCTGCCCGGTCATGCCCGTGAGCTTCGCGATCTTCTGCGCCTGCCCGTAGCGGCGACGCGCTTCCGAGCGGCCCAGCCGCAACCCGTGCGACAACCAGGTGGACAACCGCACGAAGCCCTCCCGCTCATGTGCTCCACGATCATTGACTTCGGTCAACAGCTGAGCGTCGAACCCGACCTGACGCCGACGCAACCGCTCACTGATCCGCGCGGTCTCCAACAGACCGTCCTCGGTCACCGCCGACAGCGGTGCCGACGCCGCCTTCGCCAACGCCGCATCCGCCAACCGCACCAGCTCCAGCGGCGACTCGGGCAGATCGACGGCCGAACCCGCCACCGGCCGGGACTCGACGCCGATCGCCGTTCCGTCCGGATCCCCCATCGGATTCACCCCCTCACCTGCGTCAACATCGCTCGAACATCTTGTTGTTCGTTGATAGATACGACACTATCCCCGACCTCTGACAAAACGACGAACTCACAGATGCCAGCGCTAACGAGTCGACCGCGGACCGGCGCTACTCGTGCCGATCGAGCCGGTCTAGCCGACGGCCTGTTCGTCGTCTCCGAGTTGCTGCACCGACAGGACATTGCCGTCGGGATCGGCGAACCATGCGACGCGGGTGCCACCCGGGGTCGTCCAGATCGCGTGCTCGTCCTGGTCGAATCCGTCGTAGCGACGGAGTTCGACGCCGGCATCCGCAAGTTCGCGAACGGTCGCCTCGATGTCCTCGACGTTCCACCCGAGGACGGTGTACGGGGCAGACACGGGCTCGGCCGCCTCGGTCACCCGAAGCTGCCGGCCGGCGACGTCGTAGACATTCGCCGCGGGCGAGGCATGTACGCGGCGCAGACCGAGCACGCCGCCGTAGAACCGGTGTGAGGCCTCCAGGTCACGGCACGCAACGAAGGCGACCAACTCCGCCGAGTCGAGCATGTCGCCCAAGCTACCGCCGTTCACGCCCAGGAGGCACGAATCCCGCCCAGCACCGAGACCGGCCGTCGTGCCCGGTCCGGGTGGCAACGGGGCCGAGTGAGGAAGTGCGATGCGAGTCGGGAATGGTAGTCAACACACCGCCTGACGAAGGGATCCATGTGACCGACCGCCCACGACCGTCCGCCCTCCTCTTCGACCTCCAAGGAACGGCCACGGATTTCTACACCCCGGTGGTGGCCGGGCTGCGCGAGGCGTTCCCCGACGCCGATCACGACGAACTCCTCACGCGGTGGCGAGCGGGATACTTCGAGCAGACCGGCCCCGAGGCGCCCGTCGACGACGCCGGCTGGGTCTCGGTCCACGCCATCTACCGCGCGGCACTCGACGAAGTGCTGGCCGAGGCGGGGTTGCAGGCCGGCGACGACGTCTGCGAGGCGCTCAGCAGGACGTGGCAGCGCCTGGAACCGTGGCCCGACTCGATCCAGGGTCTGTCCCGACTGCGCAGCCGCTACACCACCGCGACGCTCTCCAATGCCGACGTCGCGGCGGCCGTCCGGATCTGCAAGCACGCCGCGCTGCCGTTCGACGCCGTGTTCACCGCCGAGATGGCCGGCGCATTCAAACCCGACCCGCGCGCCTACCTGACGGCGGCGCGCTACCTGGACGTCCCGACGTCGGAGATCATGATGGTCGCCTGCCACAAGTACGACCTGCGTGCGGCCGCCGAACTCGGTCTCGCCACCGCTTTCGTCGCGCGGCCGCTGGAGTTCGGCCCCGCCGGCTCCCCCGACGCCGAATTCGACGATGCCTTCACCATCAACGCGACCGACTTCCTCGACCTCGCCGATCAACTCGACTGCTGACGCGCCGTCACGCGACTGTGGCAGCATCGGTACATGGGATCGATCACCCATCTGATCGCCGGCGTCCCCGTCTCCGACCTGGCCGCCGGAACCGACTGGTACACCCGATTCTTCGGCCGCGGCCCCGACCTGCACGTCGGCGGCGAGATCCTATGGGACGTCGACGAACACGCGACGCTGTTCATCGAAGCCAACGCCGAACACGCCGGATCCGGACGCGTCACCTTCGGCGTGAGCGGGCTCGATGAACTGCTCGACGGCCTGACCGCACGAGGAATCGCCTACGAGGCGGTCGAGACGTACGACAACGGCGTACGCCACGTCGATATCCCCGATCCGGATGGCAACGCCATCGCGTTCGCCGAGGCACCGGACCCGCCGACGTCCCGGACGTGAGGTCCGCGGACGCCGACGAACCGCCGTCGTTCCCCCGCCCCGAGGGGTGTTCCCGAAATCACGTTTGCACCCCATGGGTCACGGGCCTACTCTGGCTGCGTGCACATCAAGCTCGTAACTCGCCCGTAGCGGGGTCTCACCGGCCGACCCCCGCTGCGGGGGTTGCCTATTCACCCATCGGTCACTTCCCATATCGACCGAGAGCAGACTCCAGATGCACACCCGAAACTTCGCCCCGTCATTCTTCTCGCATACCACTGATCTTCCGACCGGCATCCGCGAGGAGGCACGCACCATGTCTACCGAAGAACTCGCTGAACGCTTCGCCCCATCCGGCTCCATCCGGCTGAACTCGTGGTCCGCCGCACCCGCGGACGGGGACCGGCTGGACTGCCGCGCCACCATCGCCGTCGAGGGTCACGACCATTCGGTCCAGGCCCGCGCCACCGGCCAGCTGGGCGCCCTGACGTCGATGCTCTACGACCTGGGCGCCGGTGTCGAAATCCGCCGCCTGCACCAGCGCCGCGACGGCGACGAGTACGTCACGATCCTGCTGTGCGGCAACGACTACGACGAACGCTGGGCCGTCGGCTCCGGCGCCAACGGCGACGAGGCCAACCGCAACGCGCTGATCGCCGGCGCCAACCTACTGCCGCACTGACTGGGCACCCCACCTCCGCCGAGTGGGCACCTCACCTTCGCCGAGTGGGCACCTCACCTCCGCCGAGTGGGCAGTAGGCCAGTGCGGCCAGCTGGTCCCGCAGCTCCGGCCAGCTACGAGCGAATCCCGGGTGCAGCGGCAGCAGGTCCACCTCGCCGGTCGCCACCCACCGCAACTCGGTCGACTCCCCGTTGGCGACAGTGCTGACCGGCGTTTCGACGTCGGCGATCACCGTCGTGTAAGTCCATCCGCTGACCGACTCCGCGGTGACCAGCTCTAGCCGCACGACGATCTCGTGATGGCCGATACCGGCCTCCTCGTCGGCTTCCCGGATCGCCGTGTCGACGGCGGACTCGTGTGAATCTCGTGCGCCGCCGGGCAGGGCCCACGTGCCGCCCTGATGGGACCATGCCGCGCGATGCTGCAACAGCACGCCGATCGCACCGTCGGGCAACGGTGCGCGCAGCAGGAGGCCGGCCGCTCCATGACGACCCCAATACCGCGAACCGTCGGGGTCGAAAACCCAACCGTCACCGTCTCCGCGCACGCGCGCCTCCCGACCTCAGATCTCACGTCCACCGTAGGCGAGACCGCACCATCCGGTCGAGAATCTTTGCGCGCCGATCCCATTGCGTGTCGTCAGCGTCCGGGCCGCGGTCCGACTACCCTGGTAGGTGCACGTTCAATCGGCCGGCCCACGGGAGATGATGCGGTGAAATCCGACGCATCACCCGCACGGCTGCGCTTCAGTGGACTCGGCGACGGCGCGGCCCGGTCGACGCCGGAATCGATCGCCCAGGCCGCCGGACAACTCTCCACCAGTCCGCAACTACGACGGGCACTCACCGACCGCCGCGAACTCGTCGCGGCCGCGCGCGCACGCGCCCAATCCCCGGTCGCGGCCCTCCGCGTCTTCGCCTCGTCGACGCCGGGCAAGCTCATCATCATCACGATCGCCCTGACGATCGGCTGCATGACCACCGGCTGGTACGCCTCGGTGACCCTGAACAACCGCATTCTCGCGCTGCAGCAACTGATCTCGCGCGCTGAGCCGATCGCGGAGTCCTCGCAGGTGCTGTTCAGTTCGCTGTCGATCGCCGACGCATCGGCCAACTCGGCGTTCATCTCCGGCGGCCTCGAACCCGTCGAACTGCGGAAGCGTTACTCGAACGCCATCGCCAGCGCCTCGGCGGCGCTCGTCACCGCGGCCAACAGCCCCGACGAGGACGGCGGGGCGCTGCGCACCGAAGACGATCCCGTCCACGCCGACCTGGTGGCCCTGACGATCAACCTGCCCGTCTACACCGGCCTGGTGGAGACCGCGCGAGCGAACAACCGGCTGGGCAATCCTGTCGGCTCGGCTTATCTCAACGAGGCCAGCGGGCTGATGCAGGAAACGTTGTTGCCTGCCGCGCAACGGATCTACGAGCAGCGCACCTCGGCGATCGCCCAACCCCAGCAGGTGCTGACCCGACCGCCCTATCTCGTGTACGCGACGTTGTTCCTCCTGATCGGCGCGCTGCTCGCCGCGTCCCGTTTCCTGGATCGCCGGACGCGACGCCGATTGAACATGGGCATCCTCGTCAGCCTGGTCGCCGTCACCGCGGGAACCCTATGGCTGCTCATCGCCGGTCTGACGTCGGCGGCGGCCACCAACACCGCCAGGGAGGACGGTGCCGACCCGCTGCACGCGCTGACGTCGGCCCGGATCAGCCTGCAGCAGGCGAGGTCCGCTCAGACGCTCTCGCTGGTGCGCCGGGACCAGACGGCTCTCAACGACAACTTCACCGACGCCACCCGGGGCGTCGCAGAAGTCCTCAACCAGCTCTCCGCCGACTACGAGTCCGGCAAGAGCAAAGCTCTGCCGATCGACGACATCAACGCGGCCCGGGTGGCACTCGTCGATTGGCAGACCACCGACCGGGAGATCGGCAAGCGCCTCGCCAGCGGCGACTATCTCGGCGCGCGCAATCTCACCGTCGGTACGGGCGCCGCCAGCGCCGCCACCTACTACGCCAAGGTCGATGACGCGATCGTCCGGTCGATCACCAAGGCCCGCAGCACCTTCCGCGACAACATCTACACCGCCGGGCGCTTTCTGGCGTTCAGCAGCTCCGGCATCGCGGCACTCTCCTTGATTGCCGCCGTCGCGATTCCCCTCGGCCTGTACGACCGCGTGCGGGAGTATCGATGAGAACCCGGGTCCGCGCCGCACTGGTCCTCGTCGCGCTGACCGCGACGGGGTGCGTCCGGTTCACCGCCCCCGACAGCCCGCCCCCGCTGACCACGGCGAACACCCCCACACCACCGGGGATGGTGACGCAGCGGCCCGGCGCCCCGACCTCGCCGGAGTCCGACACGGACAACTGCAATCGCCTGGCGAGCCTCAGACCGATCCCGCTGCCGCCGCGCGGACAGATGCCGCCCCGGACCCCGATGGCCGAGATCGCCGCCAGCGGGCGCCTCATCGTCGGCATCGACACCGGATCGAATCCGTTCAGCTTCCGCGACCCGCTCTCCGGTGACCTGCGCGGGTTCGACGTCGACATCGCCCGCGAGATCAGCCGGGCCATCTTCGACGACCCCAACCGGATCGAGTTCCGCGTGATGAGGTCGGCCGACCGGGTCGATGCCCTGCGCAACCGCGAGGTCGACCTGGTCGTCAAGACGATGAGCATCACCTGCGAACGCCGCAGGCACGTCGATTTCTCCTCCCCGTATTACGTTGCCGCACAGCGGATCTTGGCGGTGAACAGTTCCAAGATCAGCCAGGCCGAGGACTTGGCGGGCAAACGCGTCTGCGTCGCGACCGGTGCGACGTCTGCGCTGCGGCTGCGCCAGATCGTGCCAACGGCGACGCTCGTGGAGACGTCGACGTGGGCCGACTGCCTGGTGCTGCTTCAGCAGTCCGGCGTCGACGCCGTGTCCACCGATGACGCGATCCTGGCGGGCCTGGCCGCCCAGGACCCCTGGCTGCAGTTGGTGGGCCCCAGCCTCGGCGAGGAGTACTACGGCATCGGCATCGCCAAGGGGCGCGACGGATTGGTGCGCTTCGTCAACGCCGTGCTGGTCGACCTGATGGCCAGCGGCCGGTGGCGCGCGATCGCCGACGAATGGCTCTCGATGCTCGGATCCACCGCCGCCCTCCCCCGACCCACGTACCGGGATTAGCCATGGCCGACGACGCACAGCCCTCCCACGAGGACGAACCACTCGAAACCCAGGCGACGCCGTTCGACCAGGCCGACACCGGGACCCAGGCGCTCGCCCCGGATCTCCTCGTCGGCCCGGACACCTCGGCGGCCACCGAACCGGCGGGCACCTCGCGGTCGTCGGTCGTGCCCCGGACCACCTTTCCCGTTCCCCGCGGTCGGGTCCTGGTCCCCGAGCGCGGCGCCCCCCGCGTCCACGACCGCCGGTTGGGCAGCGAGCTCGTCGACCTGCCGCGCATCGTCGACACCGAACCGGCCGACGCCATCCTGGTCGATCCGCAGATCCCCGAACGCAAGCGCAAGTGCTGGAACTGCGGGACACCGCTGGCCCGCGAGTCCGGACCGCACGCCGGTCCGATGACGGGCGAGTGCCCCAACTGCGGGGTGCGCTATTCGTTCGTCCCCGGTCTCGAGCCCGGAACCGTCGTGGCCGATCAGTACGAGATCCTCGGTGCCATCGCTCACGGGGGGATGGGGTGGATCTACGTCGCCACCGACCGGAACGTGTCGGATCGGCCCGTCGTCCTCAAGGGGTTGCTCAACTCCGGCGATTCGGCGGCGCAGGCCGTCGCCGTCGCCGAGCGACAGTTCCTGGCGTCGGTCAGTCACCCCGGCATCGTCAAGATCTACAACTTCGTCGAACACGGACTCCACGACGACCGCACCATCGGCTACATCGTCATGGAGTACATCGGCGGCAAGACCCTCAAACAGCTGACGGCCCCACCGGAAGGGTCGATGACACCGACGCTGCTCTCACCCGAGCAGGCGATGGCCTACCTGTTGGAGGTGTTGCCCGCCGTCGGCTACCTGCACTCGGTTGGGCTGGTCTACAACGATGTGAAACCGGACAACATCATGGTCAGCGCCTCGGACGTGACGCTGATCGACCTGGGCGCCGTGGCACCGATCGGCGGCCACGGACGGCTCTACGGCACACCGGGGTTCCAGGCGCCGGAGATCATCGAAACCGGCCCCCAGGTCGCCACCGACATCTACAGCATCGGGCGCACCCTGGCAGTGCTGACCGTCGACATGCCGATGGAGGGCGGGCAATACCTGCCCGGACTGCCCGACGTCGACGACGTTCCGCTGTTCGCCGAGAACCCGTCCTTCCACTTGCTGCTGGCCCGCGCCACCGCGACCAATCCCGACGAGCGCTTCGCAAGCACCGCGGAGATGACGACGCAGGTCCTCAACGTGCTGCGCGAAACCGTCGCCGTTCACACTGGTGTCCCCCGCCCCGCGATGTCGACGGTGTTCACCCCGCCGCGCTCCACCTTCGGCACCGAACTGCTCCTCGGCCCGGTCGACGCCTTCTTCGACCCGGACCAGGCGTCCTTCTACGACCCGGCGGACATCGCGGCCGCGTTGCCCGTTCCGCTCATCGACCCGGCCGACCCCGCCGCCCGGGTGCTGAGTTCGGCGGCGCTGTCGGACCCGCGCCAGATCCTGGACTCCATCAGCGCCCACCGCGCCGACCTGGTCTCGGCCAACGACACCGACTACGCGCCGCCGCGCGCCTCGCTGGAGATCGAGCTCGCCGAAGCGCGCGCCTATCTCGAACTCGACGACGTCGACACCGCGCTGGGCGTACTGCGCGGCGCGGATCAGCATCACGGGCACAACTGGCGCATCGAGTGGTACCTGGGTATCTGCGCGCTGCGCAACGACGAACCCGAACTGGCCTACGAGCGGTTCAACGAGACGCTGGAGGCGATGCCGGGCGAGATCGGGCCGAAGCTCGCCGTCGCGGGCACCGCCGAACTCATCGGCCGGTGGCTGGCGGGAGAATCCGCGGACACCGGGACGGGTGGCGATCTCGATCCGCAGGTTCGGCAGTGGTACGAGATCGCCAGGCACCACTACCAGGATCTGTGGTTCACCGACCACGCCATCATCACCGCGGCCTTCGGCCTGGCCCGTATCCATCTGGCCTACGGCGAGGTCGCCAAGGCTATCGTCGGCCTCGACGAGGTACCGCCGACGAGCCGCCACTACAACACAGCGCGCGAGACGGCGGTCATGGCGCTGGTCCACGGCCGGCCCGTCTCGCAGGTGACCCACTCCGAGATCGTCGAAGCCGCCGACCGGCTGGAGAAGATTCCCGACGCCGAGCCGCGCAAGCCGCGCATCAAGCTGATCGTGCTGGGGACGGCGCTCGGCTGGGTGCTGGCGAACGAACCGTCCGAAGGCCTGCCCGACCTGCTCGGCTACCCCTTCACCGAGTACGGGCTGCGCACCGGCACCGAACAATCCCTGCGCGACCTGGCGCGTGAGACCCGCACCAACCGCGCCCACCGCTTCCAGCTCGTCGACCTGGCCAACTACGTCCGGCCGGCGACCTGGTTCTGATCAGAAACTCGCCGAGTGGGCACCTCACCCACGCCGACTGGGCACCCCACCCACGCCGACTGGGCACCCCACCCACGCCGACTGGGCACCCCACCTACGCCGAGTGGGCACCCGCGCTGACGACTGCCTGCGCCTGACGCGCGATCTCGAGCTCCTCGTTCGTTTCGACGACGAGGACGGTCGTGCGCGAGGCGTCGGTGGAAATGACGCGAGCGTCACTGCTGCGCACCGCATTGCGCTCGGGATCGATCTCGATGCCGAAGGCTTCCAGGCCGGCCAGCGAGTCGGCGCGCACGCCCGCCGCGTTCTCGCCGACCCCGGCAGTGAAGCTAATGACGTCGGTGCGGCCCAACTCGACGAGGTAGGCGCCGAAGTAGCCGCGCAACCGGTGGATGTAGATGTCGTAGGCCTCGCGAGCGTTGTCGTCGCCGGCCTCGATCATCTCGGTGACCGCACGGAAGTCGTTCTCACCGCACAGCCCCTTGAGACCCGACTGCTTGTTGAGCAGCTGATCGATCTCGTCGACCGACATCCCGACGACACGATTCAGGTGAAACAGCAGCCCGGGATCGATGTCTCCCCCGCGCGTCCCCATGACCAGACCTTCGAGCGGCGTCATGCCCATGGACGTGTCGACGGCGCGCCCGTCGCGGATCGCCGACATCGACGCACCATTGCCTAGATGGGCGACGATCTGGTTGGTCTTCTCGTAGTCCAGGCCCAGGTACGCGGCGGCGGCATGCGATACATAGTCGTGGCTGGTGCCGTGGAAACCGTATCGGCGCAACGCGTACTTGTCGGACAGCTCGCGGTCGATCGCGTAGCGCGCCGACGCGTCGGGCAGGTCGTGGAAGAACCCGGTGTCGAAGACCGCAACCCCCGGGACGTCGGGCAGCAGAGCCTGGGCCGCCTCTATCCCGACCAGATTGGGCGGGTTGTGCAACGGCGCCAGCGGCGCAAGGCGAGCCACTTCGTCGATGACGTGCTGGTCGATCAGCGTCGGCCGGTAAAGCGAACGCCCACCGTGCACGACGCGGTGCCCGACGGCGCACAGATTGGCGTCGGCGAGGTCGGTACCCTTGGCGGCGAAAAGCTCCAACGCCTTGGCAATCGCGGCTTGATGGTCGGGCAGATGCAGTTCTTCGACAATCTGCCCGCCGTCCTGCTCGTGGGTGATGATCGACGTCTGCTCACCGATGCGCTCGACGAGTCCGTCGGCGGTCACCGTCCCCGAATCCGGTTCGAGCAGTTGATATTTCAGCGACGACGAGCCGGCGTTGAGAACCAGGACCAGCGCAGGCGTTCGGTCCGCGGCGTTCATTTTCCGGCTCCGGTGGTCTGAGCCTGGATCGCGGTGATCGCCACGGTGTTGACGATGTCGGCGACGAGCGCACCGCGCGAGAGGTCGTTGATCGGCTTGTTCAAACCCTGCAGAACCGGGCCGATCGCGATCGCGCCCGCGCTGCGCTGCACGGCCTTGTAGGTGTTGTTGCCGGTGTTGAGATCCGGGAAGATCAGCACCGTCGCCTGCCCGGCGACCGGCGAATCGGGCATCTTCGTCTCCGCGACGCTGGGCTCGACAGCGGCGTCGTACTGGATCGGTCCCTCCACCAACAGGTCGGGCTCGCGTTCGCGCACGAGCGCGGTGGCGGTACGCACCTTGTCGACCTCGGCGCCCGAACCGGACTCACCGGTGGAGTAGGACAGCATCGCCACGCGCGGGTCGATGCCGAACGCAGACGCCGTCTCCGCCGAGGAGATCGCGATGTCGGCCAGCTGCTCGGCCGTCGGGTCAGGCACCACGGCGCAGTCGCCGTAGGTCAGCACGCGGTCGGCCAGGCACATGAAGAACACGCTGGACACCGTGTCGACGCCCGGCTTGGTCTTGATGATCTCGAACGCCGGGCGGATCGTGTGCGCCGTGGTGTGGATCGAGCCGGACACCATCCCGTCGGCCATGTCGTTGTGCACCATCATCGTGCCGAAATAGGAGACGTCGCGCATCAGGTCGCGCGCGCGGTCCATCGCCACGTTCTTGTGCTTGCGCAGTTCGGCGTACTGGACGGCAAACTTCTCGGTCAGCTCGGAATCGAGCGGATTGATGACGTCGATGCCGGAGAGTTCGATGCCGAGATCCTTGATCTGCCCCTCGACCTTGGCCGGGTCGCCCAGCAAGGTCAGACGGGCGGTGCCGCGCGCGGTGAGCTGAGCCGCCGCCCGCAGGATGCGTGGCTCCTCGCCCTCGGGGAGCACGATGTGGCGGCGATCGGACTTGGCTCGGGCGGCGAGCTGGTACTCGAACATCTGCGGGGTGACGACCTCGGGAATCGCGAGGTGCAGGTCGGCCATCAGCTCGGTCGAGTCGATGTGATGCTCCATCAACGCCAGCGAGGTCTCGATCTTGCGCGCCGATTGGTTGGCCATCTTTCCCCGCGTGTGCGACGCGATCCGCGCGGTCTCGTAGGTGCTCTGTTTGCAACACACGATCGGCAGCGTCGGGTTGAGGCCGCGCACCAACGCGTCGATCATCGGGTGAGGTCGCAGACCACCGTTGAGGATCAGGCCGGCCAGCCGCGGAAAGCCTTGTGCGGCATTAGCGTTCACCAGCGCCAGCAACACGTCGGAGCGATCGGCCGGCGCGATCACAACCATGCCCTCTTCGAGTCGCTCCAGGATGTGTTCCACCGTCATGCCGCCGACCATCATGTGCAGCGCCTCACGGTCCAGCAGTTCTTCGTCGCCGCTGTAGAGCGTGCCGCCCAGCGCCTCGGAAAGTTCGGCCATCGTCGGCGAACTCAGGACCGGGTCCTCGGGCAGAATCCACACGCCGGGCCCGAGGCCGTCGAGCGCTTTGCGCGTCGCTTCTTCCTGACCGACGCTCGTGCGGTTGACGATCACCGCGACCGTCGTCGCATGCTCCGACGAGATCTCGGCGAGGGCGTACTCGGCCATGCCCCGCACTTCCGCCGGTGACCGCTCGGCCGCCCGCAGCGCCAGCACGATCGGACAGGCGAGGTTCGCCGCGATCCGCGCGTTGTAGGAAAGCTCCGACGGGTTCCCGACATCGGTGTAGTCGGATCCGACGACGAGGACCGTGTCGCACTGCGCCTGCACGGCGTGGAACCGGTCGACGATCGTCGCCAGCGCCCCGTCCGGGTCGGCGTGGACCTGGTCATAGGTGACGCCGATGCACTCGTCGTAGTCGAGCCCCACCGAATCGTGGGCGAGCAGCAACTCCAGGATGTAATCGTTCTCCCCGTCGCGCGTTCGACTGATGGGGCGGAACACGCCGATGCGACCGCCGGTCGCCGAAAGCAGGGCGAGCAGGCCCAGCGCGATCGTCGACTTCCCGGTTTCGCCCTCGGCCGAGGCCAGGTAGATCGCGGAATGCGAGGTATCGGACACGGACTTCTCTGCTGGAGAGCGCTCGGTCATGACCGATACCCTAACCTGGCGCCGGGAGCGCAGCGAGCGGGCCGATCAGACCGGTGCCACCACCGCCGCGACGACGAGATCGGCCACTTGCTCGTCGGACATGACCGAGTCGGGCACGAGCATCATCGAGTACACGGTCCGAACCATGAACTCGGCCGCCGCCTCCGGACTCGGCCGCAGCCGGTGCGCGATCCCCTCGTCGAGGTCGGGCATCGTCGCGGCGACGATCTGGGTGATCAGCGCGGGTCCGCCGTCGGTCGTCGACACGAGAGCGGAGACGATTTCGCCCGGCTCGTTGCGCAACACGTACTGCAACGCCGTGTGCTCACGGATGTATCGCAGCGACTCGACCACCTGGACGCGCACCTTGCCCTCGACGTCGGGTTGCGCGTCGGCCCAAGCGTTGAGATGAGACCGCAGCTGTGTCACCTCGCGCTCGACGATCGCGGCGATCAACGCCTCGCGACCGCCGAACATGCGGTATGCGGTCGCTCGCGCGACACCGGCCTGCTTGGCGACCGAGGTGAGACTCAACGCCTTCGCGCCGAAGCGGGACACCAGCGCGACGCCGACGTCCACCATCCGTTCGCGATCCATGCGATCAGGGTAATACGCCGAGCGTGCCCACATTTCCGCCGAGCGTGCCCAGTTTCCTGCCGACCGTGCCCAGTTTTCCGCCGACCGTGCCCACAATCCCATCGAGTGTGCCCGAAATCCCGTCGACCGTGCCTTTGGGCGTCACCGCCCGGTCCGTCGCGGGCACAGTCGGCGAGAATCTGGGCACGGTCGGCGAGAATCTGGGCACGGTCGGCGTCAGGAAGCGGGGACCAGTTCGCGGAGGCGGGGTGCGAGGTCGCGGGAGAAGTTATCGAGGAACCGTCGCTGGTCATGCCCGGGGGCGTGGAATACCAGGTGGTTGAGGCCGGCGTCGGTGTACTGCCGTACCTGTTCGACCGCCTCGTCGGGGTCGGAGGCGACGATCCACCGTTTGGCGACCTGCTCGATCGGCAGTTCGTCGGCGAGGCGTTCCATCTCCACCGACGAGTTCACCGAATGCTTCTGCTCCGGCGTCAACGACAACGGCGCCCAGAACCGGGTGTTCTCCAGGGCGAGTTCGGGGTCGGGGTCGTAGGATATCTTGATCTCGATCATCCGGTCGATGTCGGCGAAGTCGCGCTCGGCCTTGGCCGCACCCTCCTTGACCGCCGGGATCAACTTCTCGGTGTAGAGCTCCATCCCCTTGCCTGAGGTGCAGATGAAACCATCACCCGCGCGCCCGGCATAGCGGGCGACCACCGGGCCGCCGGCCGCGACATACACCGGGATCGGCTGCTCGGGCACGTCGTACATGAACGCACCCTGGGTGCGGTAGTACTCGCCCTCGAAATCCACCTTCTCGCCGGTCCACAACTCGCGCATCAACCCGATCGCCTCACGCAGCCGGGCGAACCGCTCCTTGAACTCCGGCCAATCCCCGGTGAACCCGGTTGCGTATTCGTTGAGCGCTTCACCGGTGCCGACGCCGAGCATGATCCGCCCCGGATACAAACACCCCATCGTCGCGAAAGCCTGAGCGATGACCGCCGGGTTGTAGCGGAAGGTCGGGGTCATCACCGACGTGCCGATCTGCACCCGCTCGGTGCGCTCGCCGACCGCGGCCATCCACGCCAGCGAGAACGGCGCGTGTCCGCCGTTGTGCCGCCACGGCTGGAAATGATCGCTCACCGCCACCGAATCGAGCCCATGCTCCTCGGCCGCAACCGCGATCTCCACCAACTCGCGCGGATCGAACTGCTCCGCCGATGCCTTGAATCCGAGCTTCAAACCTTGCGTCACGCCGCCTCCTCGTTGTCGACGCCAACGCTACCCGAGCAGTTGCTTGGTTGGAATGCGGGCGCCTGAGGGCCACTCGGCGGGGGTGGGGTGCCCACTCGGCGGAGGTGAGGTGCCCACTCGGCGAAGGTGAGGTGCCCACTCGGCGTAGGTCGCCTACCGGAAGGCGTCTACTCCCGTCAGCGCCTTGCCGATCATCAGCTGGTGCATCTCGGAGGTGCCCTCGTAGGTGAGCACCGACTCCAAATTGTTGGCGTGCCGGATGACCGGGTACTCCAGCGTGATCCCGTTGGCCCCCAGGATGGTTCGGCATTCCCGCGCGATCGCCAGCGCCTCGCGGACGTTGTTGAGCTTGCCCAGGCTGATCTGTTCGGGCCGCACTCCGACCGAATCCTTGAGCCTTCCGAGATGCAGCGCCAACAACTGTGAGGTACCCAGGTCGACGGCCATGTCGGCGAGTTTGCGCTGGGTCAGCTGGTAGCCCGAGAGCGGCTTGTCGAAGACGTCACGGCTCCCGGCATACTCGACCGCCGTCTCCAGACAATCGCGACCGGCACCGACGGCCCCGAACACGATGCCGAAACGGGCCTCGTTCAGACACGACAACGGCCCCCGCAATCCTTCGACCTCCGGCAGCATCGCCGACGACGGCAGGCGCACATCTTCGAGGACGATCTCGCCGGTCACCGACGCGCGCAGCGACATCTTGCGAGTGATCTCCGGTGCGCTGAAACCTGGCGTGTCCGTGGGTACGACGAAGCCGCGAATCCCCCGAGCCCCCTCGGCGAGATCGGTGCGCGCCCAGACGACGGCCACGTCGGCGACCGGCGAGTTGGTGATCCACATCTTCGCGCCGTTCAGCACCCAGTCATCGCCGTCGCGCTTGGCGTTGGTCCGCATGCCGGCTGGGTTGGAGCCGAAGTCGGGTTCGGTCAGCCCGAAGCAGCCCAGCGCGCGTCCGGCGGACATGTCCGGCAGCCAGCGGTCCTTCTGTTCGTCGCTGCCGAATTTCCAGATCGCGAACATCGCGAGCGACCCCTGCACCGAGACGAAGCTGCGCAACCCCGAGTCGACGGCCTCCAACTCCTGACACGCCAGACCGTAGGCGGTCGCCGACGCCCCCGCACAGCCGTAGCCGTCCAGGTGCATGCCGAACACGCCGAGGGAGCCGAGTTCGGTGGCGAGTTCGCGGACCGGCAGCTCGCCGGACTCGAACCAATCGGCGACGTGCGGACGCAGCCGCCTGTTCCCGAAGTCGCGGACCGTGTCGACGATCGCCCGCTCATCGTCGTCCAGCAATCCGTCCAAGCCGAAAAGCTCGGCAACACTCTGCGTCATCAACTGGCCTTACTCGTATCGGTTCCGCTGTGCGCGGCGCGGATCTCGCCGGCGAGGAAGTCGACGGTCAGGCCGACCGACTCCTTGCCCTCCCGGTGGCGCAGCGGAACGGTGAATGCGTGGACCTGCCACGGAAAGCTGTGCAGGACGGCGCGCACTCCGGCCGCGTCGAGTTTGTCGACGAACTCGATGCTGTCCGGCTCGACCATCTCCTTCTCCGCGGTGATGACGATGGTCGGCGGAAACGCCTGCGGGTCGATGTCGACGGCCCGCCGGGCGCCGGTCAGCGCGATCGGGCCCCAGTCGAACATCGGTCCGAGCACCGAGAGCTTGCCGATCGGCAGATACGCGTCGTGGCGGCTGGTGCGGTTCGGGTTGTCACCGAGGTCGAGATCGAGCAGCGGCGACAAGAGGGCCAGCGCGGTGGGTGCCGGCAGTCCGTTCGCCGCCGCGAGTTCGGCGACCTTGACGGTCAGAAAGCCGCCGGCCGAATCCCCGGCGACGACGACGTGCCGAAAGCCCCGCTGCCCCAGCAGTTCTCGATAGGCCTCGAACGCGTCGTGCACCGACGTGCCGACACCGGCTTCGGGCAGCTGCCGGTAGTCCAGCACGAAGACCGGAACCTGCAGGCTCTTGGCGATCGACGTCGAGATCGGTCGGTGGGTCCCCGGTCCGCACGCGATGAACGCGCCGCCGTGCAGGTACAGAACCGCGGTGTCGGTGGAGGCGCCGGTCGGGCCTTTCGCCATGACCAGCTCGGTGGGCCGGCCGGCGAGCTGGATGCGCTCGACGGCGACGGATCGCGGTGGGCGCTGTCGCTCCGACATCCGCTCGAAGCGCCCGAGCACGGCGAAAGCCAGTCGGTTAATTGGCGCGAAGGTTAACAGCGGCTTAAGAGTTAGCCATGCCGCCAACCAGATGGGATACGACGCGAGACTCGGCCGTCGGTGGTGCACAATTGGCATGCTCGTGAAGCTACACCCTTGTGCTGAGAGGTTGAACCGCGTTGCCGGATAATCCGCCCGCTGCGAGCGTCGGCGACGCCTACCGACTCGGCTCCCGGGCCGCGCCGCCGCGCACGCTGCGCGATATCTTCGTCGCCACCGCCAGTGCCCACCCCGATGCCATCGCTATCGACGACGGTGACGTGCCTCTGACCTATCGACAGGTCCTCGCGCTCGTACGCCGCAACGCCGCCGGCCTCGCGGGTGCGCGCATCGGTCCGGGCTCCCGCGTTGGCATCCGGATGACCTCCGGCACCCGCGCGCTGTACCTCGCGATTCTGAGCACGCTGTTTTCCGGAGCCGCCTACGTGCCCGTCGACCTGGACGATCCCGCCGAACGCGCGAACCTGGTCTTCGGCGAGGCGGACGTCGACGCCGTCATCACCGACGAGGGCATCTTCCGGGCGGAGGCCGGCCTCCCGACCGAACGGCTGGCCAACCCGCAGGCGAACCTCACGCCCGCGCCCGAGCCGGGCGACGACGCGTGGATCATCTTCACGTCGGGATCCACCGGTACCCCCAAAGGCGTCGCGGTCACCCATCGCAGCGCGGCCGCCTTCGTCGACGCCGAGGCGCAGCTATTCCTCGTCGACAACCCTCTCGGACCTGGCGACCGAGTGCTCGCCGGGCTTTCGGTCGCCTTCGACGCCTCCTGCGAAGAGATGTGGCTGGCCTGGCGGCACGGTGCGACGCTGGTTCCCGCGCCGCGCGACCTGGTCCGCAGCGGCATGGACCTCGGCCCCTGGCTCGTGCGGCGCTCGGTCACCGTCATCTCCACCGTGCCGACCCTGGCGGCGCTGTGGCCGTCGCAGGCACTCGAATCCGTGCGGTTGCTGATCTTCGGCGGCGAAGCGTGCCCGCCCGAGCTGGCCGCCCGGTTGGCCGCACCCGACGATGACGACGACTCCCCCGGCCGGGTCCGCGAGGTCTGGAACACCTACGGCCCGACCGAGGCGACCGTCGTCGCCTGCGCGGCGCGGCTCGACGGCTCGACGCCGGTGCGGATCGGGCTGCCGCTGGCCGGTTGGGATCTGGCCGTGGTCGACGAGCAGGAGAACGAGGTCGGCTGGGGCGAGACCGGGCAGCTGGTCATCGGCGGCGTCGGTCTGGCCCGCTACCTCGACCCCGCCAAGGATGCCGAGAAGTACGCGCCGATGCCCAGCCTCGGCTGGGAACGCGCCTACCGCAGCGGCGACCTCGTCCGCCTCGACCCCGAGGGGCTGGTTTTCGCCGGGCGCGCCGACGACCAGGTGAAGGTCGGCGGACGGCGCATCGAACTCGGTGAGATCGACGCGGCACTGCAGAACCTGCCCGGTGTCGCCGGCGGGGCCGCGGCGGTGCGCACCACCGCCGCGGGAAACCAGGTGCTGATCGGGTATCTGGCCGCCGCCGACCCCGGATTCGACCTTGCCACCGCCCATGCCGCACTGGCCGAGCGCCTGCCCGCCGCCCTCGTACCGCGCCTCGCCCTCGTCGAGGAGCTGCCGACGCGGGTCTCGGGAAAGGTCGACCGCGACGCGCTGCCGTGGCCGCTTCCCGGCGCCGAGTCCGACGACGAGGACACCGGCGATCTGTCCGAGACCGAGCAGTGGCTCGCCGGTGTGTGGGCGTCGGTCCTGGGCACCGCCGTCACCACTGCCGACGCCGACTTCTTCGCCGAGGGAGGCGGGTCGCTCGCCGCCGCCCAGCTCGTCGCGGCGATGCGGGAGCGCTATCCGAATCTCACCGTCGGCGACCTGTACGACAATCCGCGGTTGGGCCGCCTCGCCCAGCTCCTCGACTCGTGGACGCCGGCCGGGGTCGTCGTCGAACGGACCGTCGTCCCCACACCCCGGCGTACCGGGTTGGCCCAGACCGTCGCCAGCGTTCCACTCGCCACACTGACCGGACTGCAGTGGGTGACCTGGCTGGCCGCCGTCAACAACGTCGGCGCGTGGCTGCGACCGGAGACGCCGTGGCTGATCCGTGTGGACTGGTGGATCCTGCTCGTCGCCTTCCTCGTCTTCATCACCCCGCTGGGACGCATGGCGTACGCCGCCTTGTTCACCCGGCTGTTGTTGCGCGGCGTCCGACCGGGCGTGTACCCGCGCGGCGGCAGCGTCCACATCCGTCTGTGGTGCGCGGAGCGGCTGGTCGAGGCCAGCGGGGCGTCGAACATCTCCGGCGCTCCGTGGATGATCCACTTCGCCAGTGTGCTGGGGGCGCGCGTGGGCAAGGGCGTCGACCTGCACACCCTGCCGCCGGTGACCGGTCTGCTGAGCATCGGCGACGGCGCCTCGGTCGAACCCGAAGTCGACCTGGCGGGGTGGTGGATCGACGGCGACCAGGTGCGCATCGGAGAGATCGTCATCAAGCCCGGTGCGACGATCGGTGCGCGGTCCACCCTGTTCCCCGGCGTCGTCGTCGGTCGCGATGCCGTCGTCGAGCCGGGGTCGGCGGTGCGCGGCCGCATTCGGGCACGTCAGCAGTGGGCCGGTTCGCCTGCAGTCAAGGTCGGCAAGGCGCGCCATCCCTGGCCGGACCGCCGTCCGCTGCGACGCACCCGCTGGGCGGTCGTCTACGGTCTCTCCGCGCTCCTGCTCGCGGCGATCCCGTTGCTCTCGCTGGGCACCGGATTGGCGCTGCTCGCTTGGGGGGTCGCCGACTGCGAGCGGCTCCGCGACGTCGCGATCCGGTCTGCCCTGCTCATTCCCCCGGCGACCCTGCTCAGCCTGGCGACATATGCCGCGGTCACCGCGGTCGCCGTCCGGCTGCTGTCGATCGGCGTCACCGCCGGGTATCACCCCGTCCGGTCCCGGGTCGGCTGGCAGGTGTGGTTCACCGAGCGGGTGCTCGACGCCGCCCGCACCTATCTATTCGTGTTGTACGCGTCGCTGCTGACCCCGATCTGGTTCCGGATCCTCGGTGCCAAGGTCGGCCGCAACACCGAGATCTCCACCGCGCTGATCCTGCCGAAATTCACCACGATCGACGACGGCGCCTTCCTCGCCGACGACACGATGGTCGCCTCCTACGAACTCGGCGGCGGCTGGCTGCGCGTCGACGAGGCACGCATCGGCAAGCGCGCTTTCTTGGGCAACTCGGGAATCACCGGCGCGGGCCGCAAGGTCCCGAAGAACGGTCTGGTGGCGGTGCTGTCCGCGACGCCCAGCAAGGCCAAGTCCGGGTCGAGCTGGCTGGGGAGCCCGCCCGTGCGGCTGCGGCGCGTCGCCGCCGACACCGACGCGGCCCGCACGTTCACGCCACCCACCCGGCTGCGCATCGCCCGCGCCGTCATCGAAACGCTGCGGATCATCCCCGTCATGGTGTCCTTCGGGATCGGCGTCTTCGTCCTGCTGGGCGCGCAATACCTGGCCGTCCATGCCGGCCCCGCCGTCGCCGCCGGGCTGAGCGGACTGCTGCTGCTCGTCGCGGGGGCCGCCGCGTGCTGCATCGCCGCGGCGGCGAAGTGGCTCGTGGTCGGCCGGATCCGGGTCTCCGAGCACCCGCTCTGGAGTCCGTTCGTCTGGCGCAACGAGCTGTCCGACGCCTTCGTCGAGACGGTCGCGGCGCCGTGGTTCGCGAACGCCGCGGCCGGCACGCCGGTCCTCACCGTCTGGCTGCGTCTGCTGGGCGCCCGGATCGGCCGTGGCGTGTGGTGCGAGACCTATTGGCTGCCCGAGGCCGACCTGGTGACCCTGGGCGACGGCGCCACCGTGCAACGCGGCTGCGTCGTGCAGACCCACCTGTTCCACGATCGCGTGATGGCGATCGACACTGTCGAACTCGACGCCGGAGCAACCCTGGGCCCCCACTGTGTCGCGCTGCCGGCTTCCCGGATCGGCGAGTCCGCCACGGTCGGCCCGGCATCGTTGGTCATGCGCGGCGACGCCGTGCCGGCGCATACCCGCTGGCAGGGCAACCCGATCGCGCCGTGGCGCTGACCCGCGCACCCCTTCCACAGCAGATTAGTGCAAACGAAAGGTTGCAGTTCATCCTTATTCGTGTCACTCTGTAACTGCAACCACAAGATTGCAGTTAACGCCACCGAAGAGGAGCACATCATGGCAACCACCACCGAGGTCGACCGCATCGAGCGCGAAATCGAGATCGCCGCCCCCGCCGAGCGGGTGTGGGCATTCGTCTCCCAGCCCGGCTGGTTCATCTACGAATCCAAGAGCGACGGTTTGCAGGTCGACCACGACGCCGACCTCGCCGTCGTCCACCACCCCGAACACGGCCGATTCCTGTTCCGCACCCTCACCCTCGACGAGCCGGCCTACGCCGCCTTCCGGTGGTACATCGAGCCCGACCCGGCCGCTTCGTCGACGCTCGTCGAGTTCTGGATCACTCCGTCGGACACGGGAGTGACACTGAAGGTCGTCGAGAGCGGTTTCGCTTCGCTGGACGAACCGGAGGTGAATCGCCGGTCCCGCTTCGACGACCACAACGAGGGGTGGCGCCAAGAACTCGGGCTCGCCCGCGACCACGTCATGTCCGGGACCGCCCATGCATGAGGATTCGGCAACCCTCGCGGTCTTCGCCGCGCTGGCCGACGACAGCCGGTGGGAGATTCTGGTGCGGCTCGGCCGGGAACCGGCGTCGGCGTCGGCCCTGGCCGCCGAGTTCCCGATCAGCCGTCAGGCCATCGCCAAGCACCTGCGCGTGCTCAGCGACGCCGGGCTCGTCGAGCCGATCCGCGCCGGACGGGAGGTGCGCTACGAGGCCATCGGCTCGGAACTGTCCCGCGTCGCGCGGCGGCTCGACGACATCGCCCGCGGCTGGGATCGCCGTCTGCGTCGGATCAAGGAACTGGCCGAGGAGAACTGAATCCGTAGGATCGACGCCATGGGCGACAACGAGGATTCGGGGCACGACACCGCGGTGAGATACGACTCGAGCGGCTGGGGCGAGGGCGCCTCCGGCTGGGTGGAGAACGAGGCACTGTTCGACTCGGTCTACACGCCGGTCACCAAAGCGATCGTC
The DNA here is from genome assembly GCF_000241265.1 of Gordonia araii NBRC 100433. GTDB lineage: Bacteria > Actinomycetota > Actinomycetes > Mycobacteriales > Mycobacteriaceae > Gordonia > Gordonia araii. The sequence goes on from NZ_BAEE01000012.1 coordinate 69,200, forward strand.
GATGCTGCCGATTTCGGGCCGAGCATGCGCGCGCTCGACGTCGGTTGCGGCTCCGGCACGTTGCTCGCCGCCGGGACCGCGGCCGGTGCCGAGATGGTCGGCGTCGACATCGCCCCCGATATGGTCGACGCGGCGCGCCGGCGCGTGCCGGCGGCGACCGTGCTGCTGGGCGACGCTCAGACGATGAACATCGGCGCGCAGGCCCCCGGCGCACCCTTCGAACGGGTCGTCTCCCGGTTCGGCGTGATGTTCTTCGACGACCCGACCGCCGCGTTCGCCAACATCCGCGGCTTCGCCGCCCCCGGTTCGCGGCTGGTCTTCGCCTGCTGGCGCGGCGTCGAGGAGAATCCGACCTTCGGCGGCGCGGGCACCGACGTGATCACCGCCGAGCTGCCCGACCCGCCCGTTCCGCCCGCCCCGGGGCAGCCGGGTCCGGTGGCCTTCGCCGACCACGACTACCTGAGGAAGATCCTCAAGTCCGCCGAATGGTCCGACATCAAGATCGAGCCGTTCGACACCCGTTTCGACCACGGGGTCGACGGCAGCGATGGCGTCGACGAGCGCCTCACGCTGATCCAGGCCACGACGACCGGACGCCTGGCCCGCGAACAGCTCACCGGCCGGCTCAGCGAATCGGAATGGGCCGATCTCCTGGAGCGTGCCCGCGACGGGATCCGCGAATACCTCGTGGACGGCAGCGTGAAACTGCCCGGCGCGATGTGGCTGGTCACCGCGACCAACCGGGAGTGATCAGGCGGCGTTGACCGCGACCGGTTGAATCTTGGGTGAATTCTGCCCGCTCATGCCACCGAGACGGTGATCCGCAGCCTGTCACGGGATACTGTGTGTCGGGATTCCCGGCTGACGATGGAGATTCGGTGACGGAACCACCCGCGCTGGCGCGGAGGTTGGGGCTGGACGACGCGGTCTTCGTCGGGCTCGGATCAATGATAGGCGCGGGCATCTTCTCGAGTCTGGGGCCTGCGGCGGCCGCGCGATATGCCCGGATAGCAACACTCGGCGAGGAGGTGCGCGACCCTCATCGCGCAATTCCATTGGCAATCCCTACCGCGCTCGGGTTAACGCTACTGATCTACGGGTTGGTGCGATAACGGCGCTCGCGATGCTTGGACCCGACGGCTTGGCGAGATCGACGGCTCCGCTCACCGAGGTAGCGCGGGATAGCGGAGTGCCAGGACTCGGACCGGTAGTGGCGGCTGGTGGCGTGGTCGCGGCACTCGGAGCGCTACTATCCCTCGTTCTCGGTGTTTCTCGGGACGACACTCGCGATGGCACGCGATGGCCACCTGCCTGGAACCTTGTCAAGAGTGCACCCTCGGTTCAAAGTAACGCATCACGCCGAGGTGCTAGTTGGCGTGATCGTGGCGGCACTCGTGGTGAGTATCGACCTGCGCGGCGCCATCGGCTTCTCGCCCTTCTGAAGGCATAGCATATCTTCCGCTTGCCCACAGTATCGATATCTGTCAATATCGATGTATGTCGAAACAGATTCCGGTGTCGGACGTGACGGTGCGGTGCTCGCCGTTGGTGCGTGAGCCGCTCTCGGAGGCGCAGTCGGTTGATCTGGCCGCCGTGTTCAAGGCGCTCGCCGATCCGGTGCGGCTGCGGCTGCTGAGCTTGATCGCCAGTCATGCCGGCGGAGAGGCGTGTGTTTGTGACATCGCCTCGGTCGTCGACGTGTCGCAGCCGACTGTGTCGCACCATCTGAAGGTGCTGCGCACCGCGGGGCTGCTCGAATCCCAACGGCGGGCTTCGTGGGTGTACTACCGCGTCGTTCCCGGCGTGCTCGACTCGCTGGCCAGCGCCCTTCGCCCTGACTCGGCCACGAGTATTTCCGGGCAGTCGATCGAAGCCATGTCGTGACCGCCCAACAGCCGACGGTCGTCGGAAAACTGCCGGTGCTCGATCGCTTCCTGCCGGTGTGGATCGGCATTGCCATGGTCGCTGGACTGGTGCTGGGCCGGATGATCCCCGGCCTGGGCGCCGTGCTGGAGAAGGCGCAGTTCGACGGTGTCTCGCTGCCGATCGCCCTCGGCTTGCTGGTCATGATGTACCCGGTGCTGGCGAAGGTGCGCTACGACCGTCTCGACACCGTCACCGGCGACCGTAAACTGCTGCTCGGTTCGCTCGTGCTGAACTGGGCGGTCGGCCCGGCCCTGATGTTCACCCTGGCGTGGCTGTTGCTACCCGACCTGCCCGAATACCGCACCGGGCTGATCATCGTCGGCCTGGCCCGCTGCATCGCCATGGTGATCATCTGGAACGACCTGGCCTGCGGTGACCGCGAAGCCGCGGCCGTCCTGGTCGCCATCAACTCACTATTCCAGGTCGCGATGTTCGCCGGCCTCGGCTGGTTCTACCTGACGGTGCTGCCGGGCTGGCTCGGCCTGGAGCAGACGACCATCGAGGCGTCACCCTGGCAGATCGCCCGATCAGTGTTGATCTTCCTCGGCATCCCCCTGCTCGCCGGATATCTGTCCCGGCGGCTCGGCGAGAAGACCAAAGGCCGCGACTGGTATGAGTCGACGTTCCTCCCCAAGGTCGGACCGTGGGCGTTGTACGGGCTGCTGTTCACCATCGTCATCCTCTTCGCCCTCCAAGGAGAGCAGATCACCTCCCGCCCGTGGGACGTCGCACGCATCGCACTGCCACTGCTGGTGTACTTCACCGTCATGTGGGGCGGCGGCTACCTCCTGGGCGCCGCCATGGGCCTGGGCTACCAACGCACCACCACACTCGCGTTCACCGCCGCCGGCAACAACTTCGAACTCGCCATCGCCGTCGCCATCGCCACCTACGGCGCCACCTCCGGACAGGCCCTCGCCGGAGTCGTCGGCCCCCTCATCGAGGTCCCGATCCTCGTCGGGCTCGTCTACGTCTCGCTCGGCCTACGCGATCGATTCCCCCTCACCCCGTCCTCCGCCACTCGAGCCGTGGATCCATCCAGGAGCGTGAACTGATGCACGACCACCCGACCTCCCCCGATACCGCGCCCGAAACGGGAATGCCAAGCGTGTTGTTCGTGTGTGTGAAGAACGGCGGTAAGTCGCAGATGGCCGCCGCCCTGATGCGCCTGGCCGTCGGCGACGCGATCGCCGTGCACTCGGCCGGCACCAACCCCGGCAGTGCCGTCAACAGTCTGTCCGCGCAGTCCCTGGCCGAGGTCGGCGCCGACATCAGCGGGGAGTCCCCGAAGCCGATCGACCCCGAGTTGCTCTCCCGTGTGGATCTGGTGGTCACCCTCGGCCGCGAAGCCGTCGTCACCCCGCCGGCCGGAGTGCGGCTCGTCAACTGGGAGATCGACGAGCCCTCGGAGCGGGGCATCGATGGGATCGAAAGGATGCGACTGGTGCGCGACGACATCACCGGCCGCGTCACCGCACTGGCAGCCGAACTCACCGCCTTTTAACGACGCACTACGAGAAGGCCCGAGTGACGCGCAGTCGTTGGGCCACTACCGGGACTCGCCACCTCCGTCTCTGGCGCATTCGACGCATGTTCTCGCACAGTGGCGGCACAATTCACCTGACAACACCCAACTACTGCTTGACGACCTTGGGCGCAGTCCAGCTACCGCCGGTAACCTCGGACTTGGGCCAGTACAACCTCAGGACCATGTCGAACGGTCCATCTGGCGCCGGCAGCCAGTTCGATTCCAACTCGGATCCCGGTGACGTCTTCTGAATGTGCAAGGTAGCGCTGCCGTCCGGGTTCTTCGTCAGCTGGTCCAGCATCGGCGAGTTGATCAAATACCGATTGATCGGGTTTTCCACCAACAGACTCTCCGGCATCTTGTACATCGTGACCGACCAGAACGCATTCACCGGCGGCAACTGCCCCGCGGGAAAAGTCAGTGTGTACCTCGCACCGTTCGTGCCGCTGAGCGGCGCGCCAGTGGCGTCAACCTTCAGCGGGAAGTACAGCGCCTCAGCGCCAGGCAGTCCGAGAATGCCGACCACCGCGCCAGCCATCCGGTAGAGGTAATTGCCGGCCAGCTGCTCTGGCGCGCCGAACAGGTCGCCCGAACTCACCCTCCCCGTCGCAAGATCACCCTTGACGAAGCCATCCAGCGCGGTCCACGCATCCTTGACGCCCGCGGCGAAGGCGGCCTTCGTCGGCTCGTCAAGCTGCCCCGGGTCCCACGCACCGTCGCCGGTGAGGCCGAGTTGCGCCATCTGCTCCCGGTCCGCTACGTCGTTTGACAGCGGCGGAGCGAACTGAAGGGTGAAATTGAGTAGCTTGAAGAAGTCCAGCGAACTCTTCTCCTGGTCAGGAGTGAGGGGCCGCATGAAGTCGATCTGCCGCGCTGCCGGCGGCGACGGCTTGCCCTCGAACTTGGACAGCGGCTCGACATGGTAGCCCGACTGAATCTTCTGGACGTTGGCGATGTCCCCGGGGTTGAACAGCTGGGTGCGGAACAGAACCAGGCTTAGCTCGGTGTTCGCCCGGATAACCTTCACAACCCCAGCTGGCTTCTCACCTTGCCAGTTCGGTCCGACCAGCAGATACTTGCCGCCCCCGTTACCGGTGGTCCTGCTGCCCAACATCTCGTAGTCGTAGGTGTATCCGTCAATGAACGACACGGAGAAGTACCGTCCCTCCTCGACCTTGGGCAGGCTCAGCACTAATGGCTCAGCGCGTAGGTCGGCGCCGATCCACGAGTACGGAGTATCTGAGTTGGGAGTCTGCACGGCAGTATCGGCGGGCGTGTAGACGCGGTCGATACTGTGCACCGCGTTCCACGGCCCCAGGTACTGACCACTGTCCTTGTCAACGAAGTACGAGTGCATGATCCGGTACACGTCGACCATCGGGAACCCGTAGGTGTAGGCATTCTTCACCATCCCCTGAACCTGCTCGGGGTCGACGTGGTTGGCGGCGGTCGCGTTGGCCGGGACCGCGGATGTCGACACGACCGAAGGCGCCTTAGCACCATCTTTCGAGCCACAGCCGGCTGCCGCGACCACGGCCACCGATACGACCGCGAGCGTCAGAAGTCTCGAGTTGTTCATCACGGTCAGTCTCCTACCTTCATCACATTTGGGGCGGTCCACTTGCCGTCAGTTACCTCGGGCTTTGGCCAGTAGAGCCGCATTACCATGTCGAACGGCCCATCTGGCGCCGGTAGCCAATTCGACTCCCGCTCCCCGCCCGGCGACGTACTTTGTAGATAGATCGTTAGCCCCCCATCCGGGTCCTTCTTCAACGTGTCGAGCATCGGGGAATTAATCAGGTATCGGTTAATCGGGTTCTCGACCAGCAGGCTCTCCGGCATCTTGTACATAGTGACCGACCAGAACGCATTCACCGGCGGCAACTGCCCCGCGGGAAAAGTCAGAGTGTACTTGGCGCCGCTCGCCCCGCTAAGTGGTGCGCTCTTGTCATCGATCTTCAGCGGGAAGTACAAGGCCTCGGCGCCCGGCAGACCCAGGATGCCGAACTGGGCACCGGCGGCGCGGTAAAGGTAATTCCCCTTCAGTTGTTCAGCGGTGCCGAACAACTCCCCCGATCTAACGTCCCCGGTGGCTAGCTCGTTCTTCAGGAACTCATCCACTTCCGTCTGGCCGTCTTTCATTCCGACCAGGAACGCCGCTGTCGTCCGCTCGTTCAGCGCCGCGGGGTCTAATTCGGCGTCACCACTGATGCCGATCTCAGCGAAGCGAGTCCGAGCTTCGCTATCGCGCGATAGCACTGGCGTGAACCCGAGTATGAAGTTCATCAGTTCGAAAAAGTCGATCGATGTTCTTTCGGCTTCAGGAGTAAGAGGTTGCATGAAGTCGATCGACGGCGCCGAGATCGGCGAAATCTCCTTCTCATAAGAAGACAGTGGCTCTACCGAATAACCCTGCTGGATCTTCTCCACATTGTCGAGATCCTGCGGATTGAACAACTGCGTGCGGAAGAGAACCAGACCGAGTTCGGTGTCGGACTTGATGACCTGGTCGATGCCGGCTGGTCTCTCCCCATTCCACCCGGGTCCGACCAGTAAGTACTTGCCACCGTCGTTGCCGCTGGTGCGCGTGCCCAGGAGCGCGTAGTCGTAGGTGTACTGATCAATGAATGACACCGAGAAGTACCGCCCCTCCTCGATCTTGGGGATGGTCAGCACCAGCGGCTCGGTCCGCAGGTCGACGCCCATTGTCGAGTACGGGGTATCGGAGTTCGGAGTCTGCACGGCGGTGTCTTTAGGGGTAAACACCCGAGCGATACTGTGAATCTTGTTCCACTCGCCCAAGTACAGCGGGTTCTCCGAGTCCACGAAGTACGAGTACATGATTCGGTACATATCGACCATCGGGAAGCCGTATAGATAGGCCTCTTTCGCGATATTCTCAATATCTGTTGGCATCCTATTCTCATGCACTCTCAAGACTCCTTCTACACCCTGCTAACGATCGCCACATATGCCCAGTTGAACGGAGTCGTCTTCGCCACTACACGCGCCAACCGACCGTGACGAAGGCGGCGATGCCGAGGATCGCTATCGCTGTGACGAGAGGTGTCGTCAGCGTGCGACGCACACCCGGATCTTCCTTGCGCAACACCGCGAGTTCGCGGCGCTCTTGATAGACCGCGAGGACCAGACAAACCAACCCGGCCCCGATCATCAACATGCCGACCGACCACGGACTTGCCACCGTGCGGTAATGCTCATCGACCCGATGCTGGAGAAACTGGTAGATCGTGAAACCGAAGGCGATGAGGGAAGTGCTGGTCCGCGTCCACGCCATTGTCGTGCGCTCGAGCGCCAGCAGCGTGCGCTGGACCGCTAGCCGCGTGTTTGCGTCCAGCTGCGGCTTGGCATCGTGCTCAGCCACGAACGCCTCCGGCCACTGGGTCCTCGTCGTCGCGCTCGGCGAAGGCGGTGAACAAGATCGATAGGCTGATAATCAGCGCCCACACCGGATACAGCAGACTGATCCACACCGATAGGTTGCTGGCGACCAGCAGGATCACGGCCGTGGCATAGCTCACAATGACCAACCATCGCTGCATGACTCCCGACTTGAGCCAAATCGTCGCGAGAGACATCATCGAGACCGCCGCCATCCGCAGCGCGAATGTGCCGCCTGCCGAGCCGACGATGCCCGAACCGAACTCGACAACCGCCTGTTGCGCCGACTCCGGTTCGTCGCCCGACACGTTTCCCAATCCTGCCGCCACCGCCACGGCGACAAAGATCATCGCTAGGAACAGGAGTGAACTGGCCATGAAGACCGTACTGTAGAAGCGGTCCTCGACCTGACCGAAGCCGTCGCGCACGACCGCGACGAACCATAGGTAGGCGATGCCGGCGAAAGGCATCAGGGCGACCGCCAGAGTCAGTCGCCCCTGCGGTGCGACGAACTCCTCCGCATCTTGGTCGAAGCCCCCCGGCATTGACAAGTGCACCAGAGAGAGGGCAACGCCGAACAGCAAGGCGAACACGACGCCCGCCAGCGCCGCTGCGCGCGGTGTCTCCAACGCGCGCAGCGGCACCTCATCACGTGTAGGCAACGTGTACCCCGCCGATCGTGCCCGTGAAGGGGAACGGTGCACGTTCTCGATAGTCGAGCGAGACCGGCGAACCCAGGCACTGACCGATGTCGAGACAGTCGTTGGCAGTGAACAGCAGTGGCACGCTCACTGGAACCGTCCCCTGGGCGACTGTTTCGCCGTCGACCTCTACGACGATATCGAGCGGCCCAGCCGGCTGTTCGCTCGCAGCGCGCGTGGTAACGGTGATCGTTTCCGCCCCGGCCGGAATGGGCTTGTCCGAGCGGATCTTGGTTCGCTGGATGAGGAAGAGATTGAACTCGTAGGTGAGATACCCCTCGTCGAGGTAACAGGTCAATCCGCCCGCCCCCGATCCGAGCGCATAGAGCACCCCGCTCGCGTCATCGGGCGTGTCAGCTAGCGTGATCGTCACCACGTTGCCGCGCGTGCCCAGCTTGGGCGCGCAGAACTCGGGCATCCGAATCATGTCGCCGGCAAACTCCCACTCCGAGTACGGCGGCGCAATCCGCAGCTCAGGGTGATAGACGGGAACCCACAGCCCGCCGCCAACCGGTAGCACTGAGTTGCGAGCTGCCTCGATCGCGAACATCTCTCGCATCTGCGCCAGTTTCTCCGGCATCTTCTCGGCCAGATCGTGCGCCTGCGACCAATCCTCGTCGAGGTTGTACAACTCCCACTTGTCGTTGTCCGGGGTCCACGTCGCGATCCCGGGTGGAGTACCCGTAAGCCATGGCAGACGCGGACCCACGGCGCTGGCGAGCCAGCCATCGTGGTAAACGCTGCGGCTGCCCATGATCTCGAAGTACTGCGTGCTCTTGCCGCCGGGAGCGTCGCGGTCCACGAGAGTGCGCGCGAAGCTCGCGCCAGCGATATCCATCTGCGGCTCGCCGTTGACAACGTCCGGCGGCTTGATCCCCAGAATCTCGTAGAGAGTCGGTACCACATCATTGCAATGCAGGAACTGGTCGCGCGGTTGCGGATCGGCGGCGACCTTCGTTGGCCACCGGATGGCCATCGGGTTCCGCGTGCCACCAAGGTGGGAAGCCATCAGCTTCATTCCCTTGTACGGCGTGGAACCCGCCCACGCCCACGCCGCGTGGTACTGGTTGTCTACCAGTGGCGAGCCGAGGACGTCGAGGCCGCCCAGTTCGTCGAGCGCGTCGATGTGCTGACGGACGGTCGTCGGAATCCCGTTCTGCGCAAGCAGTTCGGAGATCGTGCCGTTCTGCCCCTCACCGGACGATCCGTTGTCGCCCCAGATGTAGATGAAGATCGTGTTATCGGCATACCCCATGTCCTCGAGTTCATCGACAAGCCGGCCGATCTGCGTGTCGACGTGCTCGCCGTAGCCGGCGGCCACCTCCATGAGGCGGCGCTGGAACGGCTTCTCGTCTTCAGGAATATCGTCCCACGCGGCGAGTTGCGGGTCCCGCTCGGTCAATTCGCAGCTCTGGGGAATCCACCCCTTCTCCTTGGCCTTCGCGAACACGCGCTCGCGATACGCATCCCAGCCGTCGTCGAACTTGCCCGCGTACTTGTCAGCCCATTCCTTCATAACGTGATGCGGACCGTGAATAGCACCGCTGGCCCAATACATGAAGAAGGGCTTGTCGCCGTTGAACGCCTTATGCCGGTGCAGCCAGGAGATCGCGTCATCAGCCAGGTCTTCAGAGAGGTGATATCCCTCCTCGGGTGTTTTCGGTGGCAGGACCACGGTCGTGTTGCGGACGAGGTTGGGCTCGTATTGCGACGCCTCGCCTGCGAGGAACCCGTAGAAGTACTCGAAGCCGAGTCCCGTCGGCCAGTTCTCGAAGGGACCGGCGGCCGTCGTCTCTTCCGCCGGAGTGTTGTGCCATTTTCCGAATGCCGATGTCGCATACCCGTACTGCTTGAGCACCTCGGCGATGGTGGCGCTCGACCTGGGAATCTTCCCCGCATAGCCGTCCCAGTCATTGGCCAGCTCGGCAATCTGACCGTTGCCGATTTCGTGGTGATTCCGGCCCGTAAGCAACGACGCTCGCGTAGGGGAGCACATCGCGGTGGTGTGAAACCTGTTGTAGGTGACCCCCTCGGCACAGATCCGGTCCAACGTGGAGGTCGTCACCTCACCACCGAAGGTCGACGGCAAGCCCGGCCCCGCGTCGTCGACTAGGACCAGCACGATGTTCGGCGCATCCTGGTGGAGCCGCTCGGGTGCAACACGCGGGTTATAGGTGGATTCCTGCAGGGTCCGGCCCGCGACACTTCCCGAGGGAACCGGCGGGAAAGGCAGCACGCCGCCGTCGGGCAGGACGGGGGCCACGAGCCCACCGGTATTCGTCGACATCACTTTGCTCCTCGACTCTCAGATGACATGTCGGTGGACCGAAGCACCCCCGGCTGGATACTGAACATTAGCCGGGCCACGCGCTTCCGTCTTGACAATCGATGACAGGAACTTGACACTTGGCGCCATGCCGTTGATCCGCGGTACCGCCCTGACGGGCTTTCATGAACTCGTCACCGAACTGGGCGGCGATAGCCGGCGATTCACCACCTCGGTACGACTCCCTTTCGATGACGTCGGGCGCCATGATCGGTTCATCTCACTGCCGCGCGGCGCACGCATGCTTGAGAACGCCGCGGCAGCGCTCAACACGCCCGACCTGGGACGTAGGCTGGCGACTCGCCAGGGCATCGAGATCCTCGGACCGGTCGGGCTGGCCGGCCGCAACGCGGCCACCGTCGGTGAAGCATTCGCGATATTCGACAAGTTCATGGCGGCTTACAGCCCCTCGATACGCGCGCATGTCGTCGCTCACGACGATCCCCGATTCCATCGGTTCGAGTTCGAATACCTGCTGGCACCGGCACCGCGGATGCAGGCGCTGGAATTGTCACTCGGCGTCGTACTCAAGCTGCTCCGCTCCTTCCTGGGACGCCGCTACCGCCCCGTCGCGGTGCATATTCCGCATCTCCCGCTCACCCCGGCCGATACGTACGCGACGTACTTCGGATGCCCACCCAAATTCGCCGAGTCGGTGGCCGGGTTCACCCTCCGACCCAGCGATATGCTGAGTCGTCTGCCCGCCGACGCGTTGGCCCATCAAACCGCCGTCGAATACCTCGCGGCAATGGTGACCGAGGATCGGTCGTCCATGCGGAGCACGGTGAGCACCCTCGTCCGGCAGTTGATGCCGTCAGGAGTGATCGGACTGGACGACCTTGCCGGCCACCTCGAACTCCACCCCCGAGCGCTGCAACGGCTCCTCGCTGCCGAAAACACGTCTTTCAGCACGGTCGTCGATGAAGCCCGACGTGAGGCCGCTAGACGCCTGCTCGCGACGACGGATATGGACCTCGGCCACCTGTGCCACGAACTCGGCTACTCCGAACAGAGCGTTCTCACCCGATCTTGCCGACGCTGGTTCGGGATGACTCCAAGTGAGTTTCGCGACGAAACCCGCGGACCCCGTGCCACGTAGCTCGCCCGAGGGAATCAGGCGGCGTCGACCGCGACCGGACGTTCGCCTCGGCGCCGCTCGCGCAGGTAGTGGTCGAGCGAGAGCACGCCGGGCGCGGCAAAGCCGACGGCCAGCACCGCGACGGCAAGCACCAGGTTGAACTCCCAGCCGTTCTGCTGGATCCAGAATCCGTTCTCGTGGTGCCCGTAGTAGCCGGCTCCGACCATCGTGGCCGCGAGAACCACCCCGACGTAGGGCAGCAACACACCCAGGATCAACGCGATCCCACCGAGGATCTCGGCCCATGTCGCGAAATGCGCTGCGACGGTCGGGAACGGAATCCCCAGGTGCTTGTCGAACATCTGCGCCGTCTTGTCCACGCCCTTGATGGACAGCTTCTCCCAGCCGTGCAGGAAGAACACCACGCCGAGCGTGACGCGGAACAGGAGCTGCGTCACCGTGCGCAGGTTGGTCATGGGGTGCCCTCTCTCAACGAGTCTCTTAGGGCACCCTAATGCCTGGGGCGTTGAGCCGCGCGGCTACCCCTCTTCGACGACCACCGTCGAATCGCGCCGGCCCACCCGCCGGAACAGGTAGTGGTCGATGGACACCACCCCGGCGTTGGCGAATCCGACGGCCAGCACGCCGGCGGCCAGTGCGATGACGTACTCGTAGCCCTTGTCGCCGGCCCAGAATCCGTTGTCCCAGTGCGCGAAGTAGGCGGCGCCGAACATGGTCAGGGCGAGCAGGGTCCCGAAGAGCGGCAGGAGAACACCGAGAATCAGCGCGACACCGCCGATGAGCTCCAGCCAGGTGGTGAAGAAGGCGGACAGCTTCGGTGCGGGCACGCCCATCCCGTCGAAACCCTGCGCCGTCGCGTCGAGTCCGTTGGTGAACTTCTGCCAGCCGTGGGCGATGAAGATGACACCCAAGATGATCCGCGCGATCAGCAGCGCGGGGGTCCGCAGGAAAGTCATGACAAGTCCTCTCGTCGGGCCGGATCGTCGTCGGTCTACCGGCTATCAACCAGCGTGCCAGGTAATGTCATCCCGCACGGGCGCGTTCACCCGGATATCACCCCACCGAAGTTCGCTCGACGTCGAGGAGCAGGCCTTGTCAGGAAACCGCGCTCCGGCGATTTGGAACGGCCTCCGCATCGTCATGGCGGCGGTGATTCTCGCCGCGATCGTCGCACAGTTCGTGAAGTCGACCGACTCCGCGGCGGCGCTCGGCCGCGACGTCGGCACGACGGTAGCCAACTTCTTCAGCTTCTTCACGATCCTGTCGAACCTCTCGGCCGCGACCGTGCTCGCCTGGGCGGCGATCTGGTGGTTCACTCGCGGCCGCAACGACTCCCAGCCCCGTTCTCTCGCCGTCGCGCTCGCCTGCGTGACCACGTACATGGCCGTGACCGGCATCGTTTACAACACGCTGCTTCGGAACGTCGAACTCCCCCAGGGCAGTGAAGCGGTCCCCTGGTCCAACGAGGTCCTCCATCTGATCGGCCCGGCGTTCCTGGTCGTCGACCTGGTCGTCGGGCCGCCACGCCGCCGGCTGGGGTGGAAGACCATTCTGCTCGTCATCGGCTTCCCGATCGCGTGGGTCGTCTACACGCTGGTGCGCGGACCGCTGACGACCAATCCGGCGACCGGCGACGACTGGTGGTATCCCTATCCATTCCTCGACCCGCACGGTCCGGGCGGCTATCCCAGCGTCGCGGTGTATGTGCTGGCCATCGCCGTCGTCTTCACGGCCGTCGCCGCGGGGGTCGTGTGGGTGGACCGGCGCCGGGCCGCCGACCTTCCCGGGTAATCCTGCAGCCCGACCGTCTGCCAAACCCGGCCGACGACCGCTTCGCGGGGTAGCCTGGGGCCCGCGGAGCCGACACCTTCGCACTACGCGGACACGCTGAAGGAGCGCGCCACTTGCCCGGGAAATCAGGACGCATTGCGCGCCTATCGCCGGTCCTGGGCAACCCGGCCGACATCATCGACGACTACCTGCCGGACAACGGCAACCTGGGCTACCGGGTGTCGCGCTACGACCTGGCGCTTCAGTACAAGGTCACCGCGAACCGCCTGAGCGGCGTCGCCACCATCACCGCGACTGCCAGCTCCCACCTGAAGCGCCTGCAACTGGATCTGGCGACGTCGATGACCGTCGCGCGCGTCGCCGTCAACGGCGAACGGCTTCGCTACACGCACCGGCGCGGCAAGCTCGCCGTCACGCTGACCACGCCCGTCCCGCCGGGCGGCGCACTGTCCATCGTCGTGCGGTACGCGGGCAATCCGCGGCCGATCCGCGGCCGGTGGGGCGAGGTCGGGTGGGAGGAACTCGATTCCGGATCCCTGTGTGCCAATCAGCCCAACGGCGCACCGTCGTGGTTTCCGTGCGACGACCATCCGATCTCCAAGGCGAGCTACCGCATCGCGATCACCACCGATTCGCCGTTTCACGTCGTCGCCAACGGGGTGCTGGCGGAGAAGCGCACCAAGGCCGCGCAGACGACGTGGGTCTTCGAGCAGGCCGAGCCGATGACCACCTACCTGGCGTCGATCCAGATCGGCCGATACGAGACGGTGAAGCTGGCGACCACACCGGTGCCGGTGGACCTGGTCGCCCCACGGTCGCTACGGCTGGCGGCCAAAGCGCGGTTCGCCCCCCAGGTCGAGATGCTGGCCGTGTTCACCGAGATGTTCGGGCCGTATCCCTTTCCGCGCTACACCGCCGTCGTCACCGAGGATCCGCTCGAGATCCCCTTGGAGGCACAGGGATTCTCGACCTTCGGCGCCAACCACTGCGAGCCGGCCAGCGACGCCGAACGCCTCGTCGCCCACGAATTGGCCCACCAGTGGTTCGGCAATTCGGTCACGTTGTCGCGCTGGCGCGACATCTGGTTGCACGAAGGCTTCGCGTGCTACGCCGAGTGGCTGTGGAGCGAGCGCAGCGGAGGGCGGACGGCCGCCCAATGGGCCGAGCACTACTACGCGAAACTCGCGGCGACGCCGATCTCGCGCCCACTCGCCGACCCCGGCCCGGACCACATGTTCGACGACTGGGTGTACAAGCGCGGAGCCCTGACCCTGCACGCGTTGCGCCTGCGGATCGGCGACGACGCCTTCTTCGCCCTGCTGCGGCATTGGACCGAGAAGCACCGGTACGGCTCGGTCAGCACCGAGGATTTCACGACGCTGGCCGCCGATCACTCGAACGAAGCGCTCACCGACCTGTGGCGCGCGTGGCTGCACGCGCCCGAGTTGCCGCCGTTCCCGCTCGGGTGACTACAGGTACTCGACCTTGCTGACGCAGGCCTTGCCCGCGTTCTCACCGATCGTCACCCGGCTGACCGTCGAGTAGACCTTCGCTTGCTGCTGAGTCCCGGACACGGACTGGTTGCCCATGATTGTCTTGGCGACGATGATGACGTCGGCCGGCGCTTTGTCCTGGAACGCGCCGACGACTTCGGTGCGGCTGCCCGGGACGTACTGCACCCGTTCCAGCCAGCCGGCGTCCTTCGACTTCTGATATTCCTTGGCCGCGGGCGAACCCGGGCACGACATTCCCATCGCCTTGTCGAACCATTTCGTCCGCTCCGCGCCGGGCGGGGCGGCGTAGATCGGCCCGAGGTCCTGAGCGTATTGCCTCGCCGAGGCGACTCTGGCGTCCGCCGCCGATTGCGCGGCCTGCACCGAACTCAGCTGTGCCTGGTGCTGGGCACCGTCGTCCGACGAACAGCCCGAGGTCAACAACGCTGTCGACGCCCCGAGGACCAGCGCGGCGAGCATCGCCGAACGAGCCGTGGCCGACGCCTTCACCCGGAGTGCGGGCTTCCGGTCCGCGGTCATCACACACGCTCCATCTCGTTGACACACTTCTTGCCGGCGTCGGTCCCGAGTTTGACGCGGATCGCGATGGCTTGCGCCTTCTGTTGCGCGGGCGACCCCGGATCGGTGTTGCGGAACACGACGATGACCTGGTTCGGGTTCGCCTCGGAGTAGCCGCCGATGATCTCCGTTCGCTTCTTCGGCGCATAGGCGAAGCTGTCGATCTTGCCCTCGGCCTTGATCTTCTTCAGCCGATTGCCGAGCACCGACCCCGGGCACGCGCGTGCACCGATAGCGTCGAACTCCGACATCCGCGCCGCGCCTCGCACCGTGTTGATGTGCTGGTCGGCCGTCACCGTTTCGACGGCGAACTTCTCGTTCTCCGTCGCCGCCGACTCCTGCGCCTGGACCGAACTCAACTGCGCCTGGTACTGCGCACCGTCGTCCGACGCGCATCCACCGACCGCCAGCGTCACGCCGACCGCCACGCAAACCGTCACCGCGGCTCGCAACATGGGGCACCCTCCTCGCCGATTCCGCGACGACCGGGCGCCATCACGGGTAGGCGAACAGTACGCCCCGATCACGGCCAACTACTTGAAATCTCAAACTTTGACCGTTATGTCCGGTCCCG
This sequence comes from Gordonia araii NBRC 100433, assembly GCF_000241265.1. GTDB lineage: Bacteria > Actinomycetota > Actinomycetes > Mycobacteriales > Mycobacteriaceae > Gordonia > Gordonia araii. The sequence continues at coordinate 84,619 of NZ_BAEE01000012.1, forward strand.
CAGCGGATTCATCGCCGCCCGGCCATGTCGGACAGCACCGCGGTAGCGATCTTTCCGGTCGCCGTGCGTGGCAACTCGTCGACGAAGTGGACGTCCCTCGGCACCTTGAACCTGGCCAGGCGATCGCGGACGTGGCGACGCACCTCGTCGGCGGTCAGCTCGTCGCGCGAGACGACGAAAGCGGCCAGCCGCTCGCCGAACTCGTCGTCGGGCACGCCGACCACGGCGACCTCCGCGATGGCCGGGTGTTCGTTGAGCAGGTTCTCGACTTCGCCGGGAAACACGTTCTCACCGCCGGAGACGATCATGTCGTCGGCGCGACCGTCGATGAACAGGCGCCCGGCCGCATCCCAGTGCCCGACGTCGCCGGTGCTCATCAAGCCGTCGACAACGTCCTTGTTGCCGCCGCCGGAGTACCCCTGGAACGCGATCGGGTTGCCGACGTGGACGGTGCCCTTGCTGTTCGGCGCGGTCACCGGGTGTCCGTCGTCTCCGTACAGCCGCACCGTGATTCCCACCGGTGGCCGACCGACGGTACCCGGCGCCGCCAACCAGTCGTCCGGCGTCGCGATCGTCGCGGTTCCGGTCTCGGTGCAGCCGTAGAAGTTGTACAGCGTCGGGCCGAATGCCTCGACGGCCCTCGTGCCCAACGCGGGCGGCAGGGCGGCGCCGGCCGAGAAGACGACCCGCAGGCTGTCGGTGCGATGAGCGGCCAGCACGTCGGCGCCGAGGTCGAGAATGCGCCGCAGCATGGTCGGCACGACCACCATCGCGGTGACGCGGTGCTCGTCGACCTGGGTGAGCGCCCGTGCCGCGTCGAATCTGCCGTGCAGCACGTTGGTGCATCCCAGATTGAGCGACAGGATGAACTGCGAGAGCGCCGTGCCGTGGAACAAAGGCGCGCACAGCAGCGTCACGCCGCCCGGGCGCAACGGCACCCGGTCGAGGAACTGCGCCGCCGCGAGCGGCGAACGGACCCGGCGCGGCACGCCTTTCGGGGTGCCGGTCGTTCCGCCGGTCAGGATCACGAACCCGCCCTGTTGGCGCGGCAGCGACGGCGCGGGCTTATCCGCACGATTCGCGGACGGATCGAGGCGCCGCACCGAATCAGGCAGCAGCGAGACGCTCTCGGCAAACTCGTCGTCGGCCACGACGGCGTCTATGCCTTCGCGCCGGGCGACGTCGGCCAGCTGCGCACCCGCGAATCCGGTGTTCATCAGCACCAGCCGACTGCCGAGTTTCGCCGCCGCGATCATCGCCTCGACGAGTCCGAGGTGATCGCGGCACAACACGGCGACCGTCGACCGGTCGGTGACGCCCTCGGCAACCCAGGCGCTCGCGATCGCATCGGTCTTCGCGTGCAGCTCGCGGTAGGTCACTCGGGTTTCGCCGTCGATGACCGCCACGCGGTCCGGGCACCGCCGCGCCGAGAGGCGGACGGCTCCGGCGATCGGCCCGAGCCGGCGCGTACCTCGAGCCGCGTACCAGATCAGATCCGGCCGTCGCAGGTCGATCAGCCCGGAGCGCTGCATCACCGCGACCTGTCGGGCCGTCGTCCCGAGGGAGCCCAGTTTCCGCCGGAGCATCGTTGCCGCCGTCGACATCAGGCACCCGGGAATCCGGGCGGCAACGGTGCCGGGTAGTCCAGCATGAACCGCGGTCCCGGCGAGAGCCCGCGCAGCACCGCGCTCACCCAGGCCTGCGCCGGGAACCAATCGACCGCAGCGTTGACGATGTGCTCGGGCAACGGCGAGGTGATGAAGCGCAGATCAGCCCCCTGCCGCCAGTACTTCTTGGCGGTCGGAACGACCACCGATGCGGGGATCAACTCGTCCCAGATGCCGTGGAACCACAGCAGCGGACTGTCCGGGACATGTTTGTCCAGGCTGATCTCGCGCAGGACCCGCATGACCTCCGGCGTTGTCTCCAGACTCATCCCGGGCTTGAAGTACTCCTTGATGGGCCGCCACATGCCGGTCATCGCCGCGGTGTACACGCATCGGCTCTGCATGTCCGCGACGATCCGCTGCCCGTCCCGCGTCAGCAGCTTCTTCGCGTCGAATACCTCCGGGTAGGACCGGGACAGTCCGGCGAAGCCGAGCCACATCGTGAAGTTGCTGATGCCGGTGACGCCCGGCTGATGCGGGGTCGCATACCTGGCCTGCGCCACCAGATCCGCCGGCATTCCTCCTGCCGCGGTGCCCAATATGCGCACGTCCGGTGCATAAGACTTGCGCAGCGCTGCCGCTCGCATCGAGCCCGATCCGCCGCCGGAATACCCGTAGAGCGCGAACCCGGAGTGGCGCATGCCCAGTGTCCGGTCGTTCTTGAGCGCCCGCAGGCTGTCGAGGACCATGTAGCCCTCGTCCCAGGTGTTGAAGGTGTTGTACTGGCCGTCGAAGTCCGGGACGTTGATGGCGAATCCCTGGGCCAGCCAGTACTGCGCCAGGGCGGCTTCTTTGAAGGTGCCCACCTGGAGGGTGTGCGAGGGGTTGCACGCCGAGTTGGTGGCATCGATCGCCTCCTGGAAGGACACGACGGGACGCGGACTCCCCACCCACGGGATTCCCGGAACGATCACGGTCGTCGCGGTCGCGATCGGCTCCTTGCGGACGTTGTTCGACCGGTACAGCAACTGCTTGGTGAACACCGGGAACGGGATTCCGACGATGCGAGTCTGCACCACGCGCGACCGGATGATCTGGCCGGGACGGTACTTGGCCAGGTTGGTGGGCTCGCGGTACCACCGATCCTGGTCCGGGGTCGGTATCGGGAGCTGCCGGTAGATGTCCGGTTCGCGCGGCAGTTGGGGTAGCTGGTTCTGGTCGTGCGGGAAGGACCGCGGGAACCCGGGGGCACCCCGCGCCGCCCCCGGAGCCGCCGCGACGACCACCACGCACATCGCCAGCATCACGCCGGCGAGTACTCGTAACGCCCCTCGAAACGCCCCCACTGTGACCTCCTTCATAGTTTGCATTCCGAGAAGTACAACACACATCCTTGTTTCCAACAAGAGTTCTTGTTGGAAATGGCGATATGCTCTCGTTGTGACTGCCAACCGTGTCGACCGTGCCCGTGCGCGCGGACGGCGGATCCGAGGACTCGACGCCGCCGAACGTGCCGATCAGCGCCGCGATCTACTTCTCGACGCCGCCCTGGAACTCTTCGCCCGCGACGAATACGCGAACACCGCGATCGAGGCGCTGTGCCAACACGCCTACGTCGGGAACAAGGCCTTCTACGAACACTTCTCGACGAAAGAGGCCTGCTACCTGGAACTGTTGCAGCGCAACACCGGCACCATCATGGCGACGGTCACCGCGGCCTTCGGCGAGGCGTCCGACGACGAGGCGGAAGGGACCGCGGCGATTCTCTCGGCCTTCGCCCACGCCCTCGTCGACGACCCCCGCGTCGCGGCGGTCACCTTCGGCCAGGCCAGCGGTATCTCACCCACGATCGAGCGTCAGCGCCGCGCCAACCGTCGACAGGCCGCTGCGCTCGTGCTCGAGATCTGGCGCAAGTACGGCGGCACCCCGCCCGGCGACGGCGCGGAATCCCTGGCCGTCGCGGTCGTCGGCGGCCTCTTCGACCAGATCAGCGACACCCTCGACCGGACCGACTGCGCTCCGAGCGCCGACGATGTCGCCGAGCTGATCACCGCGATGACCGAGTTCGCCCTGACCGTCCGGGCGGGGATGCGGGAGCGCGCCGAATAGGCGGCGCCCGGCGCGTTCAGTCTCCCGCGGCCCGCGACCGCAGATAGGCGGTCACCGCGTCATGGTCCGGTAGCAGACCGGTCGCAGCCGCCTGCTCCAAAGTCGGTGCCGCCGTGTCCTTCTCGGAGAGCTCGTAGGCCAGCGGCGTACCGTCGCGCGCGGTGGTCGGCCACTCGATGCCCAGCGCGGGGTCGAGCGGATTGACGCCGTGCTCGGCTGCCGGGTCGTACCCGGTCGAACACAGGTAGGCGACGACCGATCCGTCCGCCAGCGCGCAGAACGCGTGTCCCAGGCCCTCGCTCAGATACACCGCGCGCCGATCGACGTCGTCGAGCAGCACGGTGTCGTGGCGACCGAACGTCGGCGAGCCGACGCGGATGTCGACGATCACGTCGAGCACCGCACCCGCGACACAGGTGACGTACTTGGCTTGCCCGGGGGGCACGTCGGCGAAGTGGACGCCGCGCAGGGTTCCGGCCGACGACACCGACACGTTCACCTGAGCGAGATCGAGGTCGTGGCCGAGTAGTTCGGCGAGCAGCGGAGCCTTGAACGCTTCCAGGAACACGCCGCGGCTGTCGCCGTGCTGGACGGGGGTGAACTCCCATGCCCCGCCGATCGCCAGTTCGCGAATCTCCATGCGCTAGAAGCCTTTCCGTTCGATCAATGCGGGCCGCGTTCGAGGAGGTCCAGCAGATAGTCGCCGTAGCCCGACTTCGCCAGCGCCACCGCGCGCTCGCGCAGATCGTCGTCGCCCAGCCATCCCTGGCGCCACGCGATCTCCTCGGGCACCGCGATCTTGAGACCCTGGCGCTGCTCCACGGTGCGCACGAAGTTCCCGGCATCGAGCAGGGAATCGAACGTACCGGTGTCGAGCCACGCCGTGCCGCGCGGCAGCACGGTCACCGACAGCGCGCCGCGATCGAGATAGTGCTGGTTGACGTCGGTGATCTCGTATTCGCCTCGGGCGCTCGGCTGCAGCGCCTTCGCGATTTCGATCACGTCGTTGTCGTAGAAGTAGAGGCCCGGCACGGCGAAGTTCGAGCGCGGTCGGTCCGGCTTCTCCTGGAGGGAGACCGCGCGGCCCTGATCGTCGAATTCCACCACGCCGTACGCCTCCGGATTGGCCACCCAGTAGGCGAAGACCGCGCCGCCGACGATGTCGCGTCGGCTGGCCAACCGGCTGCCGAGGCCGGGGCCGTAGAAGATGTTGTCCCCCAACACCAACGCGACCGAATCGTCACCGATGTGCTGGGCGCCGACGACGAAGGCCTGCGCCAATCCGTCGGGCGACGGCTGGACCGCGTAGGTCAGCGAGATGCCGAAGCGCGACCCGTCGCCCAGCAGGTTCTCGAACGCCGGCCGGTCGTGCGGGGTGGTGATGACGAGGATGTCGGTGATTCCCGCCAGCATCAAGGTCGACAGCGGGTAGTAGATCATCGGCTTGTCGTAGACCGGAACCAGTTGCTTGCTGACGCCCTGCGTGATCGGGTGCAGCCGGGTACCGGTACCTCCGGCCAGGATGATTCCGCGCATCACCCCAGGCTATCGGCCCACTAGACTGTTGAGCGGCAACCCTGCCGAGTCGACGTGGGAGAAGCATGCGGGTATTGGTGACCGGCGGCGCCGGATTCATCGGCGTCAACTTCGTGCTCCGCACCCTCGCCACCCGCGACGACGTCGAGCTCACCGTGCTCGACAAGCTCACCTATGCCGCCGACCCGGCGTCGCTGGAACCGGTCGCCGGGCAGGTGCGCCTGGTCGTCGGGGATATCGCCGACGACGAGCTGGTCGACGATCTGGTCGGGCAGACCGATCTCGTCGTGCACTTCGCGGCCGAGTCGCACAACGACAACTCGCTCAACGACCCGTCGCCGTTCGTCACCACCAATCTGGTCGGTACGTTCACGCTGCTGGAAGCCGTCCGGCGGCACCGGGTCCGGTTCCACCACATCTCCACCGACGAGGTGTACGGCGATCTCGAACTCGACGATCCGTCGCGTTTCACCGAGTCGACCGCCTACAACCCGTCGAGCCCGTACAGCTCGACCAAGGCCGGCTCCGACCTTCTGGTGCGCGCCTGGGTGCGGTCCTTCGACATCGAGGCGACGATCTCCAACTGCTCCAACAACTACGGCCCGTACCAGCACGTCGAGAAGTTCATCCCGCGCCAGATCACCAATGTGCTGACCGGGGTGCGGCCCAGGGTCTACGGCGACGGCAGCAATGTGCGCGACTGGATCCACGTCGACGATCACAACGACGCGGTGTGGGCCATCATCGACCGGGGCCGCATCGGCGAGACCTATCTGATCGGCGCCGACGGCGAGACCGACAACCGGACCGTCGTCGAGACGATTCTGGAACTCCTCGGCCAGCCGCGCGACGATTTCGTCTTCGTCACCGACCGGCCCGGCCACGACCGCCGGTACGCGATCGACTCGACGAAGCTGCGCACCGAACTCGGCTGGCGGCCGCGCTACACCGATTTCGCGAGCGGCATCTCGGCGACGATCGACTGGTACCGCGAGAACGAGTCGTGGTGGCGGACCCGCAAGGCAGGCGTCGAGGCGACTTATGCGAAAACGGAGAAGCCGCTCAGCTGAGCCTGCAAGCCCACGCGCCGCCGATCCGCCGAGTGGGCACCTCACCCCCGCCGAGTGGGCACCTGACCTATGCCGACTGGGCACCCGCCCCGCCGTTGGGTACTACAGACTTTGGGTGTCCGGCACCTTTTTGGGACTCGAGGCCAGTACCTCGACAATCCGCAGGCAATCCGCACATCATGCTAACGAGGTGGAGATGCTACGACCGTCGCGCGCGGTAGTTCTGTCGGGATGCTCCGGAGGTGGCAAATCGACCTTGCTGGAACGTCTGGCCTCTCGCGGCTTTGCCACGGTTGACGAGCCGGGCCGACGAATCGTCCGCCACGAACTCGATAGCGGCGGTCAAGCGTTGCCGTGGCTGGACGCTGCTCGTTTCGCCCAACGCTGTATCGATGTCGCGCGCGCAGATCTAGCCGGTCGCGACGGCAGCCAGTGGACGTTCTTCGATCGCGGCCTCGTCGACGCCGACGCGGCGTTACGCCACTACGCGGGCGCCTCCACGTGCTCGATCGACGAGCTGCAGAGCTACCACCAGCAGGTGTTCCTGACGCCACCCTGGCCAGAGCTTTACGTCGGCGACGAGGAACGGCAACTGGAGTTTGCCGAGGCAGTCGACGAATACTGGCGTCTGCTCAATGCCTACGAGCAGCTCGGCTACACCGTCACCGTCCTACCGAAAGTGGATATCGCCGAGCGGGCCTTCCTCATCCTCAGCGCTCTGGGCTTACCGTGAGCGCCCCGTGGCACCTCACCCCGCCGAGTGGGCACCTGACCCGCGCTGACTGGGCACCTCAACCGACGTCGGCGGACCGATATCCGTTCGGGTTCCGCTGCTGCCAGCGCCAGTAGTCCCTACACGCCCGACCGATGTCGTATTGCGTCCGCCACCGCAGCTTCGCCTCCGCCTGGTCGGGCAGACAGTAAGTGGCCTGCGCGTCGCCGGGACGGCGCGGCGCGTCGACCGCGACGATCTCCTGGCCCGACGCCTCCTCGAATGCCGCGATCAGCTCCAGGACGCTCGACGGACGGCCGGTGCCCAAGTTGTAGAAGTGCATGCCCGGCTCGGCGTGCTCGATGGCCGCGAGGTGGCCACGAGCGAGGTCGACGACGTGGATGTAGTCGCGTAACGCGGTCCCGTCGGGGGTGTCGTAATCCCGCCCGAACACACTCATCTGCGGCAAGATCCCAGCCGCCACGCGTGCGACGATCGGCATGAGGTTGTTGGGAATTCCCTGCGGATCCTCGCCGATGAGACCGCTCTCGTGCGCCCCGATCGGATTGAAGTAGCGCAGGCCGATCAGTTGCTTGTCGGGATCGGTCAGTGCGAAGTCGCGCATGATCTCCTCGCAGATCCGCTTCGACTTGCTGTACGGGTTCGGCAGGTCCAAACCGGTCCGCGATGTCTCCACGAACGGAAGATCCTCTTGGTGGGTGTAGACGGTGCCGGTACCGGAGAACAGGAAGGTTCCGATGCCGTGGTCGCGCATCGCGCCGAGCATCACCAGCGTCGAACCGACGTTGTTGCCGTAGTACTCAAGCGGCATGGTGACCGATTCGCCGATCGCTTTGCGGGCGGCCAGGTGGATGATCGCGTCGAACGGTCCGGTCTCCTCGATACCCGCGCGCACGGCCTCGGCATCGGCGACATCGATCTCCCGAAAGGGCACTTGCGTCCCGGTGATCTCGTTGATGCGCTCGACGGCGACCGGGCTGGAACAGGAGAAATCATCGAAGATCACCGCTTCGTGCCCGGCCGCGACCAGCTCGACCGCGGTGTGGGCACCGATGTATCCGGCCCCGCCGGTGAGAAGAACTCGCATGGGGGCAGTCTACGGATGAGCGCGGAGCACTAAGCTGGCCACAGCTCTCCGGAGGTCGCCCAGGGCCGCTTTTCCCGTTTTCTTGCGACCGGCGCGGGTGAGCACATACTCTCGTCGAATCCGAGACGCTCTCGTACCAGATTTCTGAGCTAGCTCCTGCCGGACCTGCGCAAACACAAGGAAGACGATGGACTCCCCCTTTGTATCGGTCGGGCTGCCGGTGGCGCTCGCGATCATCATGTTCGGTCTTGGGCTGTCACTGACGACCGCTGACTTCGCACGCGTCGCGAAGAACCCGCGCGTCGTCACGATCGCCCTGGCGTGTCAGCTATTGGTCCTGCCCGTTGTGGCATTCGGCCTGGTGTTGCTGTTCGACCTGCCCCCGTTGCTCGCCGTCGGCATGATGTTGCTCGCGGCCTCCCCGGGCGGTACCACCGCCAATCTCTACAGCCATCTGTTTCGGGGCGACGTGGCGCTGAACGTCTCGCTCACCGCCGTCAATTCGGTCATCGCGGTGATCACCCTGCCGCTGATCACCAACTTCGCGATCGGTTGGTTCGACGCCGACGACGGCACCGGCACGGTTGGTCTGCAGTTCGGCAAGGTCGTGCAGGTCTTCGTAATCGTCCTGGCCCCCGTGGCGCTCGGCATGCTGGTGCGCCGCTCCCGGCCCGACTTCGCCGACCGCATGGACAAACCCGTGCGCATCGGATCGGCCTTGCTGCTCGTGCTGGTCGTATTCGGCACCATGTTCGCCGAACGTGCGAACCTGGTCGGCTATCTGCTCGACGTGGGCGCGGTGACCGGGCTGTTCTGCCTCATCAGCCTGTCCGTCGGCTATTTCGTCCCCCGACGCCTCGGCGTCGCCGACCGCCAGGCCATCGCCTGCTCGATGGAGATCGGCATCCACAACAGCACGATCGCCATCACCATCGCGATCAGTGTGCTCGCCAGTACCCAGATTGCCGTCCCCGGCGCGGTCTACGGAATTCTGATGTTCCCGCTGGCCGCCGCCTTCGGCTGGCTGATCACCCGTCGCCGCTCCCGCGACGCCGCCCCCGCCCAGCGCTGAGACCGCCGAGCAGTACCGACACCAGACACACCCCCGTCATCAGGAGTCCGACGAGGAAGAAATCGCGGTAGTCCAGGCCGGGGTAGCGACCGTCGAGCCAGGCCAGCAGCGCCGGCGAGGCGAAGCCGATGTAGGTGAGCGCGTAGAAGACCGCGGTGAGCCCGCCGAGATCGTCGGGCCCGGCGATGCGCTGGACTTCGAGGAGACCTCCGATCATCGCCATCCCGTAGCCGCAGCCGAGGACCGCGGCGGCGACCAGGGCGACCGGGATGGAACGGGTTGCCTCGGCGGCGATCGCCGCCAGCATCCCGGCGGCGAGGACCGCAAGCGCCACGACCATGCCGCGCACGGTTCCCGGACGGTCGATGCGCCGGCCCACCGACTGGATGGCGAACCCGGACGTCAGCCCGATCACGCAGCACGCGGCGGCAAACGCGATCGGCATCGACGTGTGGCCGCGCAACAGGTCGGGGACGATCGCGTAGGCGATCGCACAGGCGCCGAATACCCACGGCGCGACCGGAGCGACGACGAGCAGGAAACGCTTGCTCAGCGCCGACGGGATCCGCATCGCGGCCGCGATCCCCCGCGCCGCACTGTCACCGGCGAACCGGGTCTCCGGCACCTTCCACAGGCTCACCGCCGATGCCGCGGCCAATACGACGGTGATCACGTACGGAAACACCGTCGGCCACGGCCCCCACTGCGCGAGCACGCCGGCCACCGCCGCGCCGACGCCGAACCCGGCGGTCAGGCACATCGTCGCGCGGCGTGCTCCGACGCCGGCCGGGGCACCGGCACCGCGCGTGAGTTCGACGAGCCAGCTGCCTCCGACGGCCATCGCCAGGCCGAGCGCGGCGCCGCTGAGTAGTCGACCGATGCTGAGCAACACGACCGAGTCGGCGCCCATCGCGAGGGCGACCGAACCCAGCCCGGCCAGGATCGGTGCCGGCAGCATCAGCGGCCGACGGCCCCAGCGGTCAGACGCCGGTCCGCCGATCATCAGGGCGGGGACGATGCCGAAGACATAGACGAAGAGCAGGGCATCGACGATGACGTTGCTCAGTCCCTCCTGCTTGTACATGACCAGCAAGGGGGTGAACTGGTTGCCGCCCCACGCGCTGACGAACAGAGCGCCTCCGACCGGCATCCACGCGGACGCGCCGAGGGCGGCCCGTTGGGCTGGTGGTGTCGTCGCTGTCGTCACAACGGGTCATCGTATCGAGCACTCGGCGTGGGAGAGAATCGTCGTGAGCGCCGTCACCCCACCGCCGAGTGGGCACCTCACCTACGCCGAGTGGGCACCTCACCTATGCCGAGTGGGCACCTCACCTACGCCGACTGGGCACCTCACCTATGCCGAGTGGGCACCCGGGGCCTAGATTGGATTTCCATGCGCACCCCGGGCCGGACTCCCCGTCGGACATCGACGATGCTGGCCGCATTCGCCGCCGTACTCGCCGTCGTGCTCGCCACCCCCGCGGTCTTCGCCGCGACGGCAAGCGCCGCACCGTCGTCGACGGCCGGACTCACCCCGCAACTGGCCACGGCCTACCGGCTGGCCAAAGCCCAGGCGAACCGTGAGGGCGTACCGCTGTGGATCACCTCCGGCAAGCGTTCGTGGGCGGAACAGAACCGATTGTGGCGCGAAGGGATACGCACCCACGGCAGTCCGGCGGCGGCACGGCGGTGGGTGCTGCCGCCAGCCGAGTCGTCCCACGTAATTGGGCGAGCGATCGACGTCGGCCCCCTGCGCGGAGCGCGCTGGCTGGCGCGGACGGGCAATCGGTGGGGACTGTGCCGGACGTACGCCAACGAATGGTGGCATTTCGAGGTCGCGACCTTCCCCGGTACCCCGTGCCCGCCGATGCGCCCGAGCGCCGCACACCGTTGACCTGCACCGAGTGAGGTTCACCGGCCCGAGCCCGGTTTGCCGACCGGGCCGCCGGGCTGGCAGACTTTACTCACTTGCCTGACACTGCCGGCGCACCATCCGGCCGTCGCAGACGAGGCATTGGTGCCAGCAGCTCACCCGCCGCGCCGGCCACCGGACCAGACGCACCCATCGTCGTGTGCGCGGCCCTGACGCGCGGGCACCATCACTCCCTTGCCCGACGCCACTCCCGCTTCAACGCATAGATGCTCGGTAAGGAGAACCGTGACCAGCACGGACAAAGGCTCGATGACCACCCCGATCACCGACGAGGAGATCTTCCTCTCCCACGTCGGAGGCAAACTGTCCACGGAGCTCCAGTCCCCGTTGGAAACCCAGCGCGACCTCTCGATCGCGTACACGCCCGGCGTGGCTCAGGTGTCTCGCGCGATTGCGGCCCAGCCGGAACTCGTCGACCGGTACACGTGGACCAATCGGCTGGTCGCCGTGGTGTCCGACGGGTCTGCGGTACTGGGCCTCGGCGACATCGGCCCACGCGCTTCGCTGCCGGTGATGGAGGGCAAGTCTGCGCTCTTCCGCAGTTTCGCCGGCCTCAACTCCATCCCGATCGTGCTGGACACCAAGGACCCCGACGAGATCGTCGAGACGCTGATCCGGCTGCGCCCGACGTTCGGGGCGGTGAACCTCGAGGATATCTCCGCGCCGCGCTGCTTCGAGATCGAGCGCCGCGTGATCGAGGCCCTCGACTGCCCGGTCATGCACGACGACCAGCACGGGACGGCCATCGTCGTGCTGGCAGCGCTCAAGGGAGCGGCGAAGGTCCTCGACCGCGAGCTTGCCGGCCTCAAGGTCGTCATCTCCGGAGCCGGGGCCGCCGGTGTCGCCTGCGCCAACATCCTGCTGGCCTGCGGGGTCGCCGACGTGGTGGTCCTCGATTCGAAGGGCATCGTTTCGCCGGATCGCTCTAACCTCAACGAGTTCAAGGCCGAGCTGGCCGAGCGCACCAACCCTCGGCGACTGACCGGCGGCGCCACCGAGGCCCTTGCCGGCGCCGATGTCTTCCTCGGTGTGTCGGCCGGAACCATCGCCGAAGACCTCATCGCGTCCATGAACGACGATGCGATCGTGTTCGCCCTGTCGAACCCGGACCCCGAGATCCACCCCGACGTCGCGCGCAAGCACGCCGCGGTCGTGGCCACCGGCCGCAGCGACTTCCCGAATCAGATCAACAACGTGCTGGCCTTCCCCGGTGTCTTCGCGGGCGCCCTCGACGCGGGTGCGCGACGGATCACCGAAAACATGAAGATCGCGGCGGCCGAGGCGATCCTGTCCGTCGCCGCCGACGACTTGCGACCGGACTACATCGTGCCGAGCCCGCTCGACGCACGAGTGGCGCCGGCGGTCACCGCGGCCGTTGCCGACGCGGCACGCGCCGACGGCGTCGCCTGAGACCCAAATCCCGACTCGTTTGGCAGAACCCGACGCAATCGCGTCGGGTTCTGCAAAACGGTGCGGGCGGAGCACATCGCGGCATAATCGCCGTATGCGCACAGTGACCATCTCCGCTGCTATCGCGGCATCGGTATTCGCTTCGTCGCTCCTCGCCGTCGACGCCGCCGCAGCGCCCTTTCCGGTTGACACCAACGTCCCCGGCGCGATCGCCGGCGGATATTTCGCGCCAGCGCAGACGTCGCCGGCGGGTTCGAATCGATGGAATTGCCGAAAGCCCGACCGCGACCCGGTGATCCTCCTGCACGGGACGGCGATGAACCAGGCCGCCAGTTTCGGCTACCTCGCACCGGTTCTCGCCAACGCTGGGTTCTGCGTGTTCAGCCTGACCTACGGCCAGACGAGTTGGAGCGGCCCCGTCGGCGGTTTGGCGAAGCGCGAACTCTCGGCACGTCAGGTGGCGCCGTTCGTCGATCACGTGCTGGCGGCAACCGGAGCGTCGAAAGTCGACCTGGTCGGCCATTCGCAGGGGGGAGCGATCGCCCAGCTCGTCTCGCAGGCCCGGACGTCGAAAGTCGACTCGATCATCGGGATAGCCGCGTCGAGCAGAGGATTCAGTCGCGTCGGCGCCATCCAGGACCGGCTGCCGGCGCGCGCACCGGGTCAGAACTATTGGGGGCCAAGGCATTCGACGATCCGATACACGAACATCGCGACGAGGTTCGACGCGATCTCGACACCGTACCGCGTCACGCTGATGCCACCCGGTCCCAACATCGACAACACGGTGGTCCAAGACGTGTGCCCCGCTTCGCGCGTCGGCCATGTGGGTCTGGCGTTTTCGCCGACGGTGGGTGCGCTGGTGCGCAACGCGCTCGACCCCGCGCATCGGGTCCGCGTGCCGTGCGGTGGTCCCGAGTTCACGCAGTGAGCTTCGACATCGAGCCTGCGCGTTTCATCAAGCGCATATCGGTCGGCGGTGGCTTTCCGAGTGATCGGTACCCCTTCGACCTTCCCGTCGTCGAATTCCTCGCCGAGTCCGGCGGGCTGACGCTGCCCGCGGGCGCGACCTTCTTCGTCGGCGAGAACGGCAGCGGCAAGTCGACGTTGATCGAAGCGATCGCGGTCACGGCCGGAATGAATGCCGAGGGCGGCAGTGAGAACTACCGATTCGCCACCCGCGCAACCGAATCCGATCTCGCCGACCACCTGTTCCTCACGTGGGGAACGTCGAAACCGCGCAGTCGGTTCTTCCTCCGGGCCGAGTCGTTCTACAACGTGGCCACCGCGACCGAGGAACTCGGCCCCGACCAGCTCGCGGTGTTCGGCGGCGTGTCGCCGCACGAACGTTCGCACGGCGAGTCCTTCGTCGACCTGATCCGGTCGCGCTTCTTCCCCGGCGGACTGTACGTAATGGACGAGCCCGAGGCGGCGCTATCTCCGCAGGGGTGCCTCACCGTCATCGCCCTGATGGCCGATCTCATCGCCGACGGGAGCCAGTTCGTCGTCGCCACGCACTCGCCGATGCTGCTGGCGCTTCCCGGCGCGACGATCTACGCCATCGACGACGACGGTGAGATCGTCCAGGTCGACTACGACGATGCGCCGTCGGTCCGCCTCACCCGCGATTTCCTGGGCAAACCCGACCGCTACCTGCGGCACCTGCTCGCTCCCGACTGACAAGCGAAGTGGTTTTGGCCTGCCTCGGGTTTGCCGATACACTCGTTCTCGCTGCCCAGCGCAGCACGCCGCCTTAGCTCAGTCGGTAGAGCAATTCACTCGTAATGAATAGGTCAGGAGTTCGATTCTCCTAGGCGGCTCCACCAGTGCGAACGTCGATTCGCTGCTCGCTCGAAGGGCTCCCACCCACCCCTTGCCCTCCCGAAACGAATCCGCTGGTAACGCGGATATCGTTGCGTCCGGTCGAACATAGCGACGACGAGACCGCCCCGATCCTCACCGCGAGGTCGGGGGCGGTTCGTTGCGGTGTGGTCGATATCGGCGAGGAACCGGACCCTGGTCGACCATGGCCGCCCTCGGCGAGCAGGTCGACGCTGGCCGGATCAGCCTGGATCAGGTGCGGAGCCGCCGGCATCGGCACGACTGCGTTGTGCAGGATCCTGCATAGTTCCTCGCGATGCTCTGCAAGGTAGTCGATCCACTGGTTCACAGTATCGAACGAGTAGGCGTCCTCCCGGCATTACTGCGAATGCACGACGACACCGACGCGACCTGTCCTGGCCTGTGATAACGGCGCCTACGCGGGATCCCGATCCCCGAGTGTGCTGCACTATCTGCAACTCTGTGTGATACTAAAATTCGAATTGTCCATCACCAAGGTGGCGATGTAGGGGAAATAGGCCCAACTGCCTCGGCAGGGAGGATCCGATGAGCAACACCGATACCGCCGTACTCGACATCGTGCCCGCCGATGACGACGAAACCACCGCCAGCGACCGCCCACCCGTCGACCCGGCCGAAAGCCCGGGCGTCCCTGTCGGCACCCTCATCGTGTGGATCCTCGGCTGCGCCGTGCTCGTGGTCGCCGCCGTCTGCTTGCCACGCCTATCGGAGTGGGCCGACCGCTACGGCAGCATCCCCGTCTTCCTCGGCTTCTTTCTGGTCATGTCGCTGGCCGGACGCTGGTTCTGGGCCGGCACCGACGCCATCATCGCCGCCATCCGAGGCAAAGCATGACCGCCACCGGCATGACCGAACCAGACAGCACCGCTCCCGTGGGCATCAGCCAACCCCCATCCACCACCATCGTGCCTCGTCGCCGGTGGCGATGGATCGCCGGACTGGCCGCTGTTGTCCTGACCGTCGGTACCGGTCTGGGCGTCGTCCTCGCCGTTGTCTCCGGTGGTTCGGGCACCGCCCACGCCGATGCCCTGTGTGATCAGATGCGCCGCGAACACGGACCGTATTGGCCATGCATCAACGTCCCCACCTACACCCCGCAACCCACACAGAACACGCCGCCGCCCACCGGCTCTACGCCGGGCGCACCCGGCAACGGCCCGAATGCCGGCGGTTCACCGGGCCCGGGACCCGGCACGGGCAACGGGACCCCGATCATCCCGGTCCCCGGCTACCGGGCCCCCGGCTTGCCCGGGCAACGTCCTCCCGCGCCGCCGCAGCAAACTGGGCAGCGACCGGCACCGCCCAACACCGGACAACCCGCACCACCGGCACAGACTGGCCGACCCGCACCACGGACGCCGGCCGTACCGGGCCCCAAAGTGCAGCAACCTGCTCGGCCGGCACCAGTTACAGTCCCAGGTCCAGCACTTGCGCCGATACCGGGCCCAGCCAGCACGGACTCGATCCCGACCGCAGTCTGGCTGCTAGTCGGAGCAGCAGCTCTCACTGCTGCACCCGCACGTCACTCAGTGTCGAGATTCGGCTTCCTGAAGAAGCTATGGAATCGTCGAAAGAAGGACAAGGACAAGAAGGACGACAAACCCAAGAACGACAGTAAGCCTGCCCCCAAGCCTATACATCCAGATTCGTCGCGAATTCGAGAAATCGAGAATTCTCTACCACGAAGTAGAGCTAGGATTCGCGAGGTAAAGAATGAGGATGAACTGCGGGCCGTGTATGAACGAATGTCGCACGGTAGCAAACCAGCCCAAGCCCCCGGTACTTACAATGGAACCTTACGAGAGTTTCCAGACGGCACAAAGGTAGGCTGGAGGAACAGCAACAAATCGGGATCAACGATCGACATATGGTACGCAGATACCGGCAAATGGGTCCGCATACACACAGCCAAGTGAGGGTGAAAATGAGCGCCATTGAAGACCGCTTGTTCAACATAGCGATGTATTATGGGATCGGCGACTCAGTACCGATATATAGCATGTACGGCGCCGTGAAGGAAGTTACCGGGTCAACCGACCACGCTGGATCACTTCTAATTCCCATTTATGAAAAGTTAGTCACAGACAAGCTTGCGGAAGTCGGTGTTCCTGGCGACGACGGGTTTATAGCCTGGCCTTCGCAGGAGAATGAAGCTCTTGACACGGTCCGAGCCTTCTTGCATGAGCACCCGAACGACCCGAACGATCAGGGGTTTTCAATATGGTTTGAACTCACCGACCACGGAGAATCAGTCGCCAAAGCTATGCCTGCCCCCTTCCCTGATGACGAGAACTAGTTGACAAACAGAACCTCAATAAGATCAAGAGCGGTCGGCCATCTTCCTACTAAACAGGAAATATAACGGCAATTGATAGGTTGACAACTACGGGCAATGCCGAACTGCTCGGCCGTTGGGGAAGCAGATACCAAGACGCCGCCCTGTTCTCTCTCTCTCTCTCTCGGCCCGCTAGGTCGATCCGCTCGCAAGGCCGGGGATGCGCCGGCACCAGAGGAGCCATCGTGAGTGCATCGAGACGCGGGTTGAGTCGCCGGCACCAGGTCATGAGTTTCCTGTTCGGCGTCACCGTCGGCAGCTTGATTGGATACTGGACTGGCCTAACGTTTAGCGGCCTCGTCATCGGTCTGATGGCAGCTGCGGCATACGTCCAGGCTCGGACACGACCCGACGATCCCGAACTATCGTTCTGGCATGCCAACACGCAATGGAAAACACCGTTCCGGGTGCTCGTGAACGTGTTGGCGGTCGCGGCACTCGTGGCGGCGTTCATCGCCACACGTGACCACAGCGACCTCGTCCAGAACTCGACGCTCGGGTTCATCCTCGTCTCCTATTGGGCCCTCATCTACGCGTGGTGGCGCCTCGACGTACAGAAGCGGGCGCCCGAACATCCTGTTGGCTCTTAGTCATGTCGCCAGGCGTATTC
>NZ_BAEE01000011.1 GCF_000241265.1 Gordonia araii NBRC 100433
GCCGCCGGGCGGGTCAACAATTGGGATCTGGTGGACTCCTCGGCGCGGCAGATCCTCGGTGAGTGGTGCCTGTCGTCGGGGGATTTCGGTGAGCTGGTGTCGTATGCGCGCGACGAATCGCTGTGGGACAGGCGCGTCGGGATCATCGGCACCCACGCGTACCTGTGGGTCGGCGATCCGTCGGCCACCCTGGCGGTCGCGCCCATCGTCGTCGACGATCGTCGGGACCTGATCCAGAAGGCCTTCGGCTGGATGCTGAGGGAGATGGGCAAGAGGGTGTCACGCGAGTCGCTGACCGACTACCTCGACGCGCACGCACCCGAGTTGGGTCGAACGGCGCTCAGCTATGCGATCGAACACCTCGAGCCAGAGTTGCGCGCGCATTACCGTTCCCTGCGCTGACGCCGCCGTGTCTTTGGTCAATCGTCCAAAGCTCTGTCGGTGTGTCTGAGTTAGGCATACGATACTTGCATGTTCACGGAACCAGCTCCACGATCGACCACGCATTTGGTCGCGGCCCGCGCCGCAGGAATCATCGCAGCCACCGCCGCGTTGGGGCTGGCACTCACCCCCGCGACCGCATCGGCCGCGAACTACAAGAACGGTTCGTTCTCGGGTACCGGGACGTACACGCTGCCGGTCGGGACCAGCGATCTCGGCGTTCAGATGGCGCTGGCGAACAACGTCGTCCGCTCGGCGTCGGTGACCTACTCCGCCCTGCCCATCTCGCGGGAGTTCCAGACGAGGTGGTGGAACGCGTCAAGGGGCAAGATCGTCGGCAAGAACATCGACCAGATCCACGTCGGCAAGACCGCCGGATCGTCGCTGACCCCGAACGGCTTCAACGGCGCGCTCGCGCAGATCAAGAGTCAAGCGCGCCGGTGACCCGGCCGCCGTCGGCCCGCCCGACCGAGCCGGGCGCGGCGTCCGACTGGGTCTTCGACGCGCTCGGCACCCAGTGGGCGATCACCGTGCCCGAGCCGCTGCCCGCGTCGGCAGTCGAAGCGGTGGAAGCCGAACTGGACCGTATCGACGTAACGTGGTCGCGGTTTCGCGACGACTCGTTGGTCGCGCACGCGTCACGCGAAGCCGGCACGTATCCGCTCGCCGCATCCGACCAGCCGCTGATCGACTGGTACCGACGGCTCTACGACGCGACGGGCGGGGCGTTCTCGCCGTTCGTCGGCCAAACCCTCGCCGACGCGGGCTACGGCCCCGGCTACTCCCTGAACCCGGCCGAATCGGTGACGCCGGTGCCAGCGTGGGACGACGTCCTGACTGGATACCGGGGCGCCTTGGAAGTCGTTGCTCCGACGATGATCGACGTCGGCGCGGCGGGCAAGGGTTTCGCCGTCGACCGGGTCGCGCGGATCGTCGCCGAGTACACCGACACGTTCATCGTCGACGGCAGCGGCGACATGGTCGTGTCCGAGCGGACCACGCCGGTTCGCATCGCGCTGGAGCATCCGGCCGACCCGATGCAGGCGATCGGTGTCGTCGAATTGGCAACCGGCGCGATCTGCGCGTCGGCCGTGACCCGGCGGTCGTGGGCCGACTGGCACCACGTCGTCGACCCCCGCACGTCGCGACCGACCGTCGATGTCGTCGCGACCTGGGTGGTCGCCGCGTCGACGATGATCGCCGACGGTCTCGCCACCGCGTTGTTCTTCACTCCGGCTGATGAATTGCACGATCGGCTCGGCATCGACTTCCGCTTCGTCACGATCTTCGCCGACGGTACCGCCGACTACTCACCGTGGCCCGGACTGGAACTGTTCTCGTGAATCGCCTTGTGCCGGCGTGGCTTTCGCCGCACCGGACCGTGCTGCTGGCCCTCGTCGCACTGGCGGTCTACACGTTCGCACTCGCCGCCGTCGACATCGGCGACGAAGGTTTCGGCTACCGGCCGGCCGCACTCGTGCGCTCGTTGGTCGTCGTCATCGTCGTATCGGCCGTCGTCACATACGCCTGCGCCGCGGTCGTGCGGGTACCGCCCAATTCCGACTCGTGGCTCATCACGGCGCTCATCCTGTTCTTCGTCATGCCGGTGGGCGTCGACGCGGGGACGCTGAAAGCGGCGGCCCTCGGAGCGGTCGCCGCGTCGTTGTCGAAGTACGTGCTGGTGTGGCGCCGGCGGCTGATCGTCAACCCGGTCGTCGCGGGCGCGGTGACCTGCTACGTCTTCTCGTACGCCCAGATCGGCGGCATCGCGTACCTCTCGTGGTGGGTGGCCTCGCGGGAATTGCTCATCCCGATGATCGTGATCGGGGTCCTGACCATCACCGCCTTGCGCGAGTGGCCGTTGATCGTCGCCTACCTCGCGGCGGCGTTGTCCACGGCGGCGATCGCCGCGGCGGTGCACCCCACCGGCCACACTCTCGCGCTCATCCTCAACTCGACGCCCCTGCTCTTCTTGGGCGTGTTCATGCTGCCGGAACCGTTGACCTCGCCGGCCACACGTCGGCCGCGGCTGGCGTACGGGGCGCTGGTCGGCACACTGATGTACAGCTCGATCTACGTGAAGGTGACCGAGACGTACGCGTTCGGTTTCGATCCGGAGATCGCACTGCTGGTCGGATGCCTGTTCGCCTTCGCCGTGCGTCTCGCGTCGGGGACCGCGCGGCGCGTGCCACTCGACGTCTCGACGTCGCCGATGGTCGCTTCGACCTATCGGGTGTCGGCCGATGGTCGGGTCGCGTTCCGTCCCGGTCAGTGGGCGACGGTGAGCACGCCGCACTGGCGCTGGCCGCTCTGGGTGCGGTCGCGCCGGGTGTTCTCGTTCGCCTCCGCGCCGAACGCGTCGTCCGACGCCGGCCTCGTCGAGTTCGGTTTCACCGTGAGCCACACGCCGTCGCGGTTCAAGGACGCCCTGATCGGCGGGGCGCGCCGGGCATACGTGGACAACGTCGGTGGTGACTTCGTGCTGGCGCCGCGGGTGCGGCGCAGCAGTAGGGTCGTGTTGATCAGCTCCGGCATCGGAATCACGCCGTTCGCGTCGATGCTGCGTTCGCTGCTCGACGACGGGGAGGATCTCGCCGGGTTGGCGATCGTCCACGTCGTCCGGGCGGCCGATCGCGCCGCGTACGCCGATCTGGTGGAACGCGCGGCTGCGTCGGGGGCCCTGGTCGGGTGCGTGGTGTCGGCGGAACTGGCCGACGGGTTCGACGCGGAGTCGTTGCGCGAGGTTCTGCCGTCCGCGTGGACTAGTGCCGACGCGACGCACTATTTCATCTCCGGCGCCCCGGCTTTCGTTGGGAGCACGGCGCGCTCGGTGCGGCGGGTGGATCCGAGGACCCTGTTGCGTCCTTGGCGGATCCACACCGATTCGTTCACCGGGTATTGAGATCCGCGCCCGTCGTCGCCGAGCGTGCCCAGTTTCCCGCCGATCGTGCCCAGATTTCCGCCGAGTGTGCCCAGTTTCTCGCCGAGTGTGCCCAGATTTCCGCCGAGTGTGCCCAGTTTCTCGCCGAGTGTGCCTTCGGTCGACGCCGTAGGATCGCCGCATGACAACGATTCGCGTGGGCGTTCAGATTCAACCTCAGCAAGCCCCCGACTACCGGTTGATTCGCGACGCGGTGTTGCGCGCCGAAGACATCGGCGTAGACATCGCCTTCAATTGGGATCATTTCTTCCCGCTCTACGGCGATCGGGACGGCGCACATTTCGAGTGCTGGACGATGCTGGGTGCGTGGGCTGAGCAGACGTCCAGAGTCGAGCTTGGCGCCCTGGTCACCTGCAACTCGTACCGAAACCCCGAGCTCCTCGCGGACATGGCGCGCACCGTCGACCACATCAGCGGAGGGCGGCTGATCTTGGGAATCGGCTCGGGCTGGTTCGAGCGCGACTACGACGAATACGGCTACGACTTCGGCACGAAGGGGTCGCGCCTGGACGATCTGGCGGAGGCGATGCCACGGATCGTCGACCGCTGGGGCAAGCTCAATCCGCCTCCGACGCGAAAAGTGCCGGTGCTCATCGGGGGGAGCGGGGAGCGCAAGACGCTGAGGATCGTCGCTGAGTACGGCGACATCTGGCATTCGTTCGCCGACGTCGACGCCTACCGGCGGAAGTCGGAGGTCCTCGCGCGACACTGTGCCGACGTCGGGCGCGACCCGGCTCAGATCGAGCGATCAGTCGCGGTCGGTGGAACCGGGCAATCCGTCGACGATGTCTTGCGTCAAGCCGACGAGATGGTCGATCTCGGGGTCGGCCTGATCACCATCGACACGGGAGGCCCGGACTACGACCTCTCGTACGCCGAGGGCCTTTGCCGCTGGCGCGACGGTCGCAACGGCTAACGAGTGGCCACTCGGCGTGGGTGAGGTGCCCACTCGGCGTGGGTGAGGTGCCCAGTCGGCGGTGGGGGTTACTCGGTGGAGGACGAGTCGGAGTCGCGCCAGACCTTGATCGCCAGCGCGATCATGGGTATCTGCAAGGGGAGCCGGGCGAGGGCCAGGCCCTTCAGCACCGGACCCTTGTCTTGCCAGAGGCGCACCATGTTCACATTGGCCGGGAAGACGGCCGTGAACAGCAGCGCCGCCAGCCCCGCTGCTCGGCGACGCAGACTCGGCACGAGCAGAGCCGCGCCGATACCGACCTCGGCGACGCCGGAGGCATAGGTGTAGTGCCGGGGATCGCCGGGCAGTTCCTTGGGCACGATCGTGTCGAAGGGCTTCGGCGCCACGAAGTGCAGAATGCCGGGAACGATGAGTATCGCGGACAGGATCTTGGCCAGCCGGTCGTTGTTCATGAATCCCGATCATAGGGGTGACTGGGCACGGTCGGCGAGATCGTGGGCACGGTCGGCGGGAATCTGGGCACGGTCGGCGGGAATCTGGGCACGGTCGGCGGGAATCTGGGCACGGTCGGCGGTCAGAACTCGATCTTGAGGCTGTCCGACGTCGGGCGCGCCTGGCAGCCGAGGATGTAGCCGTCGGCGATGTCGTCAGGATCGAGCGCGCCGGCGTTCTCCATCTCGACCGTCCCCTCGGTCAACGTGCATGCGCAGGAACCGCATTCGCCCTCTTGGCACGAGTACGGGGCGTCGAGCCCGGCGGCCAGCATGATGTCGATCAGCGTGCGCGAACGCGGCCACGCGAGGTTGTGCGTCTCGCCGTCGAGTTCGACCTCGACCTGTGCCGCCTCGGCGGCTTCTTCCTCGCTCACCGCTTCGTGCTCGACGTCGACGAACGGGTCGCCGCTCAACGAGTTGTAGACCTCGGTGTGCACGTTGTGGTGGTCGAACTTGGCCTTCGCCAGCGCCTCGTGAACGGCGTCCATGAAGGGGCCGGGTCCGCAGATGTACGCCGAATGCGTGGCGGCCATCGGCTTGAAGAACGTCGCGAGCGCGCGCACGTCGGGCAGCCCCTGCAGCGACTCCAGCCAATGCACGACGGTGAGCCGGCCGGGGTTGGCGTGGTGCAGCTCGCGGAGGTCGTCGGCGAAGATGACGTCGGACTCGCTGCGATTGGCGTAGAAGAACGTGATCGGTCCGGTGCCCGTCTTCAGTGCCGTTTTGAGAATCGACATCACCGGCGTGACGCCGGACCCGGCGGCGATGAGCAGGAGGGGGACGTGGATGTTCGCGGGTGTGAAGACCCCGGACGGCGGCAGCGCCTCGATCTGCGATCCGGCCGCCAGGTTGTCGCAGACCCAGTTGGACCCGTAGCCGTCGGGAGTGCGTTTGACGGTGACTTTCGGCTGCTTGTCGGTGGCCGGTGCCGAGGACAGTGAGTAGCACCGCGCGACCGCGCCGGTTTGATCGCTCGGGATGCGCAGGGTGAGGAATTGGCCCGGCAGGTAGTCGGTGAACTTCTCGCCCATCGACTCGGGGACCTCGAACACGATGCTGCGCGCGTCGGACGTCTCGTCGACGACCTCGGCGACCGTCAGAATGACGCTGCGCGAGCCGTGCGGGGTCAGGTCGGCCATTCGCCCTCCTCTGCCAGATTTAGAACGTGTTCTAATTTAGCGCATCGTGGGGCCGGTTTGCGAGAGCGCGGCGTCGATCCCCACCGCGAGCAACCGACTTCCCTCGACGAGGAGGGTGCGCAGCCTAGCGGCGCTCGGATCCATCGGGCTGGCCAGCCACTGCTCATAGGCGGCGAGTGCAGTGCCCAGGGCGAGCCAGCCGATCAGCTGCGGCTGGTAGTCCTCGGGCCGCCGGCCCAGCCGCGTGGCCGCATAGGCGGCGATCGCCTGGCGCCAATCGGCGTACATCAGCATCGAATGCGCCTGCAGGGCGGGAACCGTGAGCAGCAGGCGCATGCGTCGGCGGTGCCGCGCCGCATGCTCCTCGGGGAGGTCGTTGAACTCGACCAGCGCCTCGGCGAGGGCATCGGCAAGCGGCAGATCGTCGGGAAGTTCGGCGAGCAGCGCGCGCATGTCGTCGAGATGGGCGTCGAAGTCGCCCCAGGCGATGGCATTCTTCGACGGGTAGTAGCGGAACAGGGTCCGGCGGGCGATGCCGGCGGCGTCGGCGATCTCGTCGACGCTCGTCGTGTCGAATCCGCGGCGATCGAAGAGGTCGATGGCGATGTCGCTGATCCGCGTCCGCGTGGTGACCGGCCGCCGGCTCATTCCGTCCTCCTTCGGCCGGTCGCAAGAACTGGGGTGTTGTGTTTATGCACTCGGTGCCATTATATTCGATCGTGATCCACATCACTAGCCCAACAGGAGGTTGGATCATGGCCGATCAGAACAATGTCGATCAGCAAGGTGTCACCGACACGGGACTCGTCAGCGAATCGCTGGTCGAGGAGGTCTCGATCGACGGGATGTGCGGGGTCTACTGATGAGTGCCCCCGTTTCGGCAACCCACCCCGGCGGTCGCGAGGCCGCCGGGGAGGGTGTCCCGGCTTTCGACATCGGCGCCGCGTGGCAGCTCAACCCCAAGGTCGCGGTGCGCCCCGAACCCTTCGGTGCGCTGCTGTACCACTTCGGCACTCGTAAACTTTCATTCCTCAAGAACCGGACTGTCGTCGGAATCGTGCAAACGCTGCACGAGTACCCCGACGCGGACTCAGCCCTCACCGCCGCCGGCATCGACGCCCAGTCGCGCCCGCTCTATGTGCAGGCGCTCACCGCGCTCGCCGATTCCGGCATGATCATCCGCATTCAGGAGCCAGCCCAGTGACCACTCTGGAATTCCCCGCGGACGTCCGCGACCGTGAGAAGCCCCCGGTCGTCGGCCGTCTCGTCGACCAGTTCGAGCGCGGACTCGACGCGCCGATCTGTCTGACCTGGGAGTTGACCTACGCCTGCAACCTCGCCTGCGTGCACTGCCTCTCGTCGTCGGGCAAGCGCGACCCGCGCGAGCTGTCCACCGAGCAATGCAAGGCGATCATCGACGAGCTGCAGCGCATGCAGGTGTTCTACGTCAACATCGGCGGCGGCGAGCCGACCGTGCGCCCGGATTTCTGGGAACTCGTCGACTACGCCACCAGCCACCAGGTCGGCGTGAAGTTCTCGACCAACGGCCTGCGCATCACGCCCGACGTGGCCGCGCGCTTGGCGGCGTCGGATTATGTCGACGTCCAGATCTCGCTCGACGGCGCCACCGCCGAGGTCAACGACGCGGTGCGCGGCCCCGGATCCTTCGACATGGCCGTCCGCGCGTTGGAGAATCTGCGCGACGCGGGCTTCGCCGACGCCAAGATCAGCGTCGTCATGACCCGGCACAACGTCGCACAGCTCGACGAGTTCAAAGCGCTGGCCGACCGGTACAACGCGACGCTGCGCATCACGCGGATGCGCCCGTCGGGCCGCGGTGCCGACGTGTGGGACGACCTGCACCCGCTGCCGCACCAGCAGCGCGAGCTGTACGACTGGCTCGTCGCGCACGGCGACCGTGTGCTCACCGGTGACTCCTTCTTCCACCTCTCGGCGTTCTCGTCAGGCGCCGGCAGCGGCCTGCCCGGCCTGAACCTGTGCGGCGCCGGTCGCGTGGTCTGCCTGATCGACCCGGTCGGCGACGTCTACGCCTGCCCGTTCGCGATTCACGAGAACTTCCTCGCCGGCAATATCGCCACCGACGGCGGGTTCCAGGAGATCTGGCAGCGTTCGGCGCTGTTCACCTCGTTGCGCGAACCGCAGAGCGCCGGTGCGTGCGCGTCGTGCAACCACTTCGACGCGTGCCGAGGCGGGTGCATGGCGGCGAAGTTCTTCACCGGGCTGCCGTTGGACGGGCCGGACCCCGAATGCGTGCAGGGCTACGGCGAGCAACTGCTCGCCGGTGAGCGCACCAAGCCGACCGCGAACAAAGATCACTCGCGCGGCGTGCCGCTCACGCTGATGACCCGGCCACCGGAGCAGCCGCCCGCTCGGGGCTGCGACGAGAACCCGCTTGCGGGATTCCTGCCGACGACGGCGACGGGCTGCTCGTCGTCGTCCTGCAGCACCTGTTGATTCCCCGCCAACCGCACATCCCGAGGAGTACCCGTGTCCAAGTTCGCCGAGCTCATGGAGCGCAACCCGTGGCGCCGCAACCCGTGGTTCGAGACCGTCGGGGAGGCGCAGCGCCGGGCTCAGAAGCGACTGCCCAAGACGGTGTACTCGTCGCTGGTCGCGGGCACGCAGGCCGGCATCACCGTCACCGATAACGTCGAGGCGTTCAACGAGCTGGGTTTCGCCCCGCATGTCGTCGGCGCGACGCCGGAACGCAACCTCACCACGACGGTGATGGGGCAGGAGATCTCCTTCCCGGTGCTGATCTCGCCCACCGGGGTGCAGGCGGTCGACCCCGACGGTGAGGTGGCCGTCGCGCGCGCGGCCGCCAACCGCGGGACCGCGATGGGCCTGTCGAGCTTTGCTTCCAAGCCCGTCGAAGAGGTCACCGCCGTCAACGACAAGATCTTCTTTCAGATCTACTGGCTGGGCAGCCGCGAGGACATCCTCGCCCGCGCCCAGCGCGCCAAGGAAGCCGGCTGCAAGGGCTTGATCGTCACGACCGACTGGGTGTTCAACGTCGGCCGGGACTGGGGCAGCCCGGAGATCCCCGAGAAGGTCGACGTGCGGGCGGTCGCCAAGCTGGCGCCGGAAATTATCACCAAGCCGCGCTACGCGATGAGCTGGTTCCGCGACGGCAAGCTGATCATCCCGGACCTGTCGGCGCCGAACATCGCCCACAAGGGCGAAGACGGACCGACGTTCTTCGACGTCTACGGCACCTGGATGAACACGCCGCCGCCCACCTGGGAAGACCTGCAGTGGCTGCGCGAGCAGTGGGACGGGCCGTTCATGGTCAAGGGGATCACGCGGCTCGACGACGCGAAGCGCGCCGTCGACATCGGCGCGTCCGCGATCTCGGTGTCGAACCACGGCGGCAACAACCTCGACGGCACGCCCGCGACGATCCGCGTGCTGGGCCCGATCGCCGACGCGGTCGGGAACGACGTCGAGGTCCTGCTCGACGGCGGCATCCGTCGCGGCAGCGATGTCGTCAAGGCGCTGGCCCTCGGGGCGAAGGCCGTCATGATCGGCCGCGCGTACCTGTGGGGTCTCGCCGCGAACGGGCAGGCCGGCGTCGAGAACGTCCTCGACCTGCTGCGGATGGGCATCGACTCGTCACTCATGGGACTCGGCAAGGACGACGTCGCGAAGCTCTCGCGCGACGACCTGATCATCCCGGACGGCTTCGAGCGAGAGTTCGGGAACTGATCATGCGCTATCGGGATCTGCCCACCGTCGAAGTCGAGGCGAAGATCGCTGCGCCGCCGGAGCAGGTGTGGCCGGTGGTCACCGACATCACGCTGCCCGTCGAACCGGCCGGCGAGTTGTACGACGCACAGTGGATCGGAGGGGCCGTCGCTCCGGCCGTCGACGCACAGTTCGTCGGCCGCAACCGCAGTGATTTCGTCGGCGAGTGGGAGACGGTGTGCACGGTGATCGACCTCGAGCCCGGTCGGCGCTGGGTGTGGAGCGTCGGTGCGGCCGACATGGAGCCGTGGGCGCAGTGGGGGTTCGAGGTGGACCCGTCCCGGGACGGGTCGGTCGTGCGTCAGTTCGCCCGGATTGGGCTAGGTTGGTCGCCGCTCAAAGGTGCGATAGACGCCTCGCCGGAGAAGGAAGGCCGGATCATCGCGGGACGGATGGCGGTTCTGCGCGAGGCGATGACGGCCAATCTGGAGGAAGTGCGCCGGCGCTGCGAGGCCGGCTGAACCGGCATGACGACGCAGACTGTGCGGCCGCTGCGCGCCGACGACGAGCTTCGGTTGCGCGCGGAGCCGTTCACCTACGAGCAGGTGGGGCAGACGGCCGTCGGTCCGGTTGCCGGGTACCGCTGGTTCGAGAAGTCGGCCGTGCTGCGGCGCCGCGATTTCGAGCAGGCGGCCGCCGACGTGATGCGCTGGCAGATCCAGGCCCGGTCGGGTCTGCGTGTCTGGACTTCCGACTCGCCGCTGCGGGCGGGCACGGTGATGTTCATGCGTCTCGGGCCCGGTCCGCTGTCGCTGCGCATTCCCTGCCGCGTCGTCTACGTCATCGATGAGCCCGATCTCCGGGGATTCGGCTACGGCACGCTGCCCGGGCACCCGGAGACCGGAGAAGAGCGGTTCGAGCTCCGTCGGCTTCCCGGCGGCGAGTTGTCGGTGACCATATCGGCCTTCTCCCGCCCCGACACGATGATCGCCAAGGCCGGCGGGCCGGTGTCGCGGCGGGTACAGGACTACATGACGGACCGGTACCTGCGGGCGCTCGACCGATAGCGCTGTCGCCTGCCGCGATCAACACCCGACGACGTTCACCCCGCGGTTTCGTGCGACCTCGCCGAGACGTCGATCGAAGGTGGCGAGGGAGGAGGCTTCCCGCTCTGCGGCGACCAAGACGCAGCAGTCGGGCATCTTCAGTCCGGTGGCAGCGCGAATCCGCGCGAGTTCGACCGGCTCGCCCGGTGCGTGTGACACCTGCTCGATCCCGAGCTTCTCGATGACCTCGAGGGTCTGTGATTCCGTCCCCGACCGTGCGGGATGGACCAAAACCTCGGCTAGCGACAACGGGTGTATGGCCAGTCGCTCCTCGGTGTCGAGGATCTCGAGTGCTGCCTCCGCGTGAGGGTCTTCGACGCCGAGATGGGCGATCAGGATCGCCGCGTCGAGGACGATCATTCGGGCCAGTCCTCGCGGAGTTCCTCCAGGTATCGATGCGGGTAGGGGACGGTGCCCTGGGTCTGCCGCAACAGGCGTCGCCGAGCAGACCGCCGGGCCTCGCCCGACGCCTCGAGCGCTTCGGCGCCGCGGGCCATCAAGCGGACGATCAGCTCCGCGCGCGGAACACCGGGCCACTCGCGCTCGGCGACGGCCAGGGACTCCGCGACAGTCGGCGTCTGAGTGACCTGGATGCGTTTGAGGGCGGTGGGCATAACCTGAGTGTACCACTGCTGAATAAGGTGGTACACCGGTCTGTTGCTTGCCTGCCGCAAACTAGAACGTGTTACAGTTCCCGCATGGGACAGTTCGACGGCCAGGTCGTCTACATCACCGGTATCGCCCGAGGTCAAGGGCGCAATCATGCGGTTCGATTCGCCGCGGAGGGCGCGTCGATCATCGGCTTGGATATCGCGACGAAGGTCGCCGACCACCAGACCTATCCGACGGCGACCGAGGCCGATCTCGCCGAGACGGTCCGGCTCGTGGAGG
The DNA here is from genome assembly GCF_000241265.1 of Gordonia araii NBRC 100433. Lineage (GTDB taxonomy): Bacteria > Actinomycetota > Actinomycetes > Mycobacteriales > Mycobacteriaceae > Gordonia > Gordonia araii. Next base: position 11,634 of record NZ_BAEE01000011.1, read on the forward strand.
AGGCCGGCGGCAAGATCCTCGCGCGCCAGGGCGACACCCGTGATCTCGCCGTTCAGCAGCAGCTCGTCGCCGAGGGCATCGAGACGTTCGGGCGTATCGACCACGTCGTCGCCAACGCGGGCATCCTCACCTGGGGCCTGACGTGGGAGCTGACCGAGGAGCAGTTCACCGACGTGGTCGACGTGAACCTCGTGGGCACGTGGAAGACGCTCAAAGCCGTCGTCCCGCCGATGATCGAAGCCCGCAACGGCGGGTCGATCACCATCATCTCGTCCACCGCGGGACTCAAGGCGATGCCGGCGCAGTCGTCGTACTCGGCGTCGAAGTTCGGGCTGCGCGGCCTCGCCCAGTCGGCGGCGAAAGAACTCGGCAGCAAGCGCATTCGGGTCAACACCGTGCATCCCTACGCGGTGAACACCCCGATGGGCGTGGAGGACTCGGAGGCGTTCAAGGCCTTCGAGACCTTCGGCGAGCACTTCCCGTCGATGATGAACCACTACCCGGTGGCTACTCTCGACGACCTTTCCGACGCGGTGCTCTACCTCGCGAGCGCCAAGGCGGTCACCGGCGCGGAGTTCCAGATCGATATGGGCAGCTCAAAGGTATAGCCGATCCAAAAGGCGGCAACCCCAAGGCGTCGCCCCGACCCCCGCGCCGGCGACACGCTATCCCTCCCGGATCGTCATCGACGCGATCTTGTCGCCGTCGACGACGAAGGTGAACCTGCTCAGCCCGTTCGCCCAGCTGCTGCGCCAGTCCGCGACCACGGTCGTGGAGTCGCCGGTCGTGGTCGCCTCGGCGACCGTCATGGTGCCCTTGGCTCCGATGAACTCTTTGTCGCTCCAGCCCTTGATGGCGTCGCGGCCGGTGAAGATCCGGCCCCAGTCGTCGACGAATCCCTCCTCGGTGAAGGCGTCGAGGAAGGCCTGCTCGTCGTGCCGGTTGACCGCCTCGATAAACAAGGTCACGGGTTCGGGCGTCGTCGTGCTCATGGGTAATCCCTTCGGTTGTTCGTCCGTCAGCGAGTGGTGTAGCCGCCGTTGGCGAAAATCGTCTGACCGGTGATCCACCAGCCGTCCGTGGCCAGGAAGGTCACGATCGGCGCGATGTCCTCGATCTGCGTCAACTGTCCTCCCATTCCCTGCGACTTGTGGAACTCCACTCGTTCCGGTGTCTCCTGACCGTAGAAGAACGGCGTGTCCATCGGTCCGGGGGCGATGGCCGTCACCGAGATGCCGCGCGGCGCGAACTCCTTCGCCGCGGCTCGGGTGAAGTGCTCCACGGGGCTCTTTCCGCCGGCATAGGTGGAGTAGCCGTCGGTGAAGGCCCCGAGCAGCGACGTGACGATCGTGACGATCTTGCCGTCGTCAGCCAGGTTGCGGCCGGCCTCCTTGATGAAGAAGTACGCGGCTTTGCTGTTGATGTCGAACATCGAGTCGTACTCCTCCTCGGTGGTCTCGACGATCGGCTTCCGCAGCACCTTGCCGACGGTGTTCACGGCGACGTCGACCGATCCCAGTGCCGACGACGCGTCGGCGAACAGCCGCTCGACGTTCTCCGGGACGGTCAGGTCGCCGGCCAGGATGACGGCCTTGCCTCCTTGTGACCGGACGCGTTCGGCGGTCTCCTCTGCCTGGGCGGCCGATTCGGGCGAGTTGTAGTGCAACGCCACATTGGCCCCCTGCGCCGCGGCGAGCTGGCTGACCAGGCCGCCGAGGTTCTTCGCGCCTCCGGCGATCAAGACGTTCTTTCCATTGAGTGAGCGAGTGCTCATCGCTGTTCCCTCCTATGTAACGGTGATATGTATACCTATAGCGGCGATACAGGTTTACTATAACGGAACTATGGAGAAACCGACAAGCGATACACGGACGCGCCTGCTCGACGCGGCGGCCGAGCTCATCGCCGCAGCCCCCGGGGAGGAGTTCTCGCTGCGCGACGTGTGCGATCGCGCCGGCGTCAAGATGCCGACGCTCTATCACTTCTTCGGCAACAAGCAGGGCCTGACGGAAGCCGTCGTGGAGCGCGGTTTCGAGCAGTACGCCGCGACGAAAGCGCAGCGAGAATCCAGCGGCGATCCGATCCAGGACATCCGGGACGGTTGGGACGCGCACGTGGAGTTCGGCTTGGCCAACCCGGGCGTCTACGCGCTGATGTACGGCACCGTCCGTCCGGGCGATCCCGCGCCGGCCCAGGCGAAGCCCACCGCGATGCTGCGGGAATTGGTCCGCCGGGCCGCCGAGCAGAACCGGCTGGTCGTGCCGGAGGAGCAGGCGGTCGGGCACATCCTGGCCGCCAACATCGGCGTGACGCTGCGCCAGATCATCCTGGCCCAGGCGGACCCGGAGCTGTCAGCGGCCATGCGCGACGGCGTCATCGCGGCGATTACCGGGACACCCGACGTCGGTACGTCGGTGCCGCGCGAGGCGCTGCTCGTCACCCTAGATCACGCGGTGCGCAACCCGGCGATTCTCGGGTCTGCCGAGACGGCGCTGCTGGCCGATTGGCTGCAGCGCCTGGTCGATTCGCAGACCTGAGGGAGGCGGCGCTCTAACGCTGGAACTGAAGCACGTTGCCCAGGTCGGTGCCGACCGCGAATCGTTTGGGATCGTGCGGATGGGCGGCGACCGAGGTCACCGGCTGGCCGACCTGCACGCCGCAGAATCTTCCACTGCCCGCGTCGACGATGTAGAGCTGTCCGGTGCTCGATGCGACGGCGAGCCGATTTCTTCCGACGCGTGCGAGGTCGTCGAGGAATCCGGGAAGCGGGGCGGTGAGGTCCGCGGCGACGGTCGTCCTGGCCGGCTCGGAGACGGGTACCCGCAGGACGCGACCGGTGAGGCTGGTCGTCATCGTGACGTAGAGGTTGTCGCCGATGACCGCTACGCCGTTGATGCTCGTCCCGTTGACGGTCGCCGTCGGCCTCAGATTCTGCGGTGCCCGTGCCGACCACGCGTGATCGATGGTCCCGTTGCGACGCAACCGCACAACCCCGCGCCAGGTGTCGCCGACGTACCCGAAGCCGTCGTCGTCGAAGGCCAGTCCGTTGGGCAGGCCAAGGCCGCGTGCAAACACTCGTGCCACCGGTTTGGGCGACTTCGGGTCGAAACGGTAGATCACACCGCTGGTCGTCAAGCCGGGAAGGCTGCTGGTGAACGAGGTGACGTACATCTGGCCGCCGGGTCCGGACCGCACGGCGCCCGGAAAGGGCACCGATACGCTGCCGACGACGCGTCCTGCGCGGTCCAGTCGTTGGACCGCGCTGCCCGCGGTGCGGGTCACCCACAACCGGCCGTCGGGGTCATAGCCGATGTTCTCGGCCCAATCGATCCCCGGAGTGCGGGGAGTCGAGGTCGCGATGAGCCGGACCGACTCGCATGTCGACGCGGCTGCGGGTCCGGCCGTGGCGGATCCGGCGCCCGCTGCCATGCCCACGGCACACGCCGCGATCGCTGTACGTCGAATGAGGTTCCGCACCGTGTGCTGCCTTCCGTTGACTGGACTGCAGAATAGGCACGCGCCGCCATATTATGCAACACTATGACGCTTAATGTGATGATGGATCGGATGAGCGAGGACGACGCGGGCCGGCCGCCAGGCCGACCACTCGAAGTGGACATCAGCCGTCGGGTCAACGACGCGGTGCTCCAACTGCTCGCCGACAAGGGCTACCACGGCTTGTCGATCAGCGACGTCGCCAAGCTTGCCGGCGTTCCGCGCTCGACCCTCTACCGTCGGCGGGAAACCACCGCGACCCTCAGCGTCCAGGCAATCAGTGCGGTGGTCCCCGCGGTCCACGACATCGATAGCGGTCAACCGCTCGACGACCTCGTCGCGTCGATCACCGACTTCGTCCGTCGTTTCACCGCCTGCGAGCACACCCCGGTGGTGATGGAACTGCACGCATTGGCGTTGCGCGACCAAGAACTGGCCAGGCTGACCGCCGCCTATCTCCGACCGCGCGGGGAAATCCTGGATCGCATGATCGCGCGAGCCCAGGCGGCCGGCGTGATCAATCCGGACATCGCCAGCGGCGTGGTCCGAGATCTCTTGATCGGTCCGCTGTTCTATCGGTGGCTGGTCCCTAAGCAGGCATTGGACGAGTCGGTCGTCGAAACCATCGTCGCCGGGGCGTTGCGCGGGGTCGCACCGCCCTGAGTCAGTCGTTCCAGATCGTCGCCGGATCGGTCGCGGCGCGCTGCGGCCCGGTCGGCGTCTGCGGTTGGGTGCGGGAGAAGCGCGGCGCCACCTGTGCCTGCATGACCCCGTCGATCTCGACGAGAGTGCCGCGCGCGGCCAGGTGCGGGTCCTGCGGCGCCTCGACGAAGTCGAGGATCGGCGAGACACACGCGTCGGTGCCGTCGAAGACCGCCGCCCATTCGTCGCGGGTCTTGGTCTTGAACACCTCGGTGAACTTGGCCTTCAGCTCGTCCCATTTGCCCATGTCCAGCTGGTGCGGCAGGGATTCGGGGTCGAGTTCGAGCCCTTTGAGGAGTTCGGCGTAGAACTGCGGCTCGATGGATCCGACAGCCATCCACTTGCCGTCGGACGTCTCGTATACCTCGTAGAACGGCGCGCCGGTATCGAGAAGATTCGCGCCGCGCTTGTCCTGCCACAGGCCGGTGCCGCGGAACGACCACATCATCTGTCCGAGCACCGATGCACCGTCGACCATGGCGGCGTCGATCACCTGTCCCTTGCCGGAGACCTGTCGCTCGACGAGGGCGGACAGGATGCCGATGACGAGGAACATCGAACCGCCGCCGAAGTCGCCGACCAGGTTGAGCGGGGGCGTCGGCTTCTCGTCGGCGCGGCCGATGGCGTGCAGCATGCCGGTCAGCGAGATGTAGTTCATGTCGTGGCCGGCGAGTTCGGCGCGCGGACCGTCCTGTCCCCAGCCGGTCATCCGGCCGTAGACGAGGCCAGGGTTGACCGCGGCCAGGTCGTCGGGGCCGAAACCGAGGCGTTCCATCACCCCGGGGCGGAAGCCCTCGATGATGGCGTCGGCCTTGGCGACCAGGTTGAGAATGGTCTCGCGGTCGGCGGGGTTCTTGAGGTTCGCCTCGACGACGCGGCGGCCGCGCAGCAGCGCGTCGGCGTTGCGGCCCTCCTGTGGCAGATCGCCCGGTCGCTGTACCCGGATGACGTCGGCGCCGAGGTCGGCGAGCAGCATCGCGGCGTGCGGGCCGGGGCCGATGCCGGCGAACTCGATGACGCGGATCGAACGCAGTGGGCCGGGCCGGCCGGAGTCGTGAGTCGCCGTCATTGCAGAGCCTCCAAGAGTTGCTGGCCGTGTGAGCACGGCCGATTCCAGTTCGGGTTGCCATCCAGCATTTCACACCAAGCGAACGCTCGGCCGAAGGTGGTCGGGACGGGTGATCGCCAGTACCGCCCGGCCGCGCACACGACTACACTCGGCCGAATGACTGATGCGCAGTTGGGGGCGCGAACGTCGACCGAAATCGCTGGCCACGATGTTCTCGTGCTGGTCCCGCTCGGCTCCACCGAGCAGCACGGCCCGCATCTGCCGCTCGACACCGACACGCGAATCGCGACCGAGGTGGCGCGTCGCGCCGCGCCGCGGATCGACGGGACCGTGCTCGTCGCGCCGCCGATCAACTACGGGGCGAGCGGCGAGCACGAGGGGTTCACCGGAACGATCTCGATCGGCACGGACGCGTTGCGTTCGCTGCTCGTCGAGTACGGCCGCAGCGCGTCCCGCTGGGCGTCGCGGCTCGTGTTCGTCAACGGGCACGGCGGCAATCTCACCGCCTTGGCCGACGCGGTGGTCCTGCTTCGCTATGAAGGCCGCGATGTCACCTGGTTCGCTTGTGCCCCGCCCGGCGGCGACCCGCACGCCGGACACGCCGAGACGTCGATCTTGCTGACGCTGGCGCCCGAGGTCGTCGACACCGGCGCCGCGGCGGCCGGCAGCACGGTCGCGCTGGCCCAGATCCTCGACGATCTGCGCACGGGAGGCGTCGCGGCCGTCAGCCCCAACGGTGTGCTGGGCGACCCCACGACGGCGAGTGCCGAGCACGGTGCGCGGATGGTCGAGGCGATGGTCGACGACCTCATCGCGTCGGCCGCCGCCTGGGCCCCGAACGAGCAGGGGCGGGTTCGGTGACGCCGACCGACACGGCCCTTCCCAAGGGCTTTCAGGCGCAGATCGACCTGCGGTGCGCACGCGACCGCGATTGGCGCCACCTCGTCGGGGGGGCGCCGACGAGGTTGTTGCGCCTTTCGGAGCGGGCGGCCGGGATGGTTTCGGCCGAGGGGCGGATCACCGTGCTCGACGATGCTTCCGGCGAGCTGGTCCGCACACTGCTCGACGCCAACGTCGCACACCCGCGCCCGATGTTCGGCCCGCACGACGAATCGGTGACCGTGGTGATCCCCGTCCGCGACAACCAGCCCGGCGTCGACCGGCTGCTCCGCGCGGTCCACGGGCTGCGGGTGATCGTCGTCGACGACGGGTCGGCCGCGCCGATCACGGTTCCCGAGGACGTGCGGCTGCTACGTTTCGACACCAACCGCGGACCGTCGGCGGCGCGCAATCACGGTGTGGCACAGGCGGATACCGAGTTCGTCATCTTTCTCGACTCCGATGTCGTCCCGCTCGCCACCCCGGGTGCTGCCGCCGATTGGGTCACCGCCCTGACAGCGCACTTCTCCGATCCCGCCGTGGGACTGGTGGCGCCACGGATCGTCGGTCTCCCAGCGGCCGAGCCGAACCTGGTCGAGCGGTACGAGGCGGGTTTCTCATCGCTGGACATGGGTCAGCGGGAAGCGGCGATCAAGCCCGGCAGCCGCGTGCCCTACGTGCCCAGCGCCGCGATGGTGGTCCGGCGCCGCGCGTTCACCGGGTTCGACGAGGATCTGCGCGTCGCCGAAGACGTCGACCTGTGCTGGCGGATGGCGGCACAGGGCTGGTGCTTGCGCTACGACCCGGTCGCCCGCGTCGCCCACGAACATCGGTCGACGCTGCCGTCGATGCTCGGCCGCCGCCGCTACTACGGCACGGGCGCGGCTTTTCTCGCCGACCGCCATCAGCGCAAGGCGGCTCCGCTGGCCATGCGGTGGCCGATCGCGGTCGCGGTCGTCGCGCTGCTGACGCGGACCCGGCTGGGATTGGCGGTCGGGCTCCTCGGCGCGGGCTACGCGGGGTGGGCGGTACGTCGGCGCCTGGGTGAGATGCCGGGGCGCGACCGGGTTGCTGCATCCCTCACCGGACAGGCCTTGGCGCACGGGCTCGTCCAAGCGGGCGGTGCGGTCTGCCGGCACTATTGGCCGATCGGGCTGGTGACGGCGCTGGTTTCGCGCCGGTTCCGCGTCCTGGCAGCGCAGGTGGCGGTGGTCGACGCCGTCGTCGCGTGGATCCGCCACGCGCAGGCCGCCGGCCGGTCGCCGAAGGTGGACCCGCTGTCGTTCCTGGTCCTGCGCCGCCTCGACGACCTGGCCTATGGCACCGGGCTGTGGCAGGGGGCGCTGGCTCAGCGCGACGCGACGGCCTTGCTGCCGGTCATCGGGCGATGATCGCCGACGTCCTGGTGGTGGGCGCGGGGAGCGCCGGTTGCGTGGTGGCCGAGCGCCTGTCGCGCAATGCCGATCGACGGGTGGTGGTGCTCGAGGCCGGACCCGAGGTCACCGGTGGCGATGTGCACCGCCTGGACCGGATGCTGCTCGGCTCGGTAGCTGCGCCGAGCCGGTACGCGCGGTGGTACCGGGCCGACCCGCCCGTCGTGCGCGGACGCGCGGTGGGCGGATCGTCGGTGGTCAACGGTGGGTATTTTCTGCGGGCACATCGCGACGACTTCGCCGAGTGGGGCGGACCGTTCACAATGGACGCGATCACCGCGGCCTACGACGAGCTGGACGGCGGGGTGCCGGGTGGTGCGCCCGCGGGGAGGATGTCGGTCGGCCCGGTGCGCGACGACGAGGTCGGGCCGTTGGTGCGGCGACTCGAAGAACGATGGGCGGCTGCGCCGCCGGGTCCTTGGCCGGGGGTCGGGATACAGCGGGTTCCGGTGAACCGGTGCGACGGGCAACGGTGGAGCGCGGCCGACGCCTATCTCGCCCCGGCGGGGGACCGCCCGAATCTGACGGTCCGCGCCGACTGCTCGGTATCCCGGCTGGTCGTCGAGAGCGGCAGGGTCGTCGGAGTGGTGTTGTCCGGCGGTGAGCAGGTGCGCGCCGGTGAGGTCGTCGTCTGTGCCGGCGGGCTGGGCAGCGCGGCGTTGTTGATGCGCAGCGGTGTCGTCGACGGGTCGTTGCCGGCCTTCGAGCATCGTGAAATCTTGGTGCGCTACGCGCCGGCGGTGCGCCCAGAGCCGGCCCCGGTTCTACTGCCCAGTGTGGCGCACACCGCCGACGGTTCCGAGATCCGTTGGTACGCCGATGATTTCGCGCGATTCATCCCGGGTCTGGCCTCCTCGACCGCCGTCGTGGGGGTTGCGCAGATGCATCCGCCGCGGCCGGGGGAGCTGCGGTGGGACGGGGAGCGGCTGGACGTCGAGCCGGCCGGGATGCGCGTCGACGAGGTCAGTGCGGCGGTGGCCGAAGTCGTCGAGGCGTTGTCGTCGGCGGAGCTGGCCGATGTCGTCGTCGACGGGTCCGTCGCGGTCGATCCGGCGGTGGGTACGTCGCAGCACGGCTGGGGTGCCATGGCGATGGGGGAGCGGACCGACTGGTTCGGCGCCGTCGACGGGGTGGCCGGGCTGCGGATCGTCGACGGGTCGATCCTGCCGAACGTGAGCAGTGGTCCGCACGCGACCGTCATGATGGTCGCGATCGTCATCGCGGACGCCCTGAGCTAACCAGTCCCGCGCGGTTTCGCCTATCCCTCATCGATCGATGACGGATCGGCGAAACCATGCTGGATCGAGGATCAGGCCGGTGTGACCCAGGTGGTGATGTCGCAGTGCACGACCTCGTCGCCGTTGGTGTCGCGGACCGCGATGTTGACGACCACGTCGCGCCCCTCAGTGAGCGAGTCCCAGTTGATCGGCTCGGCCAGGCGCGCCTCGGCGGTCAGTCGCGTCTTGGCCTTGGCCAGGTACTGCGTGTGCATCTCCTTGGGGATCCACCGATGCGTCGTCGGGGTCGTCGCCTCCATCAGCATCCCCATCGCCGTCTCGGCGAGGTTGCACGCCGCGATCGCGTGGAAGGTGCCGAGATGGTTGTGGACGCCGAACCAGTTGGGGGCGGTCACCTTGCAGTAGCCGGGCTCCATCTCCTTGACCAGGGGCAGGATGGTGCCGAAGTACGGGACTTTGGCGACCATGCCGACGGAGAAGAGGGCGTTGCCGACGGTGTTCTTCGGGAGTCGGCGGCGCAGGGCGTAGGTCGCGCTCGGGCGCGGGTTCGCATCAGACATGCGAGCTATCTTACTCCATAGTAAGATCGTTGGAGTAGGCTACTCGGCCGTGGTCGCCTGAGTCTGTGGGCGGATTGAGGCGTCGTCATCTTCGTTGTCCGAAATGCTAGGTTGGGTGCCACGAAAACGGACAAAAAGCATGCAAGGGGGACCCGTGTCAGGTGATTTCGTTCTCGATCCCAGTGCAATCACAGCCGCAACGGCGGAGGTTTCGGAGTGTGCTTCGCGGCTGATGGCGCTGTCGGTGGATGGTGCTTCGACCTTCGACCTGGCGGGCAAGTTCACGGGTGCGACGGCCGACATGGGTGGCGCTGGCGAGGTGGCGAACCAGAAGATCCAGACGACGTTGTCGAATGCGTCGGGCACGGTCGCCGCGTTTTCCGAGGCGGTGGACGGCGCCAAGAACACGACCGAGCAGACCGACCAGCGGAGTTCTGATCAGTTCAAGGCGTTGACGCCGTACCCCGCCTACCAGAGCGAATAGGACGACGTCTCGATGCCTCCGAGTTACAACGAGGTGATGGGCTGGCAGCCCGGTTCGCTGGGGGATGCCGCAACGGCCTTGGGCACGCTGCAGTCGACTGTCCACACCGAATCGTCTGAGGCCGGCGATCCTGTGCGCGATATCGAGCCTGCGGAATGGAAGGGCAAGGCCCGAGGCGCTGCGGATGCGCGGGCCGAGGCTCTGACGCGCTGGCTTCGCGGTGTGGCCGCCGAGTTCGGTGAACTCGTGACGGCGCTCAACGACGGGGAGAGGAACATCCGCGATGCGCGGACGGCGCTGCGCAACCGCACGACGCAGGCTGCCGGCGAGGGGTACATCTTGCAGCAGGCGAGTCGCAGTTACCAAGTCGACTTCGACGCCTCTCGTGCGGAAGACGAGGATGCGGAGTTTGACGCCAACACCGCCCATCAGCATCAGACCGCACTGCGCCAGTTGGGTGAGGCGGCCGACCAGGCGGTTACCGATACGCGGAACGCCATCAATGCGGCCCTCGGAGAACTAGGGGTAATGGCCCCGTCCAGTCTGGCGGCCAACCGGGGCGCCGTGGACCCGAGGCTCGCGGCTGAAGATAAGAAGGCCGTGGAGAACGGGACGGCTACGCCTGCGCAGTTCGCGCGATACTTGCGGGCCATTACTTTCACGCCGGAGCAGCTTGAGAGGATCGCGGCGGGAGATTTTAGTGGAATCAGCCCGTCGCGGCTCAAGTATTGGGAAAACCTGGGTTATAGCAAGGAAGACTTGCCAGGGCTTGCTGCATCGGGGGCGCTCTCGGCTATCAATAAAGACGCGACCATGCTAGCCAAGAATACTGATAGTTACCGGCATCGCTCAAAGGTCCATCAAGGAGCCGGTCCTAACGGGGTGGCTAGAGTCAACCAGGTTGCGAAGGTGCTGGGACGTGGGACTTTCGTCGCCGGGTTCGCATTGACCGCCTACAGCGAATGGGACCAATATGATCAGGGTAAGCAAGACGGCGGAGATATGGTCGCAGGTACGGCTGGAGGGATTGGTGGGGGTCTCGCTGGCGCTGCAGCGGGAGCCGCCTTAGGCTCGATGATTGCTCCAGGGATCGGAACTGCGATTGGTGCTGGAATTGGCGGTGCACTCGGGAGTGATTTCGGCTCTAAGGGAGTCAAATTCATTAAGGGTCTGTTTGGATGAGGATCGTTTGATGACTCGTTGTCCGAAGAATTCGAGATATGTCCGCGATAGAAGCAAGAAGGAGGATCTTGTGCGAGAGTCATCAAGTCGGAAGGGAAATCCAGGACGACACCGGCGGAAGCCGGAGTCGATCACGACTGAGGCTCGGCGGCTTGAAGATTTCCTCGGCGAGGACTTGTCAGAACGCTTGAAAGTCCTGGTGATCTCCTTACCTTCCTTGGTTACATTCATGCTCGGGTTGATCGCTGGCGGCAAAGTCTTACCATGATAGGAGAAACAGAGTCGTGCGGCGGGCCCTAGTATGATTTACGTAGTCGAGCATGTGGTCGCCAACTACGGCGGCGACCCTCAGCTTCGCGCCAACACTTCAGAGTTGGACTTCGCGCTGCCGTCGGCGTGGTATGACTTGGGTGTCGGAGAGGCTCACCGGTATATGGCGAGTCGCGTGTTGTTGCGATCGTCGGAGCCGACCCCACCGTTTGTGCCGAATGTCGCGATCCAGTACATCAGTTTGGGGATTACCGAGGTGATACGTGTCGGTGAGCTGGATACGACGATGGATCTGCATGCCCTTGATGCTGAGGTGATCGACCATGAAGTCCGCTGCGGCGGCTATCTGTGCGTCGACACCGGAACGTACTCCACGGATGGGTTCGAAGTAAAGACCCGCCGGTCACAGTTGACCTACTCGGTGCCGGGTGATTCGATGTTGGCGATCCTCACCGCCACCGCGGCTCTCGATGGGTGGGACGCAGTGGAACTTGAAATTGCGACGATGGAGGACGGGTGGCTCACGGCGACGATTCCGACAGATGGTTCCGACTGAAGACGTATTTCACGGGGCGGTTCTCAGCGCTGGTGACTTATCCGATTTTGGCCTTTGCGGTTGGATTCTTGATCAGCTATTTTCTTTAGATAGAGCGAGTAATGATTTCGGCGAGCGGTTTCACACCCGACCGGTTTCTTTCATACGCCACAGATCGGTGCGGGGTTGACGAAACGATACGGAGGCGTGTCGGGGGAGCTGGTTTCATCCCCAGTGCAGTCACTGCTGCCTTGGCGGAGGTGTGTCGGAATGTGCTTCGCGGCTGATGGCAATGTTTCGACCTGGCGGCCAAGTCCACTGCGTGTGACGGAGATTTTGTGAAGGGCTGGTTCAGTTGATGTCACCCGATAGAACTCGACGCCGGGGGGCCAAGCCACGACACCTGGCGAGGTCGAGGGCGGAGTCGTGGGGGGCTCGTCATCTACCGCCACAGCGCGGCCTGGCCAAGTACGTGGATGAAACCCAAATTGATCTGCTCGTATGGAACCTGATGTGCGGCTGCTCCGGCATTGCTTTTCTGGCCGGTCTCATTGCCGGTGACAAGGTGTCCCAGTGGTAATCGTCTCGGCCGATCGAGTGGGTCCATGATTTACGTGATGGAGCATGCGATCGCCAATTATGGGAGTGTCGCGACGCTGCGGGCATCGACGCCGGAGTTGGACTTCGTTCCTCCGTTGGCTTGGTATTACCTTGGTGTCGAGGAGGCTCATCGGTATATGGCGAGTCGGGTGTTGTTGCGTTCGTCGGATCCACCGCCGCCATTTGTGCCCAATGTGGCGATTCAGTACTTCAGCTTGGGTATCACTGAGGTGATACGGGTTGGTGAGCTGGACACGACGATGGATCTTCAAGCGCTCGGCGCCGAGGTTGTCGACCATGAAGTCGGCCGCGACGGGTATCTCTGCGTCGACAGTGGCACCTACTCCGCTGATGGGCAGGATTTACAGGTGCGTCGGTCGCAGTTGACCTATTCGGTCCCGGGCGATTCGATGCTGGCAGTCTTCACCGCCACCGCGACCGTCGATGAGTGGGGTGCAGTGGAGCTTGAGATCTCGACGATGGAGGACAGTTGGCTCGCGGTGACGATCCCGACAAGTGGTTCAGACTGAGAACCTATTTCACCGGCTGGTTCTCGGCACTGGTCACCTACCCGATCATCTCCTTCACGCTCGGGTTCCTCATCACCTATTTCTTCTAGCGAGGTCCCCTAGTAGCGAAAGTTGCCGCAGCCCGCTGGCGAGGCGTCCGTTTCGTCGGGCTTCGCGGGCGGAACTCGGTGACGGGAAACGTTGAACTCGCGCCACGACGAACTGTCGTCGTGGTTCCGGTGGAAGCGCCACATCGCGCAGGCCCGGGCCGGCTCGGGGAGCCGGTCCAACTGTCCGTACGCGTCGGACGAGAGGCCGCCCAGGTACCAGGCGTCGATCTTCTCGACGGACGTCGCGCGGTCGATGTTGGTCTTGGCGATGAACCGGTCGGGGTTGATCAGCGCGAACGCGAGCGCGCTGAACACGGTGAGGAGCACCAGGCGTCGGACGAGGGGCCGGGCGTCGAAGTTCAGGCCGACAGCAGCCAGCGCGATGATGACGGCGGCCAGGAAGACCTCGAAGTAGAGGCCGAAGATCCGGTCCTGCGTCGCACCGTAGGCGTTGATGTACCGCTCCATTCGGAGGAACGCGGAGACGACGACGAGCAGCGTCGCCGCGAACAGCCCGCCGAATAGGATGCGTGCGGTCCGGCGCTGGCGCTCGTCATGGCGATCGATGAACCACCACGCCGCGGTCGCCACGATGATGACCAGCAGGGTCACGACGAGCAACTGCCAGAAGCCGCGCACCGCGTACTGCGAGTAGGTGAGGTTGGCGGTGCGCTGCACGTAGTCGTCGCCGCCGAACAGCGCGCGGGCCTGCATGGCGAGGAACAGCACGAACAGGGCGAGCAGCGCGCCGATCGGCACGGCCCAGGCCCACACCGGCGGGTAGCGGCGTTCAGTCGGTTCCGGATAGGTGAACTGCGCGTGCGCCAGGAGCGTTCCGGTCAGCGTCACCCAGGCGATGAACACCCCCGCGACGATCGCCGCGATGAAATCGCCCGAGAAGGGGTTGGACAGGTCGAAGTCGACGAGCTTGCCGAAGGTCGGGTCGGCGCTGGCGAACAGCGAACCGAAGATCAGTAGGAGCAGCAGTGTCACCAGGGCGACGGCGCCGCCGAGCAGTGCGACGCGCACCCGCGACGCCGACGATCGCGACGCCGGACGGCGACGTCGAAACGGCTCGCCCAACGCGATGAACGGTGCGACGAGCGGCGACAGGGCGGCGAACAGCACGCCGGTGAGGTTGTGGGCCGACGTCAGCAGCAGCAAGGTCGCGCAGACGGCGACGAAGAGGCTGATGCCGTTGACCCAGCCCGCGTCGAGGAACAACGGAACGAGCAGCAACCCGGCGATGCCCGCGGTCAACGGAATCCAGTACGACCGCTGACGTGCGCGGATCTCGGCGGGGGCGGACGCGATGATCAGAGCCAGGACCGCCAAGCCCGTGACCGTGGTGCCCAGGCCGGTCTCGTCGATCCGCCAGAAGATCGCGCCGATCACGCCGGCCACCCCCGCGGCGATCAATGCCGCGTAGGGCAACGGCGACGTGTTGGCCCGCTGGGAGATCTCGGACTGTGGCCGCGGCGGGATGGGTGGCGGCGCGTACTGAGGGGTCGGTCCTGCGTAGGTCATCGGTGTCCTTGTCGTCGGCGACGGTTTGCGTCGGGAAACGATCGAATCACGATAACGAAGGGATGGTCGGATTGGTTCCGACGACCTGATCTGGGCACGGTCGGCGGGAAAGTGGGCACGGTCGGCGGGAATGTGGGCACGGTCGGCGGGAAAGTGGGCACGGTCGGCGGGAAAGTGGGCACGGTCGGCGGGAAAGTGGGCACGGTCGGCGTCAGGAGGGGGAGACGAGGAACCGTTCGCGCAGGTGGGCTTGGGCGTCCGCGTCGATGCCCAGCGCCTCGTCGAAGTAGCGGTCGATCGTTCCGTAGTCGTCGGCGACCTGCGCGAAGGAAGCGGCGAGATAGGTCTCGTCGACGCCGAGCAGGGCCCGCAGCAGCTCCGGATTGCCGCCGGCGTCGGCGAAGCGGGCGAACAGCGGCCGCAGCGCGGGCAGGAGCCGGTCGTTGGTCAAGAGGTAGTCGCGATAGATATCGGCGCGCTCGACGCCCATGAGATGCAGAAAGGTGGCAGCGGCCCAGCCGGTGCGGTCCTTGCCGGTGGCGCAGTGGAACAGCATCGGCGCCGGCTCATCGGTGAGCAGGTGGGTGAAGAAGCCGCGGAAGGCGCGTTTGGCGCTGTCGAGTTCGACGAACGCGCGGTATCCGCGGACCATGAGATCGCGCGCCTGTGCCGTGGTCATCTGCTCGGACATCGCGCGGGCGACCTCCGGATCCTCCAGCAGGGAGTGCAGGTTCGCCGGCATCGACTCCTCGGCCACATCGGCGAGGACGTCGAGGACGACCTGCGTAGCCCCGGGGAACGCCGGATCGGGAGAGGCGGATCGCTCCTTCTCGGTGCGCAGGTCCACGATCGTCTTCAGGCGCAGGCCGGTGAGACCGGCCGCGTCGTCGGCGTCCAGCGCCGCGAAGTCGTTGGCCCGGAACACCGTGCCGGGCCGCACGACCCTCCCGTCGGCGGCGGCCCAATGGCCGAGGTCGCGGAAGTTGGCCACGGACGGGAACGGACTGGGGGCGCCGGGGGCGGTACGCGCGGGCATGATGCCCACGTTAGGGCACGTGCGGCCCGGCCGAGACACCGCCGCCGGCGAGTACGCCCGAGGCGTCTCGACGCGATTTGGAATGCCCGGCGGGGATGGTGCATACTTGTCGGGTTGCCTTGATCGGGCAGCGCGGTTCACTGCGGTCTCGATCATGGGAGCCGATACTCGTGTTCACCGCGGGAATCGAGCGTGTAACGCGCGGGGGATCATCCTCCGCGGCCCGACACGCCCGACCGCGTGGACCGGATGGCAAGACCCGTCGCCGATCTCACCGGCGACACGTACAACGACAGATGAACAGCGTCGATCCGCGGCCATAGACCGCGGACTGTGATCGCCGAGTTGCCGGTGCCCACATGCGTGCGTTCGTCTGTCGAGAACAACTGACGGAAGAGGACCAGCGTGGCGGGACAGAAGATCCGCATCAGGCTCAAGGCCTACGACCACGAGGCGATCGACGCTTCGGCGCGCAAGATCGTGGAGACCGTGACCCGTACGGGTGCACGGATTGTCGGCCCGGTGCCGTTGCCCACCGAGAAGAACGTGTACTGCGTCATCCGCTCGCCGCACAAGTACAAGGACAGCCGCGAGCACTTCGAGATGCGCACCCACAAGCGACTCATCGACATCCTCGACCCGACGCCGAAGACGGTTGACGCGCTCATGCGCATCGACCTGCCGGCCAGCGTCGATGTGAACATCCAGTAGGCGAGGGATTCGAGCAATGACGAATCAGAGCAGCACGAAGGGTCTGTTGGGCACCAAGCTCGGCATGACCCAGGTGTTCGACGAGAACAACCGAGTTGTCCCGGTGACCGTGGTCCAGGCCGGACCGAACGTGATCACCCAGATCCGCACCGCCGAGCGCGACGGTTACACCGCCGTGCAGGTCGCCTACGGGGCCATCGACCCCCGCAAGGTGACCAAGCCGGTCGCGGGCCAGTTCAGCAAGGCCGGGGTCACCCCGCGCCGCCACGTCGCGGAGATCCGCGTCGCCGACGCGAGCGAGTTCGAGATCGGTCAGGAACTGACCGCCGAGCTGTTCGCCGATGGCGCGCTGGTCGACGTGACCGGCACCTCCAAGGGCAAGGGCTTCGCCGGCGTCATGAAGCGCCACGGCTTCGCCGGCCTGGGTGCCAGCCACGGTGCGCACCGCGTGCACCGCGCGCCGGGCTCGATCGGTGGCTGCGCCACCCCGGGCCGCGTGTTCAAGGGCATGCGCATGGCCGGCCGGATGGGCAACGACAAGGTGACCACGCAGAACCTCACCGTCCACAAGGTGGACACCGAGGCCGGTCTGCTTTTGATCAAGGGCGCGATCCCCGGCCGCAAGGGCGGCATCGTGGTCGTGCGTGATGCCGTGAAGGGTGGTGCAGCCAAGTGAGCACCGAGACCAAGACCAACCTGAAGCTGGACGTCAAGACCGCCGACGGCAAGACCGACGGCAAGGTCGAGCTTCCCGCGGAGATCTTCGACGCCCCGGCGAACATCGCGTTGATGCACCAGGTCGTGGTGGCCCAGCAGGCCGCCGCGCGCCAGGGCACCCACTCGACGAAGACCCGCGGCGAGGTCCGCGGCGGTGGCGCCAAGCCGTACCGCCAGAAGGGCACCGGCCGTGCGCGTCAGGGTTCGAACCGGGCGCCGCAGTTCGCCGGCGGTGGCACCGTCCACGGCCCGCAGCCGCGCGACTACAGCCAGCGCACCCCCAAGAAGATGAAGGCCGCCGCACTGCGCGGCGCCCTCTCCGACCGGGCGCGCAACGACCGCATCCACGTGATCACCGAATTGGTCAGCGGCCAGACGCCGTCGACCAAGGCGGCCCGCAAGTTCCTGGAGCTGCTCAGCGACCGTCGCAAGTTCCTCGTCGTGCTGTCACGCGAGGACGACGCCGCCTGGCGCAGCGTCTCGAACCTGCGCAACGTCGCGCCGATCGCGCCGGACCAGCTGAACACCTACGACGTGCTGGACTCCGACGAGGTCGTGTTCACCGTCGAGACGCTGAACGCCTTCATCGAGGGCAACCAAGGCAAGAAAGAGGAGGCCTAGGCATGGCTACGCACGCAGATCCGCGTGACATCATCCTGGCGCCGGTGATCTCGGAGAAGGCCTACGGGCTGATCGAGGACAACGTCTACACCTTCCTGGTGGCGCCGTCGTCGAACAAGACCGAGATCAAGATCGCGGTCGAGAAGATCTTCGACGTGAAGGTGGCGAGCGTGAACACCGCGAACCGTCAGGGCAAGCGCAAGCGCTCCCGCGGCGGCTTCGGTCAGCGCAAGTCGACCAAGCGCGCGATCGTGACCCTGGCCGAAGGCAGCAAGCCGATCGAGATCTTCGGGAGCCCGGGCGCGTAGGCGGCCGGAACCGGAGACGAGTAGAGGACTTTGACTCATGGCAATTCGTAAGTACAAGCCGACGACACCGGGTCGTCGCGGTGCGAGCGGCGCGGACTTCGCGGAGGTCACCCGTGATCACCCGGAGAAGTCGCTGGTGCGCCCGCTGCACGGCCGCGGAGGCCGTAACGCGCACGGACGCATCACCACGCGCCACAAGGGTGGCGGGCACAAGCGCGCCTACCGGCTGATCGACTTCCGTCGCAACGACAAGGACGGCGTCAACGCCAAGGTCGCGCACATCGAGTACGACCCCAACCGCACCGCGCGCATCGCGCTGCTGCACTACCTGGACGGCGAGAAGCGCTACATCATCGCGCCGAAGGGTCTGAACCAGGGCGACGTCGTCGAGAGCGGCCCCAACGCCGACATCAAGCCGGGCAACAACCTGCCGCTGCGCAACATCCCGACCGGTACGGTCGTGCACGCGGTGGAGCTGCGCCCGGGCGGCGGGGCCAAGATGGCCCGCAGCGCCGGCGCCTCGATCCAGCTCCTCGGCAAGGAGGGTCCGTACGCGACCCTGCGCATGCCGTCGGGTGAGATCCGCCGCGTCGACGTGCGCTGCCGCGCCACCGTCGGCGAGGTCGGCAACGCCGAGCAGAGCAACATCAACTGGGGCAAGGCCGGCCGTATGCGGTGGAAGGGCAAGCGCCCGACCGTCCGCGGTGTCGTCATGAACCCGGTCGATCACCCGCACGGCGGTGGTGAGGGCAAGACCTCCGGTGGCCGTCACCCGGTCAGCCCGTGGGGCAAGCCCGAGGGCCGCACCCGTAAGAAGAACAAGGCGAGCGACAAGCTCATCGTCCGGCGCCGTCGCACCGGCAAGAACAAGCGATAACAGGAGGGAGTTAGAGAATGCCACGCAGCCTCAAGAAGGGCCCGTTCGTCGACGACCACCTCCTCGCGAAGGTGGACGCGCAGAACGAGAAGGGCACCAAGCAGGTCATCAAGACCTGGTCGCGCCGCTCGACCATCATCCCCGACTTCATCGGTCACACCTTCGCCGTCCACGACGGTCGCAAGCACGTGCCGGTGTTCGTCTCGGACAACATGGTCGGCCACAAGCTGGGCGAGTTCGCCCCGACCCGTACGTTCAAAGGTCACATCAAGGATGACCGGAAAGCGAAGCGCCGGTAACCATGACTACCAAGACTGACAACCCGCAGGCCCGGGCCACCGCCCGGTTCGTGCGCACGACGCCGATGAAGGCGCGTCGCGTGCTCGCGCTGGTTCGCGGCAAGAAGGTCGACGAAGCGCTGGACATCCTGCGCTTCGCGCCCCAGGCCGCGAGCGAGCCCGTGTACAAGGTGCTCGAGTCCGCGATCGCCAACGCCGAGAACAACCAGGATCTGGACCGCCGGACCCTGGTCGTCGCCGAGGCGTTCGCCGACGAGGGCCCGACCATGAAGCGGTTCCAGCCGCGTGCCCAGGGACGTGCGTTCCGCATCCGCAAGCGCACGAGCCACATCACCGTGATCGTCGAGAGCATCTCTGACGCGTCCGCCGGCGGACGTGCCCGGTCGCGCCAGCCCAAGAAGGGAGCCCAGTAGTGGGTCAGAAAATCAACCCCCACGGCTTCCGTCTGGGCATCACCACCGACTGGAGCTCGCGTTGGTACGCCGACAAGCAGTACGCGGAGTACGTGAAGGAAGACGTCGCCATCCGCAAGCTCCTTTCGACGGGGCTCGAGCGGGCCGGCATCGCCAAGGTGGAGATCGAGCGCACGCGTGACCGCGTCCGCGTCGACATCCACACCGCTCGTCCGGGCATCGTCATCGGCCGCCGCGGCGCCGAGGCCGATCGCATCCGCGGCGACCTGGAGAAGCTCACCGGCAAGCAGGTGCAGCTGAACATCCTCGAGGTGAAGAACGCCGAGTCGCAGGCTCAGCTCGTCGCCCAGGGTGTCGCCGAGCAGCTGAGCAACCGCGTGGCGTTCCGCCGTGCGATGCGCAAGGCGATCCAGTCGGCGATGCGTCAGCCGAACGTCAAGGGCATCCGTGTCCAGTGCTCGGGCCGCCTCGGCGGTGCCGAGATGAGCCGTAGCGAGTTCTACCGCGAAGGCCGCGTTCCGCTGCACACCTTGCGCGCCGACATCGACTACGGCCTGTACGAGGCCAAGACCACCTTCGGCCGCATAGGCGTGAAGGTCTGGATCTACAAGGGCGACGTCGTCGGTGGCCGCCGCGAGCTGGCAGCCGCTGCCGCCGCTC
This sequence comes from Gordonia araii NBRC 100433, assembly GCF_000241265.1. GTDB lineage: Bacteria > Actinomycetota > Actinomycetes > Mycobacteriales > Mycobacteriaceae > Gordonia > Gordonia araii. The sequence continues at coordinate 31,869 of NZ_BAEE01000011.1, forward strand.
CGGCCGGTGACGACCGTCGTTCGCGCCGTCCCAGCCGTCCGCGTCGCAGCGGTGCCTCGGGCACCACGGCGACCAGCACCGAGGCGGGGCGTGCGGCAGAGTCCGCCGTCGCCGAGGGTGCTGACGTTGCGGTCGAGGCTGCGCCCGCGACCGAGCCTGCGTCCGCGCAGGAGAACCAGGAGAGCTAGCCATGTTGATCCCACGTCGGGTTAAACACCGCAAGCAGCACCACCCGAGCCTCAAGGGGCGAGCCTCCGGCGGCACCAAGGTGACCTTCGGCGACTACGGCATCCAGGCGCTCGAGGGTGCGTACATCACGAACCGTCAGATCGAATCTGCGCGTATCGCCATCAACCGGCACATCAAGCGTGGCGGCAAGGTGTGGATCAACATCTTCCCCGACCGTCCGCTGACGAAGAAGCCCGCCGAGACCCGCATGGGTTCCGGTAAGGGTTCGCCGGAGTGGTGGGTGGCCCCGGTGAAGCCGGGCCGCGTGCTCTTCGAGATGACCTACCCCAACGAGGAGATTGCCCGCGAGGCCCTGCGCCGCGCGCAGCACAAGCTCCCGATCAAGACCCGTATCGTGACGCGAGAGGAGCGCTTCTGATGGCACTGGGAACTGCTGCTACCGAACTGCGCGAGCTCGACGACGCTGAGCTGATCGCTCGCCTCAAGGAGTCGAAGGAAGAGCTGTTCAACCTTCGCTTCCAGACGGCGACCGGTTCGCTCGACAACAACCGCCGGTTGCGCGTCGTGCGTCGCGAGATCGCCCGTATCTACACCGTCATGCGCGAGCGCGAGCTCGGGCTCGCGGGCGGGCCGGAGGCTGACGCATGAGTGAGGACAAGAACGTGACGACCGAAGAGACCCGGGCCAGCCGCAAAGAGCGGATCGGCTACGTGGTCAGCGACAAGATGCAGAAGACGATCGTCGTCGAGCTGGAGGACCGCAAGAGCCACCCGCTGTACGGCAAGATCATCCGCACCACCAGCAAGGTGAAGGCCCACGACGAGAACGGGGACGCCGGTGTCGGCGACCGCGTGCGACTCATGGAGACCCGCCCGCTGAGCGCGACCAAGCGCTGGCGCCTGGTGGAGGTGCTGGAGAAGGCCAAGTAGGCCAGCTGGTACCGCCGAGACTACAACCGGCCCGCTTCCCCCTGAGGGAGGCGGGCCGGTTGTCGTTGGCAGGCCGACAATTTCGTCCGCTGTGGCCGGTGTCGTGGTCATAGTGACCACTGATGGGCGCCCAGACGACGTTTTTAGTCGGTCGGCGACGGGTCGTCGACGATGTTGGCCGACGTGTGGTTGATCGTCGCCGCCTTGGCGGAGAGCCAGTCGACGTAGGCCAGGCCGATCGCCGAGAGGATGAATGCCATATGGATGATCGTCTGCCACATCAGCTTGTCCGTGCCGTGCGGCGTGTTGACCGTGGCGCCGGCCTCGATGAACGACTTGAGAAGGTGGATCGACGAGATGCCGATGATCGACATCGCCAGCTTCACCTTCAGCACGTTCGGGTTGACGTGTGAAAGCCACTCGGGCTTGTCGGGGTGGCTCTCCATGCCGATGCGCGAGACGAAGGTCTCGTAGCCGCCGATGATGACCATGATGAGCAGGTTCGCGATCATGACCACGTCGACGAGGCCGAGCACGATGAGCATGACCTGCTCTTCGGAGAGGCTTCCGAAGTCGGTCACCAGGTGGATGAGTTCTTTCCAGAACACCACCACGTACACGGCTTGGGCGACGATGAGGCCGATGTAGAGCGGTGCTTGCAGCCAGCGGCTGACGAAGATCGACGACCCGATGAAGCGGACGAAGGATTCCTGGGCTGGGTGCCTCGGGGAGATTTGCGGAGGAGCGGTTTCCATAACGTCGAACAGCGTAGCCGACGGATCAGCGTCGGTGCGTGCTTGTCATTCGGCTGCGCGCAACTCGATCCCGATGTTGTTCTTCGCCCCGCCCCGCAGCTTGGAGAAGAAGGTGAAACCGCGTCCGATCAATCCGTAGCGTCGGTTGATCGCGCCGTAGACGTCATTGTTCTGCGCGGGGTCGAGCAGACGCGCGACGGCCTCGACCGGTTCGCCCTTGACCTTGCCGCGCACGTCGCAGGCGGCGATCGTGACGCGCGGGGTGTTGCGGATGCGCTTCACCTTCCACGCGGACGATTCGGAGATCACCCACGCCGCGCCGTCGTCGGCCGGCGACGGCGCGATCCACACCGCGGTCGGTTTGGGCCGGCCGTCCTTGGTGAAGGTGGTCAGGCTGACGTATTGCGAGCGGGCGACGTCGTCGAAGGTCGGTGACATGTTCTCGATTATTCCCGACGATGAATCAGTTCCGCGAGGTCGCCGCCTTGGCGTAGCCGCGCAGGGCCGGATAGGCGAAGACCGCGACCAGCGCGATCGCCCATGCGACGACGATGAGGAGGTTACCGGCGACGGGTCCACCCGCGGCGAGGTTGCGCATGACCTCGATGGCCGGTGTCATCGGCTGGTAGCGCACCAGCGGCTGCAGCCAGCCCGGGTATCCGTCGGCGGGGGCGAAGCCGGAGTTGAAGAACATGAGGACACTGCAGAGCAGTGACAGCAGCGGCACGATGGGCCCGCCGGGCGGGAAGGTGACCGCCAGCGCGAGGACCAGCACGGCGAACATGCCGCCGAAGAGCAGGGCGACGCCGAAGATTCCGAGCACCGGGAGGAACCCCTGCGTGAAGCGGAACCCGATCGCGTAGCCGGCGACGAGAAGAATGCCGGTGGTGATGACGATCCGGACGAGTTCCGCGGCGACCCGCGAGCTGAGATCGGCGGTCCGGTTGATCGGCAGCGTCGCCAGCCTGGCCAGGAGGCCGGTGCTGCGTTCGGTGTTCAACCGCACGGCAGCGGCGATGGAGCCGAACATCGCACTGATCAGAATGACCATCGGCACCGTGCCGAAGGCGCTGTCCTGCCCGGTCGCCGAGCCGATGACGTCCCCGAGCACCACCTTGAACAGGATCAGCGCCAGCAGCGGGCTGACCAGCGCGGAGATGAGGGTGAACGGGTCGCGCAGCCACACCATGACCTGGCGGCCGGTGAGGATCCACGTCTGCGACATCCAGCCGCGCGGTGCTGGAGCCGCCGGTGGACCGGCAGCGACCCGTCCGATGCTCGTCGGTTGCGTCATCGCCGACGCCCCTTCCGCGCCGCGAAGAAGGTGAGGGCCGCGGCGAGCACGGCCAGGCCGGCCACCCACGCGACGGCGGCGCCGGCCCGGGTCGCCGACCCCGCGCTGTCGAATTCGCGCATGGCCTCGGCCCACACCGAGATCGGCTGGTGCTCGGCGAATCCGCGGATCCACGCCGGAAACCGCTCGGCCGGGACGAAGCCGGTGGACACCATGCCCAGAATCAGGATCGGCAGGGTGAGGATCTGGCTGGTGGCCTGCGGGGACGGCGCGAGGATGCCGAGAGCGTCGCCGATGGTGAACGCCAGCGCCCCGATCGCGGCCGCCAGCGCGAGCAGCGCGACGGTGCCGGTGACACCGCCGTGCGGGCGCCAGCCGATGAGGAGGACAACGGCCACACCGCACACCAGCGAGACTGCCAGCATCAGCAGGTTCGCGGTGAACCGTGCGGCCGGCGGTACCAGCGAGTGCATGGGCAGTGACTGGAAGCGCGCGGTGATACCGGTCGTGCGGTCGATCGAGGACCGTGCCGCGGCGGCCGACGCGGTGAAGGCGACGGATTGAAGCAGGATGATCGGCGTGAGGAACTGCGCGTAGTCCATGCCGGGCGCATCCATGACGCTGCGCAGCGGAAGGTAGAAGCACACCGCCAGGAAGGCGGGGGAGACGAACGCGAACACGATCTCGCCGCTGACCACGACCTTGCGCATGGCCCGCGCGGACAGCGTCCACCATTGGCGCGCGGCGTTGGGCGTGACGTCGGCCCCCCGGACGAGGACCGATCCGTCCGACACCGGCGGTGCGGCGATGGCCACGGCTATCGAGTCCCCGGGGGCTGGTTGCCCGGCCCGGTCAGCGCGAGGAAGACGTCGTCGAGCGAGGGGCGCCGCATGGTGATGTCGGCCAGCTCGATACCGGCGTCGGTGGTGCGCCGGACGATCTCCACCAAGACGTCGGTGCCCGACGGCGCCGGTACCGAGAGTGAGACGTCGTCGCGGTGACCGGTGTGTCCGAGTAGATCGGCCAGCACCGACTCCAGGTGGCGAAGCTCGGTGAGGTGCGCGGGCGTGACCTGGCAGTAGGAGCTGCCGGTCTGGTTCTTGAGTTGCTCGGCCGTGCCCGCCGCGATGATCCGCCCGTGATCGATCACGACGATCTCGTCGGAGAGGAGGTCGGCCTCCTCCAGGTACTGGGTGGTCAGCAGGATGGTCACGCCCTGCTCGCGCAGGCGTTCCACCAGATTCCACACGTCCTGCCGGCTGCGCGGATCCAGACCGGTGGTCGGCTCGTCGAGGAACACCACCTCCGGCGACGTCACGAGCCCGCATGCCAGGTCGACGCGGCGACGCATCCCCCCGGAATACTCCGAGACGCGCTTGGCTCCGGCTTCGACGAGGTCGAACTGGGCGAGCAACTCGTCGGCACGCTGCTGGGCCTGCGCCTTGCGCAGTCCGTGGAGCCGGCCGAACAGGACGAGGTTCTCCCGCCCGCTGAGGGACTCGTCGAGCGCGGCGAACTGGCCGGTCAGAGCGATGCGCCTGCGGACCTCTCCGCCCGCCTTCACGACGTCGTGGCCGGCGACGCTGGCGGAGCCGGAATCGGGCTTGAGCAGTGTCGTCAACAGGTTGACGGTGGTGGTCTTGCCTGCGCCGTTCGGGCCGAGGAGGGCGAGCACAGAGCCGGAGGCGACGGAAAACGTGACGCCGTCGACCGCGATCTGGCCGTCGAAGGACTTGGTCAGGCCGGTGGCCTCGATCGCCGGGGCGCTGAGCGGGACACGGGTACGGGCGACGCGGGATGCCGAGGTGCGCGGCGGGACGGGCGTCTGCTCGACGAGCCACCCGGTCGATATCGGGGCAGACGGGGGACCGGACGGCGGCTCGGCCGGGATCTCGGTGACCGGCTCGCTGCCGTAGTAGTCGTCGTAGACCTCGGGCGCATCGGCGGCGACCGGCGTGATGTTCGGCGAGGACACCGGCTCGGGTTGTTCGGGCACCTCCACGCGGGCGTGTCTCCCGGTGCGCGTCACCGGGCTCGACGGCGTGATGTTGGTCGGCCGCGGGACGGCCGGGCGGATCGGCACCGTCGGCGCATCGTCGATGAAGGCCGGGGCGGCCGGGGCCTCGGCGGCCCACGGATCGCCGACCTGACGCTGGGCCCCGGACACCGGCTGCCGCGTCGCGGCCGATTCCACATGCCACTGAATCCGCGGAGGGGTGTTCGGCGTAGGCTCGGCGTCGGAACGGTCGTACACGACCCAGCCACCGACCTCCTCGTCGCCTGCCATGGTCGCTCCCCCTCGGTGATCGGCTGCGTGACGCTTTTCGATGTCGGCGGTCGCACCGTTACCGTCGGTATACTCGGTCGTTCGTTCGGCCCAAGTGCGACGCCGCTACGGGTGTGACCCGTGAGGACCACGTTAGCGTTGCCTGGGTAAAAGGCTGCGGTGACACTCGCGGCGGTCGCCGTCGGGTTGGGTAACAACCGGGCAGGTGAACGCGAAATACTTCATTGACGCGCGTTAGGAGGTCGGGGTGATGTCGCAGCGCACGCACGGAGATGCCGTGGGTTCGTCGGATATCCTCCCGCTGACCCCGGCGCAGCGCGGGATGTGGTTCGCCGAGAACCTCTCGCCGGACTATTCGGTGAACGTCGCGCAGTACCTCGATCTGCGGTACGAACCGGGAGCTTTCGACCACAAGTTGTTCGCCGACTGCACCAAGGCGGCGTGCCAGGTCCTCGAGTCCCCGTACGTGCGCGTCGTGGACTACCCCGACGGCACGCCGGGACAGGTCGTCGATCTCGACCTGGACTATTCGGTCGAGATCCTGGACTTCCGCGACGAGGCGGACCCCGAGACGGCGGCGCTGGACTGGATGAAGGCCGAATACCAGCGGCCGATCGATCTCTACCGGGACGACCCGGTGGTCGCCAAGCTCATCCGGATCGCTGACGATCGCACCTTCTGGTACGGCCGCGGCCACCACATCGTCATCGACGGTTACGCGGCGCTGACCATGGTGCGGATGACCGTCGACCGGTACAACGCCGCGCGCCGGGGCATGGAGCTGGCGGAGAAGCCGGGCGCCACGATGACCGAGATCGTCGCGGACGAGCAGAAGTACCAGGAGAGCTCCCGCCGGGAGAGCGACGGCGCACACTGGCGCGAGGTGATGGCGGATCTGCCGGAGCGCGTGACCCTGAGCCGGCGACCGGCGGCGACCGGCCTGGCCCCGCAGAACATCGTCGCGAGCAGCGCGCTGACGCCGGAGGTGCAGGCGCGGGTCGAGCAGGTCGCCGCCGATCTCAACAGCTCGATGGCGATGGTGCTGGCCGCCGCGTACGGCGCTTTCCTCTACCGCATGACCGGCAACGACGACGTGCTCATCAGCCTGCCGGTGACCGGCCGGGCCACCGCGAAGATCAAACGGGCCGGCGGCATGCTGTCCAACATCCTTCCCGTCCGGATGAAGGGTCTCGCGGGAGTGACGGTGGCCGACCTGGTCCGTTCGGTCCAGGTCGAGATGACCGGCGCGCTGCGCCACCAGCGTTACCGGTCCGACGACATCCGTCGCGACGCGGGGCTCGACACCGACGCCGTCGGTTTCGGCCCGACCATCAACATGGTGTTCTTCGACGCGCCGATCGAGATCGACGGCGCCACCGTCGATTACCGCATCCTGGCGTCCGGGATCCTCGAAGACCTGCTGGTGAACCTGTACCAGGCCAGTCCGAGTGCGCCGTTGGTCGTCGACCTGCACGGCAACCCCTACCGCTACACCCAGGCCGAGATGGACATCCACCACCGCCGGTTCATGGCCTTCGTCGAAGGGTTCGTGGCTGACGCCGCCGCGCCGGTGCGGGCGTTGCCGCTGCTGCTGCCCGGGGAGGAGGCGAGGCTGCGGGAATTCGAGCGCGGACCGGCGCGCGAGGTCGCCGACGAGCATCTCTTGGACCGCTTCGTCGCGCAGGTGCGCTCGACGCCCGACGCGATCGCCGTCTGCGACGGCGATGCCGAATACACCTACGCCGAATTCGACGCGATCCGCTCGGCGACGGCCCGTCTCCTGCGGGAACACGGCGTCGGCACCGGCGACCGCGTCGCCGTCGTCCTGGAACGCGGAATCGCCCAGGTCGCCGCCGTCTACGCGGTGGTGACCCTCGGCGCGGCCTATGTCCCGATCGACCCGCAGGACCCCGCCGCCCGACGCGAATCCGTCTTGGCCGCGGCGAGACCGACGGTCACCGTCGACGAGCGGTTCCTCACCGACAACGACTTCTCGCCGACCGCTGCGCCCGCGGAACCTCCCGAACCTCTCGCGGGGACGGGCAGCCCGCCCTACGTCATCTTCACCTCCGGCTCGACCGGCACGCCGAAGGGCGTCGAAGTGGGGATGGCGGCCGTGGTCAACCGCCTTGCCTGGATGCGCGAAGACCACCCGCTCAGTCCGGCCGACGCGGTGCTCTACAAGACCCCCATCACCTTCGACGTGTCCGTCGGAGAGCTGTTCGGTCCGCTGCAGGTCGGTGCGCGCATGGTGATCGCCCGGCCGGGAGGGCATCGCGACCCGGAGTATCTGAAGGCGCTGATGGCGGAGCGGGAGGTGACCGTCACCCATTTCGTGCCGTCGATGCTCGACGTGTTCCTCGAGGCGGTGGGTACCTCGTCCTCGGCCGGCACCGGCCTGCCGCCTTCGCTCCGCCGGATCATCACCTCGGGCGAGGCCCTGACGTGGGAGCTCGCCGGCGGCGTGCGCGACTGCGGCGACGTCGAGCTGCTCAACCTCTACGGCCCCACCGAGGCCGCCGTCGAGGTCACCGCGTACCGGGTCGCCGGCGTCGAGGACGCCGGCGGCGTCCCGATCGGGCGGCCCGTCGCGAACACCGAGATCCTGGTGCTCGACAAGCACCTGCGACGGCTGCCGGTGGGCGCGGTCGGGGAGATGTACCTGTGCGGTTCGCAGGTGGCCCACGGTTATATCGGCCAGCCCGGGCTGACCGCCGAGCGGTTCGTCGCGCACCCCTACGCCGACGGCGAGCGCATGTACCGCACCGGAGACCTCGTCCGGTGGCGCGACGACGGCAACCTGGAATACCTGGGGCGCGTGGACTTCCAGGTGAAGATCCGCGGCCAGCGCGTCGAACTGGGCGAGATCGAGTCGGTGCTGCTGGCCGACCCCGCCGTCGACTCGGCGGCCTCGGTGGTCCGGGAACTCGACTCCGGGACCAGCGTGGTCGCCTACGTCCGTGCTCCGCACGCGGACCCGGAACTGGTCGACCGGCTCGAGAAGCACTGCACCGCGACGCTGCCCGCGCACATGGTGCCCGCCGCCGTCGTCGCTCTCGACGAGTTCCCGACGACGTCGTCGGGCAAGCTGGACCGCCGCGCGCTGCCCGAGCCCACGATCGTCGACCGGGCCGCGGTCGACTACGTCGCACCGGTCTCGGAGGTGGAGAAGAAGATCGCCAACCGGATCGAGGAGGTCCTAGGGCTGGAACGGGTCGGCTTGCGCGACAACCTGTTCGCCCTCGGGGCCGACTCGCTGGCGGCCGCGCGGCTGGCGACCCAGTTGCGGACCCGCGACGACCTGGAGGTCCCGCTCACCGCGATCTTCGCCGGCCCCGACGTCGCCGCACTCGCGCGGGCAGCCGATACCGACTCGGCGGCGCAGCACCCGCGGCTCACCGCCGCCGAGCGGCCCGACACGATTCCGGTGTCGGCCGCGCAGACCAGACTGTGGTTCATCAACCGGCTCGATCCCGACTCGGCCGCCTACAACATGCCCGGCGCGGTCCGACTCGGGCCCGAGGTCGACTTCGCCGCTCTGCGGCAGGCGATCGCCGACGTGGTCATTCGCCACGAGTCGTTGCGCACCCGGTTCGTGGAGGTCGACGGCGAGCCGACCCAGGTGATCGACCCCGTCGAGACGGTGACCCCCGACGCGGTGGTCGGCGTCGTCGAGACCGACGATGTCGACGCCGCGGTCGCTCGCACCGCGTCGACCGGGTTCGATCTCGCCGGCGGCGCGTTCCGCGCAGTGCTGCTGCGCGGTCCGGACGCGAACGTGCTAGTCGTCGTCCTGCACCACATCGTCGGCGATGGGGCGTCGCTGCGCCCGCTCATCGCCGACGTCCTGATCGCCTACAACGCGCGGCGCCACGGGTTCGCACCGTACTTCCCGCCGCTGCCCGTCCAGTACGCCGACTACGCCCTCTGGTACGACGAACTCCTCGGCGACCCCGCCGAGCCCGCATCGCTGGCGCACCGCGAGATCGAATACTGGGCTCGGCGCCTCGACGGCGCGCCCGAGGTCATCACCCTGCCCACCGACCGGCCCCGGCCGCGGCGCCCGTCCGGCCGCGGGGACTACGTCGACCTGATGCTCTCCGAATCGGTGCTCGCGTCGCTGCGCGACCTTGCCGCCGGAGCGGGCGTCACCCTGTTCAGCGTCGTGGAGGCAGCGCTGGCCGTGGTGTTGTCGCGGCTCGCCGACAGCGACGACGTGGTCATCGGCACCGCCGTCGCCGGACGCGACGAACCGGAGGTCGCCGACCTGATCGGCATGTTCGTCAACACCGTTGCCCTGCGGTCGACGATCAGGCCCGAACTGACCGTGCGCGAACTGCTCGGCCGCGCCCAACAGGGCCGCGCCGAAGCGCTGGCGCACGCGACCACCCCGTTCGAGCAGGTCGTCGACGCCGTCGCGCCCAGCCGAACCCTCGCCCACAGCCCCATCTTTCAGGTCGCGCTCACGATGGTCACCGATGCGGTCGCCGGGATCGACCACGAACTCGGCTTCGAGGTGATCTCCTCCCGCGTGCCCGCCGCGAAGTACGACTTGGCGCTGACCGCGACGGAGTATGTCGGCGCCGGCCGGATGGGCATCGAGTTCAACTACGCCACCGATCTGTTCGACCGTGCCACGGTCGAGTCCTTCGCCGACTACCTGCGGCGGGTTCTGACGTCGATGGCACAGCACCCGGACCTGTCGGTCGGCCGGATCGACCTGCTCGCGCCCCGGCAGATCGCCGACGCGGTCGGCACGGTCGAGCCGGTCGCTTCGCCGCGCACGCTGCGGGCCTTCGTCGCCGAATGGCTCGCCACCGCCTGCGCCCGCGACGATCAGGCTCTCCTGGTCGGCGATGCGACGCTGACCGCCACCGCGGCGTCGTCACGCATCAACCAGCTCGCCCGCGAACTGATCGCCCGTGGCGCCGGGCCCGCGACGACCGTCGCCGTGCGCATCCCGCGTTCCGTCGATTCAGTGGTCGCGATGCTGGCGACCGCCGTGACCGGCGCGGCGTTCGTCTTCATCGACCCGAAGAATCCGGTCGGGCGGCAGGAGGCGCTGGTCGCCGACAGCGGTGCCGTACTGGGGATCACGACCACCGCGGTCGCCGCGCCCGGCGACACCGTCGACTGGGTGGTGCTGCAGGACGAGTCGACCGAGCTGCACCTGGCCGGTCACCCGACGACCGCGGTAGCCGACGCCGAGTTGCCCCGCCCGATCCATCTCGACGAGACCGCCTACCTGATCTACACCTCGGGATCGACCGGCCGTCCGAAGGCCGTCGACGTCACCCATCGGGGATTGGCCAACCTGATCGCCAATCAGCGCTCGATCCTCGGATTGGACGGCGAATCGGTCGTCCTGCACGTGGCGTCCCCGGCCTTCGACGCCATGGTGTTCGAGCTGACGATGGCGATCGGCGCGGGTGCCCGCCTGGCCGTCGCCGCCCCCGACCGCTTCGCCGGCCCCGAGCTGGAGCAGACGATCGCCGACGGCGGGGTGACCCACGCGGTGATGACGCCGACCGTGCTCGCCACCCTCGACCCGGCCGCGGTTCCGACGCTGTCGACCGTCCTCAGCGCCGGCGAGGCCTGCCCCGACGAACTCGCCCGCACCTGGGAGGAGCGCAGCCGGTTCTTCAACCTGTACGGGCCCAGCGAGTTCACCATCTGGGCGACGGCCGACGGTCCGATCTCCGTCGGCGCTCCCATCACGATCGGGCCCGCGCTGCCCGGTGTGCGGGCACTGGTGCTCGACAGCGGACTGCGGCCGACGCCGCCCGGCGTCGTCGGCGATCTATACCTGAGCGGCATCCAGGTCGCGCGCGGCTACCGCAATCGCGCGGATCTGACGGCTGCGGCGTTCGTCGCCGACCCGTTCGGCACGGGCGAGCGCATCTACCGGACCGGCGACCGAGTCGTCCGTCGGGCCGACGGCAAGTTCGTCTACCACGGTCGAAGCGACTTCCAGCTCAAGATCCGCGGCCTGCGCATCGAACCGGGCGAGATCGACGCGGTTCTGGCAACCCACCCGACGGTCGCCAACGCGCTGTCGGTGGGCGTGAACGGGCCGGCCGGTGACACCGTCCTGGCCACCTACGTGGCCCCCCGGCCGGGCGAGACGATCGTTCCCGATGCGCTCCTGGCCTACGCGCGCGACCACCTGCCCGATCACCTGGTGCCGCAGACGGTCAAAGTGGTCGACACGTTCCCGCGGACACCGATCGGCAAGATCGACCGCGCCGCGCTTCCGGCCATCGAGTTCGCCACCGCCGCCTACGTCGCCCCGCGCACCGAACTGGAGGCCACGGTCGCCGGCGTCGTCGCGTCGGTGCTCGGACTCGACCAGGTCAGCGTGACGAGCGGGTTCTTCGAAGTCGGCGGCAACTCGCTCTCGGCGGCGAAGCTGGCCGCGCGCCTCTCGGCGACCCTCGACCGGCCCGTCGGGGTGGAGGCGGTCTTCGAGGCGCCGACCCCGGCAGAGCTGGCCGCCCGTCTCGCCGATGAGCACCGTGGCGTGGTGGCCCCGCCGCTCGTCGCCCGGCCGCGCGCCGCCATGGTGCCGGTGTCCGCGGCGCAGCGGGGCATGTGGCTGCTCAACCGGGCCGATCCGGAGTCCTCGGCCTACAACGTCGCCCTCACGCTCCGACTGTCCGGGGCGCTCGACGTCGAAGCGCTGCGCGCGGCCCTCGTCGACGTCATCGACCGGCACGAGTCGCTGCGCACCATGTACCCGATGATCAACCGGGTACCGGTGCAGGTCATCGAGAGCACCGAAGCCGTCGCCGCCCAGGTCGACCTCCCGGTCACCGACCTCACGACCGGCGGCGCCGACGACGTCGCCGCCGCGCTGGCGAACGTGACCGATACCGGATTCGACGTCACCGCGGCCGTTCCGATCCGTGCCGCACTGCTGCGAACGGCGGAGGACGAGCACATCATTTCGCTGGTCGTCCACCACATCAGCGTCGACGGAGCGTCGATGTCGCCGCTGGCCCGCGATCTGATGGTGGCCTACGAGGCCCGGCACGGCGGTGCCGCGCCGCGCTGGGAGCCACTGCCGGTGCAGTTCGCCGACTACGCGATGTGGACCGCCGAGCGGCTGGCGATCGCCGGCGACGACGGGGTGCCCGAACGAGAGCGTCAACTGGCGTACTGGGCCGGCCGTCTCGACGGTGCGCCCGAGTTGCTGGGACTTCCCACCGACCGGCCGCGCCCGGCGGCTCCGACCTTCGCCGGCGGAGTGGTCGAGTTCGAGATTCCCGCCGAGCTGGCCGACCGATTGACCGAAACGGCCCGGGCTCACAACGCGACGCTGTTCATGGTCACCCACGCCGCGCTGGTCGCCCTGCTGCACAAGGTGGCCGGCCGGACCGACATCGTGGTGGGCACTCCCTACGCCGGCCGCGGCGCGCAGGCGCTCGACGACGTCGTCGGCATGTTCGTCAACACCATCGCGTTGCGGACCGCCGTCGAACCGGGCGAACCCTTCGAGGATCTCGTGACGGCCGTCCGGCGCAGCGACCTCGCCGACCTCGCGCATTCCGACGTGGCGTTCGAGGAGGTGGTGACCGCGCTCGGGCGCGGCAGCACCGCCGGATACAACCCGTTGTTCCAGGTGTTGTTCACCTTCCAGAACCTCGCCTTCCCGACGGTCGAGCTCGCCGGTCTGCGCGTCGAGCCGGAGTCGGTGCCGACGGCCACCGTGCAGACCGACCTGGCGCTGACCCTGTTCCCCAGTGATCCGCTCACCGGCCGCGTCGACGGCGGGATCCGCGCGACCTGGACCTACGCCAGCGAATTATTCGATGAGAAGACGGTCAGGCGGTTCGCCGATTGGTACGTCACGCTCCTCGAAGCGGTCGCCGACAACCCGGCCGTCGCGGTCGGCGACCTCGCTTTGGAGACCGTCGTGCGGCCGACCGCCCCCGACGTCGACACGTCGGTGCCGCTCCCGCTGCCGCAGGCCGTCGCCGTGGCGGCCTCCTCGGCGCCGGACCGGATCGCCACCGAGCTGGACGGCGCCTCGGTCACGCTGGGCGAGTTGGCCGCGGGTGCGGCCGCCCTGGTCGCGGTCCTGCCGGATTCGGACGGCGGATCGGCACTCACGACCGCACTCTTCTCGGCGTTGCCGGGATTGGCCGTCGGCGGCCCGCAGGCGTTGGACCAGGTGCTCACCGAACTGCGGCACAACTGTGACGACGTGTTGCACGGCAACGGCGACGACGTCTTGTACAACGACGGCGACCGAGCCCGTAACGTCGACGGAAGAACCGACGAAAACCCGGCTGTAACTCTGCCCGCCTCGACGGACGAAGGAACCCCTGATTAACGATGCCCGAAACGCAGATGCGCATCGCGGCTTTGTGGGGTAGCTCGGGCGAGGAGCAACCGGTACGCGCGCTCATCGCCGCCGCGGCCGAGACGGCACCGGCCGCGGTCGCCTTCGCTGGCGCAGGCGGTCCGATCGAGTTCGGCGTGCTCGCGGAGCGCGTCGAGTCCACCGCGCAGATCTTCGAGGCCAGCGGTGTCGACGCCGAAGCCGCCGTGGCCGCGGCCATCACACCGCTGGCCGTCCCGCCGGGCAGTGCTCAGGCCGAGACCGCCTCGCGGGTGGCGGCCGCGGTGGCCGACATCCGGTCGGCGGCGGCGGGCATCCTGGGAACGACGGAGTGGACCACCCTGCCCCCCCTGCTGCGATCCGCCGCGCACCGCCATCCGGACCGCGTCGCCGTCGTCGATGAGGCCGGCGCCAGCCGAACCTACGCCGATCTCGACTGGAGCAGCGATCGGATCGCGGCGGCACTGGCCCGCGCCGGCGTGACCCGCGACGCGGTGGTCGCACTCGCCTTCCCGCCGACCGCTGACATGATCGTCGCCATCCTCGGCGTCCTGAAATCCGGAGCCGCCTACGTGGCGCTCGACCTGGCGAGCCCGGCCGAGCGGATCGCCTACGTCGTGGCGGATTCGCAGGCGGTGTCGGTCGTGGCCGACGACACTTCGATCGGTGCCCTGCCCGCGCTGGACGTGCCGGTCGAGAGGTTCGGCGACCTCGTCGCCGCCGACGCCGCCGACGCCGCCGAGGTCGTCCCGGTTGGCCCCGGCCCGGAATCCGCGGCCTACGTCATCTACACGTCGGGATCGACCGGACAACCCAAAGGCGTTGTCGTACAACATAATTCCGCTGTCCGATTCCTGCGCTCGATGCAGGAGCTGGTGCCGTTCACCGCCGACGACACGATCGGTCTGTTCGCGTCGTACACGTTCGACGCGTCGGTGTGGTCGATGTGGTCGGCGCTGGCGCACGGTGGACGGCTCATCGTCGTCGGCACCGACACCCGCGCGAGTCCCGACCTGCTCGCAGGGCTCATCGAACGAGAATCGATCACCAGCATCAACCTGACCCCGTCGGTCTTCTACCCGTTCACCGACGCCGTTCGCCCGGGTGGCCGAGTGGCGCTGTCCGACTCGCTGCGATACCTGCACCTGGCCGGCGAAGCCCTCGACATCCAGGCCGTGCGCGGGTGGTTCGACGACCGTGAGCAGGACGGCCGGGAGGTGCGCCTGTTCAACATCTACGGCCCCACCGAGGCGACGGTCCAGGTCACGCTGCGGGCGCTGACACCGGACTACCTCGCCGAGGCGGCCACCGCCGACATCGGGTTCGCGATCCCGGGCACCGAGGTCACGATCCTCGACGACCGGCTGCGCCCGGTGCCCGACGGGGTGCCCGGCGAGATCTACGTCTGCGGGCCACTGGTCACTCGCGGCTACCTGAGACGGTTCGGCCTCACCGCGGCGTCGTTCGTCGCCGACCCCCTCGCCGGGTCGACGTCGCCGTCAGGGGTTTCCCTACCGCCCGGCGCCCGGATGTACCGCACCGGCGACATGGGGCTGCGACGCGGCGGCGCGATCGAATACCTCGGTCGGCGCGACGGGCAGGTCAAGCTGCGCGGCTACCGGATCGAACTCGGCGAGGTCGAGGCGGCACTCGCGGCCGCACCGACCGTCGTCGCCGCCGGTGCCGCCGTCCGGGAAGCGGACGGCGGACAGCAGGTGCTGGTCGGCTACGTCGTCTCCGACGCTGCGCCGCCCGACACCCAGGCCATCCGCGACTCGGTCCGCGCCCATCTACCCGGATACATGGTCCCCGACGTCGTCCTACCGTTGGACGCGCTGCCACTGTCGACGTCGGGCAAGCTCGATCGCGCCGCGCTGCCCGCCCCCGATTTCGGCGTCGAGGCCGAATACGTCGAACCCGCCACCGATGCCGAGCGGGACATGGTGCGCATCGTAGAAGAGGTGCTCGGCGTCTCACCGATCAGCGTGACCGCGTCCATTTTCGACCTCGGCGGCAATTCGCTCATCGCCGCGCAGGTGGCCGCGCTCTGCGGTGAGGAACTCGACCTGGCGGTATCGGTGCGCGATGTCTTCGACGCGCCGACCGTGCGGGAACTGGCGAGCCGGGTGGCGGGCAGTCACCGGGCGCGGCGGCCAGAACTCGTCGCCCACGAACCCCGCCCGGCGGTCATTCCGCTCTCCCATGCGCAGCGCCGGATCTGGTTCATCTCCGAACTCGATCCCGAGACGGCGATTTACAACATGCCGTTGGTGCTCCGTTTCGACGGGACGCTGGACCCGGCAGCGCTGGCCGGCGCCTTCGACGACGTCGTCGCGCGCCACGAGGTCATGCGCACGCGCTTCGGCGTCGAGGACGGCGTGCCCTACCAAGAGGTGCTGGTCCACGGGAGCTACGCGCCCGATGTCGCGATCGATCCGCCGACGCGGCTGGAGCCCGGCCGGGCACCGCTCGACGCCGCCGTCGCGGAGGTCGCCGGCCGGGGCTTCGATCTGCGGGCCGCGCCACCGGTACGAGCGCGGCTGTTCCAGCGCGGACCGGACGATTTCATTTTCGTGCTGATCGTCCATCACGTGATCGCCGACGGCGCGTCGCTGGCGCCGCTGTCGGGCGACCTGGTCGCGGCCTACGTCGCCCGCACGGCCGGCGAGGAGCCGCGCTGGCCCGCGCTGCCGGTGCAGTACGCCGACTTCACGTTGTGGAGCCACGAGCTGCTCGGCGATCCCGATTCGCCTGCGTCGGTGGCCGGCGGTCAACTGGGCTTCTGGGAGAAGGAGCTGGCCGGCGTGCCGGAAGCGATGGCGCTGCCCACCGACCGGCCCCGCCCGCCGGTGCAGTCGCAGCGCGCGGCCGCCCACGCCTTCGACGTGGACCCGCGGCTCGTCGAACTGCTCGACGACTTCGCACGGCACCGCCAGACGTCGCGGTTCATGGTCCTGCACGCGCTGTGGGCGGCGTTGCTGCACCGGTTGACCGGGGATCGCGACATCGTGATCGGAACCCCGTACACCGGTCGCGGGGAGCGGGCCCTCGACGACCTCGTCGGCATGTTCATCAACACCGTCGCGTTGCGGACGCCCGTCGATCCCGCGGCGACGTTCGCCGAGCTCGTCTCGACGGTACGGGCGCGCGACCTGGCCGCCCTGGACAACTCTGACGTGCCCTTCGACCTCGTGGTCGAGCGCGTCGACCCGGCGCGCAGCACGTCGCACGCGCCGATCTTCCAGGTGATGCTGCTGTTGCACGAGGCCGACGACGCGAGCTTCGCGCTGCCGGGCGTCGCGGCGGAGATCGTCGAGGTCTACCGCGACCTCACCGACAACGACATGGCGATCACTTTCATCGAACGCGGTGCCGGCGAGGAGAGCGGTCTGCACGGCGTCGTCGAATACAACACCGACCTGTTCGACGAGACGACCATCCGATCGTTCACCACCATGTTCGACGTCGTGGCGCGCGAACTGCTCACGGCACCGGAAACCCCCGTCGGCGATGCGGTGCTGCTTGCGCCCGCGCAGCGCGACGCGGTCCTGACCGCGGACCGCGGAGCGCGCATCGACGTTCCCGACTGGACGCTGGCCGACGCCGTCGCCGCACAGATCGCCGCGACGCCCGACGCGATCGCACTGAGTCACCGCGACCGCGACGTGACCTACCGGGAGTTCGGCGCACGAGTCGCGACCCTCGCACGCGAATTGATCGGTGCGGGCGTCGGGCCGGATGTGGCAGTCGCCGTCTGTATCCCGCGATCGGTGGAGATGATGGTCGCCATCCACGCGGTGGTCGCCGCCGGCGGCCAATACGTCCCGATCGACGTCGACACGCCCGCCGAGCGGTTCGACTACATGGTGGAGACCGCCGGGGCCCGCGTCGTCCTGATCTCCGCGCACGAACAGCGCCCGGCAGCGCTCGGCACGGCCGACGACGCCGTGCGGATCCTGCCCGTCGACGCCGAGGCGCCGGTCGACGAGCGGGTCGCGCCGGTGACCGACACCGAGCGGCTCGCGCCGCTGCGGACCGATCACGCCGTCTACACGATCTTCACCTCCGGCTCGACCGGGCGGCCCAAGGGCGTGACCCTCCCGCACGACGCGGTCGTCAACCGGCTCCACTGGGGCTTGCACCAGCTGCCGATCACCGGCGCCGGGAGCGCAGCGAGCGGGCCGAATCACCACGAGTCCGACGATCTGGTGGTCCTCAAGACGCCGTACACCTTCGACTGTTCGGCGGCGGAGATCTTCGCCCCGCTGATGAACGGCACGCCGCTGCTCGTCGCCGACGCCGATGGGCATCTGGATCCGGTGTACATGGCCGAATTGATGGCGCAGCGCGGCGTCACCATGGCCCACTTCGTTCCGTCGATGCTGGCGGTGTTCCTGGAATTGGCGGGCGAATCCCGGCTCGCCCGCCTCGACCGGCTCCGCATCATCTCCACGACCGGCGAAGCGCTCCCACCGTCGGTGGCCGCGCAGGTCCGCGCCGCGCTGCCGCACGTCACGCTCTACAACCTCTACGGGCCGACCGAGGCGGCCATCGAGATCACCTACGCCGAGATCGGCGACGACATCGGCCATACCGTCCCGATCGGCGTCCCGGTGTGGAACTCGAGCGCGCACGTGCTCGACCCGCGGCTGCACCCGGTGCCCGACGGGGTCGCGGGCGAACTCTACGTCGGCGGTGTACAACTGGCGCGCGGTTACGCGGCCCGTCCCGACCTGACCGCCGACCGCTTCGTCGCCGACCCGTTCGCGGGTGAGTCCGCACCCCCGGGCGCGCGCCTGTATCGCACGGGCGACCTGGTCCGGCGCAACCGATCCGGCGATCTGGAATACCTGGGCCGCACCGACTTCCAGGTGAAGCTGCGCGGCCAGCGCGTCGAGCTCGGGGAGATCGAGGCGGCGCTGACGCAGGCGCCCGGCGTCGTTCACGCCGCCGCGACCGTGGCCAAGGGCCCCGACGGCGGCGAACACCTCGTCGCCTACCTCGCCGGTGCGCCCGAAGAAGGGGGAGCGGCGGCGATCGACCTGGCGGCGGTCAAGGCGGCGATCGCCGGGCCGCTACCGGAGTTCATGCGTCCCACCGTGTGGATGCTGCTCGATGAGGCGCCGCGCAATTCCGCCGGCAAGCTCGACCGCAACGCGCTGCCGCCGCCGGAGTTCACGGCGGGGGAGTACGTCGCTCCGGCGACCCCCGCGGAGAAGGAGATCGCCGAGATCGTCGCCGAGGTGATCGGTACCGAGCGCGTCGGCGTCACGGATTCCTTCTTCGACGTCGGCGGCAACTCGCTCTCGGCGACCCGCGTGATGGCACGCGTCGGCGAGGCGTTCGGCGTCGACCTGGGTGTCCGGGCGCTGTTCGACGCGCCGACGGTGCGCGAGCTGGCTCGTGTCGTCGACGAGGAGACCGGTGGGCAGTCATCCACGAGCGCGTCCGTCCCGCTCGTCGCCCAGGAACGGCCCGAGCGCATTCCGCTCTCCTTCGCCCAGCAGCGGATGTGGTTCATCAACCAGTTCGACACCTCGTCGGCGGCCTACAACATTCCAGTGGTCCTGGATGTGACCGAATCCGGGACCGGCGCCGGGAGCGGTAGCGAGCGGGCCGAATCCGGAACCGGTTCGCTCGACCTCGCCGCTTTGCGGCTGGCGGCACACGATGTCCTCGCCAGGCACGAGGTGCTGCGCACGACCTACCCGGCCGACGAGAACGGCCAGCCCTATCAGCTCATCGCCGATTCCGCCGATGCGGCCGAGCGTCTCGACTTCGCCGTCGTGGAGGCCGGCGATCCGGCCGGTGTCGTGGCCGAGGAGGTCGGCCGGGGATTCGACGTGTCGGTGCAGCTGCCCATCCGGATCCGGTTGATCCGGCAGGAGCCGGACCGTTCGACGCTCGTCGTCGTCCTGCATCACATCGCGGCCGACGGCGAGTCGGGTCCGGTGCTGGCGGCCGATTTGGTGACCGCTTACCGCGCCCGTGCGGTCGGTGACGCGCCCGGCTGGGCGCCGTTGCCGATCCAGTACGCCGACTACGCGCTGTGGCAGACCGCCGTGCTCGGATCCGATGACGACGACGATTCGCTGGGTGCCAGGCAAACGGGGTTCTGGACCGCCGAGCTGGCCGGTGTGCCCGAAGTCCTCGACCTGCCCGCCGACCGGCCGCGACCGGAGTCGTCGTCGGGGGCCAGCGGGTCGGTCGACTTCGGCGTCGGCGCCGACGTGCGCGACCGTCTCGTCGAACTGGGCCGCGAGCACGGGGCTTCGCTCTTCATGGTCGCGCACGCCGCGGTGGCGACCCTGCTGGCGCGCCTGTCGGCGACGACGGACATCACGATCGCCACGCCGGTCGCCGGTCGAGGACTCGGCGCCCTCGACCGACTGGTCGGCATGTTCGTCAATACGCTGGTGCTGCGCAGCGAGTTCGACCCCGCATCGACAGCCGGAGACCTGCTCGTCCAGATCCGCGACCGCGATCTCGCGGCCTTCGACCACGCCGACCTGCCCTTCGAGAAGGTCGTGGAGGCCATCGACCCGGTGCGCTCGGATTCCTTCGGGCCGCTCGCCCAGGTCCTGCTGGTGTTCGTCGCCGCCGAACAGCGGCCGATCACCGTCGACGGCCTGACACTGACCCCGGTCGATCCCGGTGCCGGGGCCGCCAAGTTCGACCTCACCTTCGGCGTCGCCGACCGGCAGGGAGCCGGTTTGGGCGGGTCCCTCGTCTATGCCGCCGATCTGTTCGACGAGTCGACGGCGCGGTGGTTCGCCCGTGGCCTCGAGGCGGTGCTCACCGCGCTCGCCCGCACCGGGGGCACCCTGCGGCTCGGTGACGTGGATCTGCTCGACGACGCCCAGCACCGCGCGGTGGCCGCCGCCTCGGTGGGCCCCGCCGTGCCGCTGCTGCCCGAGACGATTCCGGATGCCGTCGATGCCGCGCTGCGCGGCAACCCGGACGCGATCGGACTGGTCACCGACGACGCCGAAGTCGCCAACGGCCGCTTCGCGGGGCTGGTCGCCCACTACGCGCGCATCCTCATCGCCGAGCACGGCGTCGGCCCCGACGTGGCGGTCGCGGTCTGCATGCCGCGCGGGCTCGGCATGGTCCTCGCCATCCACGCGGTGCTGGCGGCGGGCGGCCAGTACGTCCCGGTGGACACGTCCCTGCCGCCCGACCGCGCCGACTACATGTTCGACGACGCCCAGGTGCGGGTCGTGCTGCTGGCGCCGGGCGACGAACCGGCGCCGATGGCGGGTCGCACCATCGCGACGGTTGCCGTTGACCCGGATGCCGCGGTGACACCGGAGTCGTCGGCACCACTGCGGGCCGTCGAGCGGCTGGCGCCGCTGCGCGGGGACAACGCCGCGTACACGATCTTCACCTCGGGGTCGACGGGCCGGCCCAAAGGCGTGACCGTCTCGCAGCGGTCGGTGCTCAATCGCCTGCGCTGGGGATTGGCGACGTTCCCACTCGGTGCGGACGACACGGTCATCCTCAAGACCCCCTACACCTTCGACGTCTCGGTGCCGGAGCTGTTCGCGCCGCTACTCGCCGGGGCGCGCATGTTCATCGCGCGCGACGGCGGCCACGCCGATCCCGACTACCTGATCGACGTGCTGGAGACCAAGGGCATCACCTCGGTGCACTTCGTGCCGTCGATGCTCGCGGTGTTCCTCGACGTCGTCGACGACTCTCGCCTGCGGGCGCTCACCGGCATTCGCTACGTGTTCGCCTCCGGTGAAGCACTGCCGGCGTCGCTGGCCAAGCGGACCCGCGAGATCTGGCCGTCGTCGGGTTTGCACGACCTGTTCGGTCCGACCGAGGCGGCGGTCGAGGTCAGCCACGCCGATCTCGATGTCGTCGGGCACACGGTGCCCATCGGCTATCCGATCTGGAACACGGCCACCTACGTCCTGGACTCGCGGCTGGCCCCCGTCGGCACCGGCGTGCCCGGCGAGCTGTATCTCGGCGGTGTCCAGCTGGCCCGCGGCTACGCCGCGCGGCCCGACCAGACCGCCGACCGATTCGTCGCCGACCCCTTCGCCGGGTCGACGACGCCGGGTCGAGCGGAGCGAGGGGGTCATTGGTCGGGGGTGTCCATTCCGTCCGGTGCCCGGATGTACCGCACCGGCGACCTCGTCGCCCGCAACGCCGACGGCGCGCTGGAATACCTGGGACGCACCGACTTCCAGGTGAAGCTGCGCGGCCAGCGCATCGAACTGGGCGAGGTGGAATCAGTCCTCGCCGCGGTGCCCGGTGTCGTCCACGCCGCGGCAACGGTGGCGAGCGCGCCAACCGGTGCCGAACACCTCGTCGCCTACCTTTCCGGACACTCCGACATCGACCTGGACGAGGCGAAATCGAGCGTCGCGCAAGCACTTCCGGAGTACATGGTGCCCACCGTGTGGCAGGTGCTCGACGAGGTGACGCTCAATTCGGCCGGAAAGCTCGACCGCCGCGCGCTGCCCGAGCCCGACTTCGCGTCGGCCGTCGCGGGCGCCGACCCGGTCGCACCGCGATCGGCGGCCGAGCGGCGCATCGCCGATATCGTGGCGGGTGTCCTCGGCGTCGACCGGGTCGGTGTCACCGACTCCTTCTTCGCGCTCGGCGGCGACTCCATCATGTCGATCCAGCTCTCGTCGCTGTTGCGGGCAGAGGGCTTCGAACTGGGACCGCGCGACATCTTCGAGCAGCGGACCGTGCGCGGCCTGGCCGCTCTCGCGTCGACGGCCGAGGCGACGGTCCTCGACGAATTGCCCGGCGGCGGAATCGGTGAGGTCGATCTGACACCCACCATCTCGTGGATGCTGGAGAACTCCCCGCGCCCCGGGGCCTTCCGCGACTACTCGCAGGCCTTGGTGTTGGCGCTGCCCGCGGAGGTCGACGATGACGGCGTCGTGACCGCGCTCGACGCGGTCATCGCCCGGCACCCCATGCTTTCGGCGCGATTGGCCGACGGCGGGGACGGGCGCGCGACGATGACGGCGGGCAACGACGTCGGCTCGGTCGCCGACCGGCTCACCGTCGCCTCCTCGCCGGCCGTCGTGGGGTCCGCCGAATTCGACGACGCGCTCCGAGCGGGCCACCGCGAGGCGCTGGCCAGGCTGGACCCGGCGTCGGGTGCGATGGTGGCCGCGGCCGTTGTCCGCGCCGACAGCGGTGTCGGGCGCCTGATTCTCGCCATTCACCACGCCGTGGTCGATGCCGTGTCATGGCGCGGGATCGTCGGCGATCTCGTCGCCGCCTCGGCGCGCCTCGGCGCGGGGGAGCCCGCCGACCTGCCGCCCGCCTCGGGAACGTCGATGCGGCGCTGGGCGCGCGCCCTCGCCGAACTGGGTGAGAAACGGCGCAACGAGATACCGCTGTGGCGCGAGCACCTGCCCATCTCGCCCGCGCTGGCATTGCCGGAACCGGGGCTGGTGGCCGAGACGTCGAACATCGCCGTCACGGTGCCGTCCGAGGTGACCGAGACGGTGCTGACCCGGGTGGCCGACGCCTTCCGCGCCGGTGTGGACGACGTGCTGCTGGCGGCGTTGCTGATCGCTGTCGCCCGCCTCGACGGCGGCAGCGCGGAGTCGGCCGCGGTACTCGTCGAGGGCCACGGCCGCGTCGAGTCGGTCGCACCGGGCGCCGACCTGTCGAGCACCGTCGGCTGGTTCACCAGCGTCTCCCCGGTGGCGGTCGGCACCGCCGACCTGCTCCGGGACGATCTCGTGCGCGCCGTCAAGGCCGTCAAGGAGGCGGTCGCCGCGCGGCCCGACGACGGGATCGGCTTCGGCCCGTTGCGCTGGGGGCCGGGCGCCGACCCGGATCTGGCGCACCGGCCGCTGCCGCCGATCGTCTTCAACTACCTCGGCGCGGCCACCGCGGGTGCCGCCGCGGCCGGCGGCGTCGACGAGATCGCCTTCGCACCTGTCGCGGACGCGCCGGCGCTGCCCGGAACGATCACCGGTGAGATGATCGCGCCGGCGCTCGCGGCGAACGTCAACACCGTGAGCGACCCGACGGGCCGACGATTCGCCATCGACCTCGCGGCGCCGGAACGCGTCCTCGACGCCGCGGCCCTCACGGCCCTCGGTGAATCGATGAGCCAGATCCTCGCCGACCTCGTCGACGAGGTATCCGAACGGGATCCCGGGCCTAGTCCGTCGGACCTGCCCGGACTGGACCTGGACCAGGACGAGATCGACGCCATCCGCGCTGCTCACCCGGGCGCCGAGATCTGGCCGCTGTCACCGCTGCAGCACGGACTGCTCTTCCAATCCGAACTGGCCGCCGAGTCCGCGGGCGGAACCGACCCGTACCTGATGCAGGCGGTCGTCGAATTGCGCGGCGACCTCGACGGCCAGCGCCTGCGCGCCGCCGCCCAACAGTTGCTGGACCGCACGGCCGTGCTGCGATCGGCCTACCGGCGCACGGCGAACGGGCAGGGAGTCGCCGTCGTCGCGCCGCACGTCGAAGCCCCGTGGCGCACCGTCGACCTCCGCGACATCGATGACGAGCGGGCGCGCTCGGCCGCCGACGAGGTGGCTCGCGACGAAGGGTGCGCCCGGTTCGACCTCGCGCATTCGCCGCTGATCCGGTTCGTCCACGTACTGCTTCCGGGCGAGGCAAGCAAGCTCGTCATCACCAATCACCATCTGCTCGCCGACGGATGGTCGAGTCCGCTCGTCCTGGGCGAGCTGTTCGCGTCCTACGCCGACCCGGCCCGCGCGGACACCGGTGAACGGACCGACTACCGCGACTTCCTCGAATGGGTGGCCGGCCGCGACGAGGAGGCGTCGCGGCAGGCGTGGCGCGAGTTCCTCGCCGACGTGTCCGGGCCGACTCTCGTCGCACCGCGGACCCCGCGGCCCGACGAGGTCAGCGTGGACCACCGCATCACGTTGGGGCCCGAGACGACCGCGAAGCTGACCCGGTTCGGGCGAGAGCATGAGATCACCACCGCGACGCTGCTGCAGTTCGCATGGGCCGTGGTGCTGCACCGGTTCACCGGGGCCGACACGGTGATTTTCGGTGAGACCGTGTCCGGCCGACCGCCGGAGCTGGCGGGCGCCGAGTCGATGATCGGCCTGCTCATCAACACGGTGCCGGTCGCGGTCACCGTCGACGGCGACGCGACTGTCCTCGACGCTCTGGGCGATCTCGGGCGCCGCAAGGCGGGTGTGCTCGAACACCAGCACCTGTCGCTCACCGCGATCACCGCGGCGGCCGCCGGTCCGAAGGCAAGCTCGCCGCTATTCGACACGCTGACCGTCTACGAGTCCTACCCCGTCGACGCGCGAGGGCTGTCGGCCGCGGGCGAGGCGCTCGGCGTGCACATCGCCGACGCGACGGCGAGCGACTCGACGCACTACCCGCTGACCCTGGCGGCGGCGCCGGACACCGGCGACGGGGTGGCCGATATCGCGCTGACGCTCAAATACCTGCCGAGCCTGTTCTCCCGCGACGAAGCAGCGTCCTTCGCGGCCGCGGTCACGTCGGTGCTGGCGGCGGTAGCCGAAGGCGACGGTCGCCGGGTGGCGGACCTGCCGCTGGTCGCACCCGATGCGCCGGCCGGGCCGCCACTGCGGCCCGGCGTCGAGCCGGTACTCCTGCGCGACCTGTTCGCAGTGGCGGCGAGCAAGCACCGCGGCCGCGTCGCGGTGATCGCCGGATCGTCGTCGATGACCTATCGCAAGCTCGACGAGGCCTCCAACCGTCTCGCGCGCGTGTTGCTGGAAGACGGCGTGGGTCCGGAAGTGCTCGTCGCGCTCGCGATCCCCCGGTCGGTCGAATTGCTCATCGCGATCTGGGCCGTCGCCAAAACCGGCGGCGGCTACGTGCCGATCGATCCGGATTACCCGCCGGCGCGGGTGACCGCGATGCTGGAGGACTGCGGAGCCGAGACCGGTCTCACGACATCGGCCGCCGACGGTCTGCCCGGCCTCCCGGGCGGCGACTGGCACCGCATCGACGGCGGGGATCTCGTCACCCGCTACCGGGCTGCCGACTCGGGGCCGCTGGCCAAAGCCGACCTGCCGCCGACGAGCGTCGACAACACGGCCTACGTCATCTTCACCTCCGGCTCCACCGGCCGCCCCAAGGGCGTCGCGGTCACCCACCGCGGGCTCGCCAACTTCGCCACCCAGGAGGCGCGACGGTCCGGCGTGGGCGAGGGCGCCCGGGTGCTCGGCTTCGCGTCGCCGAGCTTCGACGCCTCGGTGCTCGAATACCTGCTCGCGACGATCTCCGGCGGCGCCCTTGTCTATCGGTCCGCCGACGCCGTCGGGGGCGAGGCGCTGGAGCGGGTCGTCGCGGGCAAGGCCGTGACGCACGGATTCCTCACCCCGTCGGTGGTCGCCTCCCTCGACCCGGACGTGTGGGAATCGCTGCACGCCCTGTTCGTCGGGGGCGAGGCGGTTCCCGAGTCTCTCGTCGAGCAGTGGGCGTCGGCCGGCCGACGCGTGCAGAACCTTTACGGGCCCACCGAGACGACGATCGGCATCACCATCAGCGATCCCCTGCAGCCGCGAGAACCGGTCGTCCTGGGCGAACCGCTGGACGGCGTCGGGCTCATGGTGCTCGACGACCGGCTGCGTCCGGTTCCGCACGGCTTCCCCGGGGAGCTGTACGTCTACGGCAACGCCCTCTCGCGCGGCTACCTCGAACGGCCGGGGCTGACCGCCGACCGCTTCGTCGCCAACCCCTACACCCCCGGCAGCCGCATGTACCGCACCGGCGACCTCGTCACCTGGTGCGGCGATCCGCGAGACCGGCTGGTCCTGCGCTACCACGGCCGCAACGACGACCAGATCAAACTGCGCGGGCTGCGCCTCGAACTGGGCGAGATCGAGGCGGCCCTCGCGCGGGCCGACGGTGTCACCGCGGCCGTGGTCGTCGGCGTGCGTGCGGACGGGGCGATCGCCGAGCCGGGGGACAACGTCGTCTCGGCACTCGCCGCCTACATCGTCGCCGGGCCCGAGGTCGACATCGACAGCGTTCGAGAGCAGATCGCCGCCGACCTGCCGGCGCACGCGGTGCCGTCGACGATCACCCCCATCGGCACCCTGCCGCTCACCCCGGTCGGCAAACTCGACCGCCGCGCGCTGCCCGCCCCGACCATCGCGGCCGGCGGGGCCGGCCGTGTCGAGCCGGCGGGGCCGGTGGAGAGCGCGATCGCGGGAATCTTCGCCGAACTGCTCGGCACCGACGACGTCGGAGCGACGGACTCCTTCTTCCTCCTCGGCGGAAACTCCCTGTCGGCGGCCCAGCTCGTCGCCCGGGTCGGCCACGCCTTCGACACCCGGATCGGCATCGCCGACCTCTTCGACGCCCCGACCGTTCGCGGCCTCGCGGCCGTCGTCGGCGAGTCGACGGCGCCCGCACTGCCGCCCATCACTCCCGGCTCCTCCGCCGAGACCCCGATCCCGCTCACCTACGCGCAGCAACGGATCTGGTTCATCAACCGCTACGACCCCGATTCGGGCGCCTACAACATCCCGGTGCTGCTCCGGATGCGCGGCGCCGTGGACATCGACCGGCTGCGCGCAGCGCTGCTGCGGGTGATGACGCGCCAGACGGTCCTGCGGACCGTCTTTCCGATCGACTCCGATGGTCGGCCCCGGCAGCAGCCCGTCTCGGCCGACGTGGCGGACCAGCGGCTGGACTGGGCGGTCGTCGACACCGCCGACGCGGCGCGCGCCGCATTCTCCGACGGATTCGACCTCACCCGCGACCTGCCGATCCGCGTCCGGATCGTACGCGAAGGGCCGGACTCCGCGGTGGTCGCGATCGTCGTACACCACATCGCCGCCGACGGCCAGTCGATGCCGGTCCTCGCACGCGATCTGCTGGCGGCCTACGGGGCGCGGGGCGGTGGCCCGGGCGAGGAGCCCGAAGTCACCTACGGCGACTACGCGCGGTGGCAGCGCGAGAACCTCGGTGCGGTCGACGAACCGGAATCGGTGCTGGGCCGCCAATGGGATTATTGGCGCCAACGCCTGGCCGGCTTGCCCGAGGTCACGGATCTGCCGATGGACCGGCCGCGCGGCGCGGAGTTCGACCCCGCGGGCGGCCGGCTGACGGTGACCATCGACCCGGACGCCGTGAATTCCCTGCGCCGGCTCGCGGAGGACACCGGCACGACCGTCTTCATGGTGTTGCACGCGGCGCTGACCGTCCTCGTCGCGCGGCTCACCGGCTCGGGTGACGTCGTCGTCGGCACGGCGGTCGCCGGGCGCGGCGATCGTGCCCTCGACGCGCTCGTCGGCATGTTCGTCAACACGGTGATCCTGCGAACCGCCGTCGACCCGTCGCACACCGCCGCCGAGGTCTTGGCGTCGGTGAAGGCGACCGACGTCGAAGCGATGGCCCACGCCGACCTGCCGTTCGAGGAACTCGTCGAAGCGCTGGCCCCGGCGCGTTCACGGTCGCACTCGCCGCTGTTCCAGATCGGCCTCAACCACGTGCTCGTCGCGGCGGACACCGCGACGACGTTGGAGGTCGACGGCGTCGCGGTCGAGCAGATCGACCCGGGGCCGCTGCCCGCGAAAGTCGATCTCACGGTCGACGTCCGCGAATCCGTGGACGCCGGCGAGCCCATCAGGGCCGAGTTCACCTATGCGACGGCGCTTTTCGACGAGGAGACGGTCGCCGGGTTCGCCGGGGCGTGGCAGGCGATTCTGTCCGCGATGACCGCCGACCCGTCGATGCCGGTCGGTGACGTCGAGTTGTTGCCCGAGGGACTCGGCGGCGAACTGGTGCCCGCGCACGGGCCGGCGCCCAGCGCCCCGGCGACGGTCCGGGAACTCCTCGCGTCCGTCGGGCCCGACCCGTCCCGCGCTGCCGTCGTCGAGGGCGATGTCGCGGTGAGCTATGCGGACTTCGAGGCCCGGACCAATCGCCTCGCCCGGTTGCTGGTCGAGCGCGGGATCGGCGCGGGCGATGTGGTCGCCGTGGCGATGCGCCGATCGATCGACTCGGTCGCCGCCACGTGGGCCGTGCTCAAGGCGGGGGCCGCCTACCTGCCGGTCGACCCGCGCCTGCCGTCGGCGCGAGTGACGGGAATGCTCGACGACGCGCAGGTGCGCTTCGGCCTCACGCGCACGGTCGAGTCCGGCTTCTCGGCCCCGGGGGAGTGGGTCGCCGTCGACTCCGCCGAGACCGTCGAGGCGCTGTCGCGACAGGACGCGACCCCGGTCTCCGATGCCGAACTCGTCCGCGTGCCGACGGTCGACGACGTCGCCTACGTCGTCTTCACCTCGGGCTCCACCGGGCGTCCCAAAGGCGTGGCCGTGACCCATCGCGGCATCGCCAACCTCGTCGGCTCGCTGCGCGGGCTGACCGGCACGGAGGTCGCCGAGCCGCGCGTGCTGCACGTCGCCTCGCCGAGTTTCGACGCGGCCTTCTTCGAGATGGCATGGGCCTACTTCGGCGGAGCCACGCTGGTGGTGTCGCCCGCCGACGTGTTCGGCGGCCGCGAACTCGCCGGCGTCATCGCCGGCGGTGCGGTCACTCACGCCGTGATCACGCCGTCGGTGCTGCGCACGGTGGAGGCGAGCGGTGTGCCCGGCCTCCGGGTCATCGCGACGGCGGGCGAAGAGCTGCTTCCCGAACTCGTGCGGTCCTGGACCGGCCGCCGGTTCATGAACCTGTACGGACCGACCGAAACGACCGTGTGGGCCACCGTGTCCGAGGCCGCCCCCGACGAACCCGTCGTCATCGGGCGCCCGGTCGCCGGCATCGGCGCGATGGTCCTCGACGCGCGGCTGCGCCCGGTCCTGCCCGGGGTCGTCGGCGAGCTGTACCTGGCCGGCGACCAACTGGCGGCCGGCTACCTCGGACGGCCGGGACTGACGGCGGGCACCTTCGTCGCGTGCCCCTTCGGGCCGCCCGGATCGCGAATGTATGCCACGGGAGACCTGGTTCGATGGCGCAGTGCGGGCGGGCAATGGCAGCTCGAGTTCGCCGGTCGCGACGACTTCCAGGTGAAGGTCAACGGCCAGCGCGTCGAACTCGGCGAGATCGACGCGGTGATCGGCTCCTACGCCGGAGTCGCGTCGACGGTCACCGTCGGCAACGACGACCAGAACGGCGTCACCCGGCTGGTGACCTACGTCGTCGGCACATCGCTCGACGTTGAGACTGCACCCGCGCTCATCGTCGATCATGCCCGCGAGCATCTGCCCACCTACATGGTCCCGTCGGCTGTCGTAGTCCTCGACGCCCTGCCGCTCACGGCGGTCGGCAAGCTGGATCGCACAGCACTGCCGACCCCGGAATTCGGCGCGCAGACGCCGTTCGAGGAGCCGGGCACCCCGACCGAACACGCGGTCGCCGAGGTGTTCGCCGCTATCACCGGCGCCGACCGGCGCGTCGGGGCCCGCGATTCGTTCTTCGACCTGGGCGGCACGTCGTTGGCGGCCACCCGGGCGGCCGCGCAGCTCGCGGACCGGCTCGGCGTCGACGTCACCGTGCGCGACCTCTTCGACGAGCCGGAGGTCGCGGGGCTGGCCCGTCTGCTGGGCGCCCGGGACCGGCGCACGAGCCCACCGCTCGGTCCCCGCGACCGGCCGACCCCGCTTCCGCTCTCGGCGACCCAGCGTCGCATGTGGTTCCTCAACCAGTTCGACACCGACTCGGCCGCTTACAACATTCCCATCCCGGTGCGGCTGCGCGGGGAACTCGACCCGGCCGTGCTGCGCGAGGCGGTGGGCGATGTGATGGCCCGCCACGAGGTTTTGCGCACGGTGTACCCGTCGGGGACGGATGGGCCGCGCCAGGAGATCCTCGCCGCCGACACGGCGCGCGCCCGGCTGGACGCCGCGGCCGTCGGATCGTCGGCGGAGCTGCTCGCGGCGGCCGGGCAGGGATTCGACGTCGGCGAACAGCTACCGCTTCGCGTGCGATGGCACCAGCATGCGGAGGACGGTGAACCGATCCTCGACCTGCTCGTCGTGGTGCACCACATCGCGTTCGACGGGCAGTCGGCGCCGGTGTTCGTCGGCGATCTCGTCGCCGCGTACCAGCGCCGCGCCGGCGCCGGGAGCGAAGCGAGCGGGCAGGCCCCGCTTCCGGTGCAGTACGCGGACTATGTGCTGTGGCAGCTCGAAGTGCTGGGCGACGTCACTGATCCCGATTCCGAGATGGCCCGCCAGTTCGCCCACTGGCGCGAACGGCTGGCCGATCTGCCCGCCGTCACCAACCTGCCCATGGATCGTCCGCGTCCGGCCGTCGCCGACCAGCGAGGCGCCCGCCTGCGCATACCCATCGACGAGTCGACGGTCGCCGGGCTCGCCGAGCTGGCCGCGCGGCACGGAGTCACGACATTCATGACCCATCACGCGCTGCTGTCGGTGCTCGTCGCACGGATGGCGGCCACCGACGACGTGGTCATCGGCACCCCGATCGACGGGCGCACCGAGACGGCGCTGCACGGACTGGTCGGCATGTTCGTCAACACGCTCGTGTTGCGTACGCGCGTGGACGCCGGGATGCGTCTCGACGAGTTGCTCGCGCACGTGCGCGGAGTCGACGTCGAGGCCTTCGACAACGCCGCCGTCCACTTCGAGCAGTTGGTCGAGGCGCTCGCGCCCGAGCGGTCCACCGCGCACGCGCCGCTGTTCCAGATCGCCCTCGCCGTCACCGATGCCTCCGCGCAGCCGTCGGGTTCGGTGGAGCTCGAGCGAGCCGGCGTGCGGGTCGAGCCGCTGCCGGCCGATGTGGACGAGGAGAAGGTCGACCTGACGCTCAGCGTCGTCACCGGCGGCGAACGGGACGAGAACTACCTCGAGTTCTCCTACGCCACCGCCCTGTTCGACGAGTCGACCGTCCGGCGCTTCGCGCAAGTGTGGCAGCGCATCGCCACGGCCGCGATCGCCGATCCGGGGGTACCCGTCGGCGACATCGACATCGTGGGCTCGACCACTGAGGGGGCCACGTCCGCTCATTCGGGTGGTCGAGTGGACGCGACGAAGGAGCGGCCGTATCGAGACCCGGTGGGCCGAGGGCCTGGGCCGGGTGGTCTCGATACACCGACTCGCTCCGCTCGTCGGCACTCGACCACCGAAGGGGCCACCACCGCCCATTTGGGTGACTCGACCACCGAAGGGGCGACCACCGCCCATTTGGGTGACTCGACCACCGAAGGGGCGACCACTGCCCATTTGGGTGACTCGACCACCGAAGGGGCGACCGCCGCCCATTTGGGTGGTCGAGTGGACGCGACGGAGGAGCGGCCGTATCGAGACCCGGTAGGTCGAGTGCCTGGCGAGCCTGCGAGCCAGGTGTATCGAGACCTGGTAGGTCGAGTGCCTGGCGAGCCTGCGAGCCAGGTGTATCGAGACCCGGTGAGCGAAACCGGCACCCTCGTCGACATCCTTGCCTCCCGCGACCTGGATCCGTCGCATCCGGCGCTGATCTGCGGCGACGCACAGCTGGACTACGCCGAGTTCGAGTCCAGGACGAACCGCGTCGCCCGTGCTCTCATCGCCCGCGGGGTCGGTCCCGAGGACGTCGTCGCCGTCGGCATCGTCCGCTCGATCGATTTCGTCGTCGCGGTGTGGGGGATCGTCAAGTCGGGCGCTGCCTACCTGCCGATCGACCCGGCCTACCCCGAGCAGCGCATCGCCTACATGCTCGACGACAGCCGCGCAGCGCTGGGCATCACCGCGGAGGGAGCACTCGACGCCGCCGACGGTGAATGGCTCGACCTGGCCGCGCTGCTCACCGGCGCCGGAAGCGAAGCGAGCGGGCCGAATTCGAGCGTCGGCGGGGGCGATGCCCCCGTCGCCGACGGAGATCGGCGCGGCTCGGTCTACCTGAACACCCTCGCGTACCTGATCTACACGTCGGGCTCCACCGGCACGCCCAAGGCCGTGGCGGTCAGCAACGCCGGCATCGCCGACCTCGTCGCCGCTCACCGGGCGGTGACCGGCAGCCGCGTCGACGATCCGGATACCCGCGTGCTGCACGTCGCGTCGCCGAGTTTCGACGCCTCCTTCTTCGAGATGATCTGGGCCGTCGCCGCCGGGCACACGCTGGTGATCGCACCTGCCGAGGACTACGCGGGACCTGCGCTCGACGAGGTCATCGAGGCCGGCGAGGTCACCGACATGGTGATCACGCCCTCGGTGCTCGCGTCATTGGATCCGGGCCGGGCGGAGACGGTCCGCAACCTGGCGACGGCCGGCGAGGCCTGCCCGCCGGAACTCGTCGAGCGCTGGGCGGCGCGCGGACGCCGGCTGTTCAACTTCTACGGGCCGTCGGAAACGACCGTGTGGGCCACCAGGGGCCGCCTGCTCCCGGGAAAGCCGGTGACCATCGGTCGCGCGATCGGCGGCTTCACCGCCCACGTCCTAGACGCGCGGCTGCATCCGGTCCCGACCGGCGTGGTCGGCGAGCTGTACCTGGAGGCCGACGGCCTCGCCCGGGGCTATCTGGGACGACCGGGTCTGACCGCGACCAGCTTCGTCGCCAACCCCTTCGCGGGGGGTGACGCGAGCGGGTCCCGCCTGTACGCCACCGGCGACCTGGTCCGTATGACGGCGTCGGGCGACCTCGAGTTCGCCGGCCGCTCCGACCACCAGGTAAAGATCAACGGCCAGCGCGTCGAACTCGGCGAGATCGAGGCGGTCCTCGCCGATCAGCCCGGCGTGCGCCAGGCCGTGGTTCTGGGCGTCGACGACGAGAGCGGGGCGACGCGTCTCGTCGGCTACCTCGTCGGCGACGGCAGCGCCTCGGTGGAGACCGACTCCGTCGCCGCAGCGGCGGCGCGCCGCCTGCCCGGCCACATGGTGCCCGCACATCTGATCGAGATACCGGAGTTGCCGCTGACCCCGTCGGGCAAGCTCGACCGGGAGGCCCTGCCGGTGCCCGACGGTGGGACGACCAACGAGTTCGTCGCGCCGGCCACCGATGCGGAACGCACCCTGGCCGGAATCGTGGCCGGTCTGCTCGGGCGAGACGACGTGTCGGTGACCGAGTCCTTCTTCGCGCTGGGCGGCGACTCGATCATGTCGATCCAGCTCGCCTCGGCCGCGAAGGCCGCCGGGCTGGCGCTGACCCCGCGGGAAATCTTCGAGTACCGCACCGTGCGCGCGATGGCGCGGGCGGCCGCCGAGGAAGCGACGGTGGCGGCGCTGGCCGAACCGTCCGGCGGGGCCGACGGCGAGGTCCCGCTGCCGCCGATCGTCGCCTGGATGATCGAGCAGTCCGATGGTCCGAGTGACTACGCCGATTTCTCCCAGGCCATGGTCCTGCGAGCGCCGCGAGGACTCGACGAGTCGGGGTTGCGGACAGTGCTGGCCGCGGTCGTGCAGACCCATCCGGCGCTGAGCGCGACGCTGGACCAAGACTTCGCCACCGCGATCCTGCGAACCGGGTCGACCGAACCCGACGACGCCGTGTGGACCTCGCATCGCGTAGTCGATTCCGCGGTCGGGAGCGAAGCGTTCGCCGACGCCGTACGCTCGGCCCACGCGGATGCGCTGGACCACCTGCATCCGACAGTCGGGCTGCTGGTCGCGGCGGTGCTGCTCCGCGACCCGAGCGGCGACGGACGCGTCGTGCTGGCCATCCACCACCTGGCCGTCGACGCGGTGTCGTGGCCTATCCTCTTCGAGGACCTGGCCACCGCGTGGGGTCAGTACCGCGACGGGCGGCCGATCGAGCTCCGCGGCGAGGCGACCTCGGTGCGCGGCTGGTTCACCGCGGTGGCCGAGGAGGCATCCGCGCGTGCCGACGAACTCGGCTACTGGCTGGACCGACTGCCGGAAACACCGACTGACTTGGGGGGCCGACGATGAGCGCGGCGCGGACGGTGCACATCCGGGTGCCCGCGGACGTGACCGAAGCCGTGCTGGGCACGGCTCCCGAGGCTTTCGCGACGGGCAGCACCGAGATCATGCTGGCGGCCCTGGCCCGCGCGGTGCGCGGCTATCAGCGCGATGCCGGAATCGTCGACGACCGTCCGGTCTCGGTGCAGGTCGAGCGCCACGGGCGCGACGACGCGGTGATCGCGCACAGCGAGGGTCGCGCCGACCTCACCCGCACGGTCGGGTGGTTCACCACCATCGCGCCGGTGCTCCTCGATCCAGCCGACGATGCGGTCCACGCGGTGAAGGCGGCGAAGGAGGAACTCGCCGGTCAGCCCGACGCCGGTGCCGGATTCGGCGTCCTGCGCTACGGCGCGGATTCGCCGCTGCGGCAACGGCCGTTGCCGAGCATCGGGTTCAACTTCTTCGGCGCGGGTGCGGCCGCCGGAGCCGACACCGCGCCGGATCTCGCTGACGAACTCCTCCCCGCCGCCGACGGGCCGGTGCTGCCCCCGTCGCTCAGCGCGCGCATGCGCCCGGCCAACGCGTTGACCGTCAATGTGAGCACGGTCGCGAGCGACGGTGGACGAGAGCTGGCGGCCGATGTCGGCTACGACCCCGCCGTCCTCGACGAGGACGAGGCGGCAGACCTCGGACGACGCTGGGTCGACGAGCTGCGAGCGATCGTCGAGTCCGTGGCTGCTGGCGATGTCGGTCTGAGCCCGTCGGACGTCCCGGGCGCGCAGATCACCCAAGCCGACCTCGACGATCTGGCCGCGCGTTACCCGGGCGCGGCCGTCTGGTCGTTGTCGCCGTTGCAGCGCGGCCTGTACTTCCAGCACGAGTTGGTCGCCGACGAGACCGACGGGCTCGACGTCTACGCCACGCAAGCGGTCATCGGTTTCGAGGGCAAGGTCGACGAGGCGCGGTTGCGCTCGGCGATCGCCAACGTGCTCGCCCGCCACCGCGCGTTGCGGGCCGGCTTCGTCCGTGCGGCGAGCGGGACGGTGGTCGCCGTCATCCCGTCCGAGGTCGATCCGCCGGTCGAGGTCCGCGACGTTTCCGACGATCCGGACGCCCTGGACGCGCTGGCCGGCGCGGAACGTCTACGGCCGTTCGATCTCGCCGCTCCGCCGGTCATCAGATTCGTCCTGGCGCGCGGCACCGGGAGCGACAGCCTCGTGGTGACCAACCACCACATCCTGTTCGACGGCTGGTCGGGGCCGCTGGTCCTGGCCGACCTGCTGAGCTACTACGCGACCGGCGGGCCGGCCATCCCCGGCGCCGATGTGCGGCCGGGGGCGCAGGGCGACTTCGCGGACTATCTCGCGCAGATCGCCGCGACCGACCAGGCGACGAGTATCGCCGCATGGCGCACCGCGCTGGCCGGACTCGACGGCCCGACCCTCGTGGGCACCGGTGCGGGAGTCGACCGCGACGGTTTGCCCGAGCAGGAGCGCTCGCACCTCGGGCCGGAGCTGACCGCACGGCTCGCCGCGATGGGACGCGAGCGGCAGGTCACCGTCAGCACGGTTCTCCAGGCGGCCTGGGCGGTGTTCCTGTCGCGGCTGACCGGCAACACGACCGTCTGCTTCGGCGAGACCGTCTCCGGCCGGCCCGCGCAGCTCGACGGGGTCGAGACGATGATCGGCCTGTTCATCAACACGCTGCCGGTCGCGGTCACCGTCGACCCCGATCAGACCGTCACCGAGCTGGTCGACGGCATGCAGCGCGCGAAGGTCGACGTCCTCGACCACCAGCACGTGAGCCTCGCCGAGATCGCTGGCGCCGTCGGCGAGCAGGTGCTCTTCGACACCCTGACCCTGCACGAGTCCTACCCGATCGACGCCGAGAGCCTCGAGAACGCGGCCCCGGCCGGCGACGGCCTCGCCGTGCGCGACATCGACATGGTCGACGCCACGCACTATCCGCTGAACCTCTACACCGCGCCGATCCAGGGTCGGGAGCCGGGCGAGCAGAACGAAACGGTTGCCGCAGACGACGTCGCCGTCACGTTCAAGTACCTGCCGGGCGAGTTCAGCGCCGCTCAGATCCGGGCCTTCGCCGAGGTCTACTTCGAGATCCTGCGGACCATGGTCGCCGACCCGGACCGGCGCCTGCGCGATATCGACCCGGCGTCGGAGGGGCTGCGCCGCGAGGCGCTGGACCGTGCCGTCGGGCCCGTGGTGGAGATCTCGCGGGACACGCTGCCCGACGGACTCGCCGCGCAGGCGGCCAAAACCCCGACGGCCGTGGCGCTGCGGTTCGGCGACCGAGAGGTGACCTACCGCGAGTTCGCGGCCCGGGTGAACACCCTGGCCCGTGAGCTGATCGCGCTCGGCGTCGGTCCGGAGGATGCGGTCGCGGTGTGCATGCCGCGTTCGGTCGAGATGTTGATCGCGCTGCACGCCATCGTGGCCGCCGGTGGCCAATACGTGCCGATCGACACCGAAGCGCCCCCCGAAAGAACCCAGTACATGCTCGACACGGCGGGCGTGGCCCTGGCGCTGGCGACCGACGCGGACATCGAACCGCTGCGCGGAACGTCGGCGCGCACGGTGGTCGTGGACGCGCGGGAGCCGGTCGACGAGGCGGCCGCGGATACACCGATCGCCGACGTCGACCGCCGGAGCCCGCTGAGGCCGGCGCACGCGGCGTACACGCTGTTCACCTCCGGCTCGACGGGCCGGCCCAAGGGCGTGACGCTGTCGCACGAGGCCGTCGTCAACCGGCTGCTGTGGGGCAACGACGAGTTCGGGTGGGGCGCCGACGACATCGTCGTGCAGAAGACCCCCTACACCTTCGATTGCTCGGTGCCCGAACTGTTCGCGCCGTTCCTGGTGGGGGCCGCGCTGGTCATCGCGAAGCCCGGCGGACACGCCGATCCGCTCTACCTCGCCGACCTCGTCGCCACGACCGGAGCGACGTCGATGCACTTCGTGCCGTCGATGCTCTCGGTCTTCAACGACATCGTCGGGGGAGTGCCCGGCGTACGCGACGGGCTGGCGAGTCTGCGCTGGATCTACACGACCGGCGAGGCGCTGCCGCCCGCGGTCGCCGCGCGCACCCGCGAACTGATCCCCGGGGCACGGTTCTACAACCTGTACGGGCCGACCGAAGCGGCGATCGAAATCACCTATGAACCCGTCGAGACGGTCGGCGATCGCATCGGCATCGGTGTGCCGGTGTGGAACTCGACGGCGTACGTCCTCGACGAGCAGCTGCGGCCGGTCCCGCCGGGGATGCCCGGCGAACTGTATCTGGGCGGGGTCCAGCTGGCCCGCGGCTATGCCGCCCGCCCAGATCTGACCGCTGAGCGGTTCGTGGCCGATCCATTCGCCGGGACGACGACGCCGTCGGGGGAATCGACACCTCCGGGGTCGCTGCTGTACCGCACCGGCGACCTGGTGCGCATTCTTCCCGGCGACGATTCGGCCGCCGACCGCCTCGAGTACCTCGGCCGCACGGACTTCCAGGTGAAGCTGCGGGGGCAGCGCATCGAACTGGGCGAGATCGAATCGGCGATCGCCGGGGCACCCGGGGTGGTGCACGCCGCGGCCACCGTGGTCAGCGCACCCGGCGGCGCCGAGCACCTGGTCGGCTACTACGCCCCCGCGAGCGCCGACGAGGGGACCGTCAAGGCTGCCGTGGCCGACGCGCTGCCGGAGTACATGCGGCCGACGCTGTGGGTGCCGCTGGACGACATCGTGCTCAACACGGCCGGAAAGCTGGACCGCAACGCGCTGCCGTCACCCGAGTTCGCCGCCGAAGCGGCGTTCCGCGCACCGTCGACGCCGGCCGAGGCGGCGATCGCCGATACCTTCGCCGACCTGCTCGGCCTCGACGAGGTCAGCGCCGATGCCGACTTCTTCGATCTCGGCGGCAACTCGCTCACCGCCACCCAGTTGGCTGGACGCCTGTCGGCACTGACCGGCACCCGCGTCGGGGTGCGCGTCCTGTTCGAGTCGCCGACGCCGGCAGCTCTCGCCGCACTCCTCGATCTGGACGGGTCCGCCGGTCGCGACGATCAGCCCGTCGCCGAACGGTCCGCCGAACTCCCGCTCTCGCTGGCCCAGCAGCGGATGTGGTTCCTCAACACCTTCGACCCCGATACGACGGCCTTCAACCTGCCGCTCGCCATGCGCCTGCTCGGGCCGCTCGACGACGCCGCCATGGCGGCGGCCGTGCACGACGTCCTCGAGCGTCACGAGGTGCTGCGAACCCGCTACCCGGCGACCGACGACGGCGGCGCGCGTCAGGAGATCGTCGACGCCGACACCGCAGCGGCCGAGGTCGGGTACGCCCGGCACACGGTCGCCGATCCGATCGCCGCGACGGCGGCCCTCTGCGGCCAGACCTTCGACGTCACCCGTGACATCCCCATCCGCATCGCGGTGTTCGCCGCGCCGGAGGGCGGCGAACAGGTGCTGGCGGCCGTCGTCCACCACATCGCCGCCGACGGTGTCTCCCTGGGGCTGATCGGCACCGAAGTGATGACCGCGTACGCGGCGCGGGCCGCGGGCACGGCGCCGCAGTGGCAGCCGCTGCCCGTCCAGTTCGCCGATGTCGCGCTGCGCCAGCGCGAACGTCTCGGCTCACTCGACGACCCGCAGTCGGAGTTGGCGAAGCAGTACGCCTACTGGCTCGACGCGCTGTCCGGTCTGCCCGAGGTCACCGAGATTCCCGGCGACCGCGCCCGTCCGCCGGTGGCGTCGATGGCCGGCGACACGACCTACTTCACGGTGCCGCCCGAGGTCGTCGACGGAGTGCGCGACGTCGCGCGCTCGACCGGAGCCACCGACTTCATGGTCGTGCACGCCGCGCTCGCCGCCCTCATCGCCCGGCTGGCCGGCACCGCCGACGTCGTGGTCGGCACCCCCGTCGCCGGGCGCGGCGACCCGGAGACCGCGGGCACCGTCGGCATGTTCGTCAACACCCTGGTCCTGCGCACGCCGGTCGATCTCGCCGGCGACGGCGAGGAACTGGTGCGCGCCGTGCGGGCGGTGGATTCGGCGGCCCTGGACAACTCCGAGGTGCCGTTCGAATACCTGGTGGAGGCGCTCGCGCCGACGCGGACCGAGGCGCACACGCCGCTGTTCCAGATCCAGCTCGCCTTCCAGAACTTCGCCGCCGGCAGCGACGGGGCGGGCGGCGTCGCCGGACTGGTCGTCGAACCGGTTCGCCCGCCGGTCACCGCCGTGCAGAACGACCTGACCTTCGTTTTGGCGCCCGACGGTGCCGGCGGCTGGACCGGGCAGCTGCCGTATGCGACCGACCTGTACGACGACGAGACCGCGCAGCGATTGGCGCGGCGCTTCGTCGACCTCCTCGCCGGACTGGTCGCGAAGCCTCACCTGCCCGTCGGCGACCTGCCGGTCCTCGACGACACCGAGCGCAGTGAGATCGAGCGCTGGTCGCGCGGGGAGGACCGGGAAGTCGCGGACGACCTCATCCCCGAGATTCTGGCCGCGCGCGCCGCGGCCGCCCCCGATTCGACCGCGCTGGTCTTCGAGGGGCGAACGGTCTCCTACGGCGAGTTCTCGACGCGGGTGAACACCCTGGCCCGCGAGTTGATCGCACTCGGCGTCGGGCCCGAGGACGCGGTGGCCGTGTGCATGCCGCGTTCGGTGGAGATGCTCGTCGCGCTGCACGGGGTGATCGCCGCCGGCGGCCAGTACGTGCCGATCGACACGACGGCGCCGGCCGAGCGGGTCGAGTACATGCTCGACACCGTCGACGCGAAACTGCTGCTGGTGCGGCCCGACGACACGACGCATCCCGTCGCGAGGGCAGCCGCGGCGGGCGGAGCCCGCGTCCACCCGCTCGACGCCACCGCGGCCACCGCCCCCGCCGCCCCGGTCGTCGACGCCGAACGCCGTGCGCCGCTGCGACCGGACCACGCCGTGTACACGCTGTTCACCTCGGGATCGACCGGCCGGCCCAAGGGCGTGACGCTGAGCCACCGCGCGGTGCTCAACCGCCTGTGGTGGGGGCTGGACGAGATCGCGTGGAACGCCGACGACGTGATCGTGCAGAAGACGCCCTACACCTTCGACTGTTCGGTGACCGAGCTGTTCGCCCCCTTCCTCGTCGGCGCCACCCTCGTCGTCGCGCGCCCGGGCGGACATGCCGACCCGCGCTATCTGGCCGACCTCATCGCGACCGAGCGGGTGACCTCGGTGCACTTCGTCCCGTCGATGCTCGCGGTCTTCCTCGACGTCGTCGACGACGAGCAGATGGCTCGGCTGACCGACCTGCGCCACGTGTCGGCGACGGGCGAGGCGCTGCCGCCCGCCGTGGCCGCGGAGGTCCTCGACCGTCTCGACGTCGACCTCTGGAACCTCTACGGCCCGACCGAGGCCGCCGTTGAGATCACCTACTCCAAGATCGGCGAGGTCGGCGATGCCATCCCGATCGGCAAGCCGGTGTGGAACTCGACCGCCCTCGTGCTGGATGCCCGGCTGCGGCCGGTGCCGGCGGGCGTTCCCGGCGAGCTGTACCTGGGCGGCGTGCAACTGGCCCGCGGCTACGCGGCGCGCGGCGACCTGAGCGCCGAGCGCTTCGTCGCCAATCCATACGGCGCGCCCGGCGAGCGGATGTATCGCACCGGCGATCTGGTGCGATGGAACACCGCGGGCGCCGGGAGCGAAGCGAGCGGGCCCATTCGACACGGCGAACTCGAATACCTGGGCCGGACCGACTTCCAGGTGAAGCTGCGCGGGCAGCGCATCGAGCTGGGCGAGATCGAGTCGGTGATCGCGGCGGCACCCGGCGTGGTGCACGCGGCCGCGACGGTGGTCCCCGGCCCGGGCGGCACCGAGCACCTGGTCGGCTACGTGAGCTCGGCCGGCGGTCCGGCCGTCGACACAGAGGCGGTCAAGGCCTCTGTGGCCGCGTCGCTGCCGTCCTACATGGTGCCGACGGTATGGGTCGCACTCGACGACGTCGTGCTGAACACGGCCGGAAAGCTGGACCGCAACGCGCTTCCCGCCCCGGATTTCGAGACGGTCGCCGCGGAGTTCGTCACTCCCGCGTCGCCCGACGAGACGGCGGTGGCCGGCGTCTTCGCCGAGGTCCTGGGCGTCGAGCGGGTCAGCGTCACCGAATCGTTCTTCGATCTGGGCGGCAACTCGCTCTCGGCGACCAAACTGGCCGCGCGGGCCGGCGACGCGCTCGGTGCCGACATCGCGGTGCGCGACGTCTTCGAGGCGCCGACGGTCCGCGACCTGGTCGCCAGGATGGCCGGCGGCGCACCGGTGGCCCTGCCGCCGGTGACCGCGGTCGAGCACCGCCCGCACCGCATCCCACTGACGAACGCGCAACGGCGGATGTGGTTCATCAACCGCTTCGATCCGACGCTGCCGACCTACAACATTCCGATCGGGCTGAGGATCGGCGGAGACCTGGACCTCGACGCGCTGCGGGCGGCCGTCGACGACGTCATGGCGCGGCACGAAGTGCTGCGCACGCTGTTCCCCGATCACGACGGCGTGCCCTACCAACTCGTGTTGCCGGCCGACGACGCCGCCGACCTGGTCGACTGGGGCGTCGTCGAGGATGACGAAGCCCTGGCGACCGCGGCCGGCACCGGCTTCGACCTCGCCGAGGAACTGCCCATCCGGATCCGGCTGCGGCAGGTGGCGGCCACGGAACACGTCCTGCTGGTCGTGGTGCACCACATCGCGGGCGACGGGCATGCCGGCC
Source organism: Gordonia araii NBRC 100433 (assembly GCF_000241265.1). Taxonomy (GTDB): domain Bacteria; phylum Actinomycetota; class Actinomycetes; order Mycobacteriales; family Mycobacteriaceae; genus Gordonia; species Gordonia araii. The sequence continues at coordinate 74,172 of NZ_BAEE01000011.1, forward strand.
AGGTGCTGGCGCGCGACCTGATCGGCGCCTACCTCGCCCGGGCCGCCGGCACCGCGCCGACGTGGTCGCCGTTGCCGGTCCAGGTTGCCGACGTCGCCGTGTGGGAGGAACAAGTCCTGGGGGCCGCGGACGATCCCGGCTCGGTGCTCGGCGCGGAACTGGAGTTCTGGCGCAAAACACTCGAGGCGGCGCCGGATCTGCTGGAACTGCCGACCGACTTCGCCCGCCCGCCGGTCGCGTCGATGCGCGGGGCCCGGACCGATTTCGAGCTGTCCGCCGCGACCGCCGGCGCGGTCACCCGGTTCGCCCGGGAGCACCGGGTGACGCCGTTCATGGTCGTGCACGCCGCGCTGGCGGCGCTGCTCGCGCGATTGGCCGGCACCGACGACGTCGCCGTCGGCACCCCGATCGCCGGCCGGGGACGGCGCGAACTCGACGACGTGGTCGGCATGTTCGTCAACACGCTCGTGTTGCGCACCGAGGTCGACCCGCGCGCGAGCTTCGCCGAACTGGTCGATGAGGTGCGGCGCGTCGACCTCGACGCGTTCGCCCACGCACATCTTCCGTTCGAGTACCTGGTCACCGAGCTGGCGCCGGTCCGCTCGGAGGCGTTCGCGCCGTTCGCGCAAGTCCTCCTGACTGTCGAAGAAGGTGCCGGCCCCCAGCCGGGCGACGAGACGGCCGGCGGCCTGTCGCTGTCGCCGCTGGACGTGGGGGAGGTGCCGGCGAAGGTCGACCTGCTCGTCGGCGTGGTCACCGATCCGCGAGACGGCCAGCCGTGGCGGGGGAGCATCGAGTACGCGACCGACCTGTTCACCGCCGAGACCGTCGCCGCGTTCGCGGCCCGGTTGGAAGCGCTCCTCGCTGGCTTCACCGCATCGCCGGAACGGCCCGTCGGATCGGCACCGTTGCTCAACGCCGCCGAGCGCGCCGAACTGCTGCCCATGCGGTCGGGTCAGGGCGTGGCGCCGGTGGTTTTGGCCGACTTGTTCGCCGCTGCGGCGGCAGAGGCGCCCGACGTGCTCGCCGTCGTCGACGGAGACGGGCAGCGGTTGACGTACGGCGAGATCGACGAGCGTTCCAACCGGCTGGCGCGGTGGCTGATCGGTCGCGGCGTCGGGGCGGACGACCTGGTCGCCTTGGCGATCCCCCGATCGGCCGAACTCCTGGTCGCGGTGTGGGCGGTGGCGAAGACCGGTGCCGGATACGTCCCGATCGACCCGGACTATCCGGCGCAGCGGCGCAGCACCATGGTCGACGACAGCGGCGCCCGCGTCGGGCTGATCGCCGCCGGACTCGACGACAACGGAGACGCCGGCGAGTGCCGGTGGGTCCGCTTCGGCGCGGAACTCGACGGCGAGCTGGCCGGGCTGTCGTCGTCGGCGATCGCCCCGGCCGAGCGAGTGCGGCCGGTCACCGCCGAGAACCTCGCCTACGTGATCTACACGTCCGGCTCGACCGGCAAGCCCAAGGGCGTCGCGGTGAGCCACGCCGGCATCGCGAACCTCGCCGCCGCCGCGGCCCGCGACGTCTCGGTGCCCCGCGCCGCGCGGGTGCTGGGCTTCGTCTCGCCGAGTTTCGACGTGTCGGTCTTCGACTACCTCGTGGCCACGACCGCGCGGGCCACCCTCATGTACCGACCGGGCCCCGTCGTCGGCGGTTCCGAACTGGAGCGGTGGATCGTCGACAACCGCGTCGAGTACGGGTTCCTGACTCCGTCGGTGCTCGCCTCGTTGGACCCGGCGAACACCGGTTCGCTTCGAGTGCTCTACGCCGGCGGCGAGGCGATTTCGAAGTCGCTGGTCAACCGCTGGGCCCCGCACCTGGAGCTGCGGAACCTCTACGGGCCGACCGAGGCGACGATCGCCGCGACGCTGTCGGCACCGCTGCGGGCGGCCGATGAGCGGGTGCCGCTGGGTGCCCCGGTGCTCGGGGTCGAGCTGTTGGTGCTGGATTCCTCGCTGATGCCGGTCCCGGTCGGCGTGAGCGGAGAACTGTATCTGTCGGGCCCCGGTCTCGCCCGCGGCTACCTCGGCCGATCCGCACTGACCGCCGAGCGGTTCGTCGCGGACCCGCACGGTGGGGCGGGCCGGCGCATGTACCGGACCGGCGACGTGGTCCGCTGGATGCGCGATCACGACGGCGCGCTGATCCTCGACTACGTCGGCCGCAGCGATCACCAGGTGAAGTTGCGCGGCCTGCGGATCGAGGTCGGCGAGATCGAGACGGCACTCACCGGCGCCACCGGGGTCGCCGCCGCGGTCGTCCTGGGAGTGAACGACACGGGTGTGCAGTCGACGGGCGAAAGCACCGGGGTCACGGCCCTGGCCGCCTATGTCGTACCCGAGCGCGGGGCCGGCCTGGATCCGAACGACATCCGGTCCGAGATCGCGGCCGGACTGCCGGCCTACATGGTGCCCTCGTCGATCACCGTCATCGACGAGTTGCCCATGACCCCCGTCGGCAAGCTGGACACCGCCGCGCTGCCCGCACCGGTGTTCGCCGCGGCCGACGAGCACGTCGTACCGCAGACGACGGCCGAGCAGGCGATCGCCGCCGTGTACGCCGACCTTCTCGGCGTCAGCCGCGTCGGATCGACCGATTCCTTCTTCGACCTGGGCGGCAACTCGTTGTCGGCGACGCGCCTGGTGTCGCGCGTCGGCGAAGTCCTCGGCGTCGAGATCGGGGTCAGGGACGTCTTCGAGGCGCCGACGGTCGGGGAGCTGGCCGCCCGGGTCGCCCGGGCGACCGAAGCGGCGCTGCCGACGGTGACCCGGGTCCAGTCGCGCCCGCCCGCCCTCCCGCTGTCGTTCGCGCAGCGGCGGATGTGGTTCATCAACCAGTTCTCGCCCGGTGCGTCCGCGGGCTACAACGTGCCGTTGGCGGTGCGCCTGACCGCGGACGCCGGGGGCGCAGGGCTGGACGTCGCCGCGATGCGCGCCGCCGTGGCCGACGTGATGGCGCGCCAGGAAACACTGCGGACCCGCTTCGTCCAGACCGCCGACGGGGAGGTCGTCGCGGTTATCGCCGATCCCGCGCGGGCGGCAGGCGAACTGGACTGGCTGGAGCTGGCCGCATCGAGTCCCGACGAGGCGACCGCCACCGCTGCCGACATCGTGACCAGGGGATTCGACGTCTCGACCGATCTTCCGATCCGTGGCGCGGTCATCGAGCTGGCGCCCACCGATCACATCGTCGTGCTGGTGCTGCACCACATCGCCGCCGACGGTCAGTCGCTGACGCCGCTGCTCGACGACCTGGTGCGCGCCTACCTTGCCCGGTCCGCCGGGCGGTCGCCGGATTTCGCGCCCTTGCCGGTCGACTACGTCGACTACTCGCTGTGGCAGCAACGGGTGCTGGGCGACCCGGACGACCCCGAATCGCGGGCCGCCCAGCAGCTGGCGCACTGGACCGGCCAACTCGCGGGACTGCCCGACGTGATCACCCTGCCGACCGACCGGCGCCGCCCGGCCGTCGCCAGCATGCGCGGGGCGGCCGTCGACTTCACCGTCGACGCCCAGGTGCGCGCCGCGGCGCGCCAGCTCGCGGCGGCACACGGCACCACCGAGTTCGCCGTGACCCAGGCGGCGGTGTCGGCGCTGGTCGCCCGACTGTCGGGTACCAGCGACGTCGCGATCGGCATACCGGTGGCCGGTCGCGGCCAGCGGGAACTCGAACCCCTGGTCGGCATGTTCGTCAACACCCTCGTGCTGCGGGCCGAAGTCGAGTCGTGGGACTCCTTCGACGCGCTGGTCGACCAGGCGTCGGGCGTCGTGGTCGACGCCTTGTCACACGCCGACGTCCCGTTCGAGCACGTCGTCGAGGCACTCAACCCGGTGCGTTCGGAATCCTTCGCTCCGCTGACCCAGGTGTTCTTCACGTTCGAGCAGAACGATCCGGTCGACGTCGACCTGGGCGGGCTGCGGGTCCGGGGCGTCGATCCGGGCGCGACCGCGGCCAAGGTTGACCTGAACTTCGCACTGTCGGTCGATGCGCGCACCGACGGCTACGCGGGCCAATTGATCTACGCGACAGACCTCTTCAACGAGCAGACGGCCGCCGCCATCGCCGGCCGCTTCACCGCGCTGCTCGGGGCCCTGGTGCGTTCGCCGCACGCGGCGGTCGGCGACCACCTCATCCTCACCGACGCCGAGCGCGCGCACCTGGCGGCGCAGACGGCGCCGGTCGCCGACACCGAGCACGCCGACTCCTCACTGGTCGAACGATTCGCCGCGGCGGTCGCCGCGAACCCGTCGGCGACCGCGGTGCGGGCCGGTGCGTCCGAACTCCGCTACCGCGACCTCGACCGGGCATCGAGCGCCATCGCCGCCGCCCTGGTCGAGCGCGGCACACGTCCGGGGGACCTCGTCGGCGTCGCGACGTCGCGGTCGACCGACCTGGTAGCAACGATCCTCGGGATTCTCAAAGCGGGTGCCGCCTACCTGCCGTTGGACACGACCAATCCGGTCGAGCGGCTGCGCTACATCGTCGACGACGCGCACCCGCGCGCTGTCGTCGTGGACGAGCACACCGCCGACCTGCCGGTGTGGTCGACGATGCCGGGTTCGGTCGCCGTGCTGCGCGTGGACGAGCTGCTGGACGCCTCACCGCTCCCGGATCCGGTCGCGCTGCCGTCGGCGGCCCGCGCCTACGTGATCTACACGTCCGGATCGACCGGCCAGCCCAAGGGCGTCGAGGTGACCCATCGTGACGTGCTCGTCCTGCTGGACACCGCGCAGGCCGACTTCGGGTTCGCCTCCGACGACGTATGGACGATGTTCCACTCGTACGCCTTCGACTTCTCGGTGTGGGAGATGTTCGGCCCCCTACTGACCGGCGGATCGGTCGTCGTCGTCGACCGCGACGTCGCCCGCTCGCCCGACGAATTCCTGGAGTTGCTGGCCGCCGAGTCGGTCACCGTCCTCAGCCAGACACCGTCGGCGTTCGCCCAGCTCGCGCTCGCCCGTAGGCGACGGCCGGCGGAGCTGTCCCTGCGCCATGTCGTGTTCGGCGGCGAGGAGTTGCCCTTCGACCTGGTTCGCCAGTGGTTCGACGACAACCCGGCCGATACGGCGACGCTGGTCAACATGTACGGGATCACCGAGACCACCGTGCACGTCAGTTACCGGCCGCTCGACGCCGCGACGGTCACCGGCGGGGAGGCCAGCCTCATCGGCCGGCCGTTGCGCTCATTGGCCATCCACATCCTCGACGACCGGCTGCAGCCGGTCCCCGACGGCGTCGTCGGCGAGATGTACGTCGCCGGAGGGCAACTCGCCCAGGGGTATCTGGGCCGCCCGGGACTCACCGGCACCCGATTCGTGGCCAACCCGTTCGGCCCCGTGGGCAGCCGCCTCTACCGGACCGGCGACCTCGCACGCCGGGTACGCGGCGACATCGAGTACCTCGGCCGCGGCGACTCGCAGGTCCAGCTGCGCGGCTTCCGCATCGAACTCGGGGAGGTGCGCTCCGCGCTGCTCACGGTCGGAACGGTGCGCGACGCCGCGGTCGTGATCAGCGGCGAGGGCGCCGGGGAGATGCTCGTCGGATACGTCGTCACCGACGACGGCACGGTCGACGCGGCAGCGGTGCGCGAGGCCGCCGCGCGGCTGCTGCCCGCCTACATGGTCCCGTCGGCGATCGTCGCGCTCACGGCGCTGCCGCTGACGGCGAACGGCAAACTGGACCGGCGGGCACTGCCGAAGCCCGAGGCGTTGCCGACGGCGGCGGTGGAGGCCGTCGGACCGCGCGAGGAGATCGTCGCCGCGATCTTCGCCGAAGTGCTCGGCGTCGACGAGGTCGGCGCGACCGACTCCTTCTTCGACATCGGCGGCAACTCGCTGTCGGCCACGCGCGTGGCGGCCCGCGTCTCCGAGGCGCTCGACACCGGCGTCACCGTGCGCGACGTTTTCGAGGCGCCCACCGTCCGCGACCTCGCCGCCCGTTCGGGGGGTGCGATCGCGCGCGGCCCGCTGGTGGCCGGGACACGACCGGAACTCGTCCCGCTGGCCTACGCGCAACAGCGGATGTGGTTCCTCAACCAGTTCGACACCTCGTCTCCGGCCTACAACATCCCGGTGGCCCTGCGGGTGCGCGGCGGTGTGGACACCGACGCACTGCACGCCGCGCTCGGCGACGTCGTCACCCGCCACGAGGTGCTGCGGACCGTCTATCCGACCGTCGACGGAGCACCGGTTCAGCGCGTGCTCGACGCCGGCACGGCCCGTTCCCAGCTCGACTGGGCAGTGGTCGCGTCGGCGGGTGAGGCGCTGGAGCTGGGCTCCCGCGGCTTCGACGTGACCGTCGATCTGCCCATCCGAGCGCGCGTCGCCGCCGATGTCGACGGTCACGTCGTGATGATCGTCGTCCACCACATCGCCTCCGATGCCGAGTCGATGCCCGTCTTCACCAGAGACCTGATCGCCGCCTACGTCGCACGGACCGGCGGGTCGGAGCCGGGTTGGACGCCGCTGCCGGTGCAGTACGCCGACTATGCGATCTGGCAGCGCGAGCAGCTCGGCGACCCGGCCGACGACGATTCGGTTTTGGCCGGGCAGACCCGCTACTGGGCCGAGAAGCTCGCCGAGCTGCCGGAGGTCACCGACCTCCCGGCCGACCGGCGTCGGCCGGCGGTGGCCGACCTGTCCGGTGCCGCGCTGCGCTTCGAGTTCGGGCCGCGGCGCTCGGCGGCCGTCCACCGGATAGCGCGGCACACCGGAACCACGCCGTTCATGGTGCTGCACGCCGCCCTGGCCGCGACCGTCTCGCGGTTGGCGAGCACCGACGATGTCGCGATCGGGGCGGCGGTCGCCGGTCGCGGCCAGGCCGAACTGGACGAGCTGATCGGCATGTTCGTCAACACGGTCGTGTTGCGCACCCAGCACCGCGGCTCCGATACCGCCGAACAGTTGCTCGGTCAGGTCGCCCAGGTCGCGATGGACGCGTTCAGCCACGCCGACGTGCCCTTCGAGCAGGTGGTCGAGGCCGTGGCGCCGAACCGATCCACCGCGCACGCGCCCCTTTTCCAGGTCGGGATCAACTACCTCGCCGGGGAGGTGCGGAACGATACCGCCACGGGGCCGTCGTCGATCGAGGTGATCGACGAGGCGCCGCCGATCGCCAAGGTCGACCTCCATGCCGCGTTCACCGAGGCGCCCGCCGCCGCCGACCGCCTGCTGCGCGGCGAGCTGACCTATGCGACGGCGTTGTTCGACGAAGTCACCGTCGCCGGATTCCGCGACGTGTTCCTGACCGTGCTCGACGCGATGACCGACGATCCGGCCGCCGTCGTAGCCGACGTGGACGTCCTCGACGAGACCGATCGGGCCGAGCTGGTCCCGGTGGTCGGGGATCGCGGTGGACTCGAGCCGGCCACCGCGCGCGAGATCTTCGCCCGCCGGACGCTCGACCCGGCGAGGCCGGCGGTGATCGAGGGAACCAGGTCGCTCGACTACGCGTCCTTCGAGGCACTGACCAACCGTTTGGCGCGCGAGTTCATCGCACGCGGGGCCGGTCCAGAATCGGTCGTCGGCGTCGGGCTGGCCCGTTCGCTGGAGGCCGCGGTGCTCATCACGGCCGTGCTCAAGGCGGGCGGCGCCTATCTGCCCCTGGACCCCGCGCTCCCGCCCGAGCGCCTGCACCACATGGTCGCCGATGCCAACCCGCTGCTGATCGTCGTGCGCCCGCGCGACCGGGCGGCGTTCGACTTCGCCGATGCGGATCGCATCGTTACCGTCGGCGACCTCGCCCCCGCGCCGACCGCGTCGATCACCCCCTCGGCCGATCTCACACCGCGGGCGCTGGCGCGGCATTCCGACGGGCCGGTCGCCGGCGGCGAGCTGCGCGGCCGACTGGACGTCGATTCGCTCGCCTATCTCGTCTACACGTCGGGCTCCACCGGCCTGCCCAAGGCCGTGGCCGTGAGTCAGCGCGGCCTGGCCAGGCTGAGCCAGCAGCATCGCGAGTGGACCGGGGCGGCACCGGGAGCTGGCGAGCGGGCCGAATCGATATCGCCGGGGGCTGGCGATACTCGCGTCCTGGCGGTCGCCGCCATCGGCTTCGACGGCGCGTTCTTCGAGCTGTTCGCCGCCTTCGGGCTCGGGCTCACCCTCGTCGTCGCACCGGCCGACGTCTACGCGGGCGATGCCCTGGTCGACGTCATCGTCGAGCACGGCGTTACCCATGCGGTGATCACGCCGGCGGTGCTGGCGACGATGGATCCGGCCCGGGTGGTCTCGCTGCGGCATCTCGGCACCGCTGGTGAAGCGGTGGCCCCCGAGGTCGTATCGCGATGGGCCGACTCGTCCGACCGTGAGATGTTCAACGGCTACGGGCCCACCGAGACCACCGTCTCGGCGACCGGTGCGGTCCTGGCCCCGGGCGAGCCCATCCGGATCGGCCGGCCGGTTCCGGGCATGGCGGCCCTGGTGCTCGACGAGCGGCTACGGCCGGTCGGCCGCGGCGTCGTCGGCGAACTGTATCTGTGCGGTGACAAGCTGGCGCGCGGCTATCACGGCCAGCACGGACTCACCGCGGCGCGCTTCGTCGCCAACCCCTACGCCGCCGACGGGTCGGGCGAGCGGATGTACCGCACGGGCGATCTCGTGCGGTGGGTCGGCGAACCGGCCCAGCTCGAGTTCGTCGGCCGCTCGGACCACCAGGTGAAGATCAACGGGCAACGCGTCGAACTCGGGGAGATCGATGCGGCCCTGGCCGACCAGCCCGGCATCTCGTCGGCGGTGACCATCGGCGTGGCCGACCGGCACGGCCGCGATCGACTGGTCGGGTACCTCGTACCCGAGACCGTCGCGACGATCGACACCGGCGCGGTGCTCGACGCGCTGCGCCGGCGTCTGCCGGCGTACATGGTCCCGGCGGCGCTGGTCACCGTCGATGAACTCCCGCTTACCGTGATCGGCAAACTGGATCGCCGACGGCTGCCGATACCGGAGTTCCCGGACGACGCCGAGGGCTACGAGGCGCCGGCCAATGCCACCGAGCGTCTCGTCGCCGACGTGTTCGCCGAGGTGCTGGACGTCGACCGGGTCAGCGTCGTCCAGAGCTTCTTCGACGCCGGCGGCAACTCCCTCTCGGCGACGCGGGTGGTCGGCGCGCTGCGGGAACGGACCGACGCCGACATCGCCCTGGCGACGCTGTTCGCCGATCCGACGCCGCGCGGCGTGGCCGCGGCACTCACCGGCGCTGCCGGGGTCGCCAACGACGTGCTGATCACGCTGCGCGCCGACGGTTCCCGGCCGCCGATCTTCTGCATCCACCCGGCCGGCGGGTTGGCGTGGTTCTACGGCGGATTCGCCCCCTACATCGAGGACCGGCCGATCTACGGGCTGCAGGATCCGCATGTCGTCCTCGACGAACCGGAGGCCTCGTCGGTCGAGGAGCTGGCGGCCCGCTACGCCCGGGAGATCCGTGCCGTGGCGCCCCACGGGCCCTATCACCTGCTCGGCTGGTCGATCGGCGGCTATCTGGCCCACGCCGTCGCCGTCGAGTTGCAGCGCGCAGGGGAGTCGGTCGCCTACCTGGGGCTGATGGACTCGATCGCCCTCGGGGGCGATGTCGCGACCGACGGCTCGCCGGAGGTCGACGCGCACACCGAGGCGGACGCCGCCGACCTCCTCGGTGGCTGGCGCGAGTTGTTCGACCTCGGCGACGACGTCACCGCGAGCAGTCCGGAGGAGGTCGCCGACGTGGTTCGCCAGCAGATCGCCGGCATGGGGCTGCTCGACGCGGGGCAGGTGGACCGCGTGATGGACAGCTTTGCCAACTCCGCGCAGATCGGCGCCGAGTACCGGCCGGACGTCTTCGACGGATCGCTGCAGGTGTTCACCGCGACCGCCGACAAACCCGATCCCGCCGCCGTCGCGGCAAGTTGGCGCCCCTACGTCACCGGTGGCATCGCTAACGTGGATGTCGACACCCACCACCTCGGCATGGCCGACGCCGATGCGCTCCCCGTCGTCGGACCGGCGCTACAGCGCGGGCTCGATGCCGTGGACCGTGACGTGCCGCGAGTACGGCGAAGCAGCAACGTGAAACGACGCACGACCTAGCCCCGATATCGAACTGTATGGATCCTCGCGACCACGGTCGCGGGAGAAGGAGAGAACCGATGACGAACCCATTCGACGACGAGAACGGCCGCTTCTTCGTGCTGGTCAACGACGAGAACCAGCACTCCCTGTGGCCGACGTTCGCCGATATTCCGGTCGGGTGGACGAAGGTCTTCGGCGAGGACAGCCGCGAGGCGTGCTTGGCCTACGTCGAGGAGAACTGGACGGATCTGCGGCCCAAGAGCCTCATCGAGGCGATGGAAGCCGACGCCAAGGGCGAATGAGGGCCGTGCCGCTACCTACCGTTGGTCACAACATGGTGACCTCGGCGGTTCGGTTGGATAACCGACCCGGCTTTCATCTACCGCAAATCGGCAGTTTGGGGTAGCTGATCCGCTCGACACATGTCATACTGTGAATGTTCTGGGAGTTGCCTGGAGCGTTGCGCAAAGTTCGAGGAGCTTTCGCACCCAGTGAGGGATACGGGGTTCGCCATGATGACGCAGGTTATCGACCACGTCAGTACTCGTGCGCAGGCTACGCCGCGCCTGACCGCCGTCCGCTTCGGAGGCAAGGCGGTCTCCTACGGTGAGCTGGGCAATTCGATCGACTCCTATGCCGACGTGATGAGCCGTCACGGCATGAGCGCCGACGCGTCGCTGGTCGCCGGCATCGTGAACTCCATGCCCGCCGTCGCCGAACTGGGCGAGAAGACCGGCGCAGCCGTTTCACAGGTCATCGACTGGTTGGGCCGTGAACTGGACAGCTCCGGCGGAACCCACCTGCGCGCCGTCAGCTAGTAACTCGGCCGCCGCCGACCGCGCCTGACAAACTGGAGCGCGTGGCAAGTACCAGTCGGCCTGAGCCGACCGAAGTCCTCGTTCTCGATGATCTCATCCGTGGTGACGGGCCGTCCTATGCCGTCAACGCGCGGCCCGGCGTCGGCCTGACTTCCGCCCATCCCTGGGGATACCGCTTCAGCGGATCCGCCGGGCAGCGCTGGCGGGCAGTTCTCGCGGGGACCGGGCTGGAAGGCCGCACCATCCCGGCCGACCGAGTGCTGCGCTACGCGGTGTTCCCCGTGTTCGACGCCGACGAGCCCGATGTTCGCGACGGATATGCCGCCACCGCCGTCGCCGTCGACCTCGTCTTCACCGACGGGACGCGGCTCTCCGATATCGGGCCGACGGATCAGCTCGGCGTGCCGATCGACGCGCGATCGCAGTACGACGCGCGGATGCTCTCGGTCGACCAGTGGTCGTCGCGGTCGGTCTCCCTGCGCGGCGCCGACGGGCGCACCGTCGAGCGGGTCGAATTGACCGCGTTCGCCCCGGCCCGCGCCGAGGCGGGGTCCGGACCGCGCCGGCAGGTCGGCTTCGTCGACCGGATCGACGTCGTCGCAGAGCGGCCCGAGGCCGTTGACCCGGTCGACTTCGTGAAGACCACGAGGGGTACCTTCTCGTCGGATCGCTTCTCCCGCGGCGGCTGTGCTCCGCTGGTGGCGGTCCCGCACGGATTCGTCTTCGGGCTTCCGATGACCGACGGCGGCAATCGGGGCTGGCCGTACTCGTATCACGAGGCGAGTCGCGTCGTGTCCAATCCCCCGCAGGACGAATCGACCGACGACGCGTCGGTCGTCCCGTTCCTGCAGGCCTTCGCGACCTCGCACATCCCGTCGCCGTGGATGGGGGACAGAGGCAGCTTCCAGGTGTTTCCGCATCCGTTGTCGCACCCCAAGCCCGATCGCGACGATCGGGCGTTGCCGTTCTCGCACGACGAGGAAGTCGATCGACCGCATCTGTACGGTGTGGTGCTCGACGACGGCGTGCACCCGCCGATCCGTGCGGAGCTGACCGCGGGCTCGCACTCGATCTGGTTGCGCGCGACCTACGGCGGCGACACCGGCTCGCTCGTCTTCGACCAGATCGACAACGACGGCCACCTCGATCTGCCGGACCCCGTGCCGGGCCAGCCGTACGTCGCGACCGGCTACGTCGACGGCCCGGGCGGGCTGACGCACGTGCCGCGCACGTACGTCCACGTCGAGGTCGACGGTCGCGTTCTCTCGGCGACGCGGTTTCCCGGCCACGAGCGCGAGGCCGTGCTCGGCGCGCTGACCGTCGGCCTGCGAGGCGACGCCCGGTCGGTGACCGTCGCCATCGGCACCTCGCACATCAGCGTCGAGCAGGCCAAGCGAAACCTGGCGACCGACCGGGAAGCGGCTATGGGTGGTCAATTGGCCGTGACAAGGGATCGAGATTCCGTGACTTCCGTGGGTGGTCGAGTGCCCGCAGGGGAACGAGACCCGGCGACTCCAATCGGTGGTCGAGTGCCCGCAGGGGATCGAGACCCGGCGACTCCAATCGGTGGTCGAGTGCCCGCGACGGAGGACCAAGAGCCGGCCGCGACTCCAATGGGTGGTCGAGTGCCCGCGACGGAGGAGCGGGTGTATCGAGACCCCGCAACCTTCGATGCCATCGCAACCCACACCCGCGACCGGTGGAACGAGCTTCTGGGCCGCCTCGACGTCGACGGCGCCACACGCGATCAGCTCACGTCGCTGTATTCGAGCCTCTACCGGGTACACCTGTACCCGAATACCGCCTCGGAGCTCACCGAGGACGGCTGGAAGTTCGCATCGCCGTTCGCCTACCGGCAGGACGTCGACGACACCCCGTCGACGACGGTACGGCGCGTCGTCGACGGTCGGCTCACCGTCACCGACGGGTTCTGGGACTCGTATCGGGCGAGCTGGCCGTTGCGCACACTGATCGCGCCGAAGCTGACCGGCGCACTCCTCGAGGGCTTCGTCGAGCACTACCGCGACGGCGGGTGGGTGAGCCGCTGGTCCGCGCCGGCGCCGGCCGACATCATGACCGGCACGTCCAGCGACGCGGTGTTCTCCGACGCGGCGGTGGCCGGGCTGGCCGGGTTCGGTGAGTTCTCCCTGCTCGACGCCTACGATTCCTGCCTGCGCAACGCCACTGTCCCGTCGCCGAGCCGTTTCGTCGGCCGCAAGGGCATGGAGCGTTCGATGTTCACCGGATACGCCGACACCGAGGCGCACGAGGGAATGTCGTGGACGATCGATGCGGCGATCAACGACGGCGCTATTGCCGCGTTCTCGGCCTATCTCGCCGCGCGGTTGCCCGACCATGAGCGGCACGCCGAGTTCGTCGCCAACGCGGACTGGTTCGCCGCGCGCGCCCAACGGTATGCGTTGATGTTCGACGCCGAGACCGGATTCTTCCGCGGCCGTGAGCCGTCGGGACGATGGCGGTCGGGACCGTTCGACCCGCGGAACTGGGGAACCGACTACACCGAGACCAACGCCTGGGGCACCCGCTTCACGGCACCGCAGGACGGGCAGGGTCTGGCCGAGCTGTACGGCGGTCGTGCTGAGCTGGAGGAGAAGCTCGACGAGTTCATGGCGCTACCGGAGACCGGGCGACCGGAGTTCATGGGCGGCTACCCGGTCGTGATCCACGAGATGCGCGAGGCGCGCGACACCCGGATGGGGATGTTGGCGCTGTCCAACCAGCCGGCGCACCACATCCCGTTCATGTACGCCTTCGCGTCGCGCCCGGGCAGCACCGCGCACGCCAAGACCCAGGCGATCGTGCGCGACGCCGTGCAGCGGCTGTTCGTCGGGTCCGACCTGGGCCAGGGCTACCCAGGCGACGAGGACAACGGGGAGATGTCGGCGTGGTACCTGTTCGCGGTGTCCGGACTGTATCCGCTGACCATCGGGAGCGGGCAGTTCGTCCTATGCGCGCCGGCGTTGCCCCGGTTGACGTGGACGCTGGAGAACGGGTCGAAGCTCGACATCATCGCGCGCGGCGACGGTATCGCCGCCGATACCCCGGTACCCGCGTCGAGCTGCTACATACAGGCCGTCCGCGTCGACGGCGAGCCATGGGAGCGCATCACCATCGAGCGCGATCGCCTCGTCGACGGCGCGGTCATCGAGTTCGAACTCGGCTCCGAGCCGTCGGGGTGGGCCGCCGGGACGGTACCGCCGTCGCTCACACCGGAGGGTGCCGCGCCGATGCCGCCAACCGACCTGACTGTGCCCGCCGCCGCCGGCGAGCGTGCGTTGGGTGGGTCGGACGCGGCCAACGCCTTCGACGATTCGTCGGGGACCGAATCGGTTGTCCTCGGCGACGGAGGATACGTCGGCTGGGACCTCGGCGCGCCGACGGTCGTCGATCATTACACACTCACCGTCGTCGAACCCGGCGAGTACTCATGGCGCTTGCAGGGTCGAGGATCCGACGGCGAGTGGTCGACGTTGAGCACCCAGCGGGCAGGATTCCGGTGGGAGCGACAGACGAGGGTATTCGCGGTGCCGCAACGACTGCCGCTGGACACCACCGACGGTCCGGTCGATCCGACGGGCACTGCCGACGGTCGGGTCGATCCGACGGGCACTGCCGACGGTCGGGTCGATCCGACGGGCACTGCCGACGGTCGGGTCGATCCGACGCGGTGGTCACCCGAGCCGATGACCGCCTACCGGCTGGTCTTCTCAACGCCTGTCGAGGTCGCGCAGCTGGAACTGCTCCGCCTGAACCGCTGATCGTGCCCACATTTTCGCCGACCGTGCCCACATTTTCGCCGACCGTGCCCGGAATCTCGCCGACTGTGCCCGGAATCCCGCCGACCGTGCCCGGAATCTCGCGGCCAAGTGCTCACTCGGCGTGGGTGGGGTGCCCAGTCGGCGTGGGTGGGGTGCCCAGTCGGCGTGGGTGGGGTGCCCAGTCGGCGTGGGTGGGGTGCCCAGTCGGCGTAGGTGAGGTGCCCAGTCGGCGTCTCAGCAGACGGTTGCGTCCTGGAACTCCATTTGCAGTCGAGAGACCGACGAGGTCATCAGCGCGTGGCTTGAGAGATCGAGGCCGCGCAGTTCGTCCGCGATCGGGTGGCTGCCGAGAATCAGCTTCGCGCCGCCGATGCGGGTGCGCACTCCGCTCGTCTCCGAGAGCTGCCACGGGGTCCGACGCGTAACCCCGTCGAGGTGGGAGTACGCCTGCAGCGTGGCGCCGCCGGACTGGTCGGGGACCGGAATGCCCGGGGTGATCGTCAAGTCGACGATCTCGTGCCCGTCCGCGCGCACGGCGCCGTGCTTGCGCGAGGAATCGTGGTCGACATCGAACTCGGCCATCGTCTTGGGGAAGCCCCAGATCCCGCGACCGGCTGCCAGGGTGAACTCGCCGTCGACCGGCAGATGGTGGATCAGGGCGCGTGCGTCGCCGCGAACCAGGGATCGCATCGACTGCAAGACCGACGCGGCGGGCTGATCGGGATCGTTCACGAGGAAGCAGACGCCGAACTCGTGATACGGGCCCAGGTCCCCGTCGATGTACTGCACGAAGACCAGCATGGCGACCGTGCGCGCCTGCCCGAACCGCCGTGGGTCCAGACTGCGCGGATTGATGACCATGGGGGTCAACCCGGTGGGCGCGATGGCGTCACGTACGGCCTCGGCCGAGGCGCTGAAGCCCGCGACGAAGCAGCGTGCGTCGCGGATGCGTACCGGCATCTCGACGGTGGTCCCGAGGACCTGGTGGGCATTGGGCACGACGACTCCAAGAAACTAGAACGTGTTCTCGTTCTTATCGTCGCATATCGAACCGCGGGCCGCGGCGAGAACCGTCGACCCTCCGACGCCGGTCAGCGGGTGCCGAGGTCTCGGGCGAGGCTCGGCCAGGTGCTGTGCAGGTCGTCTTCCCAGTAGCCCCAGGAATGGGTGCCTCCCGGGCGGGTCGTGAGCTTGAACGGGATGCGCAACGACCGCAGGCGCTGGGCCATCTCCTGCGTGCACACGTTGACGGCGGACTCGATCAGCCCGCCGACGATCGTCTGGTTGGCCAGCGTGCCGGGGTCGCCGGCGATGCCCTTGTTCTGCAGGTTCTCGTGCTTGCCCGGCGCACCGGTTCCGGTGGTCATGTAGATCTTGGTGCCGCGCAGCCGAGGCGCCTGGATGTACGGATCGTTGGCGATCCAGCCGCGACCGCCGAGCGGCCCCCACATGTTCGCGATGTTGCCCTGACCGCGGTCGATGACGAGCTTGATGTACTGCTGCCCCAGCGGATCGCTGGTCCGCGCGCAGCCGCTGAACGCCGCGACCGACCGGTAGAGCCGGGGCTTGGCGATCGCGAGGTTGAAGACCGACGTTCCCGCCATGGAGATGCCGGCGATCGCGTTGCGGCGCGTCGTCTTGAAGTGCCCGTCGATCAGCGGGGGCAGCTCCTTGGTGAGGAAGGTCTGCCACATCGGCTTGCCGATCGCGGGGTCGCGGCGGACCCAGTCGGTGTAGTAGCTGAACGCTCCGCCGACCGGGGTGACCACGTAGACGTTCTTGTTCTTGAAGTACTTCGTGTAGCTCGTCCGGGCGGCCCAGGTGGCGGAGTCCTCGCCGCCGCCCGCTCCGTTGAGCAGGTAGAGAACCGGACGCGGCTTGCTCTTGTCGCGGGGGAGGAGAACCGTCACCGGGAACGACTGTCGCATCGCCGCCGAGTAGACGATGAGCGTGTGTTCCTGCGGGCCGTCGTCATACGTGCTGACGATGCGGGACACCGGTGCGGCGTGCGCGTGGGCGGCACCGAGGGTCAGCGCCATCGCGGCCGCCAGCACGATGCCGATCAGTCGGAGTGCTCGCACGGTGTCTTCCTCCAAGGGGTTGGGGTCTCGCGGGGACTACCGATCCCGCGACGGCATACGTTACCGGGCGTTTCGCACGGTAGCCGAGTCGGTAACCTGTCCGAGACCTGTGAATCTGACGGCCGCCCCGGGCTCGGGCATCCTCGATTTGGCTGCGACCTGCAGGTTCACCTACACTTAGACGGTTGCCTGCGGCGCATCTGCGTCGCGAGTCGGCATGCGAACCCACTGGAGTCGACCGGGAAACCGGAAAACCCCAGGCAGGCGCATGTCCGGTGGTAGCAGACCGTGCGCGTCGGGTCGGAAATCCGGCGGGCTAAATAATCCAGGTCAGGAGAACCGAGTGATTCAGCAGGAATCTCGCCTGCGGGTCGCCGACAACACCGGAGCCAAGGAAATCTTGTGCATCCGTGTGCTGGGCGGCTCATCGCGGCGATACGCCGGCATCGGCGACGTCATCGTCGCCACCGTCAAGGACGCGATCCCCGGCGGCAACATCAAGAAGGGCGAGGTCGTCAAGGCCGTCATCGTCCGCACGAACAAAGAGCGTCGTCGTCCCGACGGCAGCTACATCCGCTTCGACGAGAACGCGGCCGTCATCCTCAAGGGTGACAGTGACCCGCGCGGCACCCGCATCTTCGGCCCGGTCGGGCGCGAACTGCGCGACAAGCGCTTCATGAAGATCGTTTCGCTGGCTCCGGAGGTGCTCTGACATGAAGGTGCACAAGGGCGACACCGTGATCGTCGTCTCGGGCAAGGACAAGGGCGCCAAGGGCAAGGTCATTCAGGCCTTCCCGCGGCAGCAGCGAGTCCTCGTCGAGGGCGTCAACCGCATCAAGAAGCACACCGCCGCCTCCGCTGACGAGCGCGGCGCCTCCTCCGGCGGCATCGTGACCCAGGAAGCCCCGATCCACGTGTCGAACGTGATGGTCGTGGACTCCGACGGAAACCCGACCCGCGTTGGCTACCGGACCGACGAGGAGACCGGCAAGCGCGTCCGGATTTCCCGCAAGAACGGGAAGGACATCTGAGATGACCACCTCTGAAAAAGTGCAGCCTCGCCTCAAGCTCCGCTACCGCGAGGAGATCAAGGACTCCCTGAACAAGGAGTTCGACTACGTCAACGTCATGCAGATCCCGGGCGTGGTGAAGGTCGTCGTGAACATGGGCGTCGGTGACGCCGCTCGCGACTCCAAGCTCATCAACGGCGCCGTGAGCGACCTCGAGCTGATCACCGGCCAGAAGCCGGAGATCCGTCGCGCCCGCAAGTCGATCGCGCAGTTCAAGCTCCGCGAGGGTATGCCGATCGGTGCGCGCGTCACGCTGCGCGGCGACCGCATGTGGGAGTTCCTCGACCGCCTGGTGTCGATCGCCCTCCCGCGTATCCGCGACTTCCGCGGCCTGAGCGACCGTCAGTTCGACGGCAACGGCAACTACACGTTCGGTCTCAACGAGCAGTCGATGTTCCACGAGATCAACATCGACTCGATCGATCGGCCGCGCGGTATGGACATCACCGTTGTCACGTCGGCCACCAACGACGACGAGGGTCGTGCGCTCCTGCGTGCGCTCGGCTTCCCGTTCAAAGACAACAACGCGAAGAACTGACGGTAGGGATAACCAATGGCAAAGAAGGCTCTGGTCAACAAGGCCAACAAGAAGCCCAAGTTCGCCGTGCGCGCCTACACGCGCTGCAACAAGTGCGGTCGCCCGCACTCGGTGTACCGCAAGTTCGGCCTGTGCCGTGTGTGCCTGCGCGAGATGGCGCACGCCGGCGAGCTGCCGGGCGTGCAGAAGTCCAGCTGGTGAGCTGAGACTCTCTAGTCGACGCGACGACCCCGCCTCCGGTAACCGGAGGCGGGGTCGTCGTGCTTCCGGCGATTCGAGGGCCTTGTTGTGGGCGGGCCTGCGGCGCCGATAGGTTGGCAGGGTGGAGATCACCATCATGCACGCGGTCGACGGCCGCAAGACCCTGCACCTCGACGAGTACCTCGCGACCCTCGTGACCCTCGAGTCGGAGGGCTTCCGACGGATCTGGGCGACGCAGATGCCCAACGACGGCGATGCGCTGACGGTGCTCGCCGTCGCCGGCCGCGAAGTTCCGCGGATCGAGTTCGCCACGGGCGTGCTGCCGATCCAGACGCAGCACGCGATGAAGCTCGCCCAGCAGGCGCTCACGGTCAACGCGATCACCGGCGGTCGGCTCACCCTCGGCATCGGCCTGACCCACAAGGTGGTCTCCGAGGGCATGTGGGGCATCCCGTACGAGCGCCCGCTGCGCCGCATGTCGGAGTACCTCGACGGCCTGCTGCCGCTGCTCGCCGGTGAGATGGCCGATGCCGCAGGCGAGCTGACGACGACGCGCGGGGTCATGACCCTCAGCGAGGTGCCCGCGCCCCCGGTGTACCTGGCCGCACTCGGCCCGCAGATGCTGGCACTGGCCGGTCGGCGCACGGGCGGCACCGTGACCTGGATGACCGGGCCGAAGACGTTGCGCGACCACATCGTGCCGAGCCTGCGCGCCGCCGCCGAGGAGGCGGGCCGCTCCGCGTCGGATGTGCGCACCGTGTCCTTCCTCCCGGTCGCGGTGACCGACGACGTCGAGACCTCGCGGGAGACCGCGGCCCGGCAGTTCCGGATGTACGACTCGCTCCCGTCCTACCGGACGATGCTCGACCGCGAGGGCTACGCGGGCCCGGCCGACGCAGCCATCATCGGCGACGAGAAGACGGTCGCCGCGCGTCTGCGCGAATTGGCCGACGCGGGTGTCGACGAGTACGTCGGCATCGTCTTCGACCGTGACGAGCAGGTTCGGGCCCGCACTCGCGCGCTGCTGCGCGAGCTCGACGGCGCGTAGGCTCGTGCCGGTGAGACCCGAGCCCACCGCCCCCGTTTTCGCGGACTGCCCCGTCGAGCAGGAGCCGTACACGGCCACCTACCGGGTGCGCGGCAGCGACATCGACGGCCGGATGCGGGTCCGGCTCGACGGCATCGCTCGATACCTGCAGAACATCGGCGAGGACATGATCGAGGACTCCGGGTTCTTCGACAGCGACCCGTTCTGGATCCTGCGGCGCACCGTGATCGAGGTCCGCGAGCCACTGAGCTGGCCCGGCGACGCGCGCGTCGAGCGCTGGTGCTCGGCCACCTCCAGTCGCTGGGTGTCGATGCGCCAGCGGGTGACGGGGCTGCCCGAAGCGTCGCCGTTCAACCCCGGCGACCGGCCCGCCGGGCTGGTGGAGACCGAGTCCTTCTGCATCAAGATCAACGATCAGGGGCTGCCGTCGCGGATCAGCGACGAGGCGCTCGAGGCGTTGAGCCGCGGCGTCGACGAGCAGCGCCTGCGCTGGCGGGCGATGAACCCGGCCGAGCCGGGCGAAGGCACCGTCGAAGGGCCCGGGTTCCGGTTGCGCGCCACCGATCTCGACCAGTTCAAGCACGTCAACAACACCGTTTACTGGCAGGTCGCCGAGGAGGTCCTCGCCACCCGTCCGGAACTGCTCGAGGCGCCTTACCGCGCGGTCATCGAGTTCCTGCGCCCCGTTCCGCCGGATACGCAAGTGCGCGTCCTGCGGACCGACGTCGACGACGGGTTCGATCTCTGGCTGCTACTTCCCGACGATGCGGTCGCCACCACGATCGGCCTGCGCCGGATCTGACGTCATACAGCTCAGTCGCGACAGCTCAGTCGCGCTCGAGCAGGAAGAAGTAGGTCTGGTCCGACCCGCGCTGGTCCATCGCACCGAGGACCGTCTTCTCGTCGAGTCGACGGAAGTGGTCGATCACCGGGATGTCGTCGTAGACCATCGCTGCGCTGGTGGCGCCGTGGAACTCGACGAGACGCAGGCGGGCGCGGGGCTTGGTGGTGCGCATCGCCTTGAACGCGGTCTGGCCGCCGGGCGGCAGCACGCGGGGCATCTTGGTGCCCAGGCGATTGAGGGTGTTGAACGGGATGAGCCGCGGATTCACCGCGTACAGGTCTCCCGGCTGACCGAAGAGCAGCGGGTGAACGGTGTCGGCATCGACGAACTCCTTGCCGTACCAGCCGCTGACGGCGAGCAGTCCGTCCATCTGGTGGCCGGTGGGGACCTCCGAACCGTGCCAGCGACCGATCATCTCGTCGATGGTGACCGGGGGCAGGGAGTCGAAAAGCTCATTGGCCGCAATGGCACTCAATCCCGAGCGCAGGTCTGCTGCGGTAGTCATCGTTATCCTCTCCAAACGGTCGCGTTGAACGCCGTCTGGTGCCAGCTTAGGGCTCGACTCCGGGGACCTGATCCTCGGTAGCCCGTGGGCGGCGTCCCTTGATGAGATAGAACAGCGGGAACAGGCCCGCCGAGCTGATCATGGCCAGACCCCCCGACCACAGCGCCTTCGGGCCGTTGACCTCGTCCTTCGACCGGCTGCCGAGATCGCGTAGCGCCCACGCCCGCAGGCCGGCGTCCACGGCGGCGACGCCGATCACCAGGCCCTTGGACCGCGGGGACATTTTGCTCCACTGTTTGCGTGCCATAACCCCACGGTACCGGCGGATCAGCAGCGGACCACCACATTGCCGACCTTGCGCCCGGAGTCGACCCGGCGGTGGGCGTCGGCGATGTCCTGAAGATCGAGTACCTCGTCGAGGACGACGCGGAGGGTGCCGTCGGCAACCAGTCCCAGAAGATGTGCGAAGTCCTCGGAACGTTCCGGTGCGACACCGGCTTTGACCTTCCCGCGCGCGAAGATGTTGTCGCTCAGGCTGGCGGCCGCGAGGATGGCGGTCCCGTCGTCGGTGAGCAGGCGCGGCGCCGAATGCCGGTCCAGTACTCCGACGGTATCGAGGACGACGTCGAAGCGGCGGTCGACGCGAGGCAACGGGGTGACGGTGTAGTCGATGACCTCATCGGCCCCGAGGTCGGTGACAAGTGCGGCATTGCGCCCGCTGGTCACTGCGGTGACATGCGCGCCGAGCTGCTTGGCCAGCTGGACGGCGTTGGTGCCGATCGCCCCCGAGGCTCCGTTGACCAACACGGTCTTACCCGGGCCGGTCTGCGCGACGCGGAGGAACTGCAGAGCGGCGGCGCCGCCGAACAACAGACCGGCGGCCTGCTCGTGTGTCACCGACGCCGGTTTGCGAGCCAGCTTCTTCGCCGGAGCGGCCACGTACTGCGCATGAGTGCCCATCGCCACCCCCGTCATGCCGCACACCTCGTCGCCGACCGCGAACGCGTCGACCTTGGCGCCCACGGCCTCGACGACGCCGGAGAAGACCCCGCCCAGGACCGGTCGTCGAGGCCTGCGCAGGCCGAAGACGAGCCTCGATACCCGGCCGAAGCCGTCGGGGAAGTTGGCGCCTCGGATGCGCGCGTCGCCGGAGGTGACAGCGGCGGCGTCGACCCGGACGAGTACTGCCGTGGGGGAGATGCGGGGAAGGGGGAGGTCGCGCAGCTTCACAACCTCGGGAGGTCCATATTCTTCGGCGACGGCGGCGATCATGGCTTCTCCTTACGGGTGTAAGTCTGACGGGTCGAATGCTAGCCTTACGGACGTAAGTCCGCAACCGGGGAGGGGAACGAGCAGGTGGCACGCGTTGGGCTGAGCCGCGAGAAGATCATCGACGCGGCGGTCGCGGTCGCCGACGACGGGGGGCTGGGGCAGGTCAGCATGCGCAACGTCGGACGGCAGCTCGGCGTCGAGGCGATGTCGCTCTACCACCACGTCGCCGACAAGGACGCCATGCTCGACGGGATGGTCGACTGGATCTTCACCCGGGTCGAACTCCCCGCCGACGACGACGGATGGCGCGACGGCATGGTCCGCCGCGCCGACTCGGCCCGATCGGTCCTGGCTGCACACCCATGGGCGCTCGGCCTCGTGGAATCGAGGCGGACGCCGGGGCCCGCGCTGCTGCGCCATCACGACGCGGTACTCGGGTGCCTGCGGCGCAACGGCTTCTCGGTCGCTCTGGCCCGACACGCGTTCTCCGCCATCGATTCCTACGTCTACGGCTTCGTGCTCACCGAGATGAACCTCCCGTTCAGCGACAGTGCCGACGACTTCGTTGAAGAATTCACGACCGCAACATCGATGGACGACTATCCGTACCTGGTGGAGTCGGCCGCGGCGATCATGGCCAGCAGCTTCCAGTACGGCGACGAGTACTCCTTCGGTCTGGGCCTCATCCTGGACTCCATCGCTCGGCGACTCGAGCAGGGCGGCTGACCGCGCCCGCTCGGGGCCTCCTGCGAGGCAGGTCCCGAGCGGGCGTCCGGCCTCACCGGCGACGGGCGCGCGGGGCGCGCCGGCGCTTGCGTGACCGGGCGGCCTTCCGGCGCTCGCGCCGGGGTGGTCGGGCTATCGCCGGGCCGCCCGTCGCGGTGCACTCCGCCGCCGACCGGGTCGGCGAAGCCGGCACGCCCAGGAGGG
>NZ_BAEE01000010.1 GCF_000241265.1 Gordonia araii NBRC 100433
ACGGCAGGACCGCCAGCGGTGTCTCGGCCCCGACGGTGCGCTGGCCGACCAGAACCGTCGGGGTCGTGCCCGCGGGGAAGTAGACGTCGACGCGCGAGCCGAAGCGGATGAGTCCGTAGGTGTCGCCGATGGACAGGCGCTGACCGACGGCGCTGTCGTTGACGATGCGCCGGGCGATCAGCCCTGCGATCTGCACGACGCCGACATCAGCGCCGGAGTCGGTGCGGATCGTCATCGAGGTGCGCTCGTTGCGGCTGCTGGCGTCCGGCAGGTCGGCCGAGAGGAATTCGCCCGGCGTGTGCTGAAGCGCGGTCACCGTGCCGGAGATCGGCACGCGCTGCACGTGTACGTCGAAGACCGAGAGGAAGGTCGAGACGCGGGGCAGCTCCGCGGTTCCCAAGCCGAGCTCGGCGGGTGGGACCGCGGTGTCGACGAGGGCCACCTCGCCGTCGGCGGCGGCGACCACCACGCCGGGCTGCGCCGGCGGAACGCGGCTCGGATGGCGGAAGAAGGCGGCGCACGCCGCCGAGAGGGCCCACGCGGGGCGCGAGATCCATTTGCGGCGGCGACCCAGCAGCGCCACGGCGGCGGGCGCGGCGACGAAAGGGATGCCGGCGGGGTGCAGCGGCGGGATCGTCTGCTTGGCGAGATCGCCGAGGTGGGCGAGTCCCGTCGACGGCGGATGGTCCGGGGAATGCGGGCGTCTGGCCACGGCTACGAGGTCGCGGCTTCGGCAGCGCGCTTGATCTTGCCGAGGGATTCGGCCATGCCTTCGCGCAGTTCCGCCTCGAAGCCGTCGCGGCCCCCCATGAAGGCGTTCACCAGGGTGCTCGATATCGCGGTGACCTGTCCGCCCGGTGCGTCACGGCGTTCGGTGAGGACGACGCCGTCGCCCTTGGGGGTGATCTCGTAGGTCCACACGGTGTGGTTGTCGGCGACGCGCCAGGCGATGGCCTTGTTCGGCTCGAACCGGACGATCTTGGACCTCGTCGGCCAGACCAGGGGGCCGCGGCGGTTGACGTTGATCGTGCGGGTGCCGACGCCGACCGGGTTGCCGCGGATGAACATCTTGCGGCACTGCGGGCTCCATTCGCCCATGCGCCGCAGATCGGACACGATCGACCACACGGTCTCGGGGCTCGCGGCGATCTCCGTCGAGGCTTCCATCAGCTCCGTTGCCTCTGCCATGACTCAACTCCTTCGTCACCCGCCGAGTCTGCGTGGCTCCGGCGGTATCGGTTTGCCGGTCACCCTACTGGGAACGGTTAGAGCGTCGCACCCATGGATACGCCCAGCGTCACGAAGACGACGATGTTCACCCACACGACCGCGGTGTTGCCGCTCATCAGCAGCTCGCCCAGTCGTCCCGGCGTCAGCCAGTCGATCAGTACGAAGGAGAAGCACATGACGGCGATGGCGACGAGTGAGTAGAGGGCGGCGAAGAGCAGTCCCTGCCAGAGCTGGTCGGTCATGAACCCGGCGCGGGCGCTGGCCGCGTAGACCACGCCGAGCGAGATGAGGAAGCCCGACGTGAGCAGCACTGCGTTCTGATTGCTCTCGCGCCACAGCAGGTCGCGCAGGCGGCCGGGCGTCACCACGTCGAGTGCGAAGTACCCGACGAGCAGAACGATGATGCCCAGCAGGCCGTACGCGGAGATCCCGGCGAGGTTGTCCAGGAAGAGACTCTTCATGCGCTCACCCTATCGACACCATGTCCCATTTGGTGATCGAGTTGGCGAGGTGGGACAGATGGGTTTCGGCATCGCCGAGCGTGTGCGAGATCGCGGTGAGGCGGCTGACGTAGTGACCGACCGGGTACTCGACGGTCATCCCGATGCCGCCGTGCATCTGAATGGCCTCCTGGCCGATCTGGCGAGCCGAACGGCAGATCTGCAGTTTCGCGCGGGAGGCGATGGTCTCGTCGACCGTGCCCTCGTCGAGGCTCGCGGTGGCGTAGCGGCTGAGGCTGCGGGCCAATTCGAGCAGGACGTACATGTCTGCGGCCCGGTGGGTCAGCGCCTCGAAGGTGGAGAGGGTGACGCCGAACTGTTTGCGGGTCTTCAGGTATTCGACGGTGAGCTCGAGAGCGCGTTCCATCGCGCCGACCGCCTCGGCGCACAGGGCCGTCTGCGTCGTGACGTCGACGGCGCGGATGGCGTCTGCCGCGTCGCCCGACCCGAGCCGGGCGGCCGGTGCCGCGTCGAACTCGATTTGCGCGCCGCGACGGCGGTCGTGGGTGCGGAACGGTGTGCGCGTGACCCCCGATGCGTCGGCGTCGACGATGTACAGGCCGAGTTCGCCGCCGGAATCGCGGGCCGAGACCACGAGCTTGTCCGCGCTGTCACCGGCGAGCACGGTCGTCTTGGTGCCGCTCAGCGTCACCGAGTCGCCGGAACCGGAGGCGGTGGTGGCGACGGCCGCGGCCGGCCAACGATCGCCGGCCTCGGTGTGCGCGAAAGCCATCAGCAGTTCACCGGAGGCGAGGCCGCCGAGAAGTTCCGAGCGGGTGTCGCCGTCGGCCGTCGCCGAGATCAACGCGGCCGGCACCACGACGCCGTTGAGGTACGGCTCCGGCGCGAGGCTGCGGCCGATCTCGCCGAGCACCGCGGCCAACTCGACCGGCCCCGCGCCCATGCCGCCGTCCTCCTCGTCGATGGTCAGGCCGAGGATGCCGACGTCGGCCAGCGACTTCCACACCTTCGGGTCCCAGCCGCGCTCGGTGTCGGTCACCGTGCGCAGCGTTTCGATGTCGTAGGCCTTGGTCAGCACTTCGCGAACGGTGTCGCGCAGCATGATCTGTTCGTCGTTGAATTCGAAGTCCATGGTTCTTGTGCTCCTAGAGGCCGAGGACGGCTTTGTCGATGATCTGGCGCTGGACTTCCGAGCTGCCGCTGTAGATGGAGACCTTGCGGTAGTTGAGGTAGGTCGGCACGGTGCGCTGCGCCCAGGACGGTGCGGCGATGTCGGCCGAACCGTTCGCCGCGTCCGGGTCGGGCGGTGCCACCGCCAGCGATTCCGGCCCGGCGATGTCGGCGAGGATCTCGGTCGCCGCCTGCTGGAGCTCGCTGCCGCGCAGCTTGAGCAGGCTCGACGCGGGGTTCGGCTTGCCGTCCGCGGAAGAGGCGACGACGCGCAGCTGGGTGAGTTCGAGGGCGAGGAGTTCGTTCTCGAGTTCGGCGAGGCGCGCCGCGAACAGCGGGTCGTCGAGCAGCGTGCCGGTGGCGGTCTTGGTCTCGGCGGCGAGCTTCTTGGCGCGGGAGAGGGCGACCTTCGTGTTGCCGACGCGGGCGACGCCGGTGCGCTCGTTGCCGAGGAGGAACTTGGCGTAGGACCAGCCGGCGTTCTCCTCGCCGACGAGCTGGTCGGCGGGGACCCGGACGTCGTTGAAGAAGACCTCGTTGACCTCGTAGCCGCCGTCGATCAGCTGGATCGGCCGGACCTCGATGCCCGGGGTGTTCATCTCGATCAGCAGGAAGCTGATGCCCTGCTGGCGTTTGGGGGCGTCGGGGTTGGTGCGGACGAGGGCGAAGATCCAGTCGGCGTATTGGCCGAGGGTGGTCCACGTCTTCTGGCCGTTGACGACCCATTCGTCGCCGTCGCGCACCGCGCGGGTCTTCAGCGAGGCGAGGTCGGACCCGGCCTCCGGTTCCGAGAAGCCCTGGCACCACCAGATCCCGCAGTTCGCGGTCGGGGGCAGGAAGCGTTCCTTCTGGGCCTGGGAGCCGAACTCGGCGATCACCGGGCCGACCATCGCCGAGTTGAACGGCAGCGGGTCGGGTACCGACGCCAGGGCCAACTCCTCGCGCCAGATGTGGTGCTGGATGGGCGTCCAGTCCTGGCCGCCCCATTCGGTCGGCCAGTTCGGGACGCACAGGCCGGCGTCGTCGAGGATCTGCATCGTGGTGACGATGTCGTCCGGGTACTTCAGTTCGCCGTTGGCGGCGCGCTCCCGGATCTCGGCGGGAATCTTAGTGGTGAAGAACGTTCGCATCTCATCGCGGAAGGCGACTTCGTCGGCGGAGAGTTTCAGCTGCATGGTTCTTTGATACTCCGGTTGCGGTCGGCAGTGTGGTGAACACCTCGATCGTAGGCACAGGCCGTGTAGCGTCGGCAGCCATGACGAAAGTGCATGCGTTTACCGGCGATTGCCTGGGGGAACTGGACGCCGTCGGTGTCGCGACGGCGATTCGCACGGGGGAGTTTTCGGCCGAAGAGGCGGCGCTGGCCGCGCTGGCCCGGATCGACGCGGTCGAGCCGCAGTTGAACGCGGTGGCGTTCGACGACCGGGAACACGGCCTCGCCCGGGCTGCCGCCGGCGACTTCCCGGACGGTTCGCTGCGCGGCGTGCCGTCGATGATCAAGAACAACACGATCGTCGACGGGATACCGACGATGCACGGGTCGGCGGCGGTGCCGCCGACGCCGGCGACGACGAACGAGAAATTCACCGACCAGTTGCTCGCGTCCGGCGTCAACATCCTCGGCGCGACCACGCTGCCGGCGTTCGGGTTGACCGCGACGACCGAGTTCGTCGACCGGCCGCCCACGCGCAACCCGTGGAACACGGAGTATTCGGCCGGCGCGTCGTCGGGCGGCGCGGCCGCACTCGTGGCGGCGGGTGCGCTCCCGATCGCGCACGCAAACGACGGCGGCGGATCGATCCGGATTCCGGCCGCCGCGTGCGGACTCGTCGGACTGAAGCCCAGTCGTGATCGGGTGCTGGCGTCCGCCGAAGGCGAATCGCTGCCGATCGACCTGATCTCCAACGGCGTCGTCTCGCGGTCGGTGCGCGACACGGCTCATTTCATCGCAGACACGCAGCGGTACGCGCCGGCCAAGGGCATGCCGGACCTGGGCTTGGTGGAGGGGCCGAGTGGTCGTCGGCTGCGGATCGCGCTGATCGCCGAGCCGATCACCGGCGGGTTGCTGGACCCGGAGACTTCGGTCGCGCTGGAAGCGGTGGCCGAGGTGCTGGCGGCGCAGGGTCACATGATCGACCGCGTCCCCCTGCCGGTCGAGCGCAGCTACGTGCGGCAGTTCACGGACTACTGGTCGCTGCTCGCGTTTAGCCTCGACCATTTCGGGAAGCGGCTGATCGACAAGGGTTTCGACCGGTCGAAGCTCGACCCGTTCACCGTCGGGTTGTCGAAGCAGTTCCTACGGCGATTCTGGGCCACCCCCGGCGTCCTATTGGGCTTGCGGAAGTCGACGAAGCAGTTCCGGGCGTTGTTCGACCAGTTCGACGTGGTGTACTCGCCGACGCTGGGGCACACGACCCCGAAGATCGGGTTCCTCGACCCGGGCGGCGATTTCGACGAGGTCTTTGAGCGACTAGTGCAGTACGTGACGTTCACCCCCGCGAACAACACTTCGGGCACCCCGGCGATCAGTCTGCCGCTCGCGCAGACCAAGGACGGTTTGCCGATCGGTCTGCATTTCGCCGCCGACGTCGGGCAGGAGCAGACGCTGCTCGAACTCGCGTACCAGCTTGAGGCGGAGCGTCCGTTCGCGCGCATCCAGGACTAGTGCCCGTGCCGGGAGCCAGGTGATCATATGGGCCGAAGCGACGTGGCGTCGCTGGTCGTCGACGCCGATTCGGCGAAGGTCTTTGCGGCACTTGTCGATCCGGTCGCGTTGACGTGGTGGTTGCCGCCGACCGGGATGACTGGTCGCTTCGATCGCTACGACGCGCGCCGGGAGGTGGTAAGTCGGGTAGCGATGCCGACGTCGTCGAGGCGCGCTTCGCCGAGATCGCGCCCGGCGAACGGGTGGTCCAGGCCGTCGACTTCGACTCCGACGACCCGGCCTTCGGCGGCACGATGACGATGACGTGGAGTGTGACTCCCGTCGGCGCCGGGACGCGCGTCGAGTTCCGTGCCGACGACGTGCCGTCGGGAATCTCGCGGCGCGACCACGAAGCCGGCATGGCCTCGTCGCTCGCCAACCTCGCCGCCTATCTGGCGCAGGAGACGGGCCCGGCGCAATAGAGCCTGGGGAGGTCGGGCCGGCCGCACTGGTTGTGCGGCCGGCCTGACCTGTCTCCCGACGGTTTCCTGTATGGGGTTCTCAAACAACGTGTGCGGTCCTCACGGGTGAGGTGCAGGTCTTGGGTTTGGTTGTTGGGTTGGGGTGATCTCGATACGCCCGAGTCGCTGCGCTCCTCGGGCACTCGATCACCTAATAGGGCCGGGTGGCTTGCTTGGGTGGTCGAGTGGATCCCGAGCGTGCGAGGGGTTGTATCGAGACCCTGGCGGGTGGGTTGGGGTGGTTGTTGGGTGGTCGAGTGGCCGTGACGGAGGAGCGGGTGTATCGAGACCA
>NZ_BAEE01000009.1 GCF_000241265.1 Gordonia araii NBRC 100433
GTTTGGATTCAGGCCCCACACGCCTCGTGTGGGGCCTGAATCATTTCTCTGATCGGACCCGCTACCCGGTAGTGTGGGCGGGCAGTCGACGTGAACGGAATAGTGGGTATATGAACGCAGGGGAGAACAGGCCGAGCCGCGGGGGCGGTCGCCCGGGTGGCTCTCAGTCGGACAATCGTTCCGGCAGCGCTCGGCGCGGCCACGACCGCGACGACCGGAACCGCGGTGAGCGCCGCGGCGGTGATCGGTACGGCAGCGACCGCCGCGCGAACACGCGACACGGTGGCACGGGCCGCGACGGCAGCGGAACGAGGCCGGCGGCCGCCCGCGGTCGGGTGCGGCCCGACGATCCGGCCCTCCCCGAGGATGTTCAGGCGTCGGATCTCGACGCGGCGGTACGTCGCGACCTGCGCACCCTCGACAAAGCGAATGCCGACGCGGTGGCCCGTCATCTGGTGATGGTCGGCCGCCTCGCCGACGAAGACCCTGCTCTCGCCCTGGCACACGCTCGGGCAGCCCGCGGCCGCGCGAGCCGGATCGGCGTAGTGCGCGAGACGGCTGGTATCGCCGCCTATCACGCCGGTGAATGGCAGGAGGCGCTCAGCGAGCTGCGGGCAGCGCGCCGGATCATCGGCGGCACGGCGCTGCTCCCGCTCATCGCCGACTGCGAACGCGGAGTCGGCCGGCCGGAGCGAGCCATCGAGATCGCCCGGGGCGAAGAGGCGCGAGCACTCGACGAAAGCGACCGGATCGAGATGCTGATCGTCGAGGCCGGTGCACGGCTCGACCTCGGCGAGGCGGACAAAGCCGTCGTCACTCTTCAGCGGGCCGACCTCACGCCGGGGCAGACCGGCCCAGACGCGGCGAGGCTCTTCTACGCCTACGCCGAGTCTCTTCTCGCGGCCGGCCGCCGCGACGATGCCCTCACCTGGTTCATGAACGCCGCTGCCGCCGATGTCGACGACCTGACCGACGCCGAACTGCGCCTCGTAGAACTGGCCGACGACGACGCCGTGCCCGAGATTCCGCCGACCGTGCCCAGTTCCGCGCCGACTGTGCCCGAAATTTCGCCGACTGTGCCCAGTCCCGCGCCGACTGTGCCCGAAATCTCGCCGACCGTGCCCGAGATCTCGCCGACTGTGCCCAGTTCTGTGCCGAGCGTGCCCAGTTCTGCGCCGAGCGTGCCCAGTTCTGTGCCGACTGTGCCCACATTGGCCTCCGGGTACGACGCACTGCTCCTCGACCTCGACGGCACGGTGTTCGCCGGTCATTCTCCGATTCCCGGGGCGATCGACGCCGTGGCGGCGCTGGAGCCGTCTGCGGTCCGCTACGTGACCAACAACGCCAGCCGCCGACCGGCCGAGGTCGCTGGTCACCTGCGCGAACTGGGCTTCGACGCGACGCCGGATCAGGTGGTGACCAGTGCACAGGCCGGCGCACGCGTCGTAGCTCAACGTGTTCCGGCGGGCTCGACCGTCCTCGTCGTCGGCACGGACGGGCTGGCCGCAGAGGTCGCCGAGCTGGGTTTGGTCCCCACGCGCAGCGCGGACGACGCTCCGACGGCCGTGATCCAGGGGCATTCGCCGTACAGCGACTGGGCGGCACTGTCGGAAGCGGCGCTCGCGATCGCCTCCGGTGCGTTGTGGGTCGCCACCAACGTGGACACGACGCTGCCCAGCGAGCGCGGGCTGTTGATCGGCAACGGGTCCATGGTCGCCGCCGTGGCTTCGGCCACCAAAGCGACCCCCGTCGTCGCGGGAAAGCCCGCGCAACCGCTGCTGCGGGACGCCATCGAGAGCGCGCGGTCGACGAGGCCGCTCATCGTCGGTGATCGTCTCGACACCGATATCGAGGGCGCGAACGCCGTCGGCGCCGACAGCCTCATGGTTCTCACCGGGGTGAGTTCGCTGCGCGACGCATTGGCTGCCCCGGCCGCCCGTCGCCCTACGCACATCGCCCCGGCGCTGAACGCACTGCAGGCTCCGACCGATGCGAGCGTCATCGCCGCTCAGCATCCGTGGACCGTGGCGTTCAGCGAAACGACCGTCACCATTGACGGCGACGCCGATCCCGCGTCGGCGATTCCCGCGTTGGTGGATGCCGTCTGGGCTCGGCGGCTCGACGGCGAGACGATCTCGCGACTATCGGTGACCTCGGCGAATGCCGCCGTGGCCGCGCTGCTGCGCGAACTCGGCGTCGGATAGCGTGGTGAGATCATGACTAATCCCACACAGCCTGATGCGCCGAAGCCCGGCGCACATCTGTCCGCCTCGGCACCGGGGGCGTCGGTTTCCCCCGACGACGTCGTGACGGCCATCAACGAGATGCTGGAGAAGCTCGACGAGGTGTCGCGCCAGGTGGCCGAGGCCGAGGACGGCTCGCCGGTCTCGGCGCAGCAGCTCGCGGCGCTGGACCGGCAGGCCGATCTGCTCGAACGCGCGCATCGCGTGCTGGCCGACGCGCTGGCGGCCATCGATCACGCGTGACCGATGGCGCCTAGGACACGTCTCGACGCGGAGCTGGTGCGCCGCGGTTTGGCGCGGTCGCGCGAGCACGCCAGCGCGCTCATCGCCGGTGGCGAGGTGCTCGTGAACGGCACGCCGGCGACGAAGCCGGCGACCAACGTCGCGAAGGACACTCCCATCGTGGTCAAGGCGCCCGTTGAGCAGTGGGCCTCGCGCGGCGCGCACAAACTGATCGGCGCGCTCGACGCCTTCGAACCCGGCGGTCTGACGGTGGCCGGCCGGCGGTGTCTCGACGCCGGCGCTTCGACTGGAGGTTTCACCGACGTGTTGCTCGCCCGCGGAGCGGCCGAGGTGCTCGCCGTCGACGTCGGCTACGGGCAGTTGGTCTGGCGACTCCGGTCCGACGAGCGCGTCCACGTCTTCGATCGGACCAACGTGCGTTCGCTGACCCCCGAGGTGATCGGAGGTCCGGCGGACCTGACCGTGTCCGACCTCTCGTTCATCTCGCTGCGACTGGTGCTGTCGGCGCTGGCCGCGTGCACCAAGACGGGCGGCGACATCGTGCCCATGATTAAACCGCAGTTCGAGGTCGGCAAAGACCGCGTCGGGGCCGGCGGCGTGGTCCGCGATCCCCGGCTGCGGAAAGAGGCGGTGTTCGCGGTGGCGATCTGGGCGGCGGCGCTCGGATTGAGGATCCGTGACGCTGGTGCATCACCGCTCCCGGGTCCGTCGGGAAATGTCGAGTACTTCCTGTGGCTCACCCGCGATTGCGACGACGAGGAGCTGGCGGCGCGGACCGGGCGGCTGCCGACCGACCTGTCGGCCCCCACCGATACTCTGGTGGTCAACGACAGCGAGTTCGATCGGGAGGCCGTCACCGCGTTGATCGATCGTGTGGTCGACGAGGGGCCGCAGTAGCCTGTGGTCGGACGGCCGCGGCCGGCCGAGGGGCACGAACAGAGAGCGAGCATCGAACTGTGAGCACTGAAGAGTGAGCGGCGAGCAGGGATCGGGAGTGCGCGCGTTTCTGGTCGTCGCGCATACCGGTAGGGACGAGCTCGAACCGACCTTGGAGGCGATCGCGCGCCGTTGTGCGGGGGCGGACGTCGAGCTGCGACTCGTCGACTCCGACAACCGTGAGCAGCACGCCCGTGCCCGCGTCGACGTCGACCGGTTGCGGTCGCTCGGTGCGACGGTCACCCGCCTCGAGCCGAGCGACAGTGCGGCCGTCGGCTGCGAGGTCGTCATCGCGCTCGGCGGCGACGGCACCTTCCTGCGCGCTGCCGAGTTGGCCTATCCGGCATCGGCACCGGTCATCGGCATCAACCTGGGGCACATCGGCTTCCTCGCGGAAGCGGAGGCAGGGGCGATCGACGAGGTGATGGCTAGCCTGATCGACGGCCGGTACACCATTGAGCCCCGGATGACCTTGGACGTCACGGTGGTCGGTGTCGACGGCGCGACGCTGGAGCGCAGCTGGGCGCTCAACGAGGTCGTGGTGCAGAACGACGAGCACCGCGGAGTGCTCGAGCTGATCACCGAGGTCGACGGCCGGCCGGTGTCGGCGTTCGGGGCCGACGGCGTGCTCGTCTCCACGCCGACCGGGTCGACGGCCTACGCGTTCTCGGCGGGCGGGCCGGTCATGTGGCCGGACCTGGAGGCGATCCTGGTCGTGCCGAGCAACGCACACGCATTGTTCGCCCGGCCGATGGTCACGTCGCCGCACTCGCGGGTCGCCGTCGAGGTCGAGTCGTTGCACGCGGCCATCGCGGTGTGCGACGGCCGCCGGGTGTTCCCGCTGCCGCCCGGCGCGCGCGTCGAGGCGGTGCGCAGCGAACGGTCGGTGAACTGGGTGCGGGTCGACGCCGAGCCGTTCGCCGACCGGCTGGTCACGAAGTTCAGCTTGCCCGTCACCGGCTGGCGCGGACGCCGAGGAAGCACCGGCCCGGACCGCAACGGTCGCGACGGCACGCCGGGGAAGGACTCCTGATGCTTGAGGAGCTGACCATCACGGGGCTTGGCGTGCTCGAGAACGCCTCGGCCGAGTTCGCCCCGGGGTTCACCGTCCTTACCGGGGAGACCGGCGCGGGCAAGACGATGGTGGTCACCAGTCTGCACCTGCTCTCGGGTGGTCGCGCCGACGCGAGCCGGGTCAGGGCCGGTCACGGCAAGGCGATCGTCGAGGGCCGGTTCCGCCTCGACGAGGCAGATCCGTCGTCGGAGATCGAAGAGGTACTGGAGTCCGCCGGCGCGGAAGCCGACGATTCGTCGCTGATCGCCGTCCGCACCGTCGGTGCCGATGGCCGGTCGCGCGCGCACCTCGGGGGTCGATCCGTTCCGGTGGGCGTGCTGGGCCAGGTCACCAGCTCGATGCTCACCATCCACGGCCAGAACGACCAATTGCGGCTGTTGCGCGCCGATCAGCAGCGTGCGGCCCTCGACCGGTTCGCGGGGACGAAGGTCGCGTCGGCCCTCGACGTATACCGCCGCGCTCGTACGCGCTGGATTCAGCTCGCCGACGAGTTGGCGCAGCGCCGGGCGAACTCGTACGAGCTGGCGCAAGAGGCCGATCGGCTGCGGTTCGCGGTGCAGGAACTCGACGCGGTCGACCCGCAACCGGGTGAGGACATCGCGTTGACCGCCACCATCAAGCGGTTGACCGATCTGGAGACCGTGCGTGCGGCGGGTGCTCATGCGCACGCGCTGGCCGCCGGCGACGGCGAAGACGCGCCGGGCGTCATCAACGAACTGGGGCAGATCCGCTCCCTGCTGGAGTCCTCGGGTGACGAGGGACTCGCTGCTTTGTTGCCGCGCGTCGGCGAGGCGCTGGCCGTGGTGACCGATCTGGCTTCCGATCTGTCCGACATCGTCGCGGGTCTGCCCGCGGACGCGGCCGAACTCGATCAGTTACTCGTCCGCCAGAGCGAACTCAAGGCACTCACGCGTAAGTACGCTCCCGATGTCGACGGCGTGCGGCAGTGGTGGGAGGAGGCTCGTGCCCGATTGGCCGAGATCGACGATCCGGCCGAGTCGATCGACGACCTCGCCGACGCCGTAGCCGCCGCAGCGGCGGAAGTGGCCGAGGCCGCATCATCGCTGCGGGCGCTACGGGTGGCCGCGGCGGGCAAGCTGGCGCAGCGCGTCACAGAGGAGCTGGGCGGACTGGCCATGGGCGGGGCCGCGCTGCTGGTCACGGTCGCGCCCGATGCGAGCGACGACGACGCAGATCACCCCGAAGGGGTGGCACCGGCGGTGTCGCTCGCGCAACGGCGGACGCTGCCGGTCGACGGCCAGCGCTGCCACGTCGGGGGCGAGGGCGCCGATATCGTCGAGTTCGCACTCGTCCCGCACCGGGACGCCCCGCCGCTGCCGATCGCCAAGTCGGCGTCCGGTGGCGAACTGTCCCGGGTCATGCTGGCGCTCGAAGTGGTGCTCGCGTCCCCGGACGGCGGGTCGGTGATGGTGTTCGACGAGGTCGACGCCGGCGTGGGCGGTCGCGCCGCGGTCGAGATCGGGCGTCGGCTGGCGCGGCTCGCGCAGAATCATCAGGTCATCGTGGTCACGCATCTTCCCCAGGTCGCGGCCTTCGCCGACCATCATGTGGTCATCGGCAAGGACGATGGCGGTCGAACCAGCAGTGTGCGGACCCTGACGCGCGACGAGCGGGTCGGCGAATTGGCCCGAATGCTCGCCGGTATGGGGGACACCGACACCGGGCGCGCGCACGCCGAAGAGCTGCTTTCGACGGCCCAATCGGAGCGTGTCGGCTGAGTACGAGCCGATTCCAAAACGGTAACCCTCAGGGTTAAAGGGCTGTCCGACTCCACAAAAGCGGGGTAACGGCGTTAGTCTGTTGCACATGGATGTGACGCGAGGTGCTCCAGAGAACCCAGATTCTCCGCACCCGGGGAAGATGACGGTCGGACTGCACCAGGAGTACCTGACCGCTAAGACGCGCGAAGTCGTCACCGGTATCGCCCAGGTACGGACATCGGTTGTCACCGAGAATGAAGAACTTTCGGTGCCGGTCAGCCGTGAAGTGGTCGAGGTCGACCGGGTGACCGTTGACGAGCGCGAAGTCGACGAGGTGCCCACTCCTTATTGGGACGGCGACACGTTTGTGGTGCCCGTCGTCGAGGAGGAAGTCGTCGTCGTGAAGCGATTGGTCGTGCGTGAGGAAGTGCGCGTCACCCGTCAGCGAAAGACGAAACATGTTCTGGTCGACGGCGAAGTCCGGCGACAACGAGTCGACGTGGTTCAGGTCGATCCGCACCGCCGAGTTCGCGCGGAGATCCCCATCGACACGCGCAATGAGGTAAAACCGGAGAACTACGACCCCTCCGGGGGTGATTAGAGTCCGATTCGGAAATCGGACTCGACGCAAGGTAGCAGGCCGACCCTGACACAATGTATGCAAGATGGCACAGTGTGGCTTGACGGCTCTTAACGGAGGGAATGCGAAATGATTGTCACTTTCGCCGGGTACGACATCAAAGTCGGTACCCCGGTGGTATCCCGCGATGGCGCCGAGGTCGGCACCGTCGCGGACACCCAGGGTGCGGACCTCGTCGTCGATGTCCACAACAACCCGGCCAAGATGTTGCTGGCGGAAAGCGGTGTCGCCGCCTTCGAGCCCGACTTCATCCGCCTGGATCTGACGGCGGCCAAGGTCGCGGCGGGCGATTGGCTCGCCGTCGACGGACCGGCTGCCCCCGCGGAAGAGCCCGCACCGGCGGCCGCGCCGCTGGCGGCCGCGCCGCTGGCGGCAACGCCGGAGCCCGCCGCCGAGCAGCCGGCGCCCGAGCCCGTTCCGGAGCCGGAGCCCGTTCCGGAACCCGAGCCGACGCCGACTCCCGCACCCGTTCCCGCTGCTGCGGTACCCGCTGCCGCGGCAGCACCTGGCGAGCCGGCGCGCACCGTCGAGCTCCACGCCGAGGACCTGGTCGCGGCCAAGCGCGAAGTCCCGACCGGCGTCGTCAAAGTGCATAAGAAGGTCGTCGTCGACAACGCATCGCTCGACGTCGACGTGTTCGAGGAGAAACTGACCGTGAACAGGACCGAGCTGAACGACGACGTCGTGGACCCCAACTACTCCTTCGAGGAAGGCGTGTTCGAGATCGAACTGCGCGGCGAGGAGGTCGAGGTCGGCAAGCGCGTTCGCCGCATCGGCCAGGTCGAGTTCGGCAAGGAGCGCCAGACCCGTACCCAGCGAGTCACCGGCCAGACGCGCCGCGAGGAGCTGGAGTTCGACGAGCAGCCTTACGGAGACTCCGCGACATAACGACCGAACGGTCAAACCTGGAATCCCCGTACCGCCCATCGCGGTGCGGGGATTTTTCGGGCCTATCCGGCATGGTACTGATGCGAAAATTGTGACAAAAGTGGTTCATGTTACG
Organism: Gordonia araii NBRC 100433; assembly: GCF_000241265.1. GTDB lineage: Bacteria > Actinomycetota > Actinomycetes > Mycobacteriales > Mycobacteriaceae > Gordonia > Gordonia araii. Next base: position 7,862 of record NZ_BAEE01000009.1, read on the forward strand.
GCGCGCCTTCGTGCGTATGCATCGCGGACAGCCCATGATGTGCCGTATGAAGATGCCTGCCGTACTCAGCCGTTCCCAAGCACACCTGCCTGGCACCTCTGGAATCGCCAGGATCGACAAGGACACCAAGAAGCTCCTCGAACGTGTCGGGCCGGGCGACATCGTCATCCTCGACGAGATCGACCTCGACCGGATCACCGCCGACCAGTTGGTCAACGCCCAGGTCGAGGCGGTCGTCAACGCGTCGCCTTCGATCTCGGGCCGCTACCCGAACCTCGGGCCCGAAGTGCTCGTCGCGTCGGGCATCACCCTGCTCGACGACGTCGGCGCCGAGGTCTTCAAGAAGGTGCGCGACGGAGTGAAGGTGCGCATCCACGACGATCGGCTCTACATCGGCGAGCGCCGCGTCGCGCTCGGCGAGGAACTGCTCGAGACCGACATCGCCGACCGGATGATCGACGCCAAGGCGGGCGTGGTCGACCATCTCGAGGCGTTCTCCGGCAACACGATCGAATACCTGCGCAGTGAATCGCCGCTGCTGATCGACGGTGTCGGCGTACCCGACGTCGATGTCGAACTCGACCGCATGCACGCCGTCATCGTCGCCGACGGTCCGGACCACATCACGCAGCTGCGGGCGCTGAAGCCGTTTATCCGTGAGTACTCCCCGGTCATGATCGGTGTCGGCGCGGGTGCCGACGCGTTGCTCAAAGCCGGCCACCGCCCGGCGCTGATCGTCGGCGACCCGGACGAGGTCTCCCGCGACGCGCTTCGGTGCGGAGCCCAACTGGTGCTGCCCGCAGACACCGACGGCCACGCGTCGGGGCTGACGCGCATCCAGGACCTCGGCGTCGGCGCGATCACGTTTCCGGCGGCGGGCTCGGCCGCCGACCTGGCGCTGCTCCTCGTCGATCACCACGGCGCCGACCTGATCGTGACGGTCGGATACGCCGGCGGGCTCGACGACTTCTTCGACCGTTCACGTCGAGAGAGCAACCCGTCGACCTTCCTCACACGGCTGAAAGTGGGGCCCAAACTCGTCGACGCGCGTGCCGTCTCGTCGCTCTACCGCACCAGGGCCTCCGGCGTGGGCATCGCTCTGCTGGTCCTCGCCGTGCTGCTCGCCGTCATCGCGACCTTGATGATCTCGGGCAGCGGAGCGGGAATCGTCGAGTATCTCGTGGAGCAATGGCACCAGCTGACCGCGTGGGTTTCCGGTCTCGGAAACTGATCGGGCAAGAATAGGCATTCGGTGATTTCCCTTCGGCAGCACGCCATTTCCCTGATCGCGGTGTTCGCGGCGCTGATCATCGGCCTGTTTCTCGGCACGGGTTTCCTGGGCGACAAGATGAACTCGCTGACCGGTACCAGCCGCGACCGGATCGGCGACCTCAACGACCAGCTCGACGAGGCGAACGCCGCCCGCAACGCGTCCGACGGCTTCGCGCACGCGGTGGCCCCGCGACTGCTGCACGAACAGCTCGACGGTCGCAGCGTCATCGTGGTGACCGCCCCGAACGCCGCCGACGACGATGTCACGGCGGTCAAGGAGTCGATGTCGGCGGCGGGGGCGCGCTTCACCGGCCAGCTCGGCCTCACCACCGAACTGCTACGCGACCGGGAAGCGGAAAAGCTGCGCTCGATCATCGACCAATCGATCCCGCCGGGTAAGAACCTGCGGCCGGAGCTGACCGATTCGGGAGGCCGCCTGGGCGACCTACTCGGGCTGCTGTTGCAGACCGGCGCCGGACGCGGCAATCTGCCGGCGGCCCAGGTCACCACCGCTTTGACGACGCTGCGTGACGGCGGGTTCATCGACTACACCGACCGTGCTGTCGCACCCGCGCAGCTCGTCGTCATCGTCACCGGCGGCGCGTTCCCGGCGGACTCCGGGGCGCAGGGGCAGCTGGTCGGTCGCCTCGCGGGCGCTTTCGCGGCCCGCGGACTCGGCGGCGTGCTCGCCGGCCGGGTCGGCTCGGCCAAAGGCGGATCGCCCATCGCGGTGGTCCGCTCCGACCCTTCGCTGGGGAACTCCGTCGCCACCGTCGACAACGTGAATCAGCCGATCGGCCGGATTACGACCGTGCTGGCGCTGCGCGCGTCGACCCAGGGAAAACCGGCCGCCTACGGGATCGGCGCGGGAGCCACCGCGATCACGCCGCCCGCCTGAGACACCCGGCTGAGACTTTCGACACCGCGCTGACGCGCCGCGGTGATGCGCGGATTCGGGCGCCGAGGTGTTACCGTGAAGTCCCGTAGGTAACCGGGGTTTCGACCCCCGGGATCGATACCGATCGGGAGAGTCCGCTTGCGACCTTTGCGCCACGGAAGTGCTGGCACCAAACACATCTTCGTCACCGGCGGCGTCGCGTCGTCGCTGGGCAAGGGGCTGACCGCCTCGAGCCTGGGACAGCTTCTCACCGCGCGCGGACTGCACGTCACGATGCAGAAGCTTGACCCCTATCTCAACGTCGACCCCGGCACCATGGACCCGTTCCAGCACGGCGAGGTGTTCGTCACCGAGGACGGCGCCGAAACCGACCTGGACGTCGGCCACTACGAGCGGTTCCTCGACGTGAACCTGTCGCAGGCCGCGAACGTCACGACCGGCCAGGTCTACTCGACGGTGATCGCCAAGGAGCGCCGCGGCGAGTACCTGGGACAGACGGTGCAGGTCATCCCGCACATCACCGACGAGATCAAGCGTCGCGTCCTCGACATGCGCGAACCAGGCGACGACGGGGTGCGCCCGGATGTCGTGATCACCGAGATCGGCGGCACGGTCGGCGACATCGAATCGCAGCCCTTCATCGAGGCGGCGCGTCAGATCCGCCACGACGTCGGCCGCGACAACGTCTTCTTCCTGCACGTGTCGCTGGTCCCGTACCTGGCGCCGTCCGGGGAGTTGAAGACCAAGCCGACGCAGCACTCGGTGGCCGCGCTGCGCAACGTCGGCATCCAGCCGGACGCGTTGATCCTCCGCTGCGACCGCGATGTTCCCGAGGGCTTGAAGCAGAAGATCGCCCTGATGTGCGACGTCGACATCGAAGGCGTCATCTCCACCCCGGACGCGCCGAGCATCTACGACATCCCCAAGGTGCTGCACGCCGAGAGCCTCGACGCCTACGTCGTGCGCAAGCTGGGGCTGCCGTTCCGCGACGTCGACTGGTCGGTGTGGGGCGAGTTGCTGCGCCGCGTGCACGAACCGGAGGAGACGGTGCGCGTCGCCCTCGTCGGCAAGTACGTCGATCTCCCCGACGCCTATCTGTCGGTGACCGAGGCGATCCGGGCGGGCGGCTTCGCCCACCGGGCGCGGACCGAGATCGTCTGGGTCCAGTCCGACCTGTGCGCGACCGACGCGGGCGCCCAACAGGAGCTCGGCGATGTCGACGCGATCCTGGTGCCCGGCGGATTCGGTATCCGCGGCATCGAGGGCAAGGTCGGGGCGATCCGGTACGCCCGCCGGCGCGGCATCCCATTGCTGGGACTGTGCCTCGGGCTGCAGTGCGTGGTCATCGAGGCCGCGCGTTCCGTCGGTTTGGCTGACGCGAACTCCGCGGAGTTCGATTCCTCGACCGAGCATCCGGTGATCTCGGTGATGGCCGACCAGGAACAGGCCGTCTCCGGTGAGGCGGATCTGGGCGGCACGATGCGGCTCGGCTCCTACCCGGCCGTGCTGGGCGACGGCACGCAGGTCGCGCAGGCGTACGGGGAGACCGAGGTCACCGAGCGGCACCGCCACCGCTACGAGGTGAACAACGCCTACCGGGACAGGATTGCCGAGTCGGGTCTGGTGTTCTCCGGCACGTCCCCCGATGGCCGCCTGGTCGAGTTCGTCGAATACCCGCGCGAGCAGCATCCGTTCCTGGTGGCAACGCAGGCGCACCCGGAGCTCAAGAGCCGACCGACGCGTCCGCACCCGCTGTTCCGCAACCTGATCGCGGCGGCGCTGGAGTACAAGGCCGCCGAGCGGCTGCCCGTCGACATTCCACGACGCGACGAGGCGGCCGAGGCGCCGGCCGTCGCGGAATAACGCGTCGATGTCGGACCAACAGCACGACTTCGCCGTCACCGGCTCCGCCGTCGAATACGACGGTGCGATCGTCGTGCTGCGCGTCGACGACGTGACGATGCCGGGCGGTCGCAGCGCCCGTCGAGAGGTCGTCGAACATCCGGGCGCGGTGGCCGTCGTCGCGCTCGACGACCGGCAGCGGGTGGCGCTCATCGAGCAGTATCGGCATCCGGTGGGCCGCCGTCTCTGGGAGCTGCCCGCGGGTCTTCTCGATTCCGTGGGAGAGGCGCCGGTCGTCGCGGCGCAGCGCGAACTGGCCGAGGAGGTCGACCTCGCGGCGCAGCGCTGGGAGGTGCTAGTCGACCTGGCGCTCTCGCCTGGCTTCACCGACGAAGCGCTGCGCGTGTACCTGGCGCGCGAGTTGACCTCCTTGCCGACCGCGGTCCGCGTCGACGAGGAGGCCGACATCCGGTTCGCCTGGATCCCGCTGGACGAGGCCGTGGCCATGGCGTTGCGCGGCGACATCGTGAACGCCACCGCGGTGGCCGGGATACTCGCTGCCGCACGTGTCGTCGAACAGGGCGGGAGTACGCGGCCGGTCGATGTGGCATGGACCGATCAGCCCACCGCTTTCGACCGGCGCAAGGCCGCCGATTCGCAGGTGGCGCAGCGGGGTGAGCGGGACTGACCGGAGCATCGACGCCGTTGCAGGACCAAGTGGAGCGCTACATGGACCACCTGGTCGTCGAGCGCGGCGTCGCGGCGAATACGGCCGCGTCGTATCGGCGCGACCTGCGCCGCTATCGGGAGTACCTGGCCTCGCGCACGATCACCGACCTCGGCGACGTCGAGGAGTCGCACGTGCGCGAATTCCTCGTGGCGTTGCGGTCGCCGGTGGAATCCGACGCCGCACCCCTGGCGGAGAGTTCCATCGCGCGCACGCTGGTGGCCACTCGGGGTCTGCACAAGTTCGCCCTCGCGGAGGGCTTCGTCACCGCCGACGCCGCCCACGCGGTGCGCCCGCCGAAACCCGCGCAGCGTCTGCCCAAAGCGCTCTCGATCGACCAGGTCGAGGCGATTCTGCGCAGCGTCACCGGTGACGACCCGCGCGGTTTGCGCGACCGCGCACTGCTGGAGTTGCTCTACAGTTGCGGCGCGCGCATCTCCGAAGTGATCTCGCTCGACGTCGACGACCTCGACCTGGAACACCGCACGGTGCTGCTGCGCGGCAAAGGCGGCAAGCAGCGCCTGGTGCCCGTCGGTCGCCCCGCAGTGGACGCGGTGGACGCCTATCTTGTGCGGGCGCGACCCGCGCTGGCCGCGGCGCGCAGCGGGCCGGCGGTCTTTCTCAACACCAGCGGCGGGCGCTTGTCGCGGCAGAGCGCGTGGCAGATTCTCGCCGACGCCGCCCAGCGGGCCGGCATCACGACCGCCGTCTCGCCGCACACTCTGCGGCACAGCTTCGCCACGCACCTGCTCGACGGCGGGGCCGACGTGCGCGTGGTGCAGGAACTGCTCGGCCACGCCTCGGTCACGACCACCCAGGTCTACACGCTGGTCACGGTGTCGACGATGCGCGAGGTCTACGCCACGGCACACCCTCGCGCCCGCTAGGGTGGACACCATCACTCGAGCGGCAGGAGAGGAGTCACGGTCTGTGAGCACGCCGGAGCCCGACGACAAGTACCGGCTGTCCGTCAGCACCCCCGGCGCCGACGATGACTCCGACTCCGACCACACGGCCGACGGCAAGGTCGGCCCGACCGGGCGCCCGATCCGTCCCATCCCGACACCGAAGCCGCTGACCTCCCACGGTCCGGCGACCATCGTCGCCGTCTGCAACCAGAAGGGCGGGGTCGGCAAGACGACGTCCACGATCAACATCGGCGCCGCACTCGCCGAGTTCGGGCGCCGCGTGCTGCTCGTCGACCTCGATCCTCAGGGCGCGCTGTCGGCCGGGCTCGGCGTCGCACACCACGAGCTGGAGCAAACGGTCCACAATCTCCTGGTGCCACCGCACGCGTCGATCGACGACGTGTTGCAGCGCACCAGGGTCGAGGGGATGGATCTGCTTCCGAGCAACATCGACCTGTCCGCCGCCGAGATCCAGCTCGTGAACGAGGTTGGCCGTGAGCAGACACTCGGCCGCGCGCTGCATCCCATCGTCGACCGCTACGACTACATCCTGATCGACTGCCAGCCGTCGCTGGGGCTGTTGACGGTGAACGCGCTGGCCTGTTCCGACAGCGTGCTGATCCCGATGGAGTGCGAGTACTTCAGCCTTCGCGGGCTCGCGCTGCTCACCGACACGATCGAGAAGGTGCGCGATCGGCTCAACCCCCGCCTGGAGATCGGCGGCATCCTCGCGACCATGTTCGACCCGCGGACCGTGCACTCCCGCGACGTCATGGCACGCGTCGTCGAGGTATTCGGTGACGTGGTCTTCGACACCGCGATCAACCGGACGGTGCGCTTCCCGGAAACCAGCGTGGCCGGCGAGCCGATCATCTCGTGGGCGCCCAAGTCGACGGGCGCGAAGGCGTACCGCAACGTCGCCGCCGAGGTCATCGCGCGCGACGACGAGCGCCGATAACACCGGACGATGGCCGAGCAGACCGCCCAGATCCCGACCGCCGATGTTCCCGACGCCGATCAGGACACCGGCTTCCGCGTCACCCTCGACAATTTCGAGGGCCCTTTCGACCTGTTGCTGAACCTGATCAGCCAGCACCGTCTCGACGTCACCGAGGTGGCGCTGCACGAGGTGACCGACGACTTCATCGCCTACACGAAGACGATGGGCGATCACATGGACCTCGAGCAGACGACGGAGTTCCTCGTCGTCGCCGCGACCCTCCTGGATTTGAAGGCGGCGCGGCTGCTGCCCTCCGGACAGGTCGACGACCCCGAGGACCTGGCACTGCTCGAAGCTCGGGACCTGCTGTTCGCCCGGCTGCTGCAGTACCGCGCCTACAAACAGGCGGCGGCCTTGTTCGCCGAGCTGGAGGCGTCCGCGCTGCAGCGCTACCCGCGCGCGGTCTCGCTGGAGGACCACTTCGCGCAACTGCTGCCCGAGGTCACCCTCGGGGTCGATCCGATGGGATTCGCCGAGGTCGCCGCCACGGCGCTGACCCCCAAGCCGGTACCGACCGTCGGCCTGGATCACCTGCACATCCCGAAGGTATCGGTGCCCGAGCAGGCCAAGCGCATCACGGCGTTGCTGCGCGAGGCGCCGAGCGGGTCGATGACGTTCGGTCAGATCGTCGCCGAATGCGAGAACGGGCTCCAGGTCGTGGCACGGTTCCTCGGCCTGCTGGAGCTGTATCGGGAGCGGGCCGTCGGATTCGAACAGGCGGAGGCGCTGGGGGAGCTGACGGTCAACTGGACCGGCGACCGCGACCCGGAGGAGCTGACCATGGAGCGAGTGGAGGACTACGGATGAGCGACGAATCTGCCCAGACCACGCTCGAAGCCGAGGATGCGATCGTCCTCGGCGACGCCGAGCTGCGCTCCGCGCTCGAGGCGGTGCTGCTGGTCGTCGACACGCCGGTGTCGGTGGAGGAACTGGCCACCGCGACCGAACAGGACCGGCTGCGGGTCAAGGAGATGCTCGTCCGCATGTCCGAGGAACTCGCCGCCGCCAATAGCGGCATCGACCTGCGGTTCACCGCCGACGGCTGGCGGTACTACACGCGGGCCGAGTTCGCGCCGTACGTCGAGCGACTCCTGCTCGACGGCACCCGGACGAAACTGACGCGGGCCGCGCTGGAGACGCTGGCCGTGATCGCCTACCGGCAGCCGGTCAGCCGCGCGCGCGTCTCGGCCATCCGCGGCGTCAACGTCGACGGCGTCATCCGCACCCTGGTCGCGCGCGGCCTCATCAACGAGGTGGGCACCGACCCGCAGACCTCGGCCACCACCTACGGGACGACAGAGCTGTTCCTGGAGCGGCTGGGCCTGGCCACCCTGTCCGAGTTGCCCGATCTGGGGCCGCTGCTGCCCGACGTCGACCTGATCGAGGACCTCTCCGAAGAACTCACCTCCGACCCGCGATTCGCCAAACTCTCCGCTGGCCAGGCAGAATCGGATGATCCCGCCGCCGAATCGGTCGCCGGGGCTGCAGACGACGATCAGGACTGAACACATGGCATCCGCTAGCCGAGACGGCACACCGGGACCCCGACGAGCAGGCGGCAAACGCAAGCCGGCCAAACCATCGAAACCCCGCAAGCGTTCCCGCGTGGACGCGGAGTCGGGCAAGGTCCGACTGAACAACGCGAAGCCGGCGAAACGACAGCGGCCCGTCGACGACCGCGGTGTCGTCGACGGTGAGTTCGTCGGTGCGACTCCCGAGACCGACCCCTACGATCCGGCCGGTACCCGGCTGCAGAAGGTCCTCGCCTCGGCGGGGGTCGCCTCGCGGCGCGGCGCGGAAGAACTCATCGCGGCGGGCCGGGTGAGCGTCGACGGTGTCGTCGTCACCGAGCAGGGCATGCGCGTGGACCCGAGGCGCGTCGTCGTCCGGGTCGACGGCGTGCGTGTCCTGATCGACGAAGACATGACCTACCTGGCGCTCAACAAGCCGGTGGGCTATCACTCGACGATGGCCGACGACCACGGCCGGCCCTGTGTCGGCGACCTGGTGGCAGAACGCGTCATGGCCGGTCAGCGGCTATTCCACGTCGGCCGACTGGACGCCGAAACCGAAGGGCTGCTGCTGCTGACCAATGACGGCGAGCTCGCCCACCGGCTGATGCACCCGTCGTTCGAGGTCCCCAAGACCTACCTGGCCACCGTGCGGGGTGAGGTGCCGCGCTCGCTCGCGCGCCACGTGCGCGACGGGATCGAACTCGACGACGGGCTGGTCCAGGTCGACGAGTTCGTGCCGCTCGAAGTGTGGGACGGCTCGTCGCTGGTGCGGATCACGCTGCACGAGGGCCGCAATCGCATCGTGCGGCGGCTCATGGATCATCTCGGCTTCCCGGTGACGCGTTTGGTGCGGACCGACGTCGGCCCGGTGCCCCTCGGCGACCAGCGGCCGGGCTCGATCCGGGTGCTGGGACGCGACGAGGTTGGCGCGCTGTACAAGGCGGTCGGCCTGTGAGCGCGCCGGCGACTAGGGTCGTCGCGATCGACGGTCCGGCAGGTACCGGCAAGTCGTCGGTGTCGCGGCGGCTGGCCGATCGCGTGGGTGCGCAGTATCTCGACACCGGCGCGATGTATCGCGCAGCGAGCCTGGCGGTGTTGCGGGCCGGGATCGCGCCCGACGACGAGGATGCCGTGGCGGAGCATGTCGCAGGGCTCTCGATCGATCTGCGCGACGTCCCCGGCGGCACCGTGGTGATGCTCGACGGCGAGGACGTTTCGGCCGCTATCCGCGCCGAGGACGTGAACGCCGCGGTCTCCGCGGTGGCGGCCAACGCCCGCGTCCGCGAGCAGATGGTCGACCTGCAGCGGCAGGTCGCGATCGGCAGATTCGTGGTCGTCGAGGGCCGCGACATCGGAACCGTGGTGTTCCCGGATGCCGAGTTGAAGGTGTTCCTGACGGCGACGCCCGGTGCGCGTGCTCAGCGTCGGCATCGGCAGAACGTCGCGGCCGGGCGCGAGAGCGACCTCGACCAGGTGCTGGCGAGTGTGAATCGCCGCGACCATCTGGACTCGACCCGGGCGGCGTCGCCGCTGCGCCGGGCCGATGACGCGGTGGAGCTGGACACGAGCGATCTGACGTTGGAACAGGTCCTCGACGGGCTGACCGAACTGGTGGATAGACGAATCGGAGTGCGACGGTGAGCGACGACATTCTTGGCGTGGACGCGTTGCCGGGCGATGGTGTCTGGACCGACGAGGCCGACTGGGAGTTGATCGACGCCGGTGGCGACGAGGCCGGCGCGGACGCGGCTGCCGCGCTGCCGTCGGTAGCCATCGTCGGGCGGCCCAACGTCGGCAAGTCCACGCTGGTCAACCGGTTCCTGGGGCGGCGCGAAGCCGTGGTGGAGGATCTGCCGGGCGTGACCCGTGACCGAGTCGCCTATCCGGCGAGCTGGTCGGGACGTTCCTTCATGGTCGTCGACACCGGCGGCTGGGAGCCGGACGCGAAGGGCCTGCAGCAGGCCGTCGCCGACCAGGCCGAGCGGGCCATGCAGGCCGTTGACGCGATCGTCCTGGTCGTCGACGCGACGGTGGGGGCGACCGCGACCGACGAGGCGGTCGCGCGAGTGTTGCGACGGTCGAAGGTGCCGGTCATCCTGGCGGCCAACAAGGTCGACAGCGACCGCGTGGAGGCCGAGGCGGCAGCGCTGTGGTCGCTGGGACTCGGCGAGCCGCACCCGGTCTCAGCCGCTCACGGTCGCGGCGCGGGCGATCTGCTCGACGAGGTGCTCAAGGTGCTTCCCGAACGGACCCGCGTCGCAGCACCCACGGGCGGGCCGCGGCGCGTGGCGCTGGTGGGCAAACCCAACGTCGGCAAGAGTTCGCTGCTGAACAAGCTGGCCGGCCAGGAGCGCTCGGTCGTCGACAACGTCGCGGGCACGACGGTCGACCCGGTCGACGAACTGATCGAACTCGACGGCAAGGTGTGGCAGTTCGTCGACACCGCCGGGCTGCGCCGGAAGGTGCGCACGGCGTCGGGCCACGAGTACTACGCCTCGCTGCGGACGCGTTCCGCGCTGGAGGCCGCCGAGGTGGCGATCCTGCTCATCGACGCATCGGAGCCGCTCACCGAACAGGATCTGCGGATCCTCGGAATGGTCGTCGAGACCGGGCGCGCCCTGGTCATCGCCTTCAACAAGTGGGATCTCGTCGACGAGGAGCGGCGCTTCGCGCTCGACCGCGAGATCGACCGCGAATTGGCCCGTGTGGCGTGGTCGACGCGCGTGAACATCTCCGCCACGACGGGGCGAGCCGTCGGCAAGCTGGTTCCGGCGCTGGAAGAGGCGCTGGCATCCTGGGACAAGCGCATCGGGACCGGACAGCTCAACAACTGGATCAAGGATGTCGTCGCCGCGAATCCGCCGCCCGTTCGGGGCGGCAGGCAGCCCCGGATCATGTTCGCGACGCAGGCGGCGACCCGGCCGCCGACGTTCGTCCTGTTCACCACGGGTTTCCTCGAAGCCGGGTATCGCCGCTTCCTGGAACGACGGCTGCGCGAGGAGTTCGGATTCCACGGTTCGCCGGTCCGGATCAACGTCCGCGTGCGCGACAAGCGCGAACAGCGTCGGAAGCGTTGAGCGTGCCGCGACGCCGTGGTTCATTAGGATGGCCTTAGCCGGCGCCGGACGGCGCCCGCCAGACGAAAGGAACTCTTCATGAACCGTCGCATCATTGGTGCGGTGACCGCCCTGCTGGCAGTGTTCGCCCTGTTCGGCCTGGCCGGCTGTTCGTCGTCGGATAGCGGCCTCGAAGCCGCGAAGGCACAGGAGATCCTGCGGACGCTCGTCGACCCGTCGACCACGCCGGAGGCCGCGGCCGCACTGGTCAATTCGACTGATCCCGCGACGGGTCAGAAGCTGCACGGGTTCGCCCAGGGCGCGTCGCGCGGCGGCTACACGCCGGACAAGTTCACCGTGAAGTCGGTGGAGGACAAGGGCGAGACGGCCGTCGCGCAGGTCGAGGTGGCGAGTCCGCACGCCCCGGCACCGGTGACCGTGCCCTACACCTTCGACAAGGTCGACGGCACGTGGAAGCTGTCCTCGGCGTCGGCCGACGCACTGGTCGGCATGGGCGCGGCCCGTTCCCACCACTGAACGCGCTGACGATATGAGAGCGGTGCGCCGGTCTGCCGTCGCCGTCGCGATGGGCGTCGCGCTCGTCGCGGCCGGCGGCTGCACGACAGCACCGCTGGATGTGAGCGGCTCGAGCCCGGCGGAGACCGTCGTCCCCGCCGGGCCGAGGACCGCGACGGTGGCCGCCGATCCGGTACCGGTCGAGGTGAATCCGGCGCCGCGGCTGCCCGTCACCGTGCCCTCGTTCGACGGTCCGGACGTCACGGTGACCGACGTCAGCCGGATCGTCGCTCTCGATCGCTTCGGCACCTACGGCACGACCGTCTTCGCACTCGGGCTCGGTGCCAACCTCGTCGGCCGCGACATCGCGACGAAGTTTCCCGCGGCCGCGCGGGTTCCGGTGCTGACCCCGGACGGGACCAACGCGAACCTAGAGGCGCTGCTGGCGCTGCGACCGACCGTGGTGCTGGCCGACGCTTCGTTGCCGTCCGTTTCGGCGCTGGCCGTACGGTTGCGGGCGGCGCGGATCCCCGTCGTCCTGGGCGATCCCGTCCGCGACCTGGAGAAGACCGACGAGCAGTTGCGCGCCACCGCCGCCGCCCTCGGGGTCCGGGACGCCGGTGAGGCGTTGGTGAAGCGGACCAACGCCCAGATCGCGCAGGCGCGTGCGCTGGTGCCGCGCAATGGACCGCACCCCAAGGTGGCCTTCCTGTACGCGCGCGGCACCGGGCTGATGATCGTCGGCGGGCCGGGGTCGGGGGCGTCGGAGATGATCGAGTTCCTCGGCGGCATCGACGCCGGCACCGCGGCCGGCCTGACGGAGCCGTACACGTCGCTGACCGCGGAGGGACTGATCAAGGCGGCGCCGGACGTGCTCCTGATGATGACCGACGGGTTGAAGTCCGTCGGCGGGATGGACGGACTGTTGCGCGTGCCTGGCGTCGCGCAGACGCCCGCAGGACGTTCGCGCACGGTGATCGATATGGCCGACGGGCAGTTGCTGTCCTTCGGTCCCCGTACCGGCGAAGTCGCCATCGCGCTCGCGGAAGCGTTGTACGAGCGGTGAGTTCATCGACGGGGGAGATCCGCCGCGTCCGCGCGGGTATCGCGATGGCGGTGCTTCTCGCCATGACCGTGATCGCGGCGCTCTACTCGATGGCGATCGGACAGAATCCGGTGCCGGTGAGTCAGGTCGTCGGCTCGCTGCTGCATCACGTGAGCATTCCGCTGGGCCCGCTGCCCGACCAGGTCGGCGAGGACACGCTCTGGCAGGTGCGCATCCCACGCGTCTACCTGGCGCTGGCCGTCGGAGCGGCGCTGGGCTGCGCCGGCGCGGTCTTGCAGGGCGTGTTCGCCAACCCGCTGGCCGAACCCGGCATCATCGGTGTCTCGTCGGGCGCGGCGGCCGGTGCGTCGGGCGTCATCGCCGTCGGCGGGCTCGGCGCTGCCGGGTACTTCGTGGCCGGTGGCGCCTTCGCCGCGGGACTGGTCACCACGTTGTTCGTCTATCTCGCCGCCCGTTCCGCTGGTCGTACCCAGGTGGTCAGCCTGGTGCTCACCGGCATTGCGGTCAACGCTTTCGCCGGCGGACTGATCGCCTTCTTCACCTATCGTGCGACGCCGGCGGCGCGCGATCAGATCGTCTTCTGGCAGATGGGCAGTCTCAATCGGGCGACGATGGACCAGGTGCTGCTCGTCGCGTCGCTGGCGGTGATCGGGCTGGCCGCGTCGTTCGTGCTCGCCCGACGTATCGACCTGCTGTCGTTGGGGGAGTACACCGCAGGGCATCTCGGCGTCGATGTCGAGAAGCTGCGCCGCTGGTCGGTCGTGATCGTCGCGCTGTTGACGGCCGCGGCGGTCAGCTTCTGCGGCATCATCCTGTTCGTCGGCCTGGTGGTGCCGCACTTCATGCGGCTGATCGTCGGGCCGCGCCACGCCGTCCTGATCCCGGCCAGCGCCGTCGCCGGTGCGTGTCTGCTGACCGCGGCCGACCTCGCCTCGCGCACTCTGGTGCCCTACGGCGAGTTGCCGCTGGGCATGATCACGAGCCTCGTCGGCGGCCCGGTGTTCCTGTTCCTGCTGCGGCGGGAGATGAAGCGGGGAGGCTGGCTGTGACCGCGCTGTCGGTCGACGGGCTGGCCGTCGCGCGCGGCGAGCGGACCGTGCTGGCCGATGTGTCGCTCAGCGTCGACGCGGGCGAGTTCGTATGCCTGGTCGGGCCGAACGGCGCTGGTAAGTCGACGTTGCTCTCGGCGGTCGCCGGCACGCTGCGGCCGAGGGCGGGCACCGTCGAGCTGCTGGGCGACGAGATCGGCGGGCTGTCGAAGATCGAACAGGCGCGCCGTCGGGCCGTCCTTCCGCAGGAGCACAGCATCGGATTCACCTTCACCTGCGCCGAGGTCGTCGAGATGGCGCGCCATGCGTGGTCGCGCACCGACAAGCGCCACGACGACGAGCGAGCGGTGGGCGCCGCGATGGCCGCCTGCGACGTGACCGGGTTCGCGTCGCGCAGCTTCGGGAGTCTCTCCGGCGGCGAGCGGGGACGGGTGGCGCTGGCCCGGGTGCTGGCCCAGGGCACGCCGATCCTGCTGCTCGACGAGCCGACCGCGGCGATGGACCCGCACTATCAGGAGCAGGTCATGACCATCGTGCGACGCCAGGTCGACGCGGGCACCGCCGCCCTGGTCGTCGTGCACGACCTGAACCTTGCCGCCGCCTACGCAGACACCGTCGCCGTGCTGGCCCCCGACGACGGCGGAACGGGCCGCGTCGTGTCCATCGGCCCGCCGCGCGAGACGCTGACCGCCGAGCGCATCAGCGAGGTGTACGGGTTGGCGATGCGCACCCATGACGTCGATGGCCAGCACGTCGTGCTTCCGCACCGAGGCGCCCAGTGAGCCGTCGGGTGCCCGATCACGCGTGTCGACGAGCCGATTCGTCGGAGCCCACGCGCGTGCGATAAGGTGAGTCTCGCTCTCGCGAGCAACGGGCTGTGGCGCAGTTTGGTAGCGCACTTGACTGGGGGTCAAGTGGTCGCAGGTTCAAATCCTGTCAGCCCGACAATCGAGTAGGTCAGGCGAGATCTTCTCGCCGCACCAAGTGCCCGCCGATTTCTAAGACATTCACCAAGAATGAGCGGATGAGATCCACCTCGGCTTCGGTGCAATCGAGCAACAGCTTGATTTCCGTGTCGCGCTTCACCACGTCTGCGGTTAACAGCACTCCGGTCACACCGACGTTCGTTGCCGTGCCCACGAATAAGTCTATTCCCTCGCCGTCCCCACTCGAAGTGCCTGCTAGATACCCGTAATCGAGTGGGTAGA
>NZ_BAEE01000008.1 GCF_000241265.1 Gordonia araii NBRC 100433
CGAGTTTCCGCTCACCAGACTCCCGTTCACGCACGCGGTCGGCGTAACCCGTCAACGCCCACCAGATTCGAGGTTCGGTATCCGGGCCTTCTGTTCCATCTGGGCCGTACACGCGGTAACCAGCAACTGTCCGCATGTTCCACATCAGTTCGATCTCTGCTTCCAGACCCACGATCAACTCCTGATCCTCCTCGCGGACATGACCAGTGAACGGAAGCTCCGAGGACCCCCAGACATCACGTGCCACATCGACCTGGTACCCGATCTCGCGGCCAAACGAGGGCGGAAGCGCCGCGACGAGAAGTTGGACTTTGAGCTTTTTGGCGGGGTTGCCCTGATCGGCCTTCCAGTCTGCGTATGCGTCACCGAGACGGAGGATCAGCTCGCGAATATCGCGTGCGTCCTCGTGTCGTCGTTGTTCTTCACGAACTCGCTGGTCATCGCGTTCGCGACGTATCTCCGCGAGCGTGTTTGGCGGCGTGGGGACTACATCGACCCAGGTGCGTTCGGTCTCGCCGTGGGGTTTCCAAGTGATCGTCACCTCGTGCCCGGAATCGCCCCATGAAGCGACTGCGTGGAACGCCCGGGCTTCGCCAGCCGCGATGTTTACGGTGTTGGCCTCTTCGTCATCGGTGCGAGATCTGCCGATGAACGCGATCCGAGTGAACTCGCCCGCGAGAAGAACATTCGTCGCCGAAGCGGTGCCGACATTCCGCAGCTCGTAGGTCGCTCCATCGGGGCGCAACGTGATGACCCAGCCGTACCGACGATTGCGTTCTTGCTCCTCCGCAAGTGCCGCACTTCGGGTCGCGGCATCGGCTGACCGGGCCGAGTGCCGCTGAGCACCTAGAGCCACGGCCAGCGCACACAGCGCGATAAGTGGCGAAGCCCAAACCGCCCCATTGTCAGAGCGGATCGCGACAACGATCAGGACCACGGCCAACACCGCGACTATGCCCGAGGCGGAATAGATCGCCGCCTGGCTCCGATCGAGCTTCATCGTCCGCTCCGATTCAGTCACTCGTAGGGCCCCAGGAAACGCTCTCCGTTGAGGTGAATCATGTGGCTAGGATCGTCGGCCAGCCAGACCTCGGTTTCCCACGCGAGGTCAGCAAGAAACTTTCGCATGGTGGCCCGGTCCGGGAAGCATGAGACGTAGACCAGCCCAGCGGAGCACCCAGCGAACAGCTCGGCCAGCTCGTGATGCCTCTTACCGTCGACCGGACCATGTGTACTGGCGGCCTCCATGAGGAAAAGCCAGTTCTGGCTCGGCTGGTAGACCACGAGGTCGGGGAGCTTTCCGTGGTGATCCACCGTGACACCCAGCTCGGCGAGGCGGCCCTCGGCGAAGTGTGCCAGTTTCGCGTCGGCGTCACCGACGTAGAGCACCTCACCGCCGGGGACGTACTGGGAGCAGAAGTCGGTGATCATCGCGGCGATCAGTGGGTTCTGGCCTCCGGGGCTGAGGGTCAGCAGTGTTCCATCTGGGAGGGTGACCGGGATGCGCTCCATATTCCGTGCGGCGGCGAACATCTCAACCAGCCCCGGCTGCTTGACCATGTACTCGGTGAGTTCGAGTACGAAGCGGTCGGTGCCGTAGAGCCGGATCACGGCCAACGCTTCGGCGCTGATCCGGTAGTTGTTGTCCTTCGAGTTGACGGGACGTGCCGGATCGTCAGCGTTGAGGACCGCGAACCCGGCCTGTACGAACTGGTGAAGCGTCTGCCTGCGAATCGTCTCCCTCGTATTCGGCTTGTAGTCCATGCCCCAGTGCTGCCGGATGCGCTCCATGATCTCGACAGTCGGCAGCGCGTCCTGTCGGGCATCGGACCACCTATCGTCGGGGGTCATTCCTAGCAGCGCGAGGAGCACGCGTGCGGCACGCTCGTTGTATCGCCCCTTGTCGAATCCGAAAGAGCGCAGCAGGTCTCGCGCTTCCTCGATCCGGAGGTCGATTGCGCTCATGCTGCGGTCTCCTGCCCCGAAGTGATCACGGCAGCCACGAGCCTGTCGATTGTCTCGGTGTCGGGGAGTTCGGTGCGTCCCGTCGCCAGGTTCCGCAGCGTCGTTGGCGTCGGCCAGCGCATACCACGCAGGTCGGTCGCGTTCACCTGGGTGTGGCCGGAGAAGGTCCGAAAGTAGCGGTCCACCGACTCAGAGTTGAGCCAGACTGCCAGACCCATCGCGAGGTCAGCGTCGAGACCCTTGCCGTTGACGTGGAAGTAGTTGAGCTTGTTATCGAACGCGACCGGCCCCTCGCCCTGTTCGGCGGGACTCCACACACTCGCGACCAGGCGACGTGTCTCCTCCTTGGAGGAGAAC
Organism: Gordonia araii NBRC 100433; assembly: GCF_000241265.1. Taxonomy (GTDB): domain Bacteria; phylum Actinomycetota; class Actinomycetes; order Mycobacteriales; family Mycobacteriaceae; genus Gordonia; species Gordonia araii. The sequence continues at coordinate 2,323 of NZ_BAEE01000008.1, forward strand.
CGCTTCACGAGCGTGTAGATGCCCTCGGGCACCAGCCACCGCCGGTCGTCGGAGCACGTGATCGAGAACCATTGCGGCTTGCCTGTCTCCGAGGGGTGCGTGAGGACACCGTGAGAGATGTTGGCGGGGTAGACCATCGGGTAGTGCTCGTCGTACGGCTCGGCGAGCAGTTGGTCTCGGCTGCGGAAGTCGACCACACGCCCGGTGCTGACCCTTATCCCGAGGTCGGCGAGAGAACAGGGTAGTGCCGACATCTGCGCTACGAGGTCGGCGTCCTCCGGGCTAGACGGGATGCGGACGTAGAGTTGCCGGTCGCCGGGGTGGATGATCTCGGAGTAGTCGACCTCCCGCCGGGTGACCTCGTCGCGATGGTCACGTGAGACCGAGAGGGTTGCGGTCGCCGGGGTCTGGTCGGTCCGGGTCATCGAGTAGATAATCGTCTCTTGCAGCACGCCAGAGTCGGCAAACACCGAGTCGCGGGCATCGAAGATGTGAATGGTGTCGAACGCAGTCTGCGGCAGCAGCCACTGACGGAACTTGGCGAAGTACGTGCCGTTGGTGAACGACCTCGGCGTGATCGCCACGAGTTGCCCGGCGGGGCGCAGCGCCGAAACCGACAGGGCGACGAAAGCGGCATAGATGTTGGGGCAGTCCACGGCCTGCCGGGCGGTGGCAAGACGGTCCGGAGCCTTTGCGGGGAGCTTCCCGTACGGCGGGTTCTGGATCACGGCGTCGAAAGGAGCAAGCCCCTGAGCGGCGTCGACAAAGCTCCCCTCGACCAGGGTTGCGGTGATCTCGACTCCTGCGTTTACGGCGGCACGTTCGCACTCGGCAATCGTCTCGCGGAGCGCGGAAAGCATAGACGGATCGGCCTCGACCACCGTCACGTCGAGCGAGACACCGGGAGTCTCGCTGAGGACTCGCGCCACCACGGCGGCGGTCAGCGCACCGGAGCCTGCGCCCGGATCGAGCAAACGGAACGTGCCGGTCAATGGGATCCGGAGCAGCCCAGCCATAAATTCGGCAGTGGGCGCGTTAGTCAGATGCTGACCCAAGCGGGCCTGCGTCTCCGGGTCCAGTCGCGACTGAATTTCCAGCCGTCGGGCCTCAACGCGGTCGAGAAGTGCTGGGGGTTGGCTCACGGGTTCACGATAGCCCGCACCTGCGACGGCGCCCGGTAAGGCGACGACGGCCCAACCGACAAGGGGGACGTGACGGGTCACCGGCCCAGGTTCTTCTCAGGAATTAGAGCGAGTCGGATTCGAATCCCCTATCCTCCGCAGCACGATGGCCCAGGTCATCGCACGAAAGCCCGGCCGACGGCCGGGCTTTCGCCGTTTCGCGATCGTCGATGGGGTAGCTTCAGGACTCACCAGGACCGTCCGAGAGGTGCGACCACATGCGCAAGATCGTCTCTGCAATCGCCGCCGTCGCCGCGGTGACCGGCATGGCGTTCATCGCCACCCCAGCCGAGGCCGCGCCGCGGCCGACCGTCCAATTCGCCGTCGACGGTCACCGTCTGGTCGGCACGGCGACGGGTCTGCCCGAGGGCAGGAAATCGTGCGGATTCAACCGCAGCAATCCCGACCCCGGCCCCATCATCGGCTCGTTCGGCAACGACATGATCGTCGTCGGCAACCGGTTGACGCGCCGCGACAAGGTCACCATCACCTCGCGCCCGGTCCCTCCCGGCCGGTACCTCTTGCGCATGTCCTGCTTCATCAAGAATCGCAAGAGCGGCATGTACGACATCGTCGCGGTCAACGAGGAATGGATTCGCGTGACCAGGGCGCCGCAACATCATCGGCCGCGGCCTCCGGCCACCGGCCGAGCGGCGTGATGACGATTCACCCCGCGTGGGTGACCTGCACTTAAGCCTTTTCCTCAGGGCGCCAGAAAAGCGGTCCTCCGTGGGGTAACTTCAAGGCGTCATCGCACCGCCTGGAGGGAGTTCTCATGAAGAAGGCCTTTTCCGCGCTCGCCGTTTCCACCGTGGCAGCGGCCACTGGTATCGGCCTGATCGCCGCCCCGGCAGCGAGCGCACAGCCGCAGGGCCGCGTGTCGTTCGCGGTCGACGGTCATCGGCTCGTCGCCACGGCCACGAACCTCCCGTGGGGCACCAAGACGTGCAGTCTCTACCGCGGTGTCCGCAACCGGGGCCCCGCGACCGGATCGCTCGGGGGCGGCGGCATGATGCCCGTCGCCGAGCGCCGCTCCACGCAACGCACCGTGCGCGTGACGTCGCGGCCGGTCCGCGCTGGCAACTATCACGTCCGGCTGTTCTGCCTCGGGCCGAACATGGGCGGCACACGGCGGATCGTCGCCGACCGCGAAGGCATGATCCGGGTGACCGTCCGCCCTCAGGTGGCGCCGCCGGTCGCACCGCCGTTCGGGCCGCAGAACGATCGTCCGGGGCAACGCCCACCGGCCCGCTGACCCACTTGGGGGGGAACCTTACGATGAAACTCACCGCCACCTTGGCGTCCACCGCCGTCGCTTTCGGCGTGCTGGCCACCGCCCTGCAGGCCGCGCCCGCTCAGGCGGCGCCGCGCCCGATCCCGCCGCCGGCCTATCCCATCCCGCCCACGAAGCCGCGGGTCCACTTCTGGTCCGAGGACTTCCGCCTGGCGTTCAAGGTGACCGATCTGCCCCGCGGCGAGAAGGTCTGTTTCTTCGAGGCCTACCTCGGCGATCCCCTGTTCGGTTCGCTGGGCGTGCGGTCGTGGCAGCCCGCCTATGAGAGGTACGAGCTAGGAACCACCGCGAAAGCGCGGTCGGTGCGGCACGCGCCCGGCATCTACCCGGTGAAGGTCACCTGCCGGATGCACGGTCATCTGCTGGCGCATCGGGCCGGAGAGATTCGCATTCCCAACACTCGGCGCTAGATCGCTGGCTCGCGCTGGCATCGAGCCTTGACTGGAATTTGTCTATATGAATAAGGTATTCTGACTGTCACATTAGACAGACTCATCCACAAGGGGGAATACCTTATGTCACAGCTACGCCGTTTCAGTGCCGTCGCGGCCGCCGCGATGGGCGCCACCGCAATCGCTCTCGCTCCCGCCGCGGTGGCCAACGCCGCACCGCAGATCCACTGCACCGGAGCGATGTGCGTCAACCGCGGAGACACTCCGGGCATCGGCCACGGCACCTACACCTGCCCGAACGGTCTGCAGTACCCGTCGATCGCTTTCGTCCCGGCCCACAGCACGGCGTGGGTGTTCCCGGCGAACTGCGGTCAGCCCCGGCTGTACTAGCCGCCGATCGTCCGACATGCCCGGCCCTCCCGTCCGGTGGGGCCGGGCATGTGGCTTCGGCCACGGCACGTTTGACTTGCCCCCGTATCCAGTTAGCCTTACCTAAGCAAGTAGACAGGCGATACCGGTTGGGGGCGCACACGTGGCCATTGTTGAAGCACGCGATCTGACGAAGTCGTTCGGCGAAGTCCAGGCTCTCCGCGGCCTGAGCCTGACCGTCGACGAGGGCGAGATCCTCGGCGTCCTGGGCCCCAACGGAGCAGGTAAGACGACGACGATCAACATTCTCACCACGCTGATGCGCCCCGACGAGGGGACCGTCCGCGTCGCCGACGTCGACGTCCTCGCCGACCCCGCAGCGGTGCGCCCGCTGATCGGGCTCACCGGCCAGTTCGCCGCGCTCGACGCGAATCTCACCGCTCGCGAGAACCTCGTGCTGTTCGGCCGGCTGTTCAAGCTGGGCAAGTCCGCCGCGGCGGCGCGCGCGGACGAACTCCTCGCCGACTTCGGCCTCACCGAGGCCGCCGACCGTCGCACGGCCACCTTCTCCGGCGGTATGCGCCGCCGCCTCGACTTGGCCGCCTCGATGATCGGCAACCCTCGCGTCCTGTTCCTTGACGAACCAACGACCGGCCTCGACCCCCGCAGCCGGACGATGCTGTGGGAGGTGGTCCGGCGCCTGCGCGACGAAGGCATCACCGTCTTCCTCACCACCCAGTACCTCGAAGAGGCCGACCAGCTCGCCGACCGCATTATCGTCATCGACCACGGCACCGCATCGCCGAAGGCACCCCCGCCGAACTCAAGAAGCTGATCGGCGGCGCGGTCTGCCATCTCACCGTCGACGACGACCAGCGGGCGCGTGCCATCGAAGCTCTCGGCGCGCGGTGGTCGGTCAGCGAGCACGGCTCGGAGATCACCGTGCCCAGCGAGGGGCCGTCAACACTCTTCGCCGTCGTCCGGGTGTTCGACGAGCACGGGATCGTGCCCGACGACATCGGCCTGCGCCACCCGACGCTCGACGACGTCTTCCTCGCGCTGACCGGCCAGGCGGCCGAGTCCGACGAGAACGAGACCGTCGAGGCGACCGCATGAGCACAGCGGTCGAATCTCCCGCCCCGACGCAGACATCCACGCCCCGCCCCTCCCCCGTCGCCGACAGCTTACTGCTGGCCCGTCGGCACCTGACGCTGATGGCGCGGCGGCCGGCGTCGATCATCGGCGCGATCATGCTGCCGGTGATGTTCGCACTGCTGTTCCTGACCATCTTCGGGCGCATCATGGACCGGCAGGGCATGGACTTCGCCCAGTACCTGGTTCCGGCGATCATCATGCAGGCCGTGTTCTTCTCGGCGATGTCCGGCTCGGTATGGGCGGCCGAAGACGCCTCGTCGGGCATGGTGTCGCGGCTGCGGGCCATGCCCATCGCACGGTCGGCACCGGTCGCCTCCCTCATCGTCGGCGAGACGACGCGCGGCCTCGTCGGTTCGGCGATCCTCGTCGGCATCGGCTATGCCTTCGGCTTCCGCATCGATACCGGCCTGTTCGGGGTGCTCGCGATGATCGGCCTGATCATCGCGGCTTCGGTGGCGATCATCCTCCCGTACCTGGTGCTCGGCTATGCCACGGCCGATCCGGAACCCGCGCAGGCGCTCGGCGGGTTGTTCTACTTCCCGCTGCTGCTCGTCTCGACCTTGTTCGTGCCCAAGCGCGCCTACCCCGACTGGCTGCAGCCCATCGTGGAGAACCAGCCGCTGTCGCGGATCACGCAGGCGCTGCGCGCCGTCACCACCGACGCCACCACCCTGGCGGAGAACACGGGGGCACCGGTGAACACCACCCACGCCGTGCTCATCGCCCTCGCCTGGTGCGCCGGGCTGATCGCCGTGTTCGGGGCACTGGCCCCGCGGGTCTTCGGGAGGACCGCATGAACGACATCGCTGTGATGACCCGGCGCGGTCTGGTGTTGATGGCGCGGTCGCCGATGACCGTGGCCACCGCCGCGTTGATGCCGACGATCCTTCTGCTGCTCATGTCGGTCTCCTTCGGCAAGATGGTCATGCCGCTGGCGAGCCTCGCCGACTACGTCCAGTACTCCGCACCGGTGTTCGCGACGATGGGCGTGCTGTTCGGCTCGCTCTCCACCGCGATGGCCGCACACCAAGACCGCACCTCCGGGTTCGACGATCGGCTGCGCACCTTGCCGATGTCTCCCGTCGCACCGCTGGCCGGACGGATCGTCGCCGACGTCGCCCGCAACGCCGTGACGCTCGCGATCATCACCGCTGTCGCGTTCGCACTCGGCTTCCGGTTCGAGAACGGATTCCTCGGCGCGGTCGTCTATTTCGCGCTGCCCCTCATCGTCGGTTTCGGCGTCGCATGGTTCATGGTGGCGGTGGCGATGATGGCGGAGTCGGCCGAAAGCGCGGTCAGCTCGCTGAACGCGGTGCTGCTGCTGATGACCTTCTTCTCGACCGGTTTCGTCCAGCGCGAGGATCTGCCCGGCTGGGCTCAGCCCATCGCGGCGGCCAATCCGATCTCCCACATCGCCGGTGCTATGCGCAGCGCGACGACCGCCGGCGAGCCGGTGTTCGGCTCGGATGCCGTGGTGAGCCTGATCTGGGCGGTGGGCTTGACCCTGGTCTTCGGTGTTCTCGCGACCCGCGCCTACCGTCGCGCCCGCTGACGTCCGTTAGCGGGCGAGCCGTAGATCCAGCGGTGCGGCCGGCCCGTTCGACAGGAGTGCCAGCACCTGCGGGGAGATTCCCGGCCGGAACGTGACGCGGGCACCGCGCTTGCCGTCGGACCCCGCTCCGCGCAGGTCGACGTCGGCGATGTCAATACGACGAGTCGCATCGGTGCCGTTCATGTTCGTCGTCGACGTCCGCATGCTCAGCACGCCGCGACCGTTCTGGACGCGCAACACCGGGTCGACGAGAGCGACCTCGCAGAGGTGGAACCGAGTCGAGGCCACCACCGTCCCGCGGAACCGCAGTGTGCCGTTGCCGTTGCGCAGGGTTCCGTCCCGCAGCTCGAACGACATGCGCCCGGCTTCGTCGACCGACGCCCCGTCGCTGCCGGTCACGCTGCCCTGCGTCGTCCCGGCAACCGTCCGGTAGAACGACGGCGAGTAGGCCCACACCAGGTTGCGCGCCGGCGGCGCGGGCGTATTGGCTCCGGGCGCGGTGCTGTAGCGCAGCGGATGCCGCAGTTCATGTGCGGCGTTGTCGGCACCGGCGGCACCGTAGGTGTAGACGCCCCAGCGCGCGTTGGCCGGGATCGACTTCGGCGTCGCCAGCGTCAACGCGGCGGTGAAGGTCCCGTCGCCGCGGAGCGGCACCCACTGCTGACGGATGGTGCGGCAGAAGTCGAACGGCGCCGTCGGGACGCGCAGCAGCGCGCCGCGCGACATCGCCCACTGCACGCCGCTGCGGGCGGTCGCTCTGGCGGATTCGGGCGCACCGGCCGACGGTCGCCAGTGCGGCGCGAAAGCGCCGAAGGCGATGAACGTGCCGTGGGGAACACCCGGTGGCACGGGAAGCGGGAAGCCGGCGGTGTTGGCATTCGGATCGAAGCCGCGCCCCTTCACGACGAGCTTGTCGCCCGGATGCAGCAGCGTCGAGCCGACCGGAGTCTTGCCGTCGGCGAGATAGACGCTGATCGAGGCTCGTGACGGCGCGGCGACAGCGGTCGGAGCGGTCGCCGGTGCGATCACCGCCGCGGCAGCGGTAGTGGCAACGAAAATCCCGATGAGGCGCCTCATGAAGGTCACCCTAACTCCGAACGAGCGCCGCCCCTAGGTCTGGGTGCGACGATTGCCCCATTGGTCCCAGTTCTCCGGCACCTTGCGGCTCGGCTGCACGCGCGGCGGCTCACCGGGCATCTTGGGAAAGCTCGGCGGATACGGCAGATCGCCGAGGCCCTGTTCATCGTCGCGCGCGACCATCTCCAGCAGCGGCTCGATTCCCACGGCGGCGGCGGCCATGTCCGCCCAGGGATCGCCGCGGTCGGCGACGAGTGCGGCGACGGTGGACATGGTGAGGTCGTCGGGATCGGCATCGACGAGTTCGGTCCAGGTCAGCGGAGTCGACACCTTGCCTTTCGCGCTGCGCCGGACCGAGTAGGCCGATGCCATGCTGCGGTCGCGGGCGTTCTGGTTGTAGTCGATGAAGACGCGGTCGCCGCGCTCCTCCTTCCACCACGACATGGTGATGCGGTCGGGGGCGCGGCGCTCCATCTCACGGCCCAGCGCGATCACCGATCGACGGGTCGCGATGAAGTCCCACTGCGGCTTGACCGGGATGAACACGTGGATGCCGCGGCTGCCCGACGTCTTCACGAACCCGGGCAGGCCGAGTTCGTCGAGCACGGGTTTCACGACGTCGAGTGCGACCGCCCGCACCTCGTCGAAATCCTTTCCCGGCGGCGGGTCGAGGTCGATGCGCAGCTGGTCGGGGTGGTTGTTGGGGTGCTCGGTCCGCGCACTCCCCTCGTCGGTCGCCGGGTTCGACTCGTCGCCTCCGGGAGCGCCAGCGAGCGGAATCGTGTCGTCCACAGTCGGCCAGCAGTGGAAGGTGATCGTTCCCATCTGCGCGGCCCACGCGATGTCGGCGGGGATGGTCGGACACAGCGCGTGCCCGGTCCGCTTCGACGGGAACTCGATCACCGTGCCGTGCAGGTAGTCGGGCCGCTTGCGCGGCAGGTGCTTCTGATAGACCTCGTCGCCCTCGATCCCGTCGGGAAAGCGTTGCAGGAAGGTGGGCCGGCGGTAGACGGCACGCAGGAGCGGCCCCGGGTCGTCGGCGGTGCCCGCCATCGAGACGTAGTAGTCGAAGACGTCGCGTTTGCGACCGCCTCCGGAAGCCTCGGGAAAGACGATCTTGTCCGGGCTGGTGAGTCGGACGGCCACGCCGTCGACGTCGACTTCGGTTGCGGGAGAGGCCATCACACGTCCTCCAGGACCGCGTAGAGGTCGTATTCGAGGGGGACTTCGAGCTGGTCGTAGCGGCAGCTCTGCGGCTCGCGGTCGGGACGCCAGCGCAGGAACTTCACGGTGTGGCGGAAACGCCCGTTCTCCATCTGGTCGTAGGCGAACTCGGCCACCAGCTCCTGGCGGACCGGGTAGAACTCGCCGGTGCCCGCCTGGCGCCATCGGGTAAGTTCGCCGGGATGCGGCTTGTCGGGGTCGAGGCGCATGGGTTCGAGAAGTTCTTGGAGTTCGATCCGCTTGGCGTCGCTGAACGCGCTGGATCCGCCGACCATGCGGATGTCCCCGTCGTCGCCATAGAGACCCAGCAGCATCGAGCCGACACCGGTGCCGCTCTTGTGGACGCGGTAGCCGATGACGACACAGTCGGCGGTCCGCTTGTGTTTGATCTTGAGCATCTCCCGCTTGCCGGGAACATAGGGGCCGGAACGATCCTTGGCGACGATGCCGTCGAGTCCCGCCCCTTCGAATGCCGAGAACCAGCGCAGCGCGACGTCGGTATCGGAGGTGACGCGGCTCGCGCGGATCGTCGCCCGGCCCGCGTGCCCGGCGACCGCTTTCAGCAACGCCTCGCGACGGACGTCGAACGGTTCGGGCATGAGGTCGGATGACCCCAGCGCCAGCGCGTCGAAGCCGATGACGATCGCCGGCGTCTGCTCGGCGAGCATGTCGATGCGCGATTTCGCGGGATGAATCCGCTGGCTCAGCGCATCCCAGTCCAGGCGGTTCACGTCGCCGAAGGCGCGGGGAACACCGATCTCACCGTCGAGAACCACCTTGTCCGGCAACTCGGCGCGCACCGCCTCGACGACCTCGGGGAAGTAACGGGCCAGGTCTTTGCCGCCGCGCGACACCATCTCGACGTCGTCGCCGTCCCGGAAGACGAGGACGCGAAAGCCATCCCACTTGGGTTCGTACAACCACTTCGCGTCGCCGTCCGGCTGCGGCGGAACGGCCGTGACCGCTTTCGCGAGCATCGGGGCGACGGGCGGGTTTACCGGGAGATCCACATGGTTCATCGTTCCATCTCAGTCCGACGGGCGCACCGGGTTGCGGTGTAGCCTTGCGCGCATGTCCGAAGAGCGTCCCGACCGGCCCGCCTCGCCGCAGCCGGGGCCGCCGCCGCACCCCGGCCACCCTGGGCAACAGTTCGCTGGTCAGCCCTACGGCGGGCCGGCGCCCGGTGTGCCGCACCCGGGTATGTACCCACCCCAGCCGGGGATGCCCGGCGGGCCCCCTCCAGGCTGGGGACCGGGGACGCCGTTTCCCGGTGTGCCGCAGCCGCCGAAGAAGTCGTATACCGGGCTGATCGTCGTTGCCCTCGTGGCAGTCGTCGCGCTCGCAGCCGCCGGGGTGGCCTTGCTGGTGACCATCGGGCGCTCGCCGACGCCGACAACGGCCAGCTCGGCCAGCGGATTCGACGAGGTCTGCCAGGGCGGTTCGATATCGAACGCCGCCGAATTCGGCGCTCCGTATCGGCCCGTGGCATTCGTGCACCGCAGCAGCGACGTCGGCCACGCCGGCATCGGATCGTTTTCCGGCCGCGACACGTGGCGGAAGCTGCATCTCGGCTCGGCTTCCGACCTGCCTCCGAGCCAGCTCAACACGGTTGCCTGCCTCACCGAACTCAAGCAGGCCCGCAGTAAGACCCAGACTTGTACATTCACCCAGTCGGGCAGCGAGGTCCAGGTGGACTACTTCTCGACGCGGTACCAGGTCGCGGTGTACGAGGCGAAGACGGGACGCAAGGCCAAAGACCTGGGCGAGGTGAGCGGTTCGGCCGACTCCTGCCCCTTCCTCGCCTCCTTCGATAGAAACGACCGCCGGATCGTCGCCAGCCCCGATGCCCAGCCGCTGCAGACCCTGCTCGCCGGTTTCACCGGATAGCTGCGACAGCGGCCGTGGGTGACGATGCGGGGCGTTACGCGCCCTCCCCGTCGGGCGACCTGCACGTCGGCAACCTGCGCACGGCACTTCTGGCCTGGCTGTTCGCGCGCAGCACCGGGCGCCGGTTCCTGATGCGGATGGAGGACCTCGACGACCGCACGGTCGACGGCGCCGACGCCCGCCAGCTCGCCGACCTCGCCGACCTCGGCCTGGACTGGGATCCGCCGATGCTCTACCAATCGTCGCGCCGCGACCGCTACGACGCGGTCATCGACTCCCTCACGGCGGCCGGACGGACCTTCGACTGTTACTGCACTCGGCGCGAGATTCTGGAGGCGCCACGGGCTCCGCACGCACCCGAGGGCGCCTACCCGGGGACCTGCTTGCGGCTCACCGACGACGAGCTCGCGCGACGCCGGGAAACCGGGCGGCCGCCGGCCATCCGGCTGCGCACCGATGTCGACGAGTTCATCGTCGACGACGGCCGCCACGGTTCTTACTCCGGCACGGTCGACGACTTCGTGCTGCGCCGCGGCGACGGAACCCCCGCCTACAACCTGGCCGTCGTCGTCGACGATGCCGAGTCCGGCGTCGAACAGGTGGTCCGGGGCGACGACCTGCTGGCGTCCGCTCCTCGCCAGGCGTACCTCGCGACGCTGCTCGGCTATGAACCGCCGGCCTATTGGCACGTTCCGCTGGTCGTGAACGCACAGGGGAAGCGCCTGTCCAAGCGCGACGGCGCGGTGACGCTGACCGACCTTGCCGCGCAAGGAGTTTCAGCACAGGACGTGCTGGACGCGATGGCGCGGTCGCTGAACCTGGCCGCGGAAGCCGAGTCGGTCACCGCGGCACAGTTGCTCGACCGCTTCGACCCCGCCGTGCTTCCGCGCGAGCCGTGGGTCTGGGTATGACCCCGACGGCTATCCGCCGGTCGCAGCCCCGTCGTAGTAGCGGCCGAGGAAATCGTCGCGGTATTCCCGGTAGCACCCGTCTTCGATCGCCCGCCTGGCCCCGTCGACCATCTCGATGACGAACGAGAGGTTGTGCAGCGTCGCGAGGGTCGGCCCGAGCCCTTCCTTCGCCTTGAACAGATGGTGCAGATAGGCCCGCGAGTACTGCGACGTGTAGTTGGTGAGCTCCGCGTCGAGCGGGGCGAAGTCGTCGCGGAACCGGGCGTTGGTGATGTTGACGCGGCCGTGACGGGTGTAGATCGCGCCGTTGCGGGCGACGCGCGTCGGCGAGACGCAGTCGAATGTGTCGATCCCGTTCTCGATCGCCACGAAGATGTCGTCGGGCTCGCTGATCCCCAGCAGGTGTTTCGGCTTGTCCTCGGGCAACTCGGAGTTCACCCACCCGACGATGGTCCCCAGGTTGTCCTTTTCGAGGGCCCCGCCGATTCCGAAGCCGCCGAACCCCTTGCCGCCGGCCGCCTCGTCGCGCGCGCCCAGCTCGGCAAGGTCGCGCGAGGCCTTGCGCCGCAGATCCTCGTATTGCGCACCCTGGATGACCGCCCACAGCGACTGCTGCGGACGATGGCCGCGCTCCACGGACAGACGGTTGTGCTCGGCAAGGCACCGGATCGCCCACAGCCGGGTGCGCTCCAGCGAACTCTCCTGATAGCCGCGAGTGTTCATCAGCGTCGTCAGCTCGTCGAACGCGAAGATGATGTCCGCCCCCAGCTGGTGCTGGATCTGCATCGACAGTTCCGGGGTGAACCGATGCGTCGTCCCGTCGATGTGCGACTTGAAGGTCACGCCGTCGTCGTCTACCGCGGCCAGGCGCTCCTTGCCGTCGGCGATCTTCTCGTCGTCGGGGGCGTGGCCCGCCGACATCTCGATGACCTTCTTGAACCCCACGCCCAGCGACATCACCTGGAAGCCGCCGCTGTCGGTGTAGGTGGGCCCCGGCCAGTTCATGAACCTGCCGAGCCCGCCGGCGGCGTCGACGATGCCGGGCCCCGGCTGCAGGTAGAGGTGGTAGGCATTGGCCAGGACGGCCTGGGCGCCCAGTTCGGCGACGGCCTCGGGCACCACCGTCTTCACCGTGGCCTTGGTCCCCACCGGAATGAATGCCGGCGTTGCGATATCGCCGTGCGGCGTGGAGATCACGCCGGTCCGCCCCAACCCTGATTCCAACCGAGTGCCGACGGCGAACCTCGTCGCTGTAGAAGTCACGCACGGCATTGTCGCAGGCAGCAGCCCATTCGGCACATTCATCGAAACTTAAGGCGCGCGTCGTTACCCTGGATCCCATGTTGGCAACCACGAAGACATCGATCACGCGCATGGTCGGCACCGCCGCGATCGCGGGCGCCGCGAGCCTGAGCCTGCTCGCTTGCGGTGGCGGTGACGACGCCACGACCACCGGCCAGGGTTCCGATTCCCCGGCCGCTTCGGCCGCGGCACCGTCGGAGCGCACCGCCACCTCCGACGACAACGGGGTGGCCGTCGTGCCCGGACCCAACCCGTCGAAGATCGGTCCTCCGGCCTCCATTCCCGCCGACCGCCACGTCCCCGACGTCCCCGGCACCAAATGCGGCCCGACGCGCGGGCCCGACGGCGCCCTCGAACTCGTCGTGTTCCAGGGCAAGGTGAACTGCGAGACGGCCAAGAAGGTGGCCGACGAGTACGGACCCAAGATCGCCAGCGGCCAGAAGCAGACGGTGCAGGGCTGGACCTGCGGGCCGTCGGACGGCGAGAACATCCTTGCCGCCTGCGCCAAGGGCAACAACATCTTCGTGTTCCAGATCCCCAATTAAGCCGCTTGACCCTAACGCGACGTCAGGCACGACGCTGGTCACCGTGAGCGAGGAGAACAACCACCAGACGGTGGGCGAGATCGCCGGCCTGACCGGCGTCAGTGTTCGCACGCTGCACCACTACGACCACATCGGTCTTGTCGTGCCCAGTGAGCGTTCCTGGTCGGGTTACCGGCTCTACACCGACGCCGACGTCGAACGCCTGCACCGAGTGCTGGTGTATCGCGAGGTGGGCTTCTCCCTGGAGCAGATAGCGACCCTGCTCGACGATCCGGATGGCGACGAGCTGTCCCAGCTCGAAGACCAGCGCAAGCTGTTGGCCGAGCGGATCGATCGCTTGCACCGGATGGTCGCGGCATTGGAGGAACTCATGACGAGCAAGAACAACGGGGTCTCCCTCACCGCAGCCGAGCAAGCCGAGATCTTCGGCGACGACTGGCCCAACGAGGGATACGCCGCCGAGGCGCAGGAGCGCTGGGGCGACACCGAGCAGTGGCGCCAGAGCAAAGAGCGCACGGCGAAGATGTCGAAGGCCGACTGGCAGGCAGTGAAGGACGAGCAGGATGCCCTGTTCGCCGACCTCGCCTCGGCGAAGACCGGTGGTGTCGCTCCCGGTAGCGAAACCGCCAACGAACTGGCTGAGCGTCACCGCGCGAGCATCGCGCGGTTCTACGACTGCAGCCACTCGATGCAGGTCTGCCTCGGCCAGATGTACGTCGCTGACGAGCGGTTCACGAAGACCTACGACGACCACGCCCCCGGGCTGGCGCAGTGGGTTCACGACATCATCGTCGCGAATGCCGCAGGCTACGACGATTAGCGCTCGGTCTTGATAGGTTGACCGGGTCTCCCGTCGCGGAGCGCGTTCACGCATCCGCCGGGAGCCCGGCCAACCGGAAGGATCGCCATGACCAGCACGCAGGTGCCCCGCAAGGCAGACTGGAGCATCCGCAACCGGCTCACCACCCTGCCGTTCAGCGGTCTGGTGGGCGCGACGATCCTGCTGCTGGCCTCGGCCACGCCCTCGCTGCTGCCGCGCGGCTGGTTCTTCCAGGGCGTCATCTCCGGCGGCGCGGCGGCGATCGGCTACGCGCTCGGCGTCTTCGTCACCTGGCTGGCTAGGTTCATGGTGTCGCGCGACGAGCCGTGGCAACGTCCCCAGCGTTTCTGGTGGTGGGCGCTGGCTTTCGTCGCGGTCTTCGACGCCGTGCTGATGTTCTACTGGTACGTCCGCTGGCAGAACGACATCCGCGACTTCATGGGAGTCGACCGGATCGGGTACAGCGCGATCCCCAAGGTGCTCTGCGTCGCCGCCATCGTCTTCTGCCTGCTGCTGTTCATCGGCAAGTTCTGGGCCATCGGCGTGCACTGGGTCGTCGGTGTATTCCGCCGGTTCGTGCCGCCGCGCGTCGCAACGGTCGTCGGCGGCGCGATCGCCGTCGCGCTCACCGTGACGCTGGTCAACGGCGTGCTCGTCGACAACGTGATGCGGGCCCTGAACAGCTCCTTCGCCGCGGCCAACAACGAGACGAAGGCCGATACGACGCCGCCGACTTCCACCTTGCGCTCGGGCGGGCCGGGTTCGACGGTGAGCTGGGATTCGCTGGGCCGCGAGGGCCGCAGCAACGTCGCCCTGGGTCCGACGGTCGAGAAACTGACGGAGTTCAACGGCGCCCCCGCCAAGGAACCGATCCGCGTGTACGCCGGCCTCGATTCCGCCCCTAACCTGAGCGCGATCGCCGACGCGGCGGTGCGGGAACTGGAACGGACCGGCGGCCTCCAGCGCAAGGTCGTGGCCGTTGGCTCGTCGACGGGCAGCGGCTGGCTGAACAAGGCCTACATCGACTCCCTGGAATACATGTACAACGGCGACACCGCCCTGGTGTCGATGCAGTATTCGTACCTGCCGAGCTGGATCTCGTTCCTCGTCGACAAGGAGCGGGCCCGCCAGGCCGGGATCCAGCTGTTCGAGGCGGTGAGCGCGCGAATCCGCGCCCTGCCAGAAGGCGAGCGGCCCAAGCTCGTCGTCTTCGGCGAATCGCTGGGCAGCTTCGCCGGCGAGTCACCGTTCGGGTCGATCCCGACGATCGCCACGCGCACCGACGGCGCGCTGTTCACCGGCCCGACGTTCAACAACCAGCTGTGGCTCGACACCACCCGCGATCGCGACGCCGGCACCCCCGAAGTACTGCCGGTCTTCGACAACGGACAGATGGTTCGCTTCATCGCCGACGAGAACGACCTCGATCGGCCCAACGCGCCGTGGCCGGGCAACCGGGTGGTCTACATCCAGCACGCATCGGACCCGATCACCTGGTGGAACCCGAACCTGCTCTTCCGCGAACCCGACTGGCTCAAGGAACCGCGCGGCCGCGATGTCCTGCCGGTGACCCGCTGGATCCCGGTGGTCTCCTTCCTGCAGGTCTCGGCCGATATGGCCGTCGCGGTCAACGTTCCCGACGGTCACGGCCACCACTACCTGCGGGCCATCCCGTTCGCGTGGGCGAAGATCCTGCAGCCGGAGGGCTGGACCCCGGCCAAAACGGAGCGCCTGCTTCCGCTGCTCGACCGGGACTTCTGAGGCTCAGGCGAGCAACTCGGCGACGCGCTCCAGCGCCGCAACACGGCTGCCCTTGACCAGCACGGCCAGGGGCGCACCCAGGGCGGTGACGCGCTCGGCCGCGGCAGCGGCGTCGGTGACGTGTTGGGCACCGTCGCCGTAGCTCGGTTCGTCGACGGCGATGACCGCGATGCCCAGCGACGATGCCAGCTCGGCGACCCCCCGGTGGGCGGCATCGGAGTCCTCGCCCAGTTCGGCCATGGTGCCGAGCACGGCCACGCGGGCCGGGGCGTCCAGCTGGGCCAGTGCCTTGAGCGCGGCGGCCATCGACGTCGGGTTGGCGTTGTAGGCGTCGTTGATGACGGTGAAGCCGGACGCGGTCTGCGCCAGTTCCATCCGCAGCCCGGACAGTGCGGCGCCGTAGAGACCGGCGGCAACCTGCTCGAGGTCGACGCCGAGCGCGGCGCCGGCAGCGGCGGCGGCCAGCGCGTTGCCGACCTGGTGCTCGCCGCGGGCACCCAGGCGAACCGGCACCGTCCCCCAGGGCGAGTGCAGCGTGAACGACGCGCGCAGCTGGTCGTCGAGGATCACGTCGCCGGCAGTGAGATCCGCGGGCGCACCGGCCGCGCTGTAGGTCAGCACTCGAGCGGAGGTTCGCGACGCCATGGCCGCGACGTTCGGGTCGTCGGCGTTGAGGACGGCGATTCCGCTGTCCGGCAGTGATTCGACGAGTTCGCCCTTGGTCTGGGCGACGGCGTCCAGCGAGCCGAAGTTCTCCAGATGCACGGCTTCGACGCGGGTGAGTACGCCGACCGTCGGCGCGGCGATCGCACACAGCGTCGCGATGTGGCCGACGCCGCGCGCGCCCATCTCCAATACGGCTGCCTCGGTTCCGTCGTCGGCTCCGAAGAGGGTGAGGGGCAGCCCCAGCTCGTTGTTGAACGACTTGGCGCTGGCCGCGGTCCGGTAGGTGGTCTGCAGAACACCGGCCAATAGGTCTTTCGTCGACGTCTTGCCGACCGAGCCGGTCACCCCCACGACGCGCTCGCCGATCCGCGCCCGTGCCGCCCGGCCCAGCGCGCGCAGCGCCAACGCGGTGTCGGCGACGCGGATCGCCGCTACCCCGTCCGGCGGCGGAGTGTCGTCGCGGCTGGTGAGGTAGGCGGGCGCGCCGGCGGACAACGCCGCGGGCAGGAAATCGTGACCGTCGCGTTCGGCCACGATCGGAACGAACAGCTGGCCCGGTTCCAGAATGCGCGAGTCGATACTCGCGCCGCTGACCGTGACGTCGGTCCCCGACGCGGTGCCGTCGGTGGCGGCGGCGATCTCTGCGGTGGTGAAATGCACGCGTCCACGCTACGTGACCGTGTGCGCGGACCCGCATCGTTCCCGCGGCCATAACTCACTCGGGCGGGCGGCGCGTCCTCCCGTATCGTTGCACGCATGCCCGACGCCGCCGAGAACAAGCTGCGCCTCGTCGTCCTCTTCGGCGGCGCCTCCGCCGAGCACGACATCTCCTGCATCACCGCGGCGCACGTGCTCGCCGCCGCCGATCGCGCGCGCTACGACCTCGCGCCCGTCGGCATCACCCGCGAGGGCGCCTGGGTCACGCCGACCGCGGCGGTGACGGCACTGGCCGCCGGCGACTCGCTGGGCAACGCACTCCTCCCCGAGGGCCCCGAGATCGAGCCGCTCGCCGCCCTGCGCGGTGCCGGCGGCGAGACGACCGTCGTCCTGCCGCTGCTCCACGGACCACACGGCGAGGATGGGACGATCCAGGGGCTGCTGGAACTGTTCGGCATGCCGTACGTCGGCTCCGGGGTCCTCGGTTCGGCGCTGTGCATGGACAAGGCGATGGCCAAGGACGTCGCCGCCCATCGCGGCATCCCGCAATGCGAGTGGATCGAACACCGCGACGGGATCGACGACGAGCAGCAGACCATTGCGACCGCTGTCGAGAAGCTGGGCCTCCCGGTGTTCGTCAAGCCGGCCAACATGGGGTCTTCCGTCGGCATCACCAAGGCGCATGACGAGGCCGAGCTGGCCGTCGCGCTGAAGACCGCCCTCGCCTACGACGACGTGCTGGTCATCGAGGAGGGCATCACCGCGCGCGAGATCGAAGTCGCCGTGCTCGGCAACGCCTCACCGGAGGCGTCGGTGCCCGGCGAGATCCTGCCCGGTTCGGAGTTCTACGACTACGAGGACAAATACATCACCGGCAATGCCGCGCTGCAGATCCCGGCGGAGCTGCCCGACACTGCGGCCAAAGAGGTCCGCGAATTGGCGATCCGGTGCTACCGCGCACTGCGTTGCCAGGGTCTGGCCCGCGTCGACTTCTTCTACGAGGAGACCTATCGCGACGGTCCGGGGCGCGGCTGGCTGCTGAACGAGATCAACACGATCCCGGGCTTCACGCCCGCGTCGATGTACCCGAAGATGTGGGAGGCCACCGGCCTGCCGTACTCCGACCTCATCGACCGTCTCGTAGCGCTCGCGTTAGAGGTCCATGTCCGGCGGGCCGGGTTCTCCACGACCCGCTGATCCGCCGACTGGGCACCCCACCCACGCCGAGTGGGCACCTCACCTATGCCGAGTGGGCACCTCACCTATCCCGAGTGGGCACCTCACCTGCGCCGACTGGGCACCTCACCTATCCCGAGTGGGCACCCCACCCACCCCGAGTGGGCACCTCACCCACGCCGAGTGGGCACCTCAGCCTATGGTCGCCACCCTGCGATTCGGTCCGCGGCGCCCAGCATCAGGCGGTTGGGAACGAGCGGCGCGACGGTGTGCGCCAGCCCGAGCAGCCGGTTCGACGGCATCATCAGCATCGTCGCCCGACGGGCTATCCACGTGGCGCCCGCCCATCGTCGACGACGAGCATTCTCGAACCCGGTGCCGTCGAAGACTCCCGACGCGCAGTACTGCGCCAACACGACGGCGTCCTCGATCGCGAGCCCGGCGCCCTGCCCGAGATGCGGGCGCATCGCATGGGCCGCATCGCCGATCAGTACCGTCCGTCCCTTCACCGGGTGCCGGACCGGATCGAGGTCGGTGAGTTCGTGCACGATCGGCTCGTCGATCGCGGCGAGCAACGTCGGTACCGGATCAACCCAATCGTCGAAGTAGGCCAGCCCCTCGTCGCGCGCTCGCCCGCGGGATGCGCCGAAGACGTAAGTGGTGTCGCCGGGCAGCGGGAGGATCCCGCACTCGCCCGACGGCCCCCAGACCGTGAGCGCTTCCTCTGCTGCGCCCGCGACGACCGCGCGCCAGGCGCGTATCCCGCAGTCCTGCTCGCCTCCGGCCTCCGGCCACCAGCGCAGGCGCGTTGGACTGTGCACCCCGTCTGCTGCGACGACCAGGTCGTAGCGGTCCGTCGACCCCGCTGCTTCGACCACGCCATCATCCGCGTCGACGACGGTCGCTCCCGTAGAGGTGTGCACGCTGTCCGGCGGAAGAGCGGCCAGGAGTGCAGCGTTCAGATCGCGACGGTGTAGCGCGACGATCGAACCGGGTTGGCTCGTCTGGCGCATCAGCTCGCGCCCACCGCGATCGATAATCCGGACTTGGGTCAGATCGTTGCTCGCGGCGCGGACCGCGTCGGCGACGCCCAGCGTGTCCAACGCGGCCAGCCCGTTCGACCAGACGGTGATCCCGGCACCGACGACCACGCTCTCGGTCTCCTCGAAGACCGCGACCTCCCAGCCGCGAAGACGCAGCGCAATGGCTGAGCTGAGTCCGCAGATTCCTCCACCGACGACGGCGGCGCGCGGGCGCGAAGAACCAGACATGGTCCCCGATTGTGTCATCACCGCAAGCGCCCACGGCTAGCATCGGGCTCGTGAGTGCCCCATCCGACAAGCCCCGGATCGTGCTGCGCGTCGGTGTCTACTCCCCGAACGTGCTCACCCGCGAACAGATCATCGCCGCGATCGGTACGACGCTGCGGCCCGACCTCCCCGAACTCGCGTTCACCGAACTGGCCACGGGGCCGGCAGTCCTGTCCAAGCTGGACCAGAATCAGCTCGACCTCGTGATCCTCGACGGCGAAGCGACGCCGGTCGGCGGGATGGGCCTGGCCAAACAGATCCGCGACGAATACGAGCCGTGCCCACCGCTGCTCGTTCTCATCGCACGCAAAGCCGACCGATGGTTGGCGGACTGGTCGCGCGCCGATGCGACGGCGAGTCTTCCCGTCGACGCGATTGAACTCGGTTCGACGATGACCGAGCTGATCCGCGCGTCATTCTGACTGCCCACTCGGCGAAGGTCGGGTGCCCACTCGGCATGGTTGAGGTGCCCACTCGGCGCGGGTGAGGTGCCCACTCCGCGCGGGTGAGGTGCCCACTCGGCGAAGGTGAGGTGCCCACTCGGCGGGGTTGAGGTGCCCACTCGGCGGATTTTGGGGCACGGTCGGCACGCGGCAATTCCCAATCGGCGCACGATCTGCGCGCCGTGGGTAGTGTGAGATACAGATCACACCAGCCACTCCCCTCGCGGAGGTGATAGTCGATGAACGCCTACCTACCGATCTTGGTACTCGGCGCGATCGGGGCAGCATTCGCCGTCGTCTCGGTCGGTATCGCGTCCTTCGTCGGGCCGCGACGCAACAATCGCAGCAAGCTCGACGCCTACGAGTGCGGCATCGAACCGCTGCCGCAAGACCGTGCGGTGCAACGGATTCCGGTGAAGTACTACCTCACCGCGATGCTGTTCATCATCTTCGACATCGAGATCGTCTTCCTCTATCCGTGGGCCGTGGCCTTCGACTCGCTCGGCTGGTTCGGGTTGATCGCGATGACCCTGTTCGTCGTCAACGTATCGGTCGCCTACGCCTACGAATGGCGTCGCGGCGGACTGAGTTGGGACTGATCGCATGGGCATCGAGGAACAGGTACCGAGCGGCTTTCTGCTGACGACCGTCGAGGGTCTCGCCGGGTACATGCGCAAGGGCTCGCTGTGGCCCGCGACCTTCGGCCTCGCGTGCTGCGCCATCGAGATGATGGCCACGACCTCCGGCCGCTACGACCTCGCACGGTTCGGCATGGAGGCGTTCCGCGCGTCGCCGCGCCAGGCTGACCTGATGATCGTCGCCGGCCGGGTGAGCCAGAAGATGGCGCCCGTGCTGCGCCAGATCTACGACCAGATGGCCGAGCCCAAGTGGGTCCTCGCGATGGGGGTCTGCGCCTCGTCGGGCGGCATGTTCAACAACTACGCGATCGTGCAGGGCGTCGACCACGTCGTCCCCGTCGACATCTACCTCCCCGGCTGTCCGCCCCGACCGGAGATGCTCCTCAACGCGATCCTCAAGCTGCACGAGAAGATCCAGGACACGCCGCTGGGGGCCAACCGCGCCGAGGCGATCGCCGCGGCCGAGCAGGCCGCACTGCAATCGCGACCGACGATCGAACTCAAGGGGTTGTTGCGATGAACGACGTCTCGCCCCACCGCGATCAACGGCCGGAGACCATCACCACCCGCGCCGGACTCTTCGGCGCCGACGGCACCGGCGACACCTCCGGCTACGGCCGGCTCGTGCGGGCGGTCGAACTCGGCGGAACCACCAAGCCCCCGTTCGGCGGCTACTTCGACGAGGTGCTCGATGCGCTGCGCGTCGCTCTGGCCGAGCGCGACGTGAACCCCGAGGCCGCCATCGAGAACGCCCACGTGCACGTCGGCGAGCTGACCGTCTTCGTCGCCCGCGAGTACCTGCCGATCGTCGCCGGTGTTCTGCGCGACGAACCGTCGCTGCGGTTCGAACTGTGCCGCGGGGTCTCCGGCGTGCACTACCCCGACGACACCGGCCGGGAACTGCACGCGGTCTACCCGCTGCAGTCGATCACGCACAACCGCGTGCTCCGCCTGGAGGTGTGCGCCCCCGACGCCGACCCGCGCATCCCGAGCCTGTGCCGCGTCTATCCGACCAACGACTGGCACGAGCGCGAGACCTACGACTTCTTCGGGATCGTCTTCGAGGGTCACCACGCGCTGACGCGCATCGAGATGCCCGACGACTGGGACGGGCATCCCCAGCGCAAGGACTATCCGCTCGGCGGCGTACCCGTCGAATACAAGGGCGCGACCGTGCAGCCCCCTGATCGTCGGAGGTCCTACCACTGATGAGCAGCACCATCGGAGTCACCGGCCGCGACTGGGACGAGGTCGTGGCCGCCGTCCGCGAGCGCGCGGCGGCCGAGCCCGGCGAGGAGCGCATCGTCGTCAACATGGGCCCGCAGCACCCGTCGACGCACGGCGTCCTTCGCCTCATCCTGGAGATCGACGGCGAGACGGTCACCGAGGCGCGGTGCGGCATCGGCTACCTGCACACCGGGATCGAGAAGAACCTCGAATACCGCACGTGGACGCAGGGCGTCACCTTCGTGACCCGCATGGACTATCTGGCGCCGTTCCACAACGAGGTCGCGTACTGCCTCGGCGTCGAGAAGCTCCTCGGCATCACCGACGAGATCCCCGAACGCGCCACGGTCATCCGGGTTCTCCTCATGGAGCTGAACCGGATCTCCTCGCATCTCGTCGCGCTGGCGACCGGCGGCCTCGAACTCGGTGCCATGTCGCCGATGTTCCTCGGCTTCGCCGCCCGCGAGACGATCCTCGACGTCTTCGAGGAGATCACCGGGCTGCGGATGAACCACGCCTACATCCGCCCCGGCGGGGTCGCCCAGGACCTGCCCGACGGGGCGCTGGACACCATCACCTCCGCTCTCGACGCCCTGCCCGAGCAGATCGGCGAGGTCGAAGCACTGCTCACCGACAACTACATCTGGAAGGCCCGCACCCAGGGGATCGGCTACCTCGACCTCACCGGGTGCATGGCGCTCGGCGTCACCGGACCGTGCCTGCGCTCCACCGGGTTGCCGCACGACCTGCGCCGGTCCGCGCCGTACTGCGGCTACGAGACCTACGAGTTCGACGTTCCGGTCGAGGACACCTGCGACTCCTACGGCCGCTACCTCGTCCGTATCGCCGAGATGCACGAATCGCTGCGCATCGCGCGGCAGTGCGTCGAGCGCCTCCGTGAACCCGGGCCGGTTGTCGTCGGCGACCAGAAGCTCGGGTGGCCGGCGGATCTCGAACTCGGTCCCGACGGGCTGGGCAACTCGCCCGAGCACATCGCACACATCATGGGCCAGTCGATGGAGTCGCTGATCCACCACTTCAAGCTCGTCACCGAGGGTTTCCGCGTCCCACCGGGACAGTGCTACACGGCGATCGAGTCCCCGCGCGGCGAGCTCGGCGTGCACATGGTCTCCGACGGCGGAACCCGGCCGTACCGGGTGCATTTCCGCGATCCCTCGTTCACGAACCTGCAGGCGGTGGCGGCCATGTGCGAAGGCGGTCTCGTCGCCGACGTCATCACCGCGGTCGCCAGCATCGACCCGGTCATGGGAGGGGTGGATCGATGACCACAGAACTCAATCCCACGACGCTGCCGTCCACGGGAGCGCAGCCGGTGCCGATCGGCATGCCCGGCCACGTCACCACCGAGCCGCACCCGACGATCACCTTCGACGGCCCGGCCGACTACCCCGCCGAGGTCGCCGCGGCCCTCGCAGCCGACGCCGCGCCGATCATCGCCCGCTACCCGCAGGCCCGCTCGGCGCTGCTGCCGCTGCTGCACCTCGTGCAATCCCACGACGGTTACCTGACGAAAGCCGGAATCGGTTTCTGCGCCGCGCAACTGGACTTGAGCCGGGCACAGGTCGCCGCCGTAGCGACCTTCTACTCGATGTACCGGCGCCAGCCGACCGGGGAGTACCTCGTCGGCGTCTGCACCAACACCACGTGCGCGGTGATGGGCGGCGACGAGATCCTCGCGACGCTGTCCGATCATCTCGGCATCAAGCCGGGCGAGACCACCGCCGACGGCCGCATCACGCTCGAACACGTCGAGTGCAACGCGGCCTGCGATTACGCGCCGGTCGTCATGGTCAACTGGGAGTTCTTCGACGACCAGTCGCCGGAAAGCACGGTCGAACTGGTCGACGACCTGCGGGCCGGGGTCGACGTGTCCCCCAGCCGTGGCACCCCCACGCTGTGTTCCTTCCAGAAGGTGTCCCGGCTGCTCGCCGGCGTCGAGAGCGAGAAGAACGGATCGGATGCCGACGGCGGGTTCACCCTCGGCGAGCGCACGGCCGAAGCCGCGGCACCGCCGATCTTGAGCCTGGGCTGGGACGAACCCGGATCGTGGACGCTGGCCAGTTATCGCGAGCGCAACGGCTATCACGGACTGCGCGAGGCACTGAACCTCCCGCCCGACGAGGTCATCGAGATCGTGAAATCCTCCGGGCTGCGCGGTCGCGGCGGAGCGGGCTTCCCCGTCGGCATGAAATGGTCGTTCATCCCGCAGGAGACCGGGCCCGACGCCAAACCGCACTATCTCGTGGTCAACGCCGACGAGTCCGAACCCGGCACCTGCAAGGACATGCCGCTCATGCTCGCGTCGCCGCACATGCTGATCGAGGGCATGATCATCGCGAGTTACGCGATCCGCGCCCACCGCGCGTTCATCTACGTGCGCGGCGAGGTGGCCTCGGTCATCGCGCGTCTGCGCGAAGCGGTCGACGAGGCGTATCGCGCGGGTCTGCTCGGCACCGACATCCTCGGTTCCGGCTACGACCTCGACATCGTCGTCCACGCCGGTGCGGGCGCCTACATCTGCGGCGAGGAAACCGCGCTGCTCGATTCACTCGAGGGCCGCCGCGGACAGCCCCGGCTGCGCCCGCCGTTCCCCGCCGTCGCCGGGTTGTACGCGAGCCCGACGGTCGTGAACAACGTCGAATCGATCGCGAGCGTGCCGGCCATCCTGCGCAACAGCGCCGACTGGTACCGCCAGATGGGTACCGAGAAATCCGCAGGTTCGACGCTGTACTCGCTGTCCGGGCACGTCGCCAAACCCGGCCAATACGAGGCGCCGCTGGGCATCACGCTGCGCGAACTCCTCGAGGTTGCCGGCGGGATGCGCGAAGGCCACCGCCTCAAGTTCTGGACGCCGGGCGGCTCGTCGACGCCGCTGTTCACCGCCGATCACCTCGACGTCCCACTCGACTACGAGGGCGTGGCCGAAGCGGGGTCGATGCTGGGGACCAAAGCTCTGCAACTCTTCGACGAGACGACCTGCGTGGTGCGGGCGGTGCTGCGCTGGAGCGAGTTCTACGAACACGAGTCCTGCGGCAAGTGCACCCCGTGCCGCGAGGGCACCTATTGGCTGGTGCAGATGATGGCGCGACTCGAAGCCGGCCAGGGTCGGCCCGGCGACCTGGAGAAGCTGCTCGACATCACCGACAGCATTGTCGGGAAGGCTTTCTGCGCCCTCGGCGACGCGGCCGGGGCGCCGATCACCTCGTCGATCGCCCTGTTCCGGGAGGAATACCTCGAACACGCCCGGCTGGGCCACTGTCCGTTCGACCCCGCCGAATCAGTCACGTACGGGAGGCCGGGCCGATGACCAGTTGGCATCTCACCTCGCGGGGTCTCGATACACCGACGTCGCAAGCTCCGTCGGCACTCGACCACCGAGGGGTGCGCGTGGGGCCTTGGGTGGTCGAGTGCCCGACGAGGCGCCAGCCGAGACGGGCGTATCGAGACCACGCAACAATCCCCCGCCAACTCGCCCACACCCACCCAAGGCACAGCACACCCCTCTCGGTGGTCGAGTGCCCGACGAGGCGCCAGCCGAGACGGGCGTATCGAGACCACGCAACGCTCCCATGCCGACCCACCCACCCGGCCAGCTCAGGAGGCGACCGATGACGACGGTCGAGACGAACCTGGTGACGCTCACGATCGACGGACAGTCGATCACCGTGCCGAAGGGCACGCTGGTGATCCGGGCCGCCGAAATGCTGGGCATCGAGATCCCCCGTTTCTGCGACCACCCGCTGCTCGACCCGGTCGGGGCGTGCCGGCAATGCCTGGTCGACGTCGAAGGACAACGGAAACCTCTCGCCTCGTGCACGACCGTCGTCGCCGACGACATGGTGGTGCGCACCCAGGCCACGTCCCCCGACGCCGCCCGCGCCCAGCACGGCGTCATGGAGTTGCTGCTCATCAACCATCCGCTGGACTGCCCGACCTGCGACAAGGGCGGCGAATGCCCGCTGCAGAACCAGGCGATGACCTCCGGCAGCCCGGACTCCCGCTTCGACGGCGACAAGCGGCGCTTCACCAAGCCGGTGAGCCTTTCGGCCGAGGTGCTCCTGGACCGGGAGCGGTGCGTCCTGTGCGCGCGGTGCACCCGCTTCGCCTCCGAGATCGCCGGCGACCCGCTCATCGATCTGTCCGATCGCGGGGCCCTGCAGCAGGTCAGCATCTACGAGGACGACCCGTTCGACTCGTACTTCTCCGGCAACACGGTCCAGATCTGCCCGGTCGGGGCGCTCACCAACTCGACGTACCGATTCCGCGCCCGTCCCTTCGACCTCGCGTCGACGCCGAGCGTGTGCGAGCACTGCGCCGGCGGTTGCGCGCAGCGCACCGACGAGCGGCGCGGCAAGGTACTGCGACGACTCGCCGGTGATGCCCCGCAGGTCAACGAGGAGTGGAACTGCGACAAGGGCCGCTGGGCCTTCGCCTACGCCGACCTGCCCGACCGGTTGACCTCACCGCTCGTCCGAGGCGACGACGGTGAACTCCACCCGGCGTCGTGGCCGCACGCGATCGCGGTTGCCGCCGCCGGTCTCACCGCCGGGCGCACCGGGGTGCTGGTCGGCGGGCGCGCCACCGTCGAAGACGCCTACGCCTACGGCAAATTCGCCCGGACGGTGCTGGGCACCAACGACATCGACTTCAGGTCGCGGGCCGCCAGCGACGAGGAGGCGGACTTCCTCGCGCACCAGGTCGCGGGTGCGGGGATTCCCGTGGCCTACACCGACCTGGAGTCGGCTCCGATCGTCGTCCTCGCCGGTCTCGAACCCGAGGAAGAATCGCCGATGATCTTCCTGCGGCTGCGCAAGGCGGCGCGAGCGGGCACGACCGCCGTGTACTCGCTCGCTCCGTGGGCCACGCGCGGCCTGACGAAGCTGGGCGGCACCCGGATCGAGTGCGTCCCCGGCGCCGAAGCCGCGGTGCTCGCCGAGTCACAGACCCAGGAGCTGCTCGCCACCCCGGGCGCGATCCTGCTGGTGGGCGAACGGCTCGCGCTGAGTCCGGGTGCGCTCACCGTCGCGTCCACCGTGACCGAGCGCACCGGCGCGCGCCTGGCGTGGGTGCCCCGCCGTGCCGGGGAACGAGGGGCCGCCGATGTGGGGGCCCTGCCCAATCTGCTCCCCGGCGGTCGGCCGGTCACCGACCCGCAGGCGCGCGACGAGATCACCGCGGCGTGGGGAACCGAGCCGCCCGAGCAGCCCGGCCTCGCGACGCCGGCCATCATCGACGCGGCCGCGCGCGAACGACTGCACGGGCTACTCGTCGGCGGCGTGGAGATCGAAGACCTGCCCGATGTCGAGACGGCCCGCGCCGCGCTGAACGCGGCCTCGTTCGTGGTCAGTCTGGAGCAGCGGCCGAGCACGGTCACCGAGTACGCGGATGTCGTGTTCCCGGTGGCCGCGGTGGCCGAGAAGCCGGGCACCTTCGTCGACTGGGAAGGCCGCCCGCGCGCGTTCGAGCCATCCGTCGACACGCGCGGCCGGTTGTCCGATCATCGAGTCCTCGACGCGCTGGCCGCCGAAGCCGGCTTCGACCTCGGGTGCGGCACCGTCGACGACGTCCACGCCGAACTGCAGCGGATGGGTGCGTGGTCGGGCAAGCGCGCCGACCTCCCGCCCGCGCCCAGTCCCGCGCCGGTCGTCCCCAACACCGGCCACGCGATCCTCGCCAGTTGGCGCCTGCTGCTGGACTGCGGGCGCATGCAGGACGGCGAGCCGAACCTCGCGGCCACGGCGCGCGCCGCCGTCGCACGGCTCTCGCCGACGACCGCGGCCCAGGCCGGGGTTGGCGACGGCGACATGCTGACCGTCACCGGCAAATCGGGAGCGGTGACGTTGCCGCTCGTCGTCACCGACATGCCCGACGGCACGGTGTGGCTGCCGATGAATTCGACGGGCTCGCGCATCTACCCGCAGCTGGGGACGGCGCCGGGCGACGTGGTCGCCCTGGCCGGAGCGGAGAGTGCCCAATGATCGACTTCCCGACGCTGGACTCGTTCGGTACCGATCCGTGGTGGCTGGTCGCGGTGAAGGCGGTCGCGATCTTCGCGTTCCTCGTCCTCACCGTGCTGGTGGCGATCCTCGCCGAGCGCAAGATCATGGCGCGGATGCAGCGACGGCTCGGCCCCAACCGTGTCGGCTGGCACGGTGTTCTGCAAAGCCTGGCCGACGGCGTGAAGCTCGCCCTCAAGGAAGGGCTGACGCCCGCCGGCGTCGACAAGCCGATCTACCTGTTGGCACCGATCATCGCGGTCATCCCGGCGATCACCGCGTTCGCCGTCATCCCGTTCGGCCCGTCGGTATCGGTCTTCGGTCACCACACTCCGCTCCAGCTCACCGACCTTCCGGTCGCGGTGCTCTACATCCTCGCGATCACCTCGATCGGCGTGTACGGGATCGTGCTCGCGGGCTGGTCGTCGGGAAGCACCTACCCCCTACTGGGCGGCTTGCGCTCCACCGCCCAGGTGATCTCCTACGAGATCGCGATGGGTTTGTGCTTCGCCGCCGTGTTCCTGCTCTCGACGACCATGTCGACCTCGGAGATCATCGGCAGCCAGCACCGGCACTGGTTCATCCTTCTCGTGTTGCCGTCGTTCCTCATCTACGCGATCTCGATGGTCGGCGAGACCAACCGCGCCCCCTTCGACCTCCCCGAAGCCGAAGGCGAGCTGGTCGGCGGCTTCCACACCGAGTACTCGTCGCTGAAGTTCGCCATGTTCATGCTCGCCGAGTACATCAACATGACGACCGTCGCCGCGCTCGCCACCACCCTGTTCCTCGGCGGCTGGATGGCCCCGTGGCCGCTGAGCCTGATCCCCGGCGCCAACTCGGGCTGGCTGCCCGTGCTGTGGTTCGTGGCCAAGGTGTGGGTGTTCCTGTTCATCTTCATCTGGTTGCGCACGACGCTGCCGCGCCTGCGCTACGACCAGTTCATGGGCCTGGGCTGGCGCGTGCTGATCCCCGCTTCCCTGGCCTGGGTGATGGTGGTGGCGTTGATCCGCGCCGCGACGATGAACTCCTCGGATACGACGCGCACGCTGATCCTCGTCGTGGCCGGGGTGGTGGCGACCGCTGCCCTGCTGGCCGGGATCGTGCGGGCGATGCGACCGCCTGCCGAACCCGAACGCGCGCCGGCGGCGACCGCGGCCGTCGGCACCGTCTACCCGGTGCCGCCGCTGCCCGCGGCCCGTCCGGCGGCGGCCACACCTGTCCCGGAGGTGACCAATGCCTGATTTCGGTAAGCCCATCGCCGGCTTCGGCGTGATGCTCGGCGGCATGTTCCGCGAACCCATCACCGAGCAGTACCCGGAGGAGAAGGCGCCGGTCGCCCCGCGCTACCACGGCCGTCATCAGCTGAATCGCTACGACGACGGGCTGGAGAAGTGCATCGGCTGCGAGCTGTGCGCGTGGGCCTGCCCCGCCGACGCGATATTCGTCGAGGGCGCCCCCAACACCGACGAGGAGCGCTACTCCCCCGGCGAGCGCTACGGGCGCGTCTACCAGATCAACTACCTGCGCTGCATCGGCTGCGGACTGTGCATCGAGGCCTGCCCGACGCGGGCGCTGACCATGACCAACGAGTACGAACTCGCCGACGACAACCGCGCCGACCTGATCTACGAGAAGGACCGCCTGCTCGCGCCGCCGCCGCCCGGGGCGGAGCCGACGCCGCAGCACAAACCCGCGCGGGCCGTCGACTACTACCTCGCGCAGGCCGGTCGAGCTGGCGAGGGGGATGTGCCCGGTCGAGCTGGCGAGGGGGATGTACCCGGTCGAGCTCGCGAGGGGGCCGAGGAGTCTTCGGAGACGCCGCGATGACCGCGGCGCTCAGTGCGACGAGCATCGGTCTCGCCGCAGAGTTGACCCATACCTCCTCCGGTGAGGCGGTCCAGTTTTGGGTGCTCGCCGTCGTCGTGGTGCTCGGCGCACTGGGTGTGGTCTGCTCCCCGAAGGCCGTGTATTCGGCGCTGTTCCTCGCGATGACGATGCTGATTCTCGCCGTGTTCTACATCGCCCAGGGCGCGCTGTTCCTTGGGGTGGTGCAGGTGGTGGTCTACACCGGTGCGGTGATGATGCTGTTCCTGTTCGTCATCATGCTGATCGGGGTCGACTCGGCCGACTCGCTGGTCGAGACGATTCGCGGACAGCGCTTCGCCGCCGTCACCCTCGGCCTCGGCTTCGGGATTCTCCTGGTGGCGGGGATCGCCCACGCCGGTTTGGCCACCTTCGTCGGGTTCGACACCGAGACCGGAGGCAACGAGGCGATCGTCGAGTTGGCGCAGTTGATCTTCAGCAAGTACCTGTGGGCCTTCGAACTCACCGGCGCCCTGCTGATCACCGCGACCCTCGGCGCGATGGTTCTCGCCCATCGGCCGCGGATCACGGCGCGGCCGACGCAACGGGAGTTGTCGATCGCGCGCTTCCGCTCCGACTCCCCTGTACCGCCGACGCCGCTGCCCAGTTCGGGTGTCTTCGCCCGGCACAACGCGGTCGACGTCCCCGCCCGGCTGCCCGACGGAACGCCGTCGCAGCTGTCGGTGAACAAGACGCTCGGCGGCGGGGCCGACGACGGTCGGGGCGAGGACGGCGGCTCCCCGACGATCGAGAGCGAGGACCAGTGAACCCGGCCAACTACCTCTACGTCGCCGCACTGCTGTTCACCATCGGCGTCGCCGGAGTCTTGTTGCGGCGCAACGCGATCGTCGTGTTCATGTGCGTCGAGCTGATGCTCAACGCCGCCAACCTCGCCTTCGTGACCTTCGCCAGGATGCACGGCACTCTGGACGGACAGGTGATCGCCTTCTTCACCATGGTCGTCGCCGCGGCGGAGGTCGTCGTCGGCCTGGCGATCATCATGACCATCTACCGGACCAGACGCTCGGCGTCGGTCGACGACGCGAACCTGCTGGCCCGGTGATGCGCCGATGAGCAACACGTCGATCCAGCTACTCGCCCTGGTGCCGGGACTGCCCGCGCTCGGTGCCGGCGTCACCCTGTTGGCGGGGCGGCGCAGCGACCGCTGGGGTCATCTCTTCTCGACGGCCACCGTCGCCGCGTCGTTCCTCCTCACCGCCACGCTGTTCTGGCGCATGCTGCACCGGACCCAGGAAGACCGCCCGATCACCTCGAATCTGTACACCTGGATCCTGGTGGACCGGCTCAGCGTCGACTTCTCGTTGCGCCTCGACCAGCTGTCGGTGTGTTTCGCGCTCCTGATCACCGGGGTCGGCCTGCTGATCCACATCTATTCGATCGGCTACATGGCCGAGGACCCCGAGCGGCGCCGCTTCTTCTCCTACCTCAACCTGTTCGTGGCCGCGATGCTCGTCCTGGTCCTCGCCGACAACTACGTGCTGATGTACGCCGGCTGGGAAGGCGTCGGCCTCGCGTCCTACCTGCTGATCGGGTTCTGGCAGTACAAGCGGTCGGCGGCGACGGCGGCGAAGAAGGCGTTCGTCGTGAACCGCGTCGGCGACATGGGGTTCGTCGTCGCGCTGATGATCATCTTCGCCAACTTCGGCTCCTTCCGCGTCTCCGACGTGCTAACCGAGACCGCTACCGCCCCCGAATCCACCCTGACCGCCCTCGGCTTGATGCTGTTGCTCGCGGCGTGTGCGAAGTCGGCACAGGTCCCGCTGCAGTCGTGGCTGGGCGACGCGATGGAGGGCCCGACACCGGTGTCGGCGCTGATCCACGCCGCGACGATGGTGACCGCCGGCGTCTACCTGATCGTGCGGTCGGGCGCGATCTTCGACCATGCGCCCACCGCACAGACCGTCGTCCTCATCGTCGGAGCGGTGACCCTGCTCTTCGGCGCCATCATCGGCTGTGCGAAGGACGACATCAAGAAGGCTCTCGCCGCGTCGACGATGAGCCAGATCGGCTATATGGTGCTGGCCGCCGGGCTCGGCCCCGCCGGGTACATCTTCGCCATCGCCCACCTGCTGGCCCACGGGTTCTTCAAAGCCGGACTGTTCCTCGGCTCCGGCGCGGTGATGCACGCGATGAACGACGAGACCGACATGCGACGGTACGGCGGGCTGCGCAAGAAACTGCCCATCACGTTCGCGACCTTCGGCCTCGCCTACCTCGCGATCATCGGGATCCCGCCGCTGGCCGGATTCTTCACCAAGGACCACATCATCGAGGCGGCGTTCGGCGCCGGGGGGATTCGCGGCCCCGTTCTGGGGGTCGTGACCGTGCTCGGCGCGGGTCTGACCGCGTTCTACATGACCCGCGTCATGCTGATGACGTTCTACGGCCAGCCCCGATGGCCCGAGGGCAGTCACCCGCACGAGGCTCCCGCCTCGATGACCGCGCCGATGATCGTGCTGGCCTTCGGGTCGGTCGCCTCCGGCGCGCTACTGATGGTCGGCGGCCGGTTCGCGCACTGGCTCTCCCCCGTCACCGGTGAAACCCACCACCACCTGCCCGTTCCGGTGTGGCTGATCAGTCTCGGCGTGCTGGCCGTCGTCGCACTGGGCATCGCCGTCGCCTGGCGCATGTATCGGGCTTCAGTGCCGCGGACGGCTCCGCAGGGCTCGCCGTTGGCCCGCGCCGCGCGCGCCGACCTCTACGGCGACCGGTTCAACGAAGCAGCGCTCATGCGGCCGGGCCAAGTCCTCACCGCCGCCCTCCGGACCGTCGAAGACCGCGGGTTCACCGGAGCCGAGCGGGGAGTGGCGCTGGGCGTCGGCGGCGGATCACAGCTGCTGCGCCGCGCACAGAACGGATACGTGCGCTCCTACGCGCTGACCATCCTCTCCGGCGCGGTACTCGTCGTCGCGGTGACCCTGGCGGTGGCGCTATGACGTCGATTCCCTGGCTGACCGTCCTGTGGCTGCTCCCGGCCGCGGGGGCCATCGCCGTCGCCCTCTCGCCTGCCGGGTCGCGCCGTCGGTGGCCGCACACGGCGGGATTGGTGATCGCGCTGGCGACACTCGGATGGTCGATCGCGATGACCGTCGCCTTCAACCCCGGAGGCGCCCGGTTCGACCTGGTCGAGTCGCACCGGTGGATCCCGGCGATCGGCGCCCGCTACGAACTCGGCCTCGACGGCATCGGCCTGGTCCTCGTCCTGCTGACGACCGCGCTGGTGCCGCTGCTGTTGCTGGCCGGATGGCGCGACACCGACGGCGAGGGGTCCGACCCGCGCATCTACGTCGCGCTGACCCTCGCCGTCCAGGCGATGGTCCTGCTGAGTTTCGTCGCCACCGACATCCTGCTCTTCTACCTCGTGTTCGAGGCGATGCTCATCCCGATGTACTTCCTCATCGGCGGATGGGGGCAGCTCGACAAGGCGGTGCGAGCCCGTGCCGCGCTGAAGTTCCTGCTGTACAACCTGTTCGGCGGTCTCGTCATGCTCGCCGGGGTCATCGGCCTCTCCGTGCTGACGGTTCGCGCCGACCTCGGCGAGGACGGGCGCGGAACCTTCGGACTGACCGCGATCACCGAGGCGATCGCCGACGGCAAGATCGACGTCGGGGGTCCGGCGGGCATCGCCATCTGCGGCGCGTTCCTGTTCGCCTTCGCCGTGAAGGCGCCGGTGTGGCCGGTGCACGCGTGGCTGCCCGACGCGGCCGTGGCCGGCACCCCGTCGACCGGCGTTCTGATGATGGCCGTGATGGACAAGGTCGGCACCTTCGCGATGCTGCGCTTCGTCGTGGAGCTGTTCGGCGACACCGCAGCGCGGTTCGCACCGTGGATGTGCGCGCTCGCCGTCGTCAGCATCGTGTACGGACTGATCCTGGCGATCGGGCAGACCGACGTCATGCGACTCATCGCCTACACGTCGATCTCGCACTTCGGGTTCATCGTGCTCGGCGTCTTCGCACTGTCGCCGCAGAGCCAGGCCGGCGCCACGCTGTACATGGTCAACCACGGCATCTCGACGGCCGCACTGTTCCTCGTCGCCGGGTTCTTGACCGGTAGACGCAGCACGCGGCTCATCGCCGACTACTGCGGTGTGCAGAAGGTCGCCCCGGTGCTTTCGGGAGTGTTCCTCGTCGCGGGCCTGGCCACCCTGTCGCTGCCCGGACTCGCGCCCTTCGTCTCCGAATTCCTCGTCATGGTCGGCAGTTTCGGGCGCTATCCCGTCGCCGCGGTGGTGGCGACGGTGGCACTCGTCG
Source organism: Gordonia araii NBRC 100433 (assembly GCF_000241265.1). Classification (GTDB taxonomy): domain Bacteria; phylum Actinomycetota; class Actinomycetes; order Mycobacteriales; family Mycobacteriaceae; genus Gordonia; species Gordonia araii. The sequence continues at coordinate 36,064 of NZ_BAEE01000008.1, forward strand.
GATCCGCGGTCTACATCCTGTGGACCTACCAGCGAATGATGGGCGGGCCCGCACCCGACGGGGCGACGGGCGGTCCTTCGTCCGACGAGAAGGGCCCGGTCGCCGACCTCGGCGGACGGGAAAGACTCGTACTGTTCCCCCTGATCGCGGCGTTGCTGATCCTGGGCTTCTGGCCCCGACCGGCGCTCGACCCGATCACGCCCGCGGTCGATCGCACACTCGATTCCGTCACGGTCAGCGTGCCGCCGCACGCACCCCGCCACCAGGGGCCGGCGCAGGTCGCACCGACGGGTCCGGCACGGACCGAGCATCAACGATCCGAGCACAACGAGCAGGGAGGCCACCGGTGAGCACCGTGCAAGCCGCGACGATGGTCGCGCCCAGCATCGACTATCGTGCACTGTCGCCGATGCTGGTGGTCTTCGGCGCCGCGGTCCTGGCCGTCCTCGTCGACGCGTTCGTCCCGCGCGCATGGCGGTCGCGGACCCAGCTCGTCCTGTCGCTGATCGGGTTGCTCGGTGCGCTCGGTTGCGTCATCGCACTCGCCGCCGACGGTACCGACCGGACGACGATGAGCGGCGCGGTCGTCCTCGACGGTCCGACGCTGTTCGCGCAGGGCACGATCATCGTCGTGGCCGCACTGACCGTGCTCGTCTGCAGTGAACGGCGCCTCGACAACGTGTGGGCACCGGTCGCGCTGGCGTCGTCGGTGCCGACCGCGGCTGGAGGCTCGGACGCCGACTTGGTCGCGGACCCCTTCACCCCCGCGGCCGCCACCGTTCCCGGTTCGGAGGCCGAGTTGGCCGCCGGTCGAGCCGGCACCCTGACCACCGAAGTGTTCTCCCTGACATTGTTCGCCACCGGCGGCATGATGCTGTTCGGCGCGGCCGGCGACCTGCTGACGATGTTCATCGCGCTGGAGGTGTTCTCGCTTCCGCTCTACGTCCTGTGCGGGCTCGCCCGGCGCCGGCGGCTGCTCTCGCAGGAAGCGGCGTTGAAATACTTCCTGCTGGGCGCGTTCGCATCGGCGTTCTTCCTGTTCGGTGCGGCCTTCATCTACGGGTCGACCGGCACGCTCGCCCTGTCCGAGGCCGGCAGGTCGATCGCCGAATCCGGGGATGACACGCTGGCTCTGATCGGACTGGCACTGCTCGCCGTCGGCCTGCTGTTCAAGGTCGGTGCCGTGCCGTTCGGCTCGTGGGTACCCGACGTCTATCAGGGTGCCCCGACGCCGGTGACAGCGTTCATGGCGTCGGCCACCAAAGTGGCGGCCTTCGTCGCTTTGGCGCGCGTCTTCTACGTGTCCTTCCCGTCGCTGGCCGAACTGTGGCGGCCGGCGCTGTGGGTCGTGGCCATCGCGACGATGGTGGTCGCGACGATCATGGCGGTCAGCCAGGACGACATCAAGCGCATGTTCGCGTACTCGTCGATGGTGCACGCGGGCTTCATCCTCCTCGGCGTGATCGCGCTGAGCGACGCCGGTTTGTCGGCTGTGCTGTTCTACCTCGCCACCTACGCGTTCTCCGCGTTCGGTGGATTCGCCCTGCTGTCGGTCGTCCGCGACAGTGCCGGCCGCGAGGCCACCGACTTCGAATCCTGGGCTGGCATCGGACGCCGGCGGCCACTCGTCGGCGCATTGTTCGCGCTGTTTCTCCTGGCGTTCGCGGGGATTCCGCTGACCACGGGCTTCGTCGCCAAATTCGTCGTGTTCGCCGCGGCGGGATCCTCGGGGGCGTGGGCGCTGGTCATCGTCGGCGTGCTGGCCAGCGCCGTGGCGGCATACTTCTACCTGCGCGTCATCGTCGCGATGTTCTTCACCGACGCCGGCGGCGGCAGTGCCGGAGCCACCGATGCTGCCGATTCTGCCGGAGCCAACGGAGATGGTGCCGACGGAGCCGGCGATGGTGATGGTGATGGCGCAACCGTTGCCGGAGCCGCCGCGCCGGCGGTCGAAGTGCGGCAGCCCAGCCTGGCCACCACGCTTCCGATCGCGGTGTGTGCGGTGATCACGCTGGGCTTCGGCATCGTACCGCAATGGTTGCTGGCGCTATCCGACGCCGCCGTGCCGTTCCTCCGCTGACCGCCGACCGTGCCCACATTCTCGCCCACCGTGCCCACATTCCCGCCGAGCGTGCCCAGTTTTCCGACGACCGTGCCCTTTGATCTCGCGTTGGTCTCGATACGCCCACTCGGCTAGCGCCTCGTGGGCACTCGACCACCGATTGGCTCGCCGACCGTGCCCAGAATCTCGCCGACTGTGCCCACCTCAGACCCGGCGCGACCGGTCGCGGTCGGCAACATGCGCAGATCGGCATAGGCTGGAGACATGCGCGGAACCGTCCTTCATGCCCCTGGCGACGTTCGATCCGAAACCCTGCCCGTCCCGCAGATCCTCCAGCCCACCGACGCGATCATCGAAACGTCGGCGACCTGCGTGTGCGGCTCGGACCTGTGGCCGTACCGCGGGATCAACAAATTCGACAAGCCCTGGGCCATCGGACACGAGTACTGCGGCGTCGTGCGAGAAGTCGGCGCCGATGTCACCACCGTCCGGCCCGGCCAGTTCGTGATCGGCTCGTTCTTCGCGTCGGACAACACCTGCCCTCACTGCCTTGCCGGCTACCAGTCGGGGTGCGAGCAGGTCGTACCGGTCACCGGGTGTCAGGCGGAGGCCATCCGGATACCGCTAGCCGACGGGACGCTGGTATCGACGCCGGACACCCCGTCCGACGACATGCTGCCCGACCTGTTGGCCCTCTCCGACGTCATGGGCACCGGCTGGTACGCCGCGCTCGCCGCCGGCGTGCACCCCGGACACACGACGGTGGTCGTCGGCGACGGCGCCGTCGGACTCTCGGCAGTCCTGGCAGCGAAGGAACTCGGAGCGGGACGGATCATTGCCATGTCGCGGCACGCCGACCGCCAGGCGATCGCGCGGGAGTTCGGCGCGACCGACATCGTCGAGGAGCGCGGCGACGAGGCCGTCGCACGGGTCAAGGAGCTGACCAACGGCGTCGGCGCGGACAGTATCGCCGAATGTGTCGGCACCAACGAGTCGATGACCACCGCGATCGACTCGGCCCGACAGGGCGGGGGCGTCGGCTTCGTCGGCGTCCCGCACGGCGTCAGGCTCTCGATGGGCAAGCTGTTCTCCAGCCACGTGCGCATCCAGGGCGGGGGTGCACCGGTGCGCGACTACCTGCCCGACCTCATCAGCCGTGTCTACGACGGCAGCTTCCATCCGGGCCGCGTCTTCGACCTCAGGTTGCCGCTGGCCGACGTCGCCGAAGGCTATCGGGCGATGGACGAGCGGCGGGCGATCAAGGCCTTCCTGACCCCGTAGTCGCCGCCCGCAGTCATTGCCGCAGAAATGGAAAACTCCCCCACCTGTACAGATGGGGGAGTTCGGCGGTGGCGGGGGGATTCGAACCCCCGGTACGGGGTTACCGCACACAGCATTTCGAGTGCTGCACCTTCGGCCGCTCGGACACGCCACCGCCGAAAACAGTACCGCAGGTGCCCGCTGACGTTTAAATCAGCAGGTCACCTGCGGTACACGCAGACCTGGCGACGCGGGTCGCCGCGTCGCGGTTGCTCGAAGAATTACTTGTTGTCGCCGCCGAGGAACTTGTCCTTCAGCTCGCCGAACTTCTCCTTGGCGCCCTCGACAACCTCGTTGACCTTCTCGTTGTTGGCCAGGTCGCCCAGCTTCTCCTTGGCACTGTCCACGACCTCGTTGACCTTCTCGTTGTTGGCCAGTTCGCTGACCTTGTCCTTCGCGGCGTTGACGGCCTCGTTGACCTTGTCACTTGCATCAGCCATGGGGTGCTCCTTCGAGTGGCAGGATGATCTGACCCGCTAAATGTGCCACGTCCACCGGTTCCCGTCCACATTTCGCCCGGATAAGGCTCAATTGTCGCGCTGGCCTGCGAAAAAGCCCTTGAGCAGCGCAGCACACTCGTCGGCCAGGACGCCACCGCGCACCTGTGGTCGATGCGTCAGACGAGGGTCCCGCAACACATCCCACAGCGACCCGACGGCCCCCGTCTTGGGCTCCCAGGCACCGAAGACCAGCTTCTCGATCCGGGCCAGCCCGATCGCACCGGCACACATCGTGCACGGTTCGACCGTGACCGCCAAGGTGCATCCGCCGAGGCGCCAGCCGTCCCCGAAGGCGCGGGCGGCCGCTCGCAGCGCGAGCACTTCGGCATGAGCGCAGGGATCGCCGTCGGCCTCCCGCCGATTCCCGGCGCGTGCGATCTCGAAGCCCTCCGGGTCGACGACGACCGCCCCTATCGGAACGTCGTCGGGCCCCGACTCGGCCGCCGCGGCGATGGCGAGCCGGACGAGCTGCTCGTCGTGGGGCGCCATCGCTGCCCTAGTGGCCCAGCGAGTCGAGAACCTTGCTCAGCTCCTCGGCGAAACCGAGGCGAGCGGCGATCATGCCGACCTGTTCGTCGGCATACAGATCGGTGTCGGACACGATCACGTTCATCACCGCGTCGGGGAGACCCAGATCCGAGAGCACGCCGAGATCGCCTTCCTCCCACGGCTCGACATCGTCGAGGTCGTCGGAGTCGAAGTCGGGAATGTCGACGTTGAGCAGGTCGAGGGCGTCGGCGGCGACGTCGTAGTCAATCGCGGCGGTGGCGTCGGAGACCAGGAGCCTGGCTCCGCCGGGCGCCGGGCGCACGACGATGAAGAACTCGTCGTCGACGTCGAGCAATCCGAAAACGGCGCCCGCGGCACGGAGATCGCGGAGCTGCCGAACGGCGTCATCGAGGTTGGTCAGCGCGGAAGGCTCCAGCGCGGTCACCTTCCAGGAGGTCTCCTCCCGCACGACCGCTACGGCGAAGCCGTCGAGGTCGCCGTCGGTGTCACTCGCGCTCGCAGCCATGCTGGTCACCGTAGTCGCACCGAGCGGCGTTCCCCAAGTCGTTTGGGCAATATGTCACGCTGTGTAGGTGACCGTCCCACCGCGCCCTCCCGTCTGCGTCCTCGGCCTCGGGCTGATCGGCGGTTCGCTGCTTCGGGCCGCGGCTCGCAGCGGACGTCAGGTGTTCGGCTACAACCGCTCCGACGCCGGTGCGGCGGCCGCCCGCGACGCCGGTTTCGACGCCTCGACCGACCTGACAGCCGTGCTGACCCGCGCAACCGACGAGCAGGCGCTCATCGTGCTGGGCACTCCGGTGAACACGCTCGAGGAATTGCTGCCGGCCGTGGCGCGACTGGCCCCCGACTGCCTGCTCACCGACGTGGTGAGCGTGAAGCAGCCCGTCGCCGACGCGGTCGAACGGCTGCATCCGTCGGCGCGTTTCGTCGGTGGTCATCCGATGGCCGGAACCAGCCAGTCTGGCTGGGCGGCAACCGATCCCGACCTCTTCGACAGTGCGATGTGGATGGTGACGACCGAAGACGACACCGATCCCGACGTGTGGCTCGCGGTCGCCACGCTGGCCCGCGACTGCGGCGCCCAGGTCGTCCCGGCCGCCAACGACGCCCACGACCGCGCCGTCGCCGCGATCTCCCACCTGCCGCACCTCACCGCCAACGCCACCGCCGCCGTGGGTGCGGGCGAGAGCGGCTTGGCGCTCCGGCTCGCGGCAGGCAGCTTCCGCGACGGCACCCGCGTCGCCGGAACGGCTCCCGCCCTGCAACGCGCCATGCTCGAGGCGAACCGGATCGCACTGCTGAACACGCTGAGCGAGACCATCGACCGCCTCGTCGCCGCCCGCGACGAACTCCGTGACTCGGGGTCGGTCGCCATCATCGTCGATGACGGGCATCGGGCCAGGCTCGCGTACGAGCAGATGGCGTCGACGCCGGCGCCGGCCATCGCCGACGTCGAGCCGGGTGAGGACGGCTGGGCACACGAGATGCGGCGGCAAGCCCACCTCGGGCACACCTGGCAGCGCTGACGCCTCCGCAACCCAAGCAGAACGGGACAGACCCAGCACCAAATCGGTGCTGGGTCTGTCCCGAATAGTTGGTTTGCGTGACGGCTTACGTGTCGAGCTTCAGCTTCTCATCGGTGAAGAACAGCACGTAGATCACGCCACCGATCAAACCGCCGACCAATGGAGCCAGCCAGAACAGCCACAGCTGTCCGGGTGCGCCTGCGCCGTTGAAGAAGGCGACGCCCGTGGAGCGGGCCGGATTGACCGAGGTGTTGCTGATCGGGATGGAGATGAGGTGGATCAGCGTCAGTGCCAGACCGATGGACACACCAGCGAAACCGGCCGGGGCGCGCTTGTCGGTAGAGCCGAGAATCACCAGCAGGAAGAAAGCGGTCAGCAGGATCTCCGCGATCAGCACCGCGACGAGCGAGTATCCGGCCGGCGAGTGATCGCCGAAGCCGTTGGCGGCCATGTTGCCTTCGGCCTCGAATCCGCTGCGTCCACCTGCGATGACCCACAGCGCCAGACCCGCCAGCAGACCGCCGGCGACCTGGGCGATCCAGTACGGGATCAGATCCTTGGCGGGAAGACGTCCCGCTGCGACGGCTCCGATGGTCACCGCCGGGTTGAAGTGTCCGCCAGAAATGTGGCCGACCGCGTAGACCATCGTCAGCACCGTCAGGCCGAACGCCAAAGCCACACCGAGATAACCGATTCCGACATTGAAACTCGTGCCGTCTGTGTCGGCGATCTGTTTAGCCGCGAATATCGCGGAGCCACAGCCGCCGAAGACCAGCCAGAACGTGCCGAACAGTTCGGCAAGCCCCCTGCGGGTGAGTGATTCAGTCACGAGACGATCCTTTCCTCAATCCGATGAACAGGGTCAAGCTAACCCGTTCAAGCCGATATTCGACGCGTTACCGACAAACCTCCTCAATGGGAATCAGACAGATAACGCGGAATCCGTAGGTCACCCGGATGACCCCCGTCGGATTGCGGGCAAGATCGGGGCGTGGCGCCGGCAGAGGGGGCTGGTGCCCAACCCAATCAGGGGGAAACGAATGAACCGGTCGATCACCGCACTTGTCACATTGATCCTTGCGGCTTTCGTTGCCGTGACGATTCCGGCGATGCCGGGCGTCTCGGCACAAGCGAAAGCATCGTCGAACTGTTCGACGCTGCCCAGCCGAATCGCCGCCCACAACGCCGACGCACGCAACTACAGCGCCCAGGTGCGGGCCATCAACGCCCGCGGCGGTGGTACCCGTGCCCAGGTCATGTACTACAACGCTTGGCGCGCACGCGGTCTCGCGCGCGGGAACGCACTCGCCAACGAACTCGCCGGTTGCCAGCAGCGCGGCCGGCTCCGCAACCTGCGGCCGCCGGAGAAACCGGGCGCTCCCCGATACACGCCTCGTAGACACTGCGTCTCAGCACCTACCGACATCCGGATCCCGGCGGCACGTTGCCACCAACCGCGACGGTCACCGTCGCCGCGATCCACCAACCCCACGCCCGGATACGCCGCTCCCGGTGGTCTGTCCCCCAGAGGAATCAAGAATGGTCTCAGGTCGCGCGAGGGACGGTACGGCGACCGGACGATCACTTCTCCCGACGGCGGCAGTCAGCGCTATCAACAGATGATGCCCGGCCGGGGTGGCCGCGGCACATCGCGGTCGGCCTCCGGTGCGAACGGCGTGCTGACGAAGGGCATGCGAGGAACCGGTTCTGGCACTCGTCGGGGTCCGGGCGGGGACAAGCCGCCGGGATTCCGGGCTGGCTGCGACCGCGGCCATCTCATCGGCAGCCAACTGGGCGGATTGGGGACGGACCCGCGCAATATCGTGACGCTCGATCACGGTACGAACATCGACATGAGGAAGACCGAGAACGAGGTCGCGCGGCACGTCGATCGTGGTATCAAGGTCAACTACCGCGTGATTCCGATCTACGCGCACGGGCCCAACAGGGCGCCGTCGTCGATCCGGATCCTCGCTTGGGGCGCCGGCATGGCACCGATCTACCGGGAATTCCAGAATCGAAGGTGTGGATAGAACATGACTACCATCGATGACCTGATCACGCTTGTTCCGCCGCCCGCGGCACCTCCCGAATTTGATTTCGATGCGTGTGAGAAGCTGCTCGGCACACGATTGCCCGACGACTACAAGGACATCGTCGCCGTCTACGGGACGGGCGAATTCAACGATGATCTGACTCTGTGGGTCCCTCAGCATTCCGGAATCGCCGATGACCGCACGATCACGACGATGGCACCGTCCGCGTTGCGCACACTGACCGATATGCGGCCGACGATCCCCGAGACCTCGGTGTGGCTTCTGCCCGACGGCCGGGAAGAGCCCGTCAATCTCGGGACCGTCGGTCCGGGCGCTTTCCTCGGATGGGGCCGCGACACCGGCGGCAATTACGGATTCTGGAAGATCACCGGCGACGATCCAAACGACTGGCCGATCGTCTTCGGGGACTTCGGCGGCGCGTGGGACTTCGATCCCCGAGGGCTCCTCGAGTACCTGTATGCGAAACTGGCCGGCCGGTTCCCCGACAGCTTGACGGGCAATTACGACCCTGCCGACCCGTTCTTCAGCAGCGCCTACTAACGCCGCCTGATTGGCGGCCAGTGCGGGACGATTGGCGTCGGGCTCCATGGGAATGCGCGGTCCCATCCGCTTCGGGTGGGTTTCGGGTGGGCGACACCGGTAGGGGACTCTGGACGGCACGATAATGGCCCCTCATCTTCGCAGATGAGGGGCCATTTCCTGTGTGCGCCCGTAGGGATTCGAACCCCAAACCTTCTGATCCGTAGTCAGATGCTCTATCCGTTGAGCTACGGGCGCGAGCCTTTTCAATTGTGCCGCACACGCGGTGCGGGTGGCGGAGGCGAGAGGATTTGAACCTCCGGTCCGGTGTTGGCCGGACAACTCATTAGCAGTGAGTCCCATTCGGCCGCTCTGGCACGCCTCCTGGTGCGGAGTCCTTTCGAACTGCCGAACACGTAGGTTACACACCCCATGCGACGGGGTGCAAACCACTAGGTCCGCACGCCGGCAGATACCCTCGTGGGGTGACCGTGCGACTACGCCCCGACCTCGACGACCTGCCCGTCTACGTGCCGGGCAAGACTCACCCGGGCGCGGTGAAGCTCGCGAGCAACGAGGTTACCTTCGGCCCGTTGCCCAGTGTCGCGGCCGCGATCGCCGACGCCGCGGCCAGCGTCAACCGCTATCCCGACAACGCGATGGTCGAACTGACCGCCGCACTGGCGAAGAAGCTCGACGTCACGCCCGAGGAGATTCAGGTCGGCTGCGGTTCGGTGACCCTGTGCCAGAACCTCGTCACGATCACCTGCCGCCCAGGCGACGAGGTGCTGTTCGGCTGGCGCTCGTTCGAGACCTACCCGCTGGCGACCCGCATCGCCGGGGCGACGCCGGTCCAGGTGCCCCTCGACGACGACCTCGCATACGATCTGCCCGCGATGGCCGAGGCCATCACCGATCGCACCCGGCTGATCTTCGTCTGCAATCCGAACAACCCGACCGGAACCGTCGTGAGCCGCGACGACCTCGTCGCCTTTCTGCGTAAGGTTCCCGACGATGTCGTCGTCGCCCTCGACGAGGCATACTTTGAGTACATGCGCCTGGGCGCGTCGTCGGCCTACGACGCCCTGGAACTGCGCCGAGACTTTCCCAATCTCGTTGTCCTGCGGACATTCTCCAAGGCTTACGGGCTGGCTGGACTGCGCGTCGGGTACGCGGTCGCGGACCCCGCCGTCATCACCGCGCTCGGCAAGGTGCACATCCCGTTCTCGATCAACTCGCTGGCGCAGCACGCCGCGGTCGCCTGCCTCAAGGCCGACGACGAGCTGTTGGCCCGCACCGAAGCCGTCGTCACCGAGCGGGTCCGCGTCACCGCGCAACTGCGCACGCTCGGCTATCGCGTGCCCGAGTCACAGGCGAACTTCGTGTGGCTCGACCTGGGTGCCGACTCGCTGCCGTTCGCACGGGCCAGCGCGGACGCCGGCGTCATCATCCGCCCCTTCGACGGCGACGGTGTGCGCGTGACCGTGACCCACCCGGCCGAGAACGACGTGTTCCTGGGGTTCGCGTCAGACTGGGCGCGACGCTAGCGCCGGACCGCCGCCGGCAGCCGGAGAAGGTCAGTAGAGTCCGCGCGCGAGCGTGGCCCACGCAAGGGGAAGATCCTGGCGCCAGTAGGGCCAGCTGTGGGTTCCGATGAGCCGGAACCCGTCGGTGTAGGCGATGCCCGCCTGACGCAGCTGCACGGCGAACTCCAACGAGCAGCGGTAGGCCCCGAACTCCAGTGCCGAGCCGGACGCGTTCACGGCCTCCTTCGGCATGTCTTCTTTCGGTCGCGGCGCCAGATCCATCGGACCGATCGCACCCGATCCGGCCGACAGGAACAACTGCTTGCCCCGCAAGGAATCCAATCGGTGAGCCGGGTCGTGCGAAACCCACCGCTTCGATCCGGGAGGCCCCCACATGTTGTCGGCATCGCCGCCCGCACGGGCCACCGTCGTCCGGACATAGCCCTGGTTGAGCGGACCAGACACCGGCGGGCATCCCGACAGCGAAGCCGCACCACGGTACAGCTGCGGGTGGCGGCTGATCAGCGTGTAGGCCGCCTGGCCGCCCATCGACAGACCGATCAGCGCGTTGCGCCCGTTGCCGTTGAACCGCCCGTCCACCAGGCTGGGCAGCTCAGAGGTCAGGAAGGTCTCCCACTGGGGTTTGCCGAGCCGGCGATCGCGCTTGTGCCAGTTGGTGTAGAACGTGCCGGCTCCACCGACGGGCAGAACGACGTTGACGTTCTTCCCGGCGAAGAACTGCCCCGCCTTCCCCTTGGTGATCCAGTCGCTGACCTTGCCCTCCGCGCCGGCGCCGTCGAGCATGTAGACCGTCGGGCGCGGGCCCGAACCGGCCCGCGCCGGCGTGAGCACCGAGACCTTGATCCGCTCGCGCATCGCCGGCGAATACACGAAGAGGTCGGTCCGCAACGGGCTGAGTTTGACCGACTTCGAAATCCTGGCCTTGGGCGACGCGTCGGCGACCGCAGGCATCAACTGACACATGGTCGCGCTCAAGGCCGCGACCATGACAGTGATGCCTATTCGGTTGAAACGCATGTGCTCCCCAAGAAACGGACGTGCGGAAGATAGGCCCTAAGCCTAGGAGGCGGGCCCTCCGAAAATAAGTCCGCGATGCAAATTCTCAGCAAATGTGTGGCTACGTCTGTGTTACGATGTGTCGCCGCTCACAGAGATTCGCGTCCATCTACGATATTCCGGTGAGCGATGACGCCCCCCGCCTCGGCAAGCATGAGTTCGCCTTCGTGGCCCGTGTACCGGTCCGCTGGTCGGACATGGACGCCTTCGGGCACGTCAATCACGCGCGCATGGTCACCCTCATGGAGGAAGCCCGGGTCGAGTGGCTGCTGTCGGCCGGCCCCGAGTATCAGCCGTTGATCAAGAGCGCGATGATCGTGCACGTCGACATCCGCTACCAAAGCCAGCTGCGGCACACCGACAGCCCGTTGCAGATCGGCATGTGGATCAAAGGATTCCGCTCGGTGGATTTCACGATCGGCTACGAGATCCGGGCGGCCGGCGCCGCCGTCGAGAGCAAGGCGGCCTGCGTGGCGACGACGCAGATGGCCGTCGTCGACATCGAGGCGCACTCGCTGCGCCGCCTCACCGACGAGGAGAAGTACTACCTCAGATCGTGGTCGCGCGGGTGAGCGGTCGCGCGGTCGGCGGGCTCGTACCGCGGCGGCAGCTGCTGGGGCGGCAGTCCGCCCGGTGAGATCCGCGCGATGTTGCCGGCCAGCACGTCGCGGTAGATCCGCAACTGTTCCTCGCCGACGCGCACCTGTTCGGTGAGCCGTTTGGAGTTGTCCGCCGAGATCTCCCGGCTCCCCGACCGCGACACGAGTTCGACGATGCGATCGTCGATCGTCGATGCGCGGTCGTACTCGTCGAGCAGCCGCAGTTCGACCGTCGCCGAGTCCATGACATGCGACACCTCAGCGAGCGCCTGCACCCGTTCGATCAGCTGGATCCACACCGGCCGGAGTTCCTGCTCCTTGGCCGAGATGTGTTCGACGAAGGCCGGATCGAACCCGCCGTTGCGCATGGCGCGATCCAGGTCGACGCGGACCGACCGCAGTGCGACGACGTCGGCGGCGATCTCGGCGAGTTCCGCGTGCAGGTTGACTTGGCTGCGCTGCACGGTGAAGTGGTCGGAACGCCACGCCGGGCTGGCGAAGATCTTGTCGTAGTACTGACCCGCGACGTAGAGCAGCGCTTCGTAGCCGTCGATGAACGACATGTGCTGCGGCGCGGGAGGCGCCGACGGCACCGGGCGGTCGGAGACCGCCTGGCGTGCCCACTGCTCGACCTGCGGACCCATCGCCCGCATCGCGAGACCGCCCACCACGCCGGCAAGACGCCCGAAAGCGGCGCCCCCCGCGCGGCGCACGTAGCCGCCGGCGTTCACATCCGGCGTCGGCGTGTGCAGCAGCCCCTCGAACAGCCGCTCGCGCGCCTCGATTTCGAGGTAGACGCCTTCGCGGCGCTCGCGGCGAACCGCACGCGTGCCGCCGGGATATACGCCCTTGCCGATGACGATCTGCTTGCGCGCGTCCTCGCGGCGGCGCGTCAGCCCGTTGAGCCGGTTCTGCAGTCCGGACCGGACCATCGTCGGCAGCACGGGATTGGCCAATTGGGCCTCGATCTGCGCGATCCCGCGTTGCAGGCGACGCAGGTTGCCGAAACCGTCGGTCAACGTCGCCAGGGGAAGGCCGTAGGTCTGACGCCGGACGACGACGTCCCGGGCCTCGACACCGAGAAACCCCGCCCCGATCAGATTCGCCGCGGCCTCGGAGAGCTCCCGACGCGGACCGGGAACTTGCGCGTTCTCGCTCCACCGTCGGATGTCAGCGACGGTGGCCGCGGGGGGAACACGTTGACTCACGCTGCCAATACTACCGACTTGAGCCGACATAGTTCCGCTGCCAGATCGGTCGGGTCACCCGATGCAGCACCCAGGCCAGTGGCACGGAGAGCGCCGTCGTCGCCACGAACGCCACCCACATCGACCCGGTCAGCAAGACCTGATATCCGAGCAGACCCATCACGATCTCCAGGACGATCACGTGAACGCAGAAGAACTCGTAGGAGATCTCGCCGAACCAGACGGCCGGACGACTGCCCCAGATCTTCGACCACCAGTCCGGCCCGCCGGCGCGATCCCGCCCAGACGACACCGCCAGCGGCACGATAAACCCCAGTGCCACAACGAGATACAGGACATGCTTGACGATCGTCTGTGCGGCGGTCTCGGGGGTCATCGTCGCACCGCCCGCACCGGGAAACCCGGAGAGGACGAAGGCGGCGACACCGGCGGCGACCCACCACCCCGTCCGCACCCGCGTCATCAATGGCGCACAGACCGCCAGCGCCATCCCGGCGACGAACCACCAGAAGAAGGTCGGCGGCCAGATCCGCGCGGACAGGTCGACGTCGGCGCCGACGACCGCGAATGTCCACATCGGTGAGACCAACGCCACGGCGCCGAGCAGGCACAGCAGTAGATCAGGTCGCCACCGTCGGCGGCAGATCGCGACACCGGCAACGGCGATGACGGGGAGCACCAGGTAGAAGGCCACCTCGGCGACCATGCTCCACATCTGGGTGAGACCGGTGTGCTGATGCCCCAGCCCGAAGACCTGGGTGAAGGTCATGTTCCGCAGGAATCCGCCCCAGCCGGTGCCGTAGGACGTCGGGTTGTCGCGCACCAGAAAGACCAGGTACACGCCGATCACCGTGAGCCAGTAGGCGGGCAGGATACGGCGCGCCCGGTGCACGAAATAGGTCCGGACGGACACCGGTTCGGCGTCGGGACCGCGCCGCAGCTGCGACACCCAGCTCCGGTACAGCAGGTAGCCCGACAGCACGAAGAAGATCGTGACGCCGATCTCGAAGCGTGCGCTCAACCGCCCCGGATAGGTGTCCTGATAGTGGCCGGTCCAGTACGCCGCGTGGGTCAGGCAGACCGACAGCGCCGCCAACGTGCGGATTCCGGTGAGCGCTGGGACGCGTGCGGCCATGCGCCGATCCTGCCAGGCCGCCGCCTGCGACCGCTCGGATGCCGGCCCAACGCGTCGCCGATCAGCCCTTCATCGCCGCGAGCCACGACTCGGTCGCGGCATCGGCCGGGTAGAACAGCTCGATGGTCATCTCTTCCAGCGTGATGTCGCGCGGAGACCCGAATGTCGTCAGTGTGCTGAAGAAGGAGAGGACCTGGTCGCCGACGGTCATCTCGAGTGGAACGAGGAGCTGTGGCTCGCCGGCATGAGCCGATCGCGACGGGGCGCGGTCGAGTCCGGCGACGGTCGGGTAGGTGCGCAGCTCGGCGTCGAGGTCGGCGAGCCGCTGATCACCGGTCACCCGGACCAAGCGTCGCAACAGGTCGACGAGATAGCGTCCCCAGACGTCGAAGTTGCGTGTCATCGCGGCGAATCCCTCAGGGTGCAGCGAAGCGCGGAAGAGGTTCAACGGCTCGGCTCGGAGGTGCTCGGGCAACATCTGGACCAGCAGATTGGCGGCGTTGTTCGCCAGGACGACGTTCCAGACGCGGTCGAGAGCGACACCGAAATTCGGATCGTGGGCGTCGAGCACCCGCTGCACCGAGGCGCGGACCCGCGACATCGCCTCGGCCTCCAGCGGCTCTTCGGAGTAGCGCGGCGCGTGCCCGGCGGCGAGGAGCAGCGCGTTGCGTTCCCGCAGCGGAATGTCCAACCGTGCGGAGAGGGCGTCGATGAGCGCGGGGCTCGGCCGCGACCTCCCGGTTTCGACGAAACTCAGGTGCCGAGGGGAGACGCCGGTGTCATAGGCGAGGTCGAGCTGGCTGAGCGATCGATGTGCCCGCCAACGCCGCAGCATCGTCCCGACTTGGTTCTTGGTGGGCGCCGACATGGCGTCATCGTAGGCCGCGGGCGGTTCGAGTTCGATTACCTCTCGGGTAGTGGACTCCAGTCGGCGCTGGGCGGATCGTCGGCGTATGCGGACAACCATCAAGCCACACGTACTCGTCTCTCCTGCGATGGGTGTGCCGGCGAAGTTCTACCGGCCCCTCGTCGATGCGATCGCCGAACGGGGTTGGCCGGTGTCGGTCGTGCCGCGACGTGGCATCGAACCCGGCGACGAACCGCCGTCGCGCCGCAACGACTGGTCGTACGCGGACGAGGCCGGCGACCTCGCGGCCGCGGTAGCCGCGATCCGCACGAGCGACCCGACACGACGGATCGTCGTTCTCGGCCACAGCCTCGGCGCCCAGCTCTGCGCACAGATCTCGTCGGACCCCGATCTCGCGCATGGACGTCCGGACGGCTTCGTCACGGTCGCCGGATCGGTGCCGTGGTTCCGCTGCTATCCCCTCACCGATCCGGCCTACCTGCTGGCAGCCGCCGTGCCCGTCGTCACGACCGTCGAAGGCCGCTGGCCCGCGAATCTGTTCGGTGGCCCGACGCCGCGAACCCTGATGCGCGAGTGGGCCCGCATGGTGCGCACCGGCGCGACGCCGTTCCCCGACCCCGACGACGGCACCGGCGGCGCCTCGGGGTCGCCGATCCCGACGCTGGCCGTGCGGCTTCCCGACGACCGTCTGGTGACCACGCCGGCGGCCGAGATGCTGGAGCGTCACTTCGCCGAGCGGGTACTGACCGTGTGGAACTATCCGCGTCACCTGTGTCCGCCGGACGGATCAACCGACCACGTCAAATGGGTCAGGACTCCCGGTCCGGTCGTCGACCGCATCGTCGACTGGTGGGCATCGACGCCGACGTCGGTCGATCACGGCAGCGTCTCGGTTTGATGACTGGGCTGGCGCACGGGTCGGCCACCACGACATACTTCTCCGTGTTACTGAAGTGACGCGTGTGACTGGGGATGCGACGCGTCGAGGAGAGGCCGAGCACGAGTGCACACCACTTTGATCCGGTCCAGCGTCGCGGTGGCGACGACGCTGGCCGTCGGTCTGACCATCGGTATCGCCGTCGCCGACGGAGCTCCGCCACCCCCGCGACCACCGCGTCCCGAAGCCGGCCCGCCGACCAAGAGTCGGATCGTGTCGGTGACCCCGTTCAAAGGACGCGAACGGTTGCGAGTGTTCTCCGCGGCGATGGAACGCGAGGTCGTCGTCGACCTCCAACGACCGCACGACGCCGCACGGCCCGCCCGCCCGGGCGACCGGCCGAAACCCAGGGCACGACCGGGCAAGCGGCCGACGATCTACCTGCTCGACGGCGCCGAAGCGCATGAAACCGAGTCGGGCTGGTACTCCGAGACCCAGCTCACCGAACTCGCGTCGAAGACCGACGTGAACGTCGTGACCCCGGTCGGCGACCCGCACAGCTACTACACGGACTGGCGAACGGTCGACCCGGGCATGGGCAACAAGAAGTTCATGTGGGAGACGTTCCTGACCCGCGAGCTGCCGCCCCTGCTGGCCGAACGGTTCGGATCCAACGGTGCCAAGGCGATCGCCGGCGCGTCGATGGGCGGGCTGGCCGCGCTGACACTCGCGACCCGGCACCCGCACCTCTACCGCGCCGTCGGCGGCTTCAGCGACTGCGCCAACGTGTCGTCGCCGGAGAACAAGTTCCTCACCCAATGGGATATCAGCCGCGGCGGCGGGAACTCGATCAACATGTGGGGCCCGTTCACCGATCCGCAGTGGGAAGCCCACGACCCGTATGTCAACGCACCGCGTCTC
>NZ_BAEE01000007.1 GCF_000241265.1 Gordonia araii NBRC 100433
GTTCCTGCACCTGTGCCGGTTCCGCAGCCGGGCCAGCCTAAGCCTGAGCAGCCCAAACAGCGTAAGCGTAGCCGGGACCGCAGTGGGCCCGAGAATGCGTGGCGCAACTTCGAGCACTGGCGGCTCAAGCGCGAGCAGGAGGGTAAGTGGGATCTGGACCGGTTGCCGCGTGACCTGCAGAAGCTGCTCGAAGAGTTCTATGAACTCAAGCGTTGGATGGATCTGAACCACGACAAGGTGTTCGACAACCCCTCGGACGAAATGTTCGAGGGTTACCGCCAGTACCGCCTGGACTTCTTCAACCGCTTAGAACGCCGTCTTGGAGAGATCAAAGACCCGTATGTTCGTGAGGACATCGAAGACTACATCGATGAGATGCGGCGTTGGTTTGAAGACGAACGCAAACAGCGTGAACTCAACCGTAAGAACAAGGAACTGGACCGTCGACAGCGCGAGCAAGAGGAAACGCCCCCTGCGCCGCCAGGTGATCCCGCACCACCGGCGCCGGCCCCTGACGACGACCCCTCCGCGCCGCCGCAACCCGGCGACAACGAACCGCTCCCTTCACCGGGACCGGTACCATCGCCACCCGGCGATGACCCGGCACCGCCGATGGGAGATCCTCCGCCTCAGGAAGCCCCCGACGACCCTGATCCCGGTCAGGGTGAAACACCCCGATACCCACCGGAGTTCGAGCAGCGCCCTCCAGAATTCGAGGAACCCGGCGCCCCCGAGCCAAAAGACGACAACGACGGTGACGATCCCGGTGATCAGCGGCGTCCGAAAGCGCCGTCACTGAACCCGCCCACACCACCCTCGGTGACCCCGCCCGACGCGCCGTCAGTGGAGACGCCGCCCCCACCGCAGGCCCCCGAAGCGGTGCCTCCGCCAATGAGGCCGGGCACACCCGAAGCCGACCGGTTCCTGCGCGACATCATCGCGAAGGCCGTCGAAGATTTTGCCAAGGAGTTGGAAGAGTTCGGCGACAAGCTCAACCCTCCGGCCGGCGAACCACCAGAGGAGGGTTTCGACAACGAGACCGTCAAGAAGCGTGCACGTGACCTGGTAGAGCAAGGGGCCGATTACGCTTGGGATCTGGTGCGGGAGGCGGCGGTCAACCCCTACTTAATAGAGTGGTTGCAGGCGGCTATTCGGGGCACGCATTCCCATTCTCTGCTCGAAGCACTCCTGACGATTCATGTGCTGCCACATGTGCAGGCTTGGCTCGGCCCCGACATCAGGCTGCATATAGAGCGATCAATCAAGGGTGGAAAGGCGCGCAAGCCAGGCCAGCCGATTCGGTGGACGAAAAGGGGCAGACCAGGCAGTAAGCGACCAGACGTAGTTCTGACTCGGATCCTCGAAGATGGTGTCGAGCAGGTGCTCGCTGTGTTGGACCTGAAGACTGGTGATGCCAAGATCGACAAAGCCTGGGCCAAAGCGGTCGCCGCTGCCCTCGGCATCGCCGAAGGTGATATCGGCAAAGTGATCGAACCAGTCCGTCCGTCCCCGCCCGGTAGCAGCCGATGACCACGGAGGCGACCCTGGGACGGATCGTACTGTCGACGAGAAGGAGACCTATCTGATGGGGATGAGCGCGAAAGAGTGGGAGGCCGTTGCCGAGGGTGCGGTCGACTTGCTGGGCGAATCGTGGCATTTGGTTGGCAAGGGACGTGATCTGTTTCTGGTGCCGGCGCCGATCGGCTGGTGGTACCAGTACGTCTACTACGAAAACACCAGTGTGGGGCAGCTCTCCGCGTGTACTGAGTTTCTCGGCCAGCAACTGACCGACGCTGCGTATGGTGACCACGGTGATCAGACCTACAACATCTTTATTCGTGACCGTACGCGGCCCGGAAATCCGGTGATTCTTCGGATTGATGCTCAAACGACGGCTGAATGGGCAAGTGAAGTGGAGGAGAAGGTGTTCGCGCCCCATAGGGGGTCGGCGGTGGCTGATAAATGGCCGGTCGAGTTGGCTAAGTGTGAGCGCGATAAGCAGCGGTGGGATGAATGGGATGGTCCGGTCGGGGAGCCGTATTCGGTTCGGTATGCGGTGATCCAGGCGATGTGTGGTCCACAGTCGCGTGACGAGTTGCTGGCGACCCTCGATTGGGCGATCGGTGATGTCGCGGCCGAGCCGGATCCCGACTCGCGGCTATCGGATCGGGATCCGATCGAGTATCTGCAGGCGATCCGCGACACTGTGGCCGCTGGTGATCGAGCCGGTTTCGAACAAGTCGTGCTAGCAAACCGGCGTGAGGAACTGCTGGCTGTCGGGGTTCCCGAACAACTGATCGGCCCCGTCGAGTTCCCCGAACCCCTCACCGCCTGGTGGGAGAAGTAACCGAACAAGGAGGACCATTTTGAGTACCTACGGCACCGCGATCATCGCTGATGTCCCCGACGAGGCAGCCGCAAACCGAATCCTGCCGCAACTCAAAGGCGCATTAGACCCGCTGTACGTCGACATCAGCAGCATCGTTCCCAACCCGGCAGCCGACGCCGAACCCTCGA
>NZ_BAEE01000006.1 GCF_000241265.1 Gordonia araii NBRC 100433
CCCCTGCGGCTCCTCGTGGCCGGTGAGTTCCTGCAGCGCGGTGAGCAATGTCCAGGCCTGGTCCTGACCGTCGTCGTCGGGTCGCAAACGCAGGTGGGCGTTGCCGCGACCGGCGGCGGTCTCGAATTCCACGAAGGCCTCGGCAATACCGTCGGCGGTTTCGGTTGCCGGTTCGGAGGCGGCCCACCCCGACGGGGAGGTGTCGGCCAGGCGGGCGGCGAGCATGTCGGTGATCTGCTCGCGGCCCTCGAGGGTCTTGAGGTTCCAGGTGAACGCGACCAGGTCGCGCCAGAAGCCGTCGACGGCGAACAGATCCGCTGCCGCGGTGGCATCACCGGCGGACAACGCCTCGTCGAAGCGGGCCAGCCAGTCATCGATGCGCTGCGCGGGCGTGCGGGTGGCGGTGCGGGGTTCGAGGGTCTGTGTCATGGCGGTCTCCGTCGTCGGGCTTATGTGTGTGACCCACAGCACATTCCTGAGGGTCGTGCCGCGGCAAGGGTTGCAGGGGGTTGCAGCCCCGTCGGGGAGGTTGCGGCTTGACTTGCATCGGCGACGGCAGCACGCTCGATGTGACGCCCGCCACAGGATCGGAGGGATGCGTTGACGGTGAATTCCGCACCGGAGCCGGCGATGGCCGCCGGGGACGATCCCCGTGCCTTCGCCGCGGTGCTGCACGCCGTCTACGACGCGGAGATGTCGGGGTCGCGACCGCCGGCGCGTCCACGCGAGGTGATCAGCGATTCGTGGAAACGCGTCAAGCGGGCCGGGGTGGATCCGGAGAGCGGCGGCACGGAGCCGACCCTGGGTGTCGAGCAACTGCAGACGCGGCGCAGCGAATCCCGGCTGGGCGAGGTACTCGAACCCGTCATGCACCATCTGGACACGTTGATCGCCGACGGTGACAACGTGCTGGTCGTCGCCGACGCCGACGGGCAGGTGCTGTGGCGCAACGGCCGTCCCCGCGTGCTCGACCGGGCCGATCGGCTGGGTTTCACGGAGGGCGCGTCGTGGGCCGAGTCCGCGGTCGGCACCAACGCGATCGGCACCGCGCTGGCCTCCGGCCGTGCCGTGCAGGTCTTCTCCGCCGAGCATTTCGTGCGCAGCCATCACACGTGGACGTGTGCCGGTGCGCCGATCCGCGACCCGCGCTCGGGTTCGGTACTCGGGGTCGTCGACGTGAGCGGTCCCGCGGCGACGATCCATCCGACCACGCTCGCCCTGGTGGACACCGTCGCCAAGCTGGCCGAGGCTCAGTTGCGCGACCAGCATCGCGCCCGGCTCGACGCCCTGCGCACCGTGGCCGCGCCGATCCTCGCCCGCGCCGACGGGCCGGCGCTGGCCGTCGACGGATACGGCTGGGTGGCTGCCGTCGACGGCGTCGCTCCGCGGGACCGGATGCTGCTGCCTGCCTCGTGCGCGCCCGGTCGTGTTCACTTGCACGGGTTGGGCGATTGCGACCTCACCCCGATGCCCGGCGGCTGGCTCGTGCGGGTCCGCGACGCCGGCACTGCCGAGCGTGCGGTTGGAATCCACCTGCCATCGCCGGATGCCGTCGACCAATCGGTGCGCGTCTCCGGTGCCGACGGTGCCTGGGTGCACCGGCCGTCGCCGCGGCACGCGCAGATTCTTCGGCTGCTGGCCGCGCGGCCCGCCGGACTCACCGCCGCCGACATCGCCGTCGCACTCTTCGGCGACGCCGAGCGGACCGTCACCGTGCGCGCCGAGATTTCCCGGCTGCGCAAGCGGTTCGGTGGTCTGTTGGCCGCCGAACCGTACCGGTTCGCTGACGGAGTGCAGGTCGTGGTCGACGGGGAACGGTCGGATCGCAGCAGCTAGTCCGGCCGTGTCGCATGAGTGGGTTAGAGGATCGTGTAGCCCAATCGGCTGCACAGTCTCGCTTCGACGGCGGATTGGTCGTCGGTTTGGGGCGCACTCGGTGGGTCGGTGTTGGTTCCCTGTTGCCGATGTTGCTGGAGTTGTTTGACGGACGCGGCGTCTCTTGCGAGGTCGTCGGGGTGGTGTGTCTGGTTGATGCGGGGCTGTCCGAGTTCCCCGTCGCGGCAGCGCAGCCGCCAGGCGACACGTCCGGCGCGCGGGCCGCTGCGCTGGTAGATGGTTTCCCACTGACCGGCCCGTTCGCCGACCGCCCGGTTGTGGCGTCCGTCGCTGGCGGTGAGCTTGTCGATGTCGGTGGCACCGCCCTTGGCCCAGTCGGGCAGGTGATGTGCTTCGCTCCGGTGGAACTCGCTGTCACAGTCGGGGGCGGTGCAGCCACGATCGCGAGCGAACAGTGCCAGCCGCTGGGCGAAGGTGGCCGATCGTTTCGTCCGTCCCAGGTACAGGATCTCGCGGGAATGGTTCTGGAACACCACCAGTGACGGGTCGAGGTGCGCTGCCAGGTCAACCAGGTCGCCGATCGGCACCAGCGACCCGGTGGATGTCAACGCATTGCCGCAGCGGGCTTTGATCTCGGCCAGGCTCGCGGTGATCACCAGCTGTCCGGGAATGCGCTTGGGTTTGCCCAGTCCGCCGTGGCCGATCACGTAGTCGAGCAGGGTTTCCAGTGCATCGTGGTTGCGTTGTCCGACACTGCGGTGATCCCGGCGGCGGGCCTGCGCAAGTCGCTCACGCGCCGCCTCGCTATCGGGCAGATCTTCCACCGATCCGACCAGCCGCTCGGCGGCGGGATCATCCGGATTGTTCATGCCGGGCGCGGCCCAGTTGGCCAGCAGCAGCTCGAGCTTCGCCCGCACCACGGGTGTCAGTCTTCCGGCTACCTCGGTCATCGTTCGCCGATCCTGATGTCCCAGCCACAACGAGCGGTTGCGCTGCCTGTCGACCTCGTCGGACAGCCGGCCGTCGGGATCGAGTAACTCGATGAGCCGCTGCCCGGCCCGCTTCAACTCGGTGGGCGCCAACGTCGCGGCCATTCCCGCCAGATCGGCCTCCGCGGTCTCGCGCACGTCCGTGGGCAGCGAATGCGGTAACCCGCGCATCACGCCCATGATCACCGCAACGTGCTGATGCCCGATATCACCGGCGGCGACCGCGCCGGCGGTCGCGGGCAGTGCTGGCGGCATGGTCTGACCGGTCATCCCGGTAAGCCGGCCGATCTTCTGCGCCTGTCCGTACCGGCGCTTGGCCTCCGAGTGGCCCAGCCGTAAGCCTTGCGCCAACCACGTCATCACGCGCATGAAGCCTTCGCGTTCGTGGGCGCCGCGATCGTTGATCTCGACGAGTAGCTGTGCGTCGAACCCGACCTGGCGTCGACGCAACCGCTCGCTGCTCCGGGCCGTCTCCAGTAACTCGTCTGCGGTCGCCGCCGCCAATGGCGACGAGGCCGCCTTGGCCAGCGCCGCATCAGCCAGCCGCAGCAACTCGAGGGGTGCGTCCGGCAACTCGAACTCCATGTCGGCGCTCGTCTCAGGTGCCGACTGCGCGCCGCATGCTGCCTCAGATATCGCTGACCAGGTCACCGGTTCACCCCCTCAACCTGCAATAACAACTAGTTATTCGAACTGATGTTCACGTTACGCCCGACCTCTGACAAGCGCAACGGGTCGTCAAGATCTGTGGCTCCGCCGAATTGTCGGCGCGCTGAGTAGACTTCGGGCCATACCGACCGGCGGCAGGCGAGGAGGTGCGCGATGACGGCACACGTCGAGACGGCTGACGAGACGACCCGATCACGGTTGACCTATCGCGCGATCGCCGGCTACGCGGAGAAGATCGCCGAACGCAATGGCGTGGTTGCCGAGAACGGTCACGTCGACGTGCGGGCGTTGCTTCAGCAACTCGGGGGCGAGATCCAGATCGACAACGGTCAGGAGTCGCTGACGATCCGAGACGTTCACGACTTCACGGTCCACATTCCCCGGCACACGTCGAAGCTGCGCGACCGGTTTACGATTGCCCACGAGCTGGGTCACTACTTCCTCCATTTCCGTGCTCCTGACGATCGCCGGCGCGGACCCGTGATCAAGCGCGCGAACCGAACGGGCAGCAACGTAGCCGAGACCCAGGCCAACGTGTTCGCGTCGAATCTGCTTATGCCGGCGGAGCAGTTTCGCGCGGCCTTCGAGGACGCGGACGGCGATATGCGCGAGGTTGCGAAGATATTCGAGGTGTCGGTACCAGCGGCGAAGGTGCGGGCGAGCTACCTCGGTCTGCTCGAGTAGCGGTGGATTCGCCGGTGACCAACGCTGACGGATCGGTGTTGTTCTTGTCGTGCGATCTTCAGAATTCGACGCGGTTCAAGCAGAGCGTGTCGTCGCGGCAGCTGGCCGACGACGACTGGCTCGCTCCCTTTCTGGCGTTCTACCGTCAATTCCCGCGTGTGCTCGGCGAGATCGTCGGCGCCGACTATCCGGACCTGGCCAGCCGATTGTCGCTGTGGAAGGCGGTCGGGGACGAGTTGATCTTCTCGTACCGCATCGAGTCGGCGTCGGAGTGCGGCGACGCGGTGAGTGCGTGGCTGCGCGCGATGACTCAGTTCGAGGTCGAGCATTTGCTGGGCAAGACGTCTATGACGTTGAAGGGTGGCGCCTTTCTCGCCACCGTTCCGTACCCGGACCGTCGGGTCGCGATACCGCAGGTTGTGCGCTCGCTCGCGGCGTCGTCGATCGATCCGGAGAAGCTCAATGAAGACGATCTCAACCGTCCGGCATCGGAGAGTGAGTGCTTGCTGGATTTCGTCGGCCCGAGCATCGACACCGGGTTTCGGGTTCTGACGCTCGCCGAGCGCCGCTATTTCGTCCTGACCGCCGAGGTCGCCTCCCTGCTCGCCGAGCACTCCCAGACGAGGGAAGCGGTCGCCAGCCTGCATTTCATGGGCACCCACCTGCTGAAGGGCGTGTGGAACGGGCAGGGCTATCCGGTGTTCGCGCTGTACCGAGCCACGTCGGACCCCACGCCGGCGAGCAAGATTCTCGTGGAGACGATCGACGCGGTCCACCTCGTGGATGGTGAGTATCCGGCGGTCAGTGCCGAAGACGTATTG
Source organism: Gordonia araii NBRC 100433 (assembly GCF_000241265.1). Lineage (GTDB taxonomy): Bacteria > Actinomycetota > Actinomycetes > Mycobacteriales > Mycobacteriaceae > Gordonia > Gordonia araii. Next base: position 5,000 of record NZ_BAEE01000006.1, read on the forward strand.
GCCGTCGTCGATGCCTATCGTCACTCTCCGGATTGGGTTGGGGCCAGCTTCACCGTCGACGACGAGGGCGTCATTTCGGCGAGCCAGGACTGCCTGGATGAACGGGCGCGGCTCAACTCGCTCGACGATGATTCGGAGAAGAAAGAGGAGATCGAGGCCGAACTGGGCGACGAAGACGATTTCGAGGACCTCGACATCAGCTGATCACAGCCGGCGGTAGTGGGGCGGCGGCTCCATCACTGCGAGTGGGTAGGCCGTTCGACGATCTGCCGCCAGATCTCCGGGATGAAGACGGTCAGATGCGCGATCACGTGGATGACATTGCCGACCTCGGGCTGTGGCGCGAGGTCAGTCGGCCAGCACAGCGACATGCCGAACCCGCGCACCGGCTCAACGGTCGCGACGACCACCCGTTCGCCTATTGCCTCGACGGTCACGGTTCGCGATTCATCGACGACGGCGTTGATCATCGTCGTCGGGTTGATCGAGCCGCCCAGCATCATGCCGATCGGGTAGTAGCCGGGCAGGGCGACGTGCTTCTCGTGGATCGTTTCGCCGTCGGGTGAGGCGTTGAATGCCTCAGCATCGGCGTAGACGTTGACGTGCCGAACCAGTCCGGTGATGACGACGGGCGTCGGGGTGTCGGCATCGAGAATGTGGAGGTCGCGGAACTGTGCGCTGTCGGCGCAGAAGCGCTCGGCCGGCCGGCCGTCGACATCGACGATTTCCGCGACGACGGCGTTGTCGTCCTCGACGCCGCTGAAGCGAGCGGCCGAGGTACGCGGTGTGCCCAGGAATCCTGGCACGGCAAGGACGGTGCCGTCCGTGTGCCTGCTCGCCGCGAGCATGACTCCCGACGGGTCTACCCACTGCCCGTCGACCCACTCGTCGTGCAGTGCCGCATGCCACTCGATGTGATCGTTGTGCTTGTCGATGAAGGTGCTGACGTCGGCCTGGTTCGAGAGCGGAAGACCTACCGTGCCGAACAGTCCGTGTCCCATGACTGGGAAGCCTTCCATATCAGGGGCCGACGCTCCGTCCATAGTTCGTGATCGCCGCCGCGACGATCGCCCTTGGCGAGTCTCCTGTGGCGCACCTCGGGCCCTGCTTGTTGGCGAGACTCAGGCTGGCCACCGGTCGGCTAGTCTGTCCCTGCGGCCCGACGGACTTCCGGTGTCTAGCGCCATGACATGTCCCCACCCGCACGAATCGTTTCGTGCTGCCCTGGGGACTCGTCTTGACGTTGCTTCGCACCACTGCCGCCGATCCGCGTCTGGATCAACCAGAGTCGTTGGTGGAAAAGCTGCTGGAGCAAATGCTCTTCACTACTGGTCGTCGAGCGAGCAAATCGGAGCAGGTGTCCTGGGCACGCAGTCTGCCGGCTCTTGCCGCGGAGCTTCGCGCCGCTGGTCTTGACGACGTCGAGATGCTGATCGAATACCGGCTCCCACTCACGTCGCAGCGCGCCGATGTCATTCTCGCCGGTACCAACCCGCGCACGGGGGCACCGTCGTACGTCGTCGTCGAACTCAAGCAATGGACCGCGGCTCGTGCATTCGAGGGCGACCCGGCGATCGTCGACGTCCCCGGGATGCCCGGCGCGCCGAAACTGAACCCGATTCTCCAAGTCCGTGGCTACTGCGACTACCTGACTGATTTTGCGCGCGTCCTCGAGGACCAGCCGGACGCCCTCGCAGGCGTCGCCTATCTACACAACGCCACCGATCCGGCCGCCATCGCTGATCTGCGTGCGGTGCCGATCACGACGACCGGCCAACTTTTCACCGCCGCCGAACAAGGCCGGTTTCAGGAGTTTCTGCGTGCCCGACTGTCATCGACAGGCGGGCGGACATCGGCCGACTTGCTGTTGAAGTCACGCATCGCGCCATCGAGACAGTTACTCAAGGTCGCCGCTGACGAGGTGAAGCACCGCGCGCAGTTTCATTTGCTGGGGAATCAACGGTTGGCCGTCGACTTGGTGCTCCATCAGGTTGAGCAGGCGCGGCGGGCCAATTCGAAGCGCGTGGTCGTCGTATCGGGTGGCCCAGGTAGCGGTAAGAGCGTCATCGCGCTCGAGTTGCTCGGCGAGATGGCGCGAGAGGGGCGCGCCGTGCTTCACGCCACGGGTTCGCGGTCCTTCACCCAAACGCTTCGCAAAGTCGCCGGCCACCGTGCACCTCGGGTCCAAAAGCTCTTCAAGTACTTCAATCAGTTCATGACTGCCGAAGTCAACGGCCTCGATGTCTTGATCATGGACGAAGCCCACCGCATTCGGGAGACCTCAGTCGACCGCTATACGCGCGCCGAACTACGCACCGATCGCCCGCAGATTGACGAGCTGATAGACGCGGCACGTGTCCCGGTGTTCCTGCTCGATGAGCATCAGGTCGTGCGCCCCGGTGAAATGGGTTCCCTCGAGCAGATCACCACCATGTCGAAGGCGCGAGGGCTGGAGGTTATCCACGTACCGATCGATGCCCAGTTCCGTTGCGGCGGTAGCGAGGAGTACCTGTTGTGGGTGCAGCGGCTATTAGGGCTCGATGAGTCGAGTTCGCCGGTGCCGTGGATTCCAGACCCCGCATTCAGCGTCGAGATCGTCGACAGCCCATGGGAATTGGAGCGTCGACTCGAGAAGAAGCGGGACGACGGCTACTCGGCTCGGATGACGGCCGGCTACTGCTGGCCATGGTCGGACGCGTCGAAGGACGGCCTGCTCGTCGACGACGTCGCGATTGGCGACTGGGCCAGACCATGGAACGTCAAAGGTGACCGCCGTGTGGGTGACGCGCCCCCGTCGGCGCTGTGGGCAACGGACGACGGCGGCTTCGATCAGGTGGGGTGCATCTACACCGCACAAGGCTTCGAGTACGACTGGAACGGCGTGATCATCGGACCTGACTTGGTCTGGCGCGGTGGCGGGTTTACGACGGTTCGCAGCGCGAACAAGGATCCGGATTTCAAGAATCCTGCGAAAGTGTCCGATCCGCGTTTCGACCGGCTCGTCCGGCATGTCTACAAAGTGTTGTTGACGCGCGGGATGGTGGGGACGGTCATCTACGCCACCGATGCCGAGACGCGGGACGCATTGCACCGATTGGTACACCGTCGGTCCGACTAGCGGTGACCCGACAACTGAATAGACACCGAAGAACGAACACGGCCCGACTGGCTTCCGCTGTGCGGCGTTCGCGCGTCCGCGCCTAGCGCTACGATCGGTCAGATCCCGAGGCGATCGGCCTCACGACTTTAGGGGTGCGAGTGCCTGATCCCACGAACAACAAGTTGGTCCCGTTTTGGACGCTGGCCACCACCGAGACAACAGTGCCGGACCTGATCTCGGAGGGGCAAGAAGTCGAGCCGAACCGCCTGGACGACCTTCGCTCCGCTCTGGCCGCCTTTGCGTCATCTCCCATCGTGACGCTTGAGGCGCACCCGATCCCGTCGGCGCTCGACAAGTCCCGCGGCATTCCGCTCGGTAGTGCAACGCCGCTCGCGAAGGAACTCGCCGATCTGATCTCCCGAACGCCGGCAGCGGGCCTCTCCTCGTCGTCGGAAACCTTGTACCGCATGGTTGTGCCGGCCAAGGTCGCCGCGGAAGTGGGCCGCGGACTCGTGACCCCGATGAAGGCCGCATCGGGTGGCGTTCACGGTGCTCTTGTGCGGTCGTCGGGAATCGCTGCGCAGGCGTCTTTCGTTCCGGTCGCCGGCAAGGCCGCTGCGACCGGGGCCGTCGGCGGTTCCGCTGCTACGGCAGCTGCGGCCGGCGGCGCCGTCACGGTTGCTGCGCCGCTCGTGCTCATGGCGCTAGTCGTCGGAGTCAGCGCGCACGCTGAACAGAAGCGCCAACAAGCGATCGAGAAGCTCACCGAACTGCTGGAGAAGCTCGACCAGGGCAACCTTGACAAGGAGCGCGACGAACTCAGCGCATGCCGACCGGCAATCGAAAAGGCGACGGCACTGCTGCTCGACGGTGGCCGCGTTGGGCACTCGCTGGGCCTGGACACTTCGGTGCACGTCATCGACAAGGGCCTGCACGCGGCTGAGCGCCGACTCAAGGTGTGGAAGCGCGGTACTGCGACACTCCCGAACGACGGCAAGGTCGAGCTGAACAAGCTGCGTGAGGCAATCCCGGGGATCGACGATCCGGAGAGCGAGTTCTACGCGCACCTCGAGCTTGCACGTCTTGCGATCTCGCTCAAGAAGCGCGTCCTCGTGTTGCAAGCTGTTGAGCACATCCAGCTCGACGAGGCCAACCCGTTCAAGAAGTTCACAGAGGCACTCGACCACGACCAGAAGGCGGTCGATCAGCTTGAGCGAGACTACATCGAGTTCCTGACCGGCCTCGCCGCGATGCGACTGGACCGATCTCACGGGCTGATGGACTTCAGGATCGGCGCGGACGAGGTCGACAAGCTTCTCGACACTTCCAGCCGACTGCGTGAACTGCCTGCGCTCGTCCCTTCGAGCGCCGTAGCCAAGGACGTTGAGATCGAGATCGCAAAGTCGGCCGATGGGTCGATTGTTGTGTTTCCCGCTCGGGTCACCGCGTAGTCCACGTCCACAGCGCTGTCAGAGGGCCATGGTCTACTCCTCGCATGACCCTCCTCGGCATCATCGCGGTACTCGCGAAGACGAGAGGCAGGCGCTGAAGATCATGTCGCGCAAGCAAGGCGGCCGCATCGCCTTCGCTGCTGCACGCCTCGCTGATCGTTTGCACCGGGTTCCGGTAGCACAGGAACCCGTTCTCGGAGAACTCCTCGCGACGATGGATCTTGTCGGCGAGGTGACCTATCTCGTCGACGCGGCCAAGGCGCTCGCCGAGTACGACCGACTTTTGGGGCCGCCACCAGTGGGCGCCTCGGCTCGCGATCTCGATGTGGTCGGCACCTACATCGAGAAGGCGCGCGCATTGGACGACCGGATTGACGCCTTGCTCGCTCGGCTCGAAGCTCTCGATTGTCACCGCGAGCTGGTCCTTGGTATTCAGCGTCAGACCGACCGGGACCGGTGGCTGGAAGGGGTCGAGGCCATTGGGGACCTCGACAGCCGTTCGCAGGGGGTAGCCGACGAGATGTACGCGCAGTCGATCCGGGATGCGACCTTCGAGACTCGGGCGCGGGCGACGGTCGGTCTGCCACATCAAGGCCGCTCACGGCGCGACTCACCGTCGCCGAGATTCAAAGGGAACCAAGGAGAATGCGCATCCGAGTCCACTTGTGTATCCGAAGGTCAATCGCTCTGATGGACGGACGATCGTGAGCACGTCGTGGAGACGTTCCGGCATGCCGCCGAGCTGGCACTGTCGTCATCGTGAGAAGTGAGGCGAGCTTGATCCTTACTGGTACCGCCGTGACCCAATTAGAACGTTGGGCATCGCTCTGGGCAGACCTGCAGCACGCGGATATTGCTCTCTATGAGCGCGCCCAGATGGAGCCCATCCCTGCAACGATCTTCCAGCGCAGGGCGTTGTGGGAGTCTGCAGTCATCGCGTACGGTCGCGCCACTCAAAGTGAGCGCGGACGCAAGGTGGGTTTTCAGACTTTCGTGACCGAGACGCTCACCCCCGGGCAGATAGCGACACACGAGAGAATCATGGACTGGCGGCACGGTCACGTCGCACATCGCCGCGACGATGAGTTCGAAGAAGTGTGCACCGAGATCGTCCTGCGGGATGGTGTTCCGACCGAACTGCGCGTCGGAGTCGGTATCGATGCCGGAGCTAGCCAGGACTTCGTAGAAGAGTTCCAAGCACACGTATTCATGCTTCGAAATCACGTCTGGGAGAAGAAGCTAGCTCCGAACGTCCAATCAGTCGTGACTGGGATGAACCAGTGCACAGTTTCCGCCGAAGCGCCTAGCGACGAGTCGCCGAGGCCGGGGGATGATCGCTACACCGTGACGATGAAATGGGACCTGGACGCTACGCCACGATAGGGCTGACTCGTCTCCTGCTGATGTCCATCTACTCGACCTCGTGGCGTAAGACTCAAGGCTCTCGACAACTACGAGGCGACCAGCACGGCATTCGACTCGGTCGAAACGGTGGCGATCACTCGCTTACGATCACTTGTGTACCTGCTTTCGCGATGTCCTCCACCAAGCCGCCTACGCGTCGCCGGGCGCCGAGTCTCGAACGCTGCATGAGCTGAAAATGATCCGGTACAGCGCCGAACTCCGCGAGAAGCCGGAGTGGCTGGCGAAGATGCGCGACGCCGAGATCGTCGCCGCGCTCACCGATCCGAATCCTCCGCCCAGTCGACGGCGTGTACGGCGTGGGTTCCGGGGATGCCCTTCAATGTGACTTCGCGGGTTTCCGGCACTCGGTAGGAGTCGCCGAGTTCGTCGAGCACGGCATCGCTGACGAGAATCTCCTCGCCCTCGGCCTGCCCGGCCACGCGTGCGGCCATCGCGACGTTCTGGCCGAACAGGTCGTTGTCGCGGTGCACGGCGGGACCGCGGTGAATGCCGATGCGCACTCGCACCGGATCCAGCCGGGAACCGCGCCGGACTCCCGATATTGCCCGCTGTACGTCGACGGCCGCACCGACTGCATCGGCGGGCGAGCGAAACGCCACCATGAAGCCGTCGCCCTGAGTCTTGACGACGAGGCCGCCATGGTCTTCGACTGCCCGGTTGATGATGCGGTCGTGCTTGCCGAGCAGTTGTACCCAGGCGTTGTCGCCGAGGCGATGGTTCAGCGTCGTCGAGTCCTCGATGTCGGAGAACAGGATGGTCACCAGCCCGTCGGCGTCGGCGATGCGCACGAGGTCGGGGCGCTGGACGTTGGCCCACCCGGCGAGTTCGTCGACGGAACTGCGGACCACTCGGCCTAATCCCTGATCCGCCACTTTGATCGCCGTCCCGACCGCGCCGCGTGCCAGCTCCGTCGGTGTCGGCACTCGGAGCCGACGCCGGCGCGGCGGCTGGTTCAGCTGGTCGAGCCTGCGCTGGAGCGACTTGGCCCGGCGGCGTGCGACCAGCCACAGGACGGAGGTGATCGTCGACAGTGCGACGAGCACCGTCGCGACCACGGCCAGGGAGATCTCAAGTGTGGTCATCGGAGCAAACGTACCGTGCCCGACGGCCTTTCAGGCAGGAGCGGGGTTGGGCAACTGCTCAGCTCAGCGCGTCGCGCAAGGTGTCCTGTGCGACCTTGATGGCAAGGTCGGCGCCCCGTGTGGACCGCAGTGCGTTGAGCATCATGAAGTCGTGGATGACGCCGCCGACGCGAATGTGGGTGACGGGGACGCCCGCCTCGCGCAGCTTGGCTGCGTAGGCCTCGCCCTCGTCGCGGAGCACATCGGCCTCGGCGGTGATGACGAGAGCCGGTGGCAGCCCCGACAATTGCTCGAGCGACGCGCGCAACGGCGAGGCGTAGATCTCGGCTCGCTGGGCCTCGTCGGTCGTGTACTGGTCCCAGAACCATTTCATGCCCTCGCGGGCGAGGAAGTAGTGCTCGGCGAACTGCTCGTACGACGGGGTGTCGAACGCCGCGTTGGTCACCGGGTACAGCAACACCTGCTGCTTGATGTCGACGTCGCCGCCGCGATCCTTGGCCATCAGCGTGAGTACCGCGCTCATGTTGCCGCCGACCGAGTCGCCCGCGACCGCGAAACGCGTTGCGTCCAGACCCTTTTCGGCTCCGTGGTCGAAGACCCACTTGGCCGCGGCGTAGTTCTGCTCGATCGCCGTCGGGTACTTCGCCTCCGGCGAGAGATCGTATTCGGGGAAGACCGCGGCCGCGCCGGCGCCGACCGCGAGTTCGCGGACGAGTCGGTCGTGCGTGTGGGCGTTGCCGAACACCCATCCCGCGCCGTGGATGAAGAACAACACCGGCAGCGGGCCGCTCGCGCCGGCCGGCTTGACGATGCGCACCCGGACCGACCCGGTCGGCCCGCCTTCGACGGTGATCCACTCCTCGTCGACCTCCGGCTTCGCGACGTCGCCGGACTGCACCTCGTCGACGGTCTTACGTCCCTCCTCGGGCGAGAGCTGGAACAGGAACGGAGGCGAGTCGGTGTCCTTCGCGAACTGGGCTGCCTCGGTCTCCAGGACTGGCTTGATCTCGGTCATGTCGCGCTCCTTCACTCGGGTGTTTTCGTCTTCGTTATTCCCCGGTGGGCGGCAGAAGTAACACCTTGCCCACGGAGTCCTTGGATTCGAGCAGCGCTGGTCCCTGCTCGGCGTCGGCGAGCGGCAATCGCGCGGAGATCACCGGCGCGATGAGTCCCTTCTCGACGAGGGGCCATTCGTCGGCGGCGACCGCGGCGACGATCTCGGCCTTCGAACCGGGACCGGTCAGCGGGCGGTTGCGCACGTTGAGTCCGATGACCCTGGCGCGCTTGCCGATCAACGCGCCGACATTGGCCTTGCCGGTGAAGCCGCCCTGCATGGCGATGATGACGAGGCGTCCGCCGACGCCGAGGGCGTCGATGTTGCGCGAGAGGTAGCTGCCGCCCATGTGGTCGAGGATGACGTCGACCTGCCCGGCGAGCTCGGCGGCGAAATCCTGCTCGCGGTAGTTGATGACGATGTCGGCGCCGAGGTCGCGGCAGCGCTGTGCTTTGTACTCAGATCCCACGGTCACCGCCACACGCGCGCCGATCGCCTTCGCTACCTGGATGGCGTGGGTGCCGATGCCTCCGCCGCCGCCGTGCACCAGGAACAGTTCGCCTTCCTTGAGACCGGCGTCCATGATGACCGTCGACCACACGGTGCTCGCGACCTCGGGGAGCGCGGCGGCGTCGACGACGGGAATGCCCGACGGCACCGGCAGCAGTTGTCCGGCCGGCACCACGGTGTACTGGGCGTAGCCGCCACCGGCGATCAGAGCGCAGACCTCGTCGCCGACCGATACGCCTTCGACGCCCGGGCCGAGGGCTGCCACGGTGCCGGAGATCTCCAGTCCCATGATGTCGGTGATGCGGGCGGCGGTGGGTACAGGCCCTGACGCTGCATCAGGTCGGCGCGGTTGACGCCGGCCGCGGCGACGCGAACGAGCACTTCGCCCGGGGCCGGGGTCGGCGTGGCAACGTCGTCGACGAGCAGGTTCTTGTCGTCATCGACGACGATCGCTTTCATGGTGGCGGGGACGGCAGTCATGTGTGCTCCGAGGTGTTCGTGGGATTCAGCGGACCGAGAACGGGACCGGCATGTGCAGCGCGGCCTGGGCCGACGTGTTGACGTCGAACTGGATGGTCCGGATGGGCTTGAGGGCGCGCAGGTCGTCGGCCATGCGTCCTTCCCCGACGGTCAGGTCGAGTCCCCGGGGGAGTATCGACGTGCCGCTGGCCAGGATGTTCGTCTGGTTGAGCGTGGCGAGCCAGGCGCCGTCGCGCTGGGTGTAGGAGGTCAGCGTGCTGACCTTCGCGCCGCCGAGACCTGAAACGAGATCGGCGAGGCCGAGTCCGCCGTGGCGGGCTGGGCGCACGGCGACGCCGACGGCGGCCTCGGTGTAGAAGTCGATGTCGCACACGTCGTATCGGAAGAACATCAGCGAGACGATGCCGAGGCCGGGAACGATTTCCAGCGGATCGAGTTCGCTGGGGATGCGCTCGCGTATCCGGCTGCTGCGGGCGAGCATGATCAGCCGCGCCGTGGAGATCGAGTAGTAGAAGTTCGGCGTCCGGGTGGGGCCGATGGGCGACTCGACCTCCGTCTTGGGGAGGGTGCGGAAGAAGTCGACGCCGGGCACCCGCGGGTCGGCGGCGATCTCGTCGAGCGGTGTGTCCATCCGGTAGCGGTCGAACATGCCGCCCTTGGGAACCTCGACGGCTCGGCCGCCCAGGTCGACCGTGACGCGGTGTCTGTTGCTGTCTTCGTCATTCGTGGCTCCTCGCCCCTGGCTCCCCGCTGGCTATGTATGCGGCGTTTACATGAGGCTGGACGTTGATGTGAGCACTGTCAACAAACTGGAGAGCTTGGTGCGGATGAGGAGGCCTTCGGGCGCTGAGAACGTACGAGCTGTCAGTCGGCGGTCAGGATCTGAACGGCGCGCCGAGTGCCCGCGCGCCCGGAGGGAATGTGGTCGAGGTTGCCGAGGTCCTCGGTCGACACTTGGCTACCCGCGCGTCGAAGCGATTCCGCGCACAAGGCGGTGTTGCGCGGTGAGGCGGAGGTGTCGCCGCGCGGCATCGAGCCACGGGTGATTGCCCGGTGCGTCGCCGAGTCCGAGGTAGTCGGCGGGCCACGACGATGCGACCGGATGTTGCGATCGTCGCGGCAGCTTCCCAGTGCGGCGTCCCCGGCACGGACGGGACGTCCTCGCGTGCGACGGCGCTGCTGTGCTGATAGCTCACGACCGCCGTACTGTCGCGCCGATTCGGAACCATCAACAACGCGCTGGCCGTGACGGTGCTGTCGTCGGCACCGCTTTCGGTTCGGTAGCGAATCTTGTAGATGGAAAACTCGGTGTCGCTCTCCTCGATCGGGGTGACCGACACCAGGGCACCGGGCCGTCCGTCGACGTGTCCTGTCCGCTGTTCTTCCGGTGCGCATGCCGCCACCGAGGCGGCGCACACGACCAGTGCGAGATTCCGGACCAGTCTTGGTAGCGCCTTCATCGCTTCTATTTAACACCGTTAAATAGAAGCGCGCCATCGGCCGTCGTTCGGGCGGTCCGCTATGCGGTCGGGAACGATAGGGCGGTGTTAGCCGTGGCTGTGGTCGTAGGCCTCCTGTGACGCCTGCACCGCGGTCATGTGCTCGGTGGCCCACTCGGTCAGCGCCCGCAAGGGGGTTTGGAGGCTGCGGCCGTTCGGGGTCAGCTCGTACTCCACGCGCGGCGGCACTTCCGGATACACGGTGCGGGTCACCAGTCCGTCGCGCTCCAGGGCGCGCAGCGTCTGGGTGAGCATCTTCTGGGAAACGCCGTCGACGGCGGCCTGCAGTTCGGAGAATCGTCGTGGACCGTCGTCGAGCGCGCCGATCACGAGGACCGTCCACCGATCGCCGATCCGGTCGAGGAGCCGGCGCGAAGGGCAGTTCCGCTCATACGGGTTCCATGCGAGGTCGCTCATGGCGCGCTCCTTTGAGTTACTGCTGCACACCTAGTACCTAGAGGGTACCTTTGCTGGCCAATAGGCACCTCGCGGTAACAGGGTGAGAAGAAAGTGCCCTCTTCCGCATCGGTCAATAGTCTCCTACGGTTACTTACATCCTGTTGGATAGTTAAGCGAAGGAGAACTCAGAAATGGCACGAATCAACGTCATCGGCGGTACGGGCTACGCCGGGAGCAATTTGGTCGAACGGGCCGCCGCTGCCGGACATCAGGTGACCTCGTTCAGCCGGTCGGTACCTGAACAGCGGATCGACGGCGTCGAGTACGTCACCGGCAGCGTCCTCGACCCGCAACTTCAAGAGCGAGCGGTCAGCGACGCCGACGTGGTCGTATCCGCGATCTCGCCGCGCGGCGACATGGCCGGCAAGACCCGTGAGGCGCTGGCGGAGATCGCCCGCCGGGCCGAGGCCGCGGGCACACGGCTCGGAGTGATCGGCGGTGCCGGCTCGCTTCTGGTCTCGCCCGACGGGCCGAAGCTCGCGGAGACCGACGGCTTCCCCGACGAAGTCAAGCCCGAGGCGACCGAGATGGAGGGTGTGCTGACCGACCTCCGTGCCTCCGATGATGGTCTGGACTGGTTCTACGTGAGCCCGGCCGCGGGCTTCGGCGCGTGGGCGGCCGGCGAGGCGACGGGCACCTACCGGGTGGGCGACGACGTGCTGCTCGCCGATGGCGACGGCAACTCGAACATCTCCGGAGCCGACCTCGCGCTGGCCGTCGTCGCGGAGATCGAGAAGCCCGAGCACCGTCGCCGGCGCTTCACCGTCGCCTACTGAGACGGGAAGGGGAGGCGGTACTCCGTTAGGGTCGGTTCCGTGCGCTTCTTCTCCGCTCCCTCGATCGATTTCGCGGGAATCCGCGCCGAGCTGGGCATCTCGGAGGACTACGGCGCCGCCGCGCTCGCCGAGGCCGAGGCGGCGGTCGACGCGTTCGCGGCGCGGCGCGAAGACCTGCGGCAGCTTCCGTTCGTCACGATCGACCCGCCGTCGTCGTGCGACTTGGACCAAGCCGTTGTCGTACAAGCCGACGGCGACGGCGGATTCCTCGTCCACTACGCCATCGCCGACGTCGCCGCGCTCGTCGTGCCCGGCGGAGCGCTGGACGCCGAGGCGCGACGACGGGGAACGACGTACTACTTCCCCGACGGATCGGTGCCGCTGCATCCGCGGGTGCTGTCGGAGGGACGGGGGTCGCTGCTGCCCGACGTCGATCGGCCCGCTGTCGTGTGGACGATCAAGGTCGGTGCCGACGGGCTGCCCGGCACGCTGGCCGACGGGGGCGTTCTCGTGAGGCGCGCCCTGGTGCGGTCGGTCGCCAGACTCGACTACGAACAGGTCTCGGCCGATGCGGCGCGCGGCACGCTGCATCCGTCGATCGCCGCCCTGCCCGCGTTCGGGGAACAGCAGCGACGGGTATCTCTCGCCCGGGGCGCCATGTCACTGGATCTCCCTGCGCAGGAGGTGATTTCGGAGAATGGCGGCTGGACCATCCGGCTCGCGACGCGCTACGACAGCGAAGACTGGAACTCGCGTCTGTCCTTGCTCGCCGGGATGGTCGCGGGCGCGATCATGCGCGACGCGCATGTCGGCCTGCTGCGCACGGTACCGCCACCGCGGGAGGAGGCGACCGTCGTACTGCGCGAGCTGGCCGGCACGCTGGGCGTCGCATGGCCCGACGATCTCACCGTCGGACAGTTCCTCGATGCCCAGCCCGCCGACAGCCCGACGACGCTGGCCCTGATGTCCGCTGCGACCGGGCTGCTGGCCGGGGCGGATTACCTGGCGCTGCCGGTGACCGACGGCGACGAGGATCCGGTTGTCGAACATGCCGGACTCGCCTCGGTGTACGCCCACGTCACCGCGCCGCTGCGGCGGCTTCCCGACCGCTTCGCCACCGAGGTCTGCCTCGCTGTCGCGGCTGACGAGCCGATCCCGGAGTGGGTGGTCGACGCCTTGCCCGACTTGCCCGGCCAACTGCGTGAAACCTCGCGCCTGGCCGCGAAGGCCGACCGCGAGTCGGTGGATCTCGCCGAGGCGGTCGTGCTGGAGCCGGCGTTGGGTGAGGTATTCGACGCCGTGGTGACCCGCCCACCGCGAGATCGCCGCGCCGCCGAGGTCTTCGTCGCCGAGCCACCGGTCGTGGCGCCCTGCGACGGCGATCTGCGGCCCGGCCATCGGTTGCGGGTGCGTCTCGCGCAGGCGAATCCGGCCGAACGCCGAGTGCTCTTCGCGCCGGCGTGAGGCGTGGTCAGGCCTGTTTGAACTCCTCGACCTGCCGGGCGACGTTCTCGTCGTAGCGCGCCATGCACTCGTCGAAGGTCGGCACGGGTGTGCTGCCCTGCGCATTCGCCTGTTCGACGAGAAGGTCCAGGGTCTGTAGCAGTCCCGCCAAGGGCACGTCGAACGGACCGGGATCGGTGTCGAAGGCTCCGCAACTCCACAGGCGCGTCATCGAGGAGTACCGGGTCGTGTCGAAGTAGTTCTCCCAGAAATCCGTCGTCGACTTCCAGTAGGAGTTGTAGTCGATTCCCCCGGCGCGGGATTCGGCCTCTTCCGCGGCGACCGAGCGCGCGTGGCCGACCACGATGTTCTGGATGATGCCGATCAGTTCGGCCACTTGGCGAGCGGTGAGGCCCGTGTCGATGATCGTCCGGTAGCCGGCCTCCTCGACGTCGAGGACGTGCGGGCCGAGTGGCAGGCGGTGCGGGTTCACGTCGGCCAGCCAGGGGTGTGCGCGGTGGAGCTTCCAGAGGCTGCGGGCGTGCTGCTCGACGGCTTCGCGCCAGGGCGCGTCCTCGGGGGCGAACTCGAAATCGGCATAGGCGCGGTCGACCATCGCGTCGACGAGTTCGGGCTGACTGCCGACGTGTGTGTACAGGGTCATCGCACCGACGCCGAGTGCACGGGCGGTCGAACGCATGGAGGCGGCGTCGAGGCCGCCGGCGTCGGCGAGCTTGATGGCCGCGTCGACGACCTCGGCGCGGCTCACCTTCGCGGGCCGGCCGCGGGTGCCGGGCGAGGGCGACGGGGGGTCCCAGAGCGCGGCGATGCGGCGCTTCGCCTCGGTCGCGGGGTCGTTCGTGTCGGTCATCATGGCCCCTTCCAGGGATTTTCGTACAGCGTAGTACAAAGGCCTTGCGCAAGTTTATCGTACGGCGTACTGTGAACCGCGTGACTCAAACAATACGCCGTACGAAAAAGATGGTCGAGGCCCGTGGCCTCGCCAAAACGTTCACTCGCAAGAAGGATGTCGTCGAAGCCGTCAAAGGCATCGACCTGCACGTCGACGAGGGCGAACTAGTCGCCTTCCTCGGTCCGAACGGCGCCGGGAAGTCGACCACCATGCGGATGCTCACCTCGTTGCTGACACCCACCAGCGGCTCCGCCACCGTCGCCGGCTACGACGTGGTCGACCAGCCCGACCAGGTCCGGTCCCGAATCGGATACATCGGTCAGGGCAACGCGGCCGGGCACTCGTACCGGGTGATCGACGAACTCCACAACCAGGGGCGCTTCTACTCGGTACCCAAGGACGTGACCCGGCGTCGGGCGGTCGAGTTGATCGAAGCGCTGGAGCTGACCGGGCTGGAGAAGCGCACGGTCGCCTCGTTGTCGGGCGGCCAGCGGCGGCGGCTCGACGTCGCCATGGGGCTGATGAACCAGCCGTCGCTGCTCTTTCTGGACGAGCCGACCACGGGTCTGGATCCGCATGCCCGGGCCAACCTGTGGGAGCACATCCTCAACCTGCGCGAGCAGACCGGGATGACCATGCTGCTGACGACCCACTACCTCGACGAGGCCGACTCGATGGCCGAGCGCGTGGTCCTCATCGATCACGGCGAGGTGATCGCTGACGCCACCCCGGACGTCCTCAAACGCGACCATGCCGATGACCGGGTGACGCTGCGACTCGCGTCCGCCGACGGGGCCGCGCAGCGTGCGCGCACGCTGATTCCGTCGACGGTGACCACGGTGGACGACTCCGTCGCCGACGGCCTCGTCGAACTGAATCTCCACACGGCGAACGGTCCGGAGCTGGTGCCGCCGCTGTTGCAGGCGTTCACCGATGCCGGATTGTCGGCCACGTCCGTCGACGTCAAACAGGCCAGCCTGGACGACGTCTTTCTCAATCTCACCGGCCGCAGCCTTCGGGAGGAAGCAGCATGACCACCACGGCGATTCGACCCACCCCCCTCGCCGCGAACCCGTTGCCGAAGCGCGGGCCGCTCGGCAAGTTCGTCTACGACACGTACGCGGTGTTCACCAGGGAGATGATGCTGGTCCTGCGCGACCCGTTCTCGCTGATCTTCTCGCTACTGCAGCCGTTGGTCTTCCTCGGCTTGTTCGGCCCGCTGCTCAACGGTCTGGTCGGCGGCGCGGACCTCGGCGGCGAATCGGTGCTGCAGTGGTTCCTGCCCGGCGTGCTGGTGATGATCGCGATCTTCGGTACCGGCATGGTCGGCGGCAACCTGCAGTTCGAGTTGATGACCGGCGCCTACGAACGGATCCTCGCCGCCCCGGTCGGCCGGGCGTCGATCCTGGTGGGCCGCGCTCTCAAGGAGTTCGCTCCGCTGGTCGTGCAGGCGTTGCTCATCACCCTCGTCGCCGTGCCCTTCGGGCTGAAGTTCTATCCGGTCGGAGTGGTCGTCGGCCTGCTGATCCTCGGCATCTTCGGCATCGGGCTGGGCTCGCTGTCGTACACGCTGGGCCTGCTGGCGAAGGACCGCGAGTGGCTGTTCTGGGCCGTGCAGCAGTCGGTGATCTTCCCGCTCCTGCTGCTGTCCGGGATGATGCTGCCGCTCGACACCGGACCCCGCTGGATGCAGATCGTATCCAAGGGCAACCCGCTCACCTACATCGTCGACGCCGAGCGCGCTCTGTTCGCCGGTGAGCTGTGGAACCAGACGGTCCTGAACGGGTTGATCGCCGCGATCATCACCGCCGCGATCGGACTGGCGATCGGCGTCCGGCAGGTCCGCCGGACCGTGTGACCGTCGCCTCGCGTGGCCGGGCCGGATGGACGTATGTCTGTCCGGCCCGGTGGCGTTGGGGCACTGACCGACGAAACTGTGGAAAACGTGCCTTCGCCGCAGTCGACGCGGAGGAGATATCCACAGAGCTGCCAATCT
The DNA here is from genome assembly GCF_000241265.1 of Gordonia araii NBRC 100433. Lineage (GTDB taxonomy): Bacteria > Actinomycetota > Actinomycetes > Mycobacteriales > Mycobacteriaceae > Gordonia > Gordonia araii. The sequence continues at coordinate 21,188 of NZ_BAEE01000006.1, forward strand.
GCGAATCATCGCCTTCATCGCACGGGTATCTACTCCATGCTGGTAGCATGAGATACAAGGTGGCCCGCAGCGCGCGCAAACACCGCATCGGCAACGCGCACATGATTGCCGCGCTCACAAGTACGGCGGTGGAAGTGCTCGAAGACCGGGGTAGTGGCGGCGCGCTCGTCAAGGCGCCCGACGACCGCGGCGTGATCCTGGAGATCGCGTACAGGGTCGCGGCCGAAGACGAGTATCTGCGGATCATTTACCACTGCCAGCCTGTTTACGACGAGAAGGACCGCAAGGAAGGCGAAAACGATGAGTGATAGCCGTATCCAGGTCGGTGACGTCGTCATCGAGGATGTCGATCTCGACGACGAGAACATCGAGGTCATTGGGCCGAATGGCCAGCCGAAGCGCTACACCGAGTCTGACGCTGAGCGTGATGCCGCCGAGGCCGCGGCTCACTTTGAGCGGGTACGGCACCTCGTGCCCGGCGGCAAGTCGCTGAGCAAGGATGGGCGTCATTCTCCCCGTGTCCAGGTAGTCGTTGCCCAGGAGACTCGCGACGAGCTGGACCGTCGTGCGCGGGCCGCGCAGATGTCGATCTCCAAGTACACGCGGCGCCTGATTGAGGATTATCTGGCGAACACGCCTCAGGGTGCCTAGTGGAACTACAACCGCTACGCCCTTTCGCAACTTCTACCGTTGCAACGGTAGAAGTTGTGAAAACCCGTAGCTGATCAGCGGGTTCCGCCGACGTCGGTGATGAGCCAGCTGTCGTTCTTGTCGATGGTCACCGTGTAGGTGGCGTCGGTTTTGCCGCCGTCGGGTTGCTGTGTGCTCTTGGTGGTGACGCTGACGACGGCGGCCACGACGTAGACGCCGTTCCTTTCGGATCGCACCGAGGCCGCGACGGGCGTGGCGGTGGCGACCATCTTCATGGGCGTGACGATCTGCTCCATGGACGACGACGTGCCTTCGAGCTTCTTGGACAAAGCGGGCGAGGTGTTGGCCACGAGCCGTGCTTTCCAGGCCGCCATGTCCTGGTAGTCGATGGTCGCTGCGCCGACCGCGTAGTCGAGGGCGGTCTTCTCCGCGCGCTGCTCGTTCTGCGTCGCTGCGGATTGAGCGCGGGCGTCGTTGGTCGAGCCGCGCTGCTGCAGCCAGAGTGCACCGAGCACCACGTTGCCGAGCAGCGACAGCACCAGCAGGGCGGACGCGGCGATGACCGCCCAGCGGAGCGGGTTCGGCTGCTTCGGCGGTGGGGGCGGTGGGATGAGTCCCGGGCTGGATGTCGGATTCGTCATTGTTGTTGGTCCCCCTGGTCATGTGCGGCGCTTGCCGCATCAGCATAGGGCTTGGACGTGCGATCCCAGTGCGTCGTTCGTCCTGGGAATGACGAGACGGCCCGAAGTCAGTTACTGCCGACGATAGGGACTGTCGTCGGGAAAGTTCGCCTCCCACCACTCGCGGCCGGCCTGTGCGCAGCCGGGTCGCGGCGAGTCGAAGGTGCCGACAAGCGTGCGAATCCATGCGGATGCGGCGGCCGGACCGGTTGCGGGACAAGCATTTTGCTCGGCATAGGAGATCGCGGCGCCAGCTTTGACGAAGAACTCGTCGCTGAAAGCGGGATAGAAGGCGTAGCCGCTGCCTGTCGTCTGTTCGGTCAGATGATCTCGCGTGCTGAACGCACCAGCGATCCGCCCCGGACAGGGCAGCACGATCATCTGTGCCGCGACGGCGCGCTCGACGAGTTCATCCCACACTCCCCAGCGCAGAGTGTCGGCGGGAAGACCCAGAGCCGCCGCCCACGCGGGTCTTGAGGTGTCATCGAACGCATGTCCGTCTACGCCGCTCCCGAACAGGTCAGCCGACCAGCGGTCGAGGGCGGGATCGACCCGGAAGACCCAGTCCCGCTCGGCGAATAGGGCCTCCGCGCATTCCGAACGTCGGCGGTCCTCCCGGTAGTAGGCCTCCAGCGCTTCCGATCTCATCGGGTCAGCCTACGGGCGGCTGCTGATTCCCACGGGCTTGTCGCCGTCGTTTTCCGCAGTTCGCCGCCGTCCACAGGCGGATCGTCGGCGACCGTGCTGGATCGGCGTCATCGCCGGTCAGGGCGATAGATTCCCTCGCTATGGGGATCGGGGAGGCATACGATGACAGTCGTGACCACCGAAGTGCTGGGGCTGCCGCGGGGCCGCGCACTCACGCGCGCAGATCTGGACGCCATGCCCGATGACGGGCACCGATACGAGCTCATCGACGGGATTCTCATCGTGAGCCCGTCGCCTCGACTGTTGCATCAGCAGGCGGTCTATCTGATTTCTCACGTCCTCTTCGACGCATGTCCGCCTGACCTGATGCCGCTGTTCGCGCCGTTCGACGTCGTGCTCGGGAGCGACACTGTCGTCCAGCCGGACCTTCTCGTTGCGCGCCGAAATGCGTTCACCGAGCGGGAGTTGCCGACTGCGCCGGTGTTGGCCATCGAGGTGCTTTCGCCGTCGACGCGAGGCGTCGATCTGTTACTGAAGAAGGATCGGCTACGACGCGCGGGGTGCGCGAACTACTGGGTGGTTGACCCGGATGAGCCTTCGGTCACCGCGTGGGCGTTGCGTCGCGGCGAGTACGAGACGATCGGTCGTGCCGTCGGCGACGAGAAACTCATCCTCACCGAACCGTTTGATGTCGCGCTGATTCCTGACGAGTTGGTGAACTGGCCCTGAGCTAGCCGCCGGACCCGGCAGCACTCAGCTGACGTTTCAGCATCTGATAGCCCCAGAACAACACCAGCCACGGCGCGATCAGCCACGGCGCGTTGAGGAGAATGAACCGGATCCACAGGCCCATGACGCTGGACGTGTCCGTCGACGGGAAGCCGGCGAGGATTTCGGTGCCGTAGTAGTACCACGTGAGGACAGTGTGGGTGACCGCCGTCGACATCACCAGCAGCGTGCCCAGGGCATCGCGGAACTTCGATCGGTACAACAGGATCAACCCCGTCACGCCGATGCACGCGTTGATCACCGAGAGCACTTCGATCATCATGAAATTCGGTTCGGCGTGCAGGTAGCGGGTGTCGCCGCCGTCGATGTAGTTCCACCACGGGTAAGCCCAGGCAGCGTCGCGGGCGGCGGGAAGGGCTTTGTGCACGACCAGCCAGCCCAGTTCCCACGTCAGATGCGTGGTGTAGGAGACGATCGTGAACGCCAGCACGACGCCCTGTAGGCGCTGGAACCAGGTCCATCGCCGGAGCGAAGGAATCGGCAGAAAGGCCGCAAAGATTCCGACGAAATAGGCGATCGTCACGTGGATGACCATCGCGTTCGCGATGGTGCCGCGGCCGATCCCACTGTTGAACGCCAGGTAGCTGTAGACCGGGAAGCTCAGAGCCAGGGAACCGAAGGCCGCGATCCAGACGATCCGGAGTCCGCGCGACGGTGGCAGCTTGGCGGTGATGTCCTGCGACGTGGTCGTTTTCGTGGGGAAGGTCATCGTCACTGCGGCTCTCCTCCGTGGTACGCGCACCGGGTTGAGTCAGTATGCCCATTGTCACCTGGACCATTGGTGTGGTTTGGGCTTCCGGTTTCGGGCAAGCGTTAGCCTCGGTTGTGCCAGCGTGCATCGGTGGGGATCCGGAAACTTGGCGCGATACTCGGTTCGCCAGTTAGATTTCGGCCCATGAAAGGACAAGGCGCCGTGGTGCATGTGGTCGAACGTCACGAGCACGGCCGCTCTGACATTGCGCGGCTCGTGGGCGAATCAGAGGAAGCCGTCGGGTTGATGATGCCGGAGGTCCTGTCTCATCCGGAGAACACGATCGACTTCACCGCGGGTTTGGCGCAGGTGTGGACATCGTATTGTCTCGCAGACGACCCTCAGGCCGAGCTATCGGACACACGCCGAGCCGCACGGCTCGCCGCCCAACTCAGCGCCGACCTGTTCGTCTTGGCCGGTACCGGCGCCGGCACCAGGGTTCGCATCGATATCGGCGATGACAAGGCCGACGCCACCGGGACGGGACCGGTGCCCATCGCCAACCTGACCAACTGGCTGGCTGCCTATTGGTGGTCGCAAATCTCGCGCAGCGAGGATTCGCGTGCAGCGCTTGAGCGCTTCACCCTGGACGACCTGACGAAGGATGGCCGATTCGATCCCTACTGGTGCCGGATGTTTGAGGCTCTGCGCGGCTTCGACAGCGACAGCGAGACCTGGCCCGGAGCGATCAGTGCGGCGATGGAATCCATCGACGGCCCGACGGTGAGCACGCGCGAGGAGTCAATGTTCTTGGCGCTGGACCTGTTCGGGCTGCTGGCGGCGATCGGTGATCAGGACGAGTTCACACAACAGCTCCGAAAGGCTCTCGAAAGCCACAAGACATACTGGACCGCCACCCGAGAACGGCGCGCGGATCCGCGCGGATTCGCCTCCTTCGCGATCCTCGCGTTAGCCGCGAAAGCCGCTGACGCAGGCATGGCCATCGAGGTCGAATCTGATTACCTTCCGCGCGGGCTGCTAGAACGCCCGCGCTGGATGTTCGAGTTGACCTGACGACTGCGTTTTTGTTGTTCGACGCCAGGCGGTTACACCGTCACTTGACCTTGACGCACCTTGACGCAGCGCTGGGGCTGCTTCCCGAACCTGAGCGGGACGCCGTCGAATTCTTACCCGGGGACATGGCTGAAATTCTGGACGCGGCGTTCCTGCGGCGGGTTCCCTCCGGCGGACGCCTAACCCCGCGCCATGTCCACAAACCGGCTGAGATGCAGTTGGTGAGCGACGGTGATCGTTGCCGTCGGGCCATTGCGGTGCTTGCCCACGATGATGTCGGCCTCGCCGGCACGAGGATCGTCGCGCTCGATCGAGTCGGGGCGGTGGAGCAGGATGACCATGTCGGCATCCTGTTCCAGAGACCCTGATTCACGCAGGTCGGCGACCTGCGGGCGCTTATCCGTCCGTTGCTCCGGGCCGCGGTTGAGCTGCGAGATCGCGATTACCGGGACCTCGAGTTCCTTGGCCAGCAGCTTCAACGACCTCGAGAACTCCGACACTTCTTGCTGCCGCGACTCGACTTTCTTGCCCGAGGTCATCAGCTGCATGTAGTCCACGACGATCATCTTCAGGTCGTGGCGCTGCTTGAGCCGTCGGGCCTTCGCGCGGATCTCCATCATCGTCAGGTTCGGCGAATCGTCGATGAACAGCGGCGCTTCGGAGATCTCGCCCATCCGTCGCGCCAGACGCGTCCAGTCGTCGTCGCTCATCGAGCCGGCGCGCATGTCGGAGAGCTTCACCTTCGCCTCGGCCGAGAGCAGACGCATGACGATCTCGGTCTTGCTCATTTCCAACGAGAACATGGCGCCGGTCAGCCCGTGCTGCACCGAGCACGACCGCAAGAAGTCCATCGCCAGCGTCGAGTTGTGCGTCGGCACCATCGCCTCGCCCGCCAGATACAGCTGCTGCGGATTGTCGACCTGCACGCAGCGCACCGGCACGCTGGGCACCGGCGTGATCGCCACGATCCGCCGTGATCGCGCCGGCTGCCGCAGCTCCTTGTGCCGAATCGCCTTGTGGTGCACGGTGAACACGTCGTCGTCGGCTTCGACGCTCAGCCAGCCCGATGCGAGCCGCCGGTACGAATAGCCCAGGCCCGCAACGAGATCGGCGACGATGAACGTCATGTGTCGCGTCGCGGCGGCGACCGTGATGCGGCCATCGTCCTCGACGACGGCGCGCGCGTCGAGAATCCCGGCCAGCAGGGCGCGCCGCTGCGCGATCGAACCGCGCAGGTACTCGATGGGTACCTGACCGCCGAGGTCGGCCATGAGAGTCAAGACGTCGACGGGCCCCTCGGCGTCGATGCGCATGCCGATCTCGGGATCGTCGAACGCCATCCCCGCCAACGCGCCCACCGTGTACGGACCGTAGGCGAAACTCCGGTTCGGCAGTTCCAGCGGCGCACCGTTGCGCACCGACGCGCAGCCGACGTGCGGTCGCAGCTCCTCGGTGGTCGCGACGACGGTTCGTTCGCCCAGCTGCGCCTCCCACTGGTGGTTCGCATCGGCGACGAGGACGGCGCCGTCGTTGAACCGCACGGCGTAGCACGGGCGATCGGTGAGCACATCGGTGCTCGCGACGACCTTCGTCGGCTTCCCGTCGGCATCGAGGAGTTCATCTCCGACGGCGACGTTGCCCATGGTCGTCCAGCCGTCGGGCGTGGGCAGGGGAGTGTCGAGCGCGAGCGCTTTCCCGACGCCGGGACGCGCCGCGACGATGATCATCTGACCCGGGTGCAGCCCGTTGGTGAGCTTGTCCAAATCGGCGAATCCCGTTGGGACGCCGAGAGAAATGCCGCCGCGCGACGCGATGGAGTCGAGCTCGTCCATCGTCGGCTGCAGCAGCTCTTCGAGCGGGATGTAGTCCTCGGCGGTCCGCCGCTCGGTGACGTCGTACACCTCGGCCTGGGCGCGATCGACAACCTCGGCGACGTCCTGGCCCTCGCCACCGGCGTAGCCGAACTGCACGATCCGCGTCCCCGCCTCGACGAGGCGCCGCAGGATCGCCTTCTCCGCGACGATCTCCGCGTAGAACCCGGCGTTGGCCGCCGTCGGCACCGTCGAGATCAGCGTGTGCAGATACGGTGCACCGCCGACGCGCTTCAGGTCGCCTCGGCGCTCCAACTCGGCCGCGACGGTGACGGCGTCCGCGGGTTCGCCCTTGCCGTACAGCTCCAGGACGGCCTCGTACACCGCCTGGTGCGACGGAAGGTAGAAATCGCCGGGCCGGATCTTCTCCAGCACGTCGGCGATCGCGTCCTTGGACAGCATCATGCCGCCGAGCACCGACTGTTCTGCCGCTTGATCCTGCGGGGGCTGTCTGCCGAATTCTTCGCTGGGCAAATCGTCGGGCATCGGTTCGTGACCCTGATCTTCGGTCACAGACACACGCACACCCCCTTTCGGAACTGAACAGCCCCACTCGTTCTGAGCCGCGCCTGGCTCTGCCTTTGCTCCTTGATACGCCTCGCCTCCGACAGAAACGGCGGCGCGACAGCAGCAAGCGCTACTTCGATGTCCCGACCGTCGCGTGCCGTGCGGCGCTGCGATCTACCGGAGTGAAGATTATGGCGCGACGGTGAATCGCTCAAACGGTGCTGTGGACTGCCTTGTGGACAACCTGTGGACAGTGGTGGGTTATGCGAGAAGGGCTGTGGGAAACGCGGGGGAAAACTCGTTGAAAACGTTAGAAGTCACATTGTTTGCGCAGGTCAGGGCATGTGAATCTTGTCCACATTCGGTGAGTTGTCACGCTCTCGGCGTGTCGTACGCAACGCGCCGAAGCAACCCTCAATGAAACCTTCAACTCCGTCCAGGCGTACGGTTTGTGAACGGGGTCACAACTTCGGGTGTCTGTGTCGGCGTGAACCTGGGAATTATCCCCAGGCCACCCGCGATACGTCGTCTCGTGATGAAATAGCACCCAGCAAACCAAGGGGAGAACCACCGATGAAACGAGCAATCCTGCGCGGCCTGACGGCACTCACCGCCGTCGCCGCCGCCCTGGCCCTCGCACCCGGCTTGGCGGCGGGCGCGACTCCGCCCGAACTGGACTTCGCCAGGTACCCGGCCGTCAACGCCAAACGGTACGTCTCCTACAACTACGACAACAACGGCCGAGCCTTCTTCCGCGCCGGCGACTACTACTGCCAGATCGGCCAGTACCCCGGCCGCGTCGCCTGCAAGGGGTTCGTCGGGACCGCGCCGGCCGGCACCCAGGGCGTGCTGCTCAATAACCATCAGGGGCCGTGGTGGATCACGCCGACAGGCTTCGCCGCGCCGAACATGCAGTTGTTGCCCAAGGCGCACTTCCGCGCTCCGATCCTGCCCGTGAAGCGCAGCATCAGCATCTACGACGTCACCTGTGCCCGTCCGCGCGCCCACGTCGTCTCGTGCACCACGCGCGGTCGCGCTTTCGCCATCAGTCCCAAGTGGCACAAGTTCGTCGGCCCCGGCGGCTACCGCAACGCGAACCCGCCGTCGTACAAGCTGCCGAAGAGCCTGCGGTAGCTTTTCGACGTCGGTTGCGGTGGTCTCGATACGCCGACGTCGCAGGCTCCGTCGGCACTCGACCACCCATAAGGGCGGCACTCGACCACCCATCGGGGCGGTAGCTTTCGACGCCGGTTGCGGTGGTCTCGATACACCGACGTCGCAGGCTCCGTCGGCACTCGACCACCCATCGGGGTGGTACTCGACCACCCATTGGGTGGCACTCGACTACCCATCGAGGCGGTAGCGGTTCGACGTCGGCTGCGGTGGTCTCGATACGCCGACGTCGCAGGCTCCGTCGGCACTCGACCACCCATCGGGGCGGTACTCGACCACCCATAAGGGCGGCACTCGACCACCTATAGGGGCGGCGCTCGGCCACCCATTGTCGGTGGTCGAGTGAATCGCGAGCGAAGCGAGAGATTCGTATCGAGACCATCGCAAGCCGGTGTCGTCTACTCAGCCAAAACGAAAGCCGCCGCCCGGATCTCCGGGCGGCGGCTTCTCGTATGCGCGCGAGTTACTCCGCGACGACGGCCAAGTCGAAGTTGGCGGCGACGTTCGGGTGCAGCTTCACGATCACCGGGTAGGTGCCGGTGGCCTTGATGTGGCCCTTCGGCAGCTCCACGGCGCGCTTGTCGACGGCCGGGCCGCCAGCGCTCTTGATGGCACCGACGACGTCGTTGACGGTCACCGAGCCGAACAGCTTGCCCGAGTCGTGGGTCTTCACACCCAGCGACACCGAATCCAGACCCTCCAGGGCCTGCTTCAGCTCGTTGGCGTGCTCCACGTCGCGGACCTCGCGGTCCTTCTGGGCGCGCTTGATGCCCTCGACCTGCTTCTCGGCGCCCTTGGTGGCGACGATCGCCAGGCCGCGCGGCAGCAGGTAGTTGCGTCCGTAGCCGTCCTTGACCTCGACGATGTCGCCGGCGACACCCAGGTTCTCGACAGCAGCAGTCAGGATGAGCTTCATAGTCTTATCCCTCTCGCTTATCGGCCCGACGAGGTGAACGGCAACAGCGCCACCTCGCGCGAGTTCTTGACGGCGATCGCGACGTCGCGCTGGTGCTGCACGCAGTTACCAGTCACTCGACGCGAACGAATCTTGCCGCGGTCCGACAGGTAACGACGCAGGAGCGCGGTGTCCTTGTAGTCGATGACCTGACTCTTGTCCTTGCAGAAGCTGCACGCCTTGGCCTTGACGACCTTCTCGACGCGGGGCTTCCGACCCTTTTGCTTTGCCATGTGTTACTCCAGATAGATCTCAGAAAGGTGGTTCATCCGAGGCACCGCCCGAACCCGCCGCGGGCGCACTGCCCCACGGGTCTTCGTTCGCCACGGGCTGGTTCGACGCGGGACGGCTGCTGCCGCCGCCGCCAGAACCGAAGCCGCCACCGCCGCCACCGCGCGAAGCGCGCGTGACCTTGGCGGTCGCATACCGCAGCGACGGGCCGATCTCGTCGACGTCGAGCTCGTACACCGTCCGCTTCTCACCTTCGCGAGTCTCGAAAGAGCGCTGCTTGAGACGACCGGAGACGATGACGCGGGTGCCCTTGGTCAGGGACTCCGTCACGTTCTCGGCTGCCTCGCGCCAGATATTGCACCGCAGGAACAGCGCTTCGCCGTCTTTCCATTCGTTGGTCTGACGGTCGAAAGTGCGCGGCGTCGAGGCCACCGTGAAATTAGCGACCGCGGCGCCGGACGGCGTGAACCGCAACTCCGGGTCGGCCGTCAAGTTCCCGATGACGGTGATAACCGTTTCTCCAGCCATGTGCTTCCCCTCGAGGATCGTGGTGTGTCGGAAGGTGGGGCGCGTGCTCGACGTGCCGTCCCAGCCTGGGTTTATGGGCCCAGCCTAAGGAGCGGCACCGACATGCGCGAGCTTTACGCGAACTCGCGCAAGCTCACTTGCGCAGGACCTTGGTGCGCAGCACCGACTCGTTCAGCTTCAGCTGACGGTCGAGCTCGCTCACCGTCTCCGGCTTCGCGTTCAGATCGATAACGGCGTAGATGCCTTCGCTGTTCTTCTCGATCTCGTAAGCAAGACGGCGCTTGCCCCAGATGTCGACACCATCCACCGAACCGCCATCAGAGCGGACGACATTGAGGAAGGTATCCAGTGAGGGTGCGACGGTGCGCTCGTCCAGACTCGGATCGAGGATCACCATCAATTCGTAGTGACGCATAAGACCACATCACCTCCTATGGGCTAATCGGCCACGGACTGTCCGCAGCAGGAGGGTCGCCTGCGTCGGCAACCGCTCCAAGATACATGAGGAGCGGTTGACCTGCGAAATCGTCGACGCCGATTAGGTCCGATGTCCGGTTCCGCTTAATCTTTAGCGCATGTCTAACGGCGACAAGGCCCTTGAGCTGGGCCCGCTGGATCGCACCCGACGGGGGGAAGCGGTCCTCGCTGCCGTCGTCTCCGTCCTGTTCACCTGTCTCGCGATGGCCTGGAGCTACTCGGCGAAGGTGAAATGCGGTGGGCCGCCGTTCAACTCGCAGGGGCGGTCGAGGCGCTGGCCCGTCGGCGACCCCGACGCCGTCATCCCGTGCTACTCGGACATGATGAACCTCTGGGTCGGGCGCGGCATCAACGACCACGTCTTCCCCTACATCCACGGCGGTATCACCGAGAGCGGCCACCTCGTCAACGGCGCCGTCGAGTATCCCGTTCTCTCAGGAATGCTGATGTGGCTCGGCGCGATCGGCGCCCACACCGACCTCGCCTTCTTCAACCACTCGGCGATCATCCTCGCGCCGTTCGGCATCATCGTCACCCTGCTGCTGGTGTACCTGGTCCGCTGGTGGGCGCTGCTGTGGGCCGCGACCCCGCCGCTGGTCCTCTACGCCTTCCACAACTGGGAACTGCCCGTCGTCGCGACGTGCGTCGGCGGCATCGCCGTCGTCGCGTGGGGCGCGTCCCTCGACGCCGACGGCAAGCCGCGGCTGTCGCTGCGGACCGCGGCCGTGCTCGCGGCCGTCCTGTTCGGCATCGGCTTCAGCCTGAAGCTGTATCCGGGCTTCTTCGTCCTCCCGCTGGCGCTGTACGTACTCACGCGCGGCGGTGGGTTCATCAGCCGCGTCCGGGCTCCCAAAGACGTGCCGCTCGACCTGGACTGGCGCGGGTTCTGGACTGTTGCGGGCGCCGCGACGGCCACGGTCACCCTGACCCAGGCGCCGTTCATGATCCTCGGCTGGCAGGGATGGCGAGGGTCGCTGTCGTTCCAGGGCAAGCGCAAGGCCGACGTCGACACCAACTCCATCTGGTACTGGGGCTGGCGCCACCTGACCGGCGGCGTGCCGGGCAAATGGGGTACGTCAGACGGTCTGAACTCGTTCGTCGGCGTCGCGTCGCCGGTGCTGATCGTTGCCTCGTTCGTGCTGGCGGTCTGGCTGGGCTGGCGGGTGTACTCGCCGGACAAGGTGACGCTCGGCGTCTATCCGTGGATCGGAGTGTGCGGCGCGATGCTCGCCGGATTCATGGTGTTCCACAAGGTGCATTCGCCGCAGTACACGCTGTGGATCCTGCCGTTCTTCGTGCTGCTCAACATCCGTTGGCAGGTGATCGTCGCCTACCTCGCCGCCGACCTCGCACTCGACCTCACGATCTTCCGGTTGTTCGGGATCATCAACAACCCGTCGAATCCGCCGATGAAGTGGTGGGTCGTCGGCGGCGTGAACTTCGGTGTGTGGGTGCACGCGGCACTGCTCATCTATCTGATCTTCGCCTTCGTCAAGGCCACGCCGCGAGAGCCGCTGGCGTCGTTCGGGTTCCGGCTCCCCGCCGCCGCCCCGGAACCCGCGCGTCGCTGAGCCCGCGATGGAGTCGCTCCGTGGCGACATCCACAGTTCGCGGCGCTCAGGGGTGCATACTGACGGCATGCTGACCGCTGGACTCGTCGTCGCCCTGCTCGCCGCCGCGCTGCACGTCTTCATCTTCTATCTGGAATCACTGGCCTGGACGACGCCGCGGGCCCGCGCGGTCTTCGGCACCAGCAGGGAGGAAGCCGAAGCGACCCGCGAACTGGCCTACAACCAGGGGTTCTACAACCTTTTCCTCGCGGTGATGGTGGTCGTCGGAGCACTCATCGTCGTGACCAGCGACCACCGCGGCGTCGGTCTTGCGCTGGTTCTCGCCGGCAGTGGCGCCATGCTGGCGGCAGCGTTGGTCCTCGGCCTCTCGTCGCCCTCGCATCGCGGTGCGGCCGCGAAGCAGGGTGCTCTGCCGTTGATCGCGGTCGTCGGTGTCGTCGTCGGCCTGCTGCTCGGCTGACGCGAAATGCGCTCGCCCGCGCGAGGGTTCGGCCCGTAGCTTTACCGACGTGACCGATCAGTGGCTGGGGGCGCCGACCCTCGAATACGAAGACGTGCGGTTGCGACCGCTCGACGTCGACGACGCCGATTCCCTCGGGGAATTGGTCGGCGATCCCGAGGCATTCCGGTGGTCGCCCGGTGTCCCGCTGGACGTCGAGGGCGCGCGTGAATTCATCGACGCCGCGCTGACGGCGCGCGAAACAGGTATCCGGACCGCGTTCGCGGTGGTGGATGGCGAGACCGTGGTCGGGTCGACGAGCTACTACGAGATCGATCCGGGGTCGCTGAGCGCCGCGATCGGCTATACCTTCTACACCGAATCCGCGCAGGGGACGGCGATCAACCCGACCGCCAAGTTCCTCCTGCTGCGCCACGCCTTCGAAGAGTGCGGCGCCGTCCGCATCGTCTGGCACACGCATGAGAACAACGCGCAGTCTCGGGCGGCGATCGCCAAGCTGGGCGCGCAGTTCGAAGGGCTGTTGCGCAAACACCGCCGGTTCGGCGACGGCTGGCGCACGACCGCGCAGTACGCGATGACCGACGAGGACTGGCCCGCCGCCAAAGCGCGGTTACTCGCGCGGCTCGACCAATTTCGTCGGCTGTAGCGCCCGCCGAGGACGATATGTCCACGTCAGGTCTCACAGCGGACGAATTTGACGCAGCCCTAGCGCACGGGGACCGGCGAGCGGTTCAGATTCGGCGAGAGCGGACTGGGTTCTTCCTCGTAGTGCTCCCACACGATGTACAGGCACACGCCCATCAGCGCGACCAGTCGCACGGTGACCGCCAGCGTGTAGAACTGCGGCGGCAGCCAGTCGTGCTCCGGCGCCAGGTAGACGCCCATCCGCGGCACCCAGGTCAGCGCCTCGATCACCATCCAGGCCATCAGGATCCTGCTCGACTTCACCGCCAGTACGGCCAGCGGCACCAGCCACAGCGTGCTCTGCGGCGACCACACCTTGGAGACCATCAGCACGCCCGCGATCAGCAGGAAGGCGATCGAGTAGACGTCGAACCGCCGGGGCGCGCGCAGCACGGTCGCCGAGATCGAGGTGATCACCGCGAACGCCAGGACGAGCGAGATCACGTTCACGACCGTGACGTTGAGGTGGAGCTTCGTCAGGTTGGCAATGGCGCCGTAGACGCTGTCGGGCTCGGGTGCTCGCGCCGCCCAGTAACTCCAGTACTGCAGCCACCCGGAACTCGCACCGATCATCACCGGGAGGTTGACGGCGATCCAGGTCGCGAGGGCGGCGACGACGGTCCGGAGAAGCGCGTCGCGCGGGGTGACGCTGTCTGGCCGGGTGCGCCCGACGCTGGCGAGCAGCAACGCCAGCAGGACGAGCAGCGGCCAGATCGCCGTCGTCGTGGCAAGGCCCAACAACACCCCGGTCAACCACCGGCGCCGACGGTCCCACGCCAGCAGCCCGACCATCACCAGTGCGACGGTGAGCAGCTCGAACGCGGTGAACGCGTGCACGAAGATCACCGGGGACAGTGCGGCGACCCACACCGCCCAGCGGCGCTCACCCGCCAGCTTCACCAGCGCCCAGATGGTCGCCAGCCAGCACAGTGCCAGTAGCACCGCGATCATGTTGAAGAACACCACGGGGCTGATCGCCGACGGCACGCCCCAGTGGACGTGCATCCACTGCCAGCCCGCCGTCGACCGCGCCGCCAGGTACGCGACCATGCCGGTTCCGACCGGTGCGGCCCACCGATGGGTGATCTGGCGCCCGTCGGCGGACGTGCCCTTCCACGACGTCCAGAACGGGACGCCGTCGGCGAGGTGCTGACGGGTGTAGGTGGGCGGGATGTCGGTGTAGCAGAGGGAGAACAGCTCGCGCTGCCTGTCCCAATTGAGGCGGGCGGTCTCGTCCGGCGATGGGCGGGCACCGGTCTCGCCCGAGCCGATCGTCGGAATCCCGGGCGACGGGGACAGCGGCGTTTCCTGCAGGCAGGCCGCTTTGCCCGACCAGCCGATCGCCAACCCGAGCAATGCGAGGGCGAACAGCACGCGCAGCGCGGAGAAGCGCGCGCGGCCCACCGCGGCGTGCCGGCCGAGCGGTCCGCCGATCCGACCGGCGACCGTGGCTACCAGCGGGTCGTCATGCGACGGTGCCCACCGTCGGACCAGCCGATCATGATCTGGTGCCAGCGGCACCGGTGACTGCACGCCCCCGACCCGCGATCAGTAGTAGTCGCCGCGACGCTGTTGCTGACGACGTTGCTGTTGCTGACGCCGCTGTTGCTGTTGCTGACGCTGCTGCTGGCGCGGCCGCTGACGCGGACCACCAGGCGGAGCTGGGATGGTGACACCCGGGGCGAGAGTGATGTTGCCGTCGTCGCCCTCGCCGGGCAGACGCGGCCGATCACCGTCGCGGTCTCGGCTGCGCGGCGTGTACTTCGGCGGTGGCGGAGCCTCGTAGGGCACGCCTGCCTGGCCGCCGACCGCCTCGGGCGTCGGGAACTGCTTGATCTCCTGGCCTTCGAGCGCGCCGTCCATCGCGGACTTCCAGATCTGGGCGGGCAGACCCGAACCGAACACCTGGCCGCCCCACTGCGTCTTCAGCGCGGTGCCCTTGTCGGTGCCGACCCAGACGGCTGTCGACAGCTGCGGCGTGTAGCCGACCATCCACGCGTCCTTGTTCTGGCCGGTGTCGCCGAGCTGGGCGGTACCGGTCTTGGCGGCCGACGGCCGGGTGCCGTACGTCGGGTCGTAGAGGCTGTTGCCGTTGGAGTACGCCGCGATCGGCTGCAGCGCGGCCGTCACGTTGTCGGCGACCTTCGCTTCGAAGACGCGCTTGCCCGGGTCCGGCTTGCGGTCGAACAGGACGACGCCGTCGTTGTTCTCGACCTTCGTCACGAAGTGCGCCTTGCGGTAGATGCCCGACGCGGCGAGCGTCGCGTACGCCGACGCCATGTCGAGGACGCGCGACACGTACTGGCCGAGCACGACGCCGCCCTCGGTGCCGCCGTTCTTCTCCTGCAGCGTGTGCGGGATGTCGCCGAAGCTCTCGGCCACACCCGCCTTGTGCGCCGCGTCGGCGACCGCCTGCGCCCCGCCGTTGAGGTCCATCATCAGGCGGTAGTAGACGGTGTTGAGCGACATCTTCATCGCCGTCGCGAGGTTGCACGAACCGCAGGAGAGACCCTCGGAGTTCGTGACGACGAGGCCGCCGGAACCCTCGTACGGCGCCGAGCTGTACACCTTCGACAGCGGAATGTCCTGCTCGAGCGCGGCGATCAGCGCGAACACCTTGAACGACGACCCGGTCTGCAGGGCGGCGCTGGCGTAATCCCAGCCGTTGCCGTCCTTGCCGCCGTAATAGCCGGCGACGCCGCCGGTGCGCGGATCGACCGACACGATGCCGGTGCGCGTGGTCTTCGGGTATTCGGCCAGCTTGCTGTTGGCAGCTTCGGTGAGCGACTTCTGCGTCTTCTTGTCGATGGTCGTCGTGATCTTCAGACCCTCGGTGCGCACCTGCTGCTCGGTGATGTTCAGTTCGCTGAGTTCGGCGAGCACCTGCCGCTTGACCAGGCCCATCGGACCGTCGTCCTGCTGGTTCCCGCCCTCGCGGTACTTCGCGACCTTCGGGTACTCCATCGCCTCGCGCGCCGACTTGTCGAGCGCGCCGATGGCCACCATGCCGTTGAGCACGTAGTTCCACCGCATCTCTGCGGACTCCGGATTGGTGTCCGGGTCGTAGTTGGACGGCGACCGGATCGACGCGGCCAGCACCGCCGACTCCTCGGTGGTCAGCTTGCGGACGTCCTTGCGGAAGTAGGCCTGCGACGCCGCGGAGACGCCGTACGCGCCACGACCGAAGTAGATCGTGTTCAGGTAGGCGGCCATGATGTCGTCTTTGGTCCACTCGTTGCTCATCTTGGTGGCGATGGCCAGCTCGATGAACTTGCGCTTGTACGAGTGCTCGTCGCCGACGAGGGCGTTCTTGACGTACTGCTGCGTGATCGTCGAACCACCGCCGGCGTCCTCGCGGTTGGTCAGCCGCCCGACGACGGCGCGGCCGAGTCCGCGGATGGAGAAGCCCGAGTTGCTGCGGAACTCACGGTCCTCGGCGGCGATGACCGCGTCTTGCAGCGACTTGGGGATGTCTGTGATCTTGACGTCGGTGCGGTTGCCCTCCGGCGGGATGACCTTGGTCATCACCGAGCCGTCCTTGTACAGAATGTTGGCGACCTGGTTGTGCTTGATCTCACCCGACGCGGGCACGTGCGCGAAGATGTAGGTGATCAGAAACGCCAGGATTCCGATCACGGCGACGAAGGGCACGAAGCCGCCGACCAGGCCGACCGTCCACGCGATCCGCTTCTGCTTGGTGGTCGTTCCCTTGCGGCGCGCAGCAGCCAGCGACTTGCTCGTCGAGGCGCCGCTCGTGCCGGTTGAGCTGGAAGTATCACGCTTCGGTGCACCGTTAGCGCTGCTCATGTAATGCCTTTCCGTGTGCCGCGCCGCGCACTGTCACGTTCCGACGGTCTGCGGTCGGCGCAAGAATCACTTAGCCATTTTACGCGTTCGCGCAGGCTGGGATTTCAGCCCGGAAACGTAGGACCGGACCAAATGGTTCCAATGGCAGGTGCGGCACACCTCGACGACGTGGACCGAGAACTCCGCGTGCTTGCGGGCCAATTGCTCGATCTCGGCCGCCGAGCGGGCCGACCCGGACACCTGGCCCAGACGGTCGCCGAACACCCAGGACACCAGCGTCAGCTGTTCTTTGCGGCAGATCGGGCAGGTGATGTCCGACGCCGCCCCGTGGAAGGCGGCGGCGTTGAGGAGGTAGGGGTTGGCGTCGCAGACCTCGCCGACGCCGACGCGGCCGGAATTGACCTCTGCCAGCCGGGCACGACGGCGCAGCGCGTAGTCGACGACCTGCCTGGGGGCGGTCTCGTCCCACGGCGCGGAGTCTGGGCTGGGCGCTGCCATGTGGTTGAGAGTACTCGCGCGCCTCTGCGGGGCGGGGAGGTCAGTGATCTCCAACACTGGACTGGCGGCGCTATATATCGGTGCGATACATTAATCCGCAGCATCGATCTGATGGCTAAACGTGATAGGCCCGACCGCACGACCCCTGTGCGGTCTAGAGGAAGGAGGAGGGTGTGCTCGAACTGGCAATCCTCGGACTCCTCCTCGAATCGCCGATGCACGGCTACGAGCTGCGCAAGCGGCTCACCGGCCTGCTGGGTGCGTTCCGTGCGTTCTCGTACGGTTCGCTCTACCCGACGCTGCGCCGGATGCAGGCCGACGGATTGATCGTCGAAGACACGAGTCCCGACGGCACGAAGGTGCGTCGCGGGCGCCGCGTCTACGTGCTGACCGAGGCCGGCCGCGTTCGTTTCAACGAACTCGTCGCCGACACCGGTCCGCAGAACTACACCGACGACGGCTTCGGTGTGCACTTGGCGTTCTTCAGCCGGACACCGGCTGTGGCCCGGATGCGCATCCTGGAGGGTCGACGACGGCAGGTCGAGGAACGGCGGGAACGACTGCGCGAGTTGCTCGGCGGATCGGCCCGCAGCGACGACCGCTACAGCCGACAGCTCCACGAGCTGAGCCTGGAATCCAGCGAGCGCGAAGTGCGCTGGCTCAACGAGCTCATCGCGGCAGAGGCATCTGACGCCGATGACACGACAAGTAGGACAACGACGGCGGAGACAGCTGCGTCGTCGAAGAGAAAAGGAGAACCCGACCATGGGTGAGCCCAATAAGGTTCGTGTGGCCATTGTTGGCGTGGGAAACTGCGCTTCATCCTTGGTCCAGGGAGTCGAGTACTACAAGGACGCCGACGAGAACTCGACCGTTCCCGGTCTGATGCACGTCAAGTTCGGCCCCTACCACGTGCGCGACGTCGACTTCGTCGCCGCGTTCGACGTCGACGCCAAGAAGGTCGGCTTCGACCTCTCCGAGGCGATCAACGCCAGCGAGAACAACACCATCAAGATCTGCGACGTGCCGCCGCTGAACGTGCCCGTGCAGCGCGGCCACACCCTCGACGGTCTCGGCAAGTACTACAAGGAGACCATCACCGAGGCTGACGGCAACGGTGTGGACGTCGTCGCCGCGCTCAAGGACGCCGACGTCGACGTGCTGGTCTCCTACCTGCCGGTCGGCTCGGAAGAGGCCGACAAGTTCTACGCGCAGTGCGCCATCGACGCGGGTGTCGCGTTCGTCAACGCCCTCCCGGTGTTCATCGCCTCCGACCCGGTCTGGGCGAAGAAGTTCGCCGACGCCGGTGTGCCCATCGTCGGCGACGACATCAAGAGCCAGGTCGGCGCGACCATCACCCACCGCGTGATGGCCAAGCTGTTCGAGGACCGCGGCGTCGCCCTCGACCGCACCTACCAGCTCAACGTCGGCGGCAACATGGACTTCAAGAACATGCTCGAGCGCGAGCGCCTGGAGTCCAAGAAGGTGTCGAAGACGCAGGCCGTCACGAGCAACCTGAACGGTTCGCTGGCCGGCAAGGTGTACGACAAGAACGTGCACATCGGCCCGTCGGACTACGTCGCGTGGCTCGACGACCGCAAGTGGGCCTACGTCCGCCTGGAGGGTCGCGCCTTCGGTGACGCCCCGCTGAACCTGGAGTACAAGCTCGAGGTGTGGGATTCGCCGAACTCGGCCGGCATCATCATCGACGCCGTCCGCGCCGCGAAGATCGCCAAGGACCGCGGCCTCGGCGGCCCGATCCTGCCGGCCTCGGCCTACCTGATGAAGAGCCCGCCGGAGCAGATCGCCGACGACGTCGCGCGCGCTCAGCTCGAGGCGTTCATCATCGGCGCCGAGTAAGAACGCCGAGTACGAACCCCGGGCTTCACGCCCACCCGAGACCCCCGGCCAGTGCGGCCGGGGGTCTCGTCGTTTCCAGTCCCGGCCAGGGGTGCGGGCGACTGTGTTAGAACCGAACAATGCCTTTCGACGCAGCGAAGTACGGGCCGTGGGCCGTGATCACCGGCGGTTCGGAAGGGGTCGGGCGCTGCTTCGCGCTGCGGCTGGCGCAGGCCGGGATCAACCTGGCGCTGGTGGCGCGCAAACCCGAACCGCTCGAGGAGGCCGCGCAGCTGTGCCGGGAGTACGGGGTGGGGGTCCGCGTGCTGGCCACCGACCTGGCCGACCCGTCGGCCGCCGACCAGGTCGCGGCGCTCGTCGACGACGTCGAGGTGGGCCTGCTCATCCACAACGCCGGCGCCAACTCGCACAGCGCGGAGTTCCTCGACGGTGATCTCGAAGCCTTCGGTACGGTCGTCGACCTCAACATCACGACGCCGATGGCGCTGGTGCACCATTTCGGCGCGGGCATGCGCGAACGCCGCCGCGGCGGCATCCTCCTCGTCGGCTCGTTGTCGGGATACCTCGGCTCGACCCGCCACACCGTGTACTCGGGGGTGAAGGCCTTCGGCCGGATGTTCGCCGAGAGCCTCTGGTTGGAGCTGCGCGACTACGACGTCGACGTCGTCGAACTGGTCCTCGGCGTCACCCGCACCCCGGCGATGGCCCGCGTCGGACTGAACTTCGACGTGCCGGGGATGACGGTCTCCGAACCCGACGACGTGGCGCGCGAGGGCCTCGACGCGCTGGGTTCCGGGCCGATCCACGTCATCGAGGCCCACTGGCGGCTCGCGGAGGCGCACAGCAACCCCGACCGGGCCGCGACGGCCCTGCGCAACGACCAGGCGATGCGCAAGCTGATGGCCCGGACTGAAGCGCACCGCCGATGAGACTGGGACTGTCGACACCGATCGTCACCGCCCAACCCGGGCTGGTCAACGAGTGGGAGTTGACGGCCGGACCCGACGAACTGGTCCGCGTCGCGCAGGCCGCCGACGACCTGGGCTACGACCACCTCACCTGCTCCGAGCACGTCGGGGTGCCCGCCGCCGATGCCGCCGAGCGCGGCGGGGTCTATTGGGACCCGCTCGCGACGCTGTCCTTCCTTGCCGCCCACACCCGCCGGATCCGGCTGGCGACCTCGGTGTTGGTCCTGGGCTATCACCAGCCGCTGGCGATCGCCAAGCGCTACGGGACGCTCGACGTGCTCAGCGGCGGGCGTCTGGTGCTGGGTGTCGGCGTGGGCTCGTTGGCGCCGGAGTTCGACCTGCTCGGCGCGGACTGGGCGGGGCGCGGCGCCGTCGCCGACGAGCGGCTGGTGCAGCTGCGCGCCTGGTGGGGACGCGGATCGGTGGACGGGTTCACCGTCGAACCGCATGCGACGTCCACGACTCCCACGATCTGGGTCGGCGGCCGGACCCGGCGGTCGCTGCGGCGTGCGGTCGAGTTCGGCGCGGGCTGGGTGCCGTTCGGGTTGGGCGGGGCGCAGCTGCGCGAGTTCCTTGCCGCCGCCGAGGCGCCACCGGGATTCGAGGTGCTGTTGTCGCCGGGGCCGCTGCTGGACCCGGCCGGCGACGCCGACGGGGTGCGCTCCCGGTTGGCCCGCCTGCGCGACCTGGGTGCCACCGTCGCGGTGTGCAAGGTCGCCGGCGACGACGTGGCGCACTACTGCGACCAGTTGGCCGCGCTGCACGAGATTGCGGAGGCACTGTGACCGATCCGGTGACCGAACGGCTCGACCGGCTGGAACGCACGGTCGCGGCCTTGCGCGACCAGGTCGAGATCGGGCAGCTGATCGCGGGCTACGGGCCGCTCGTCGACGCGGGTGACGCCGACGCCGTCGCCGCGATGTGGACCGTCGACGGCGGGTACGACGTCGAGGACTGGTCGATGGGCAGCCGCGAGGAGGTCCGGGACATGGTCACCTCCGAGGCCCATCAAGGTTTGATCGCGCGGGGGTCCTCGCACTTCCTGGGCCCGGCGCGCATCCGCGTCGACGGTGACACCGCGGTCGCGGTGTGCGAATCCCTCTTCGTCGTCCACCGCGACGCCCGGTTCCTCGTCGCCCGGGCCAGCGCGAACCGATTCGACCTGGCCCGCGTCGACGGGCGGTGGCAGATCGCCCAACGCACCACCCGCACGCTCACCGGCGACGAACGCGCCCGACTGCTGCTGGGGGCCGCCGCACCGGAGGCGTAGACGTCGTCCGCCGTCATTCGCCTGTCGGCGCGGTGGCCTAGGTTTGAGCCATGGGGTTGTTCAACCGCAAGCGCGGTGGGTCGTTCGCGCAGGCCGCGGCGGCGGTGATCAAGCAGAACGTGGGGCACAACGGCGACCGATCGCTGCCGGACCGGGTGGCCGAATACATCGAGACCGGCGCGGGGGAATCGTCGGTGTTGGCGGAGATCGCCGCGGCCCAACCGGGCTACTGGACGTCGCAGTGGATGGATGACGAGCGCCGGGCGCGCCAGCGGTTGTATGCCCAACTCGACCAGGCCCCGGCCGAGCAGGGCTGGCGCTGGGCCCGGGTCACCGGCGCGACGACCCGGCACTTCACGCCGTCGCTCGAGCCGATGGCCGGCGGCGACCGGGTCGAGTGCCTCGTCGACGACCTGACCCGCTCGTATCACTTCGCAGTGGTGGACGCGAAGCGGCGAGAGTCGGTACCCGTGCACTTGGCGACGCTGGAGGCCATCGTCGAGGCCGGCGGCGGGCAGCGCGGCGATGTGGTGACCGCGGTGTTCCGTCCCGGGCGCGGCGCCACCACCTACTCGACCACGCGCACCCTGGTGCGCACGCTGCCCGACTATCCGGCGGCGGTCGCTGATCGCGGCGTGGCGCTGGGGTTGCTCGCCCTCGACGCCCCGGGCGGGTTGCGCGCAGACATCCTGGACAACCTCGCAGCCGTTGCCGACGCGGCGCTCGCCGATTTCGCGCCCGCCGTGGCCCGTTACCTCGTCGACGGGTCGTCGACGATCCTCACCGCGGCGACGGCGACAGCCCGCCGCTGCCCGGTCGGGCCCCTGTCGGCGGCGCTGCGCGAGATCGCCGCCACGGCCAAACGCGGCCGCCAACTACGCGCCCTCGATGCGCTGTGGCAGCTCGATGCGGCCGATGGCGATCGGGACTGGGCGGCCGACATCGTCGCCGGGATCGACTCGGATCCGGCCCGCGACCTCACCGCGTCGTGGGCGGCCACCGCGTCGATCCCCGACCCGACACCGCCGCCCCCACCGAGCGCACCGGTTGTGATCGACTGGTCGTTCCCGGTGACGCCGGAAGTCACGGCGGCGCTGCAGACCCTGCAGCGCGGCGTGAACAAGGCGACCAGTTATCTGAAGCATCCCTACTTCGACGATTCCGCCCTGGCCGACATCGTGCGGGAGTCGCGGACGCCGCAACCGCCTCGGCGGTTCCGGGGCGAATCGCGGTACATCGATTCCGGCGACCTCGTCGAGGCCTACGCGGCGACGCCGGGGGTGACCGCCGCGAACCTGGTGACCGTGCTGAACCGGCTCGGCCAACTGGTCACGTGGCGCGGGGAGGAACTCCACCGCCTGGCCGCAACGACTCTCGCCGATCTTCGGGACCGCACCGGGGAGCCCACCATCGCGCAGACCATCGCCATGCTCGACGGCCTCGGATTCGACGGGGCCGCCGTCGTCTCCGCCTCCGGGTGGGAAGGGTGCCTGTCCGGGTGGCCCGACGACGAGGTCGCCGCACTGGTCGCCGCCCACGTCGACAAGTACGTCGACGTCGCCGAGAACGGCGGGCAGGACTGGTGGAGCGACAGCAGCACGACGGCGCTGACCCTGCTCGCGCTGGCGGCGCCGTTGCCGACCGGTGCCGCCGACGCGGTGTACCGGTTGGCCTTCGCCGGACCGCGGGACCGGCGGGCCAATGCCCGTCGGGCGTTGGCCAACGATCCGCGGCGGCATCAACGGGTGGTCGCGGCACTGCGCTCGTCGGCGATCGACACCCGCGTGATCGCAGCGGAGTGGCTCGCCGAGTTCGGCACCGCCGACGACATCGAGGTCCTCGACGCCCGCTATCACGCTGAGCGCACCGACCGCGGCAAGGATGCGGTGCTCACCGCGCTCGCGGCGCTGGGGCGTTCGCCGAACCACTACCTCAACCGCGAAACCCTGTCGGCCCAGGTCGCGAAGTCGACAGCGCCCGGGCCCGCCTGGCTAGACTGGGCAGCCGCCCCCACGGTGCGGTGGTCGGGTGGCGGCGAGCCCGTCGACGAGGCAACGCTGCGCTGGCTCGTCGCGTCGACGGTGAAGGCGAAGAATCCCGAACCGTCGGTGTCGCTGCGCTACTACCTGGGCCTGCTGGACGCGGCCGATGCCGAGCGCTTCGCCGACTGGCTCCTCGACGCGTGGTGCGCACAGGAGAACAGCGTCGCCGACAAGGGGATGCTCGCGATCTGCGCGGCCGCATGCCGCGCCCACGCGGCACCCGTCGCCGAGCACTACATCCGCACCTACTACGGCTGGCGCGCCGCGCAGTGCAAAGCGCTGTTGGCCATGCTCGGCTGGGTCGACGACCCGTCCGCCGCGCAGCTGCTGCTGTCCATCGCCACCCGGTTCCGGACCGCGGGAATCCAGAAGACGGCCGGGGAACGGGTCGACGAACTCGCCGAACGCCGCGGATGGTCGTCGGCCGAACTCGCCGACCGCACCGTGCCCGATGCGGGATTCGTCGGCGGTGAGCTACTCCTCGACTTCGGCCCGCGCCGCTTCCACGCCCGCATCGCCCCCAACGGGACGGTCGCCCTTTTCGACGACAACGGGGCGCGGCTGAAATCCCTTCCCGCACCGCGCATTTCAGATGACGAGACGGCGGCTGCCGAGGCCAAGAAGGCGCTGTCGGCGGCGCGTCGAACCGTGAAAACCGCGGTGAAGCAGGCCACCGAGCGGCTCTACGAGGCGATGTGTGCCGAACGGGCGTGGTCGGCCGACGACTGGAACCGCTACCTGCGCGGCCACCCGATCGTCGGGATCCTGGCACAACGCCTGGTCTGGATCGCCGACGACGGCACGGCATTCCGACCCCTCGACGACGGCACGCTGACCGACGTCCACGACGACGAGGTCACCCTGTCGGCGGGCGCGACGGTCCAGATCGCGTCGGCCGCCGTCCTCGACGGCGACACCGTGGCGCGGTGGGCGACCCACTTCGACGACTATGACGTCGAGCCGTTGTTCGGACAGTTCGCGCCGGTCTACCGCCCACCCAATCCGCAAGCGCGATCCGTCGACGACTTCACCGGCCACCTGCTGGGGATGTTCGCCCTGCGGTCCGCGGCCACCAAGCGCGGGTACGAGCGCGGGGAAACCGGCGACGGCGGGGTCGTCTTCGACTTCCAGCGCACCTTCCCGATCCTGGGGATCACCGTGACCATCGGATTCTCCGGCGCCCAACAGCCGTTGGACGACGTCACCGTCGCGCTCAAACAGGTGACTTTCCGCGACTCACGCGGCTCGATGCGCCTGGGCGCGGTACCGTCGGCACTCCTGTCGGCCGCGGTGGCCGACGCCGCGGCCATCGCCGCACTGGGCGCCTACGAGCCGGACTGGGAGGACAAGGTGGACTACGCATGACCGATCCGCAAGGCGTGCTGCGCGCCCCGGCCGAACAGACCTACGCCGGTGAACTGAAGCGATTGGCCGAGGCCGACGCGGGGTCTGCCCGCCCGTCGGGCTGGCGGCTGAGCCCGCGCAGCGTGCGCGGCTTCATCGTCGGCGATCCCGCACTGGGGATCAGCCGCAAGTTTTACGGCGACGACCCGCTCGTCGAGCGCGCCATCGTCACGCTGATGAGCCAACGCGGCCTGCTCCTCGTCGGGGAGCCGGGAACCGCGAAATCGATGCTGTCCGAACTGCTTTCGGCGGCCATCTCCGGTTCGTCGCAGCGGGTGGTGCAGGGCAGCGTCGGAACCACCGAGGACAAGATCGCCTACACCTGGAACTATGCGCTGCTCATCGCTGAGGGGCCAAGCGAGCGCGCCCTGGTGCAGGGCCCGCTGTACCAGGCGATGGCGGCCGGGAGCATCTGCCGCATCGAGGAGATCACGCGCATCCAGCCGGAGATCTCCGATTCACTCATCGGCGTGCTGTCGGACAAATCCCTGCACATCCCCGAACTCGGCGACGACGCCGATGCGGTGCTCGGCGCGCGGCCGGGGTTCAACGTCATCGCCACCGCCAACCTGCGCGACCGCGGGGTGAACGAGTTGTCCAGCGCGCTCAAGCGGCGGTTCAACTTCGAGACGGTGGCCCCGCTGGTCGACCGCACGCTGCAGGCCCGGCTCATCGCCGACCAGACCGCGGGCCTGCTCGACGAGGCCGGCGTGCAGGCGCGCCTCGCGCCCGACGTCGTCGAACTGCTCGTCGACGTGTTCAGCGACCTGCGGTCGGGGGCGACGGTCGAGGGCACCGCGGTGGCCGCGCCGGCGGCGGTCATGTCCGCCGCCGAGGCCGTCGCGGTCGGGTATGCCGCCGTGCTCGACGCGCACTACTTCGACGGCGGGGTCGCGACCGGGGCACATGTGGCGCGCCAGCTCCTCGGCACCGTCCTCAAGGACAACGCCGAGGACGGGCCCAAGCTCGACCAATACTTCGACATCGTGGTCCGCGGACGGGCGAAGAAGTCGAAGACGTGGGCGGCCGCACTCGACGGCCACCGCTCCTCACGGGGGTGAGGGGGACGTCGGTCCGGGCAGAGCCGTTGAACGCCAATGACATCCGCGCATTGGCGGCGCGGCTGGTCACTGCCGAACGGGTCATCATCGGGGTGCGCCACCATTCCCCGGCCTGCGCTCGCGCCGTGCATCTCGCGATCGAGAAGTACCGTCCCGCAGCGGTTCTCGTCGAAGGGCCGCGCTCGTTCAACCCGCTGATCGACGCGCTCACCGACAGCCGCACCCGCGCGCCGCTCGCCGTGTATGCCTACACCGAGTCCGCCGGCCGGGGCGCCGCGCGGTTTCGAGGGCTGGGTGCGTACTACCCCTTCTGCGATTTCTCACCCGAACTCGTGGCCCTGCGGGAGGCGCACGCGGCCGGGATCCCGGCGTCGTTCATCGACCTCGACATCGCCGAACAGCATGCCGTGGTCAAGCGCGACGACGTGTCGGACATGCAGTGGGACGAGCGGCGGCTGCTGTTCAGCGAAACCCTGGTCGCGATGGCGCAGCGGTTGGGGTGCCGCGACACCGATGAGTTGTGGGACCACCTCTTCGAGACCGACATCGTCGATGCCGCCGAGCATTCCGCGCGCATGACCGCCTACTGTGCGCTGGCGCGGGCCGACAGCGCTCCCGGCGAGCACAAGCGCGACGGCACCGACGCCCGCGAAGCGGAGATGGCGTGGCATATCCGGGAGGCCGTCGCCGAGGCTGATGGTCGTGGGCCGGTGCTGGTCGTCGTCGGCGGGTACCACGCCGTCGCCCTGCCCGACCTGCTCGAGGACCCGCCGCCCCGACCGGTGATCAAGGCACCGTCGAGCCGGGCCGCGCTGATCCGCTTCACCTTCGAGCAGGTCGATTCGGTGAACGGTTATGCGTCGGGAATCCGGTCGCCCGGCTGGCGCCAACGGGCCTGGGAGGAGGGGAGGCGCAAGTGCACCGACCACCGGTCCCGTGCGGCGCGCGAGGTCCTGCTCGACGTCGCGCAGCGGTTGCGGGCGCGCGGCGTGCCGGCCTCGATGCCGACCGTCGTCGACGCCGCCGAACACGTGGAACGCCTCGCGGCGCTGCGCGGGCGCCCCGGGCCGACCCGCTGGGATGTGCGCGATGCGGTGGCGTCGACCTTTGTGAAAGGCGACATCGCCGTCGAGGGCATGGTGCCGCTCGCCGTTGCCGAAGCCGTCCTCACCGGGGACAAGGTGGGTCGGGTACCACCGGGCACCGCGACCCCACCCCTCGTCGCCGACGCACTGGCGCGGCTGACGGCGGCGCGCCTCGTCGTCGACGATCCGGCGCCGCGGGAACTGTCGCTCGCCGTCTACCGCCGCCCGGCCCACCGGCAGACGAGTCGGCTGCTCCACGGGTTGGCCCTGTTGGAGGTGCCGTTCGCCTCGCTGGTCGCCGGGCCGGATTTCGTCGTCGGGACCGGGTTGCACCTGATCAACGAGCGCTGGACGTATCGGTGGTCGCCGGGTACCGAGGCGGGTCTGGTCGAGGCGTCCCGGTACGGGAGCACGCTGCCCGAAGCGGTGGCCGCGTGTTTTTCCGAAGCGGTCGACGACTTCACCGGACACGCGGGCCGGGGTGCGGCCATGGCGGTGTCGTTGATCGCCCGCAGCTGCGTCATCGGGGTGCGCGACCTCGACGAGGAGCTGGCCGCCGCGGCGACGACCGCCATCGCCGACGAACCGTCGTTCTGCGCTGCGGCCGCCGCCTGCCACCAGTTGGCGATGCTGCACCGTGCGCGGGAACCGTTGGACGCCCGCGACTTTCCCGGGCTCGACGACTTGGCACGGATCGCGTTCCGGCGCGCGGACTACCTGGGCCGACTCCTGCCGTCGGAATCGCCGACCGAGATGGTGACCGCACTGCTGGCGATGCGGGATGCGCTGAGCGCGGAAAGCGGGGGCGAGTCGGGGGTTCTCGACCAACAGGCCGACCGGGACGACTTCGGCGCCGTGGTCCGGTTGTTCGCGCAGGCGCATGAGTCCGCGGAGGTCCGCGGCGCGGCAGCCGGTATCCGCTACACCGCCGGGGAGTCGACGGCCGAGGATGTCGCCGACGCGCTGCGCGGCTCGTTGTCGGGAACGGTGCCGGTCGTCGAGGCGCTGCCGTTCCTGTCCGGGTTGATGCGTACGGCGCGCGAATTCGCCTGGCAGGAGCCACATCTCGTCGAAGTGGTCGGTGCACTGCTGGACGGGTGGACCGAGACGCAGTTCCTCGAGGCGCTTCCCGCCCTGCGATTGGCGCTGGCCGAGCTCACCCCGGCGGAGACCGATCGCGTCGCGGCCGTCGTGGCGGGGCGGTTGGGCCCAGTCGGCGAGAAAGAGGGCCCAGTCGGCGAGAATGAGGGCCCAGTCGGCGGGATTGAGGGCCCAGTCGGCGGAAATCGGGAGGTAGCCGATCGTGCGGCGGAACTCCTTGCCGCGCAAGGACTCTCCGGATGGCTGGGGGTGCCGTGAGCGAACTCGAACGGTGGCGCCTCGTGCTGGGCGGCTTCGCCCGCGACCAACTCGGGCAGGCGCCCGGCGGTTCGGTCGAAGGGCGTCGCGGGGAAGCCTTGGACTACGTGTACCGGCACGCCTACGTCGGGCGCGACGTCGCACCGGGCGAGGACGAAAGCAACGCCGATGCCGACGAACTCGGCGACGAACCGACGAGCGGACTCGGCGCCTCGGCACCACACGCCGTCGTCTGGCTGGGCGAGGTGCGCGACCTGTTCCCGCAGTCGGTCTGCGACGTCGTCACCGGGCACGCGCTGGATCGCTTTGGCCTCACCGACCTGCTCACCGATCCCGCACTCCTCGACCGGCTTTCGCCGAGCACCGAACTCCTCGCGCTGCTCCTGGGGCTGCGCCACTCGATGCCGCCGGAACTCGAGTCGAACCTGCGGCGGCTCATCGCCGCCGTCGTCGACGACCTGCGTGCACGGCTCGAACCGGAGGTGCGCCGCGCCATGAGCGGGCCCAAGCGCAGCTTCGCCCATTCCCCGATCCCGGTCGCCGCGAACTTCGACGTCGCCGGCACCATCGCGGCCAACCTGAAGAACTACGACCCGCAGACCGGTCGGATCGTCGTCGAACGGTTGCGCTTCTTCGAACGCCACCGCCGCCACATCGCGTGGGACGTCATCCTGTGCGTCGACCAGAGTGGCAGCATGGCCGACTCGGTCATCCACAGTGCGGTGATGGCGGGGATCTTCGCCGGGCTCGGGACGGTGCGGGTCAAGCTGGTGGTCTTCGACACCGCGGTCGTCGACCTCACGCCGATCGCCGACGACCCCGTCGACGTCTTGATGTCGACGCAGCTCGGTGGCGGCACCGACATCGGCGGCGCACTGCACTACTGCTCGACCCTGGTCACCAACCCCCGCAACACGGTGCTGGTGCTGCTGTCGGACTTCTGCGAGGGCGGCTCGCCGCACCGCCTGCTGCAGGTGACCGGCGAACTCGCCGACGCCGGCGTCCACCTGCTGGGCCTGGCGTCGTTGACATTGAAATCCGGCCAGACCCAACCGTTCTACGACCGCCAGACCGCCCAGCAGATGGCCGCAGCCGGGATGCAGATCGCCGCACTCGACCCGCGGGGCCTGGCCGACTGGCTCGTCGGGGTCATGTCATGAGCAACAGAGCCGCGATTGCGGCCAGGTGTGCCCGCCTCGACGACGAGGCGTGGGCGGCGCGCGCCAGCGCCGGGCTGGTGCGGCGGGCCCGCAAGGATCTGGCGGCCGCCGATCCGGTGGTGGTCGCCGACGACGCCGAGCTGCTCGTCGCGGTGGCCGGCGCGCACGTCCGGTTCGACGACGGTGGCCCGGAGACGGCCCGGTGCGACTGCCCCGCCGTCGGGGTCTGCCGCCACCTCATCGCCGCCTGCCTCTGGTTGGGGACCGGGGTCCAACCGGCGCCCGAGGCGGTGCCGACGGCGGATGACGACACCGGGTCGACCCGCGCCGAACTGGCCCGCCACGAGGCGCGGGCACAGATGCGCAGCGCCGTGGCAAAGTTGTTGGCCGAGATCGTCGTCGTCGGTATCGCGCACGCATCGGCGGCGACCGTGGAGCGCTGCTCGGCGGCGGCCATCTCGGCGCAGGTTGCCGAGCACTACCGGTTGGCGGCCGCGTTGCGCCGCATCGCCGATCATCTGCGCCGCATCGTCGCGCGCACGGCCGGTGCCGGTGAGGCGCATGTCGCCGCCGACCTCGCGTCGACCCTGGCGCTGATCGGTGCGCTGGACGCGGTGCCGGTGGGGACGCCGCCGCCGGTCGACCTCATCGGGGTGGGGCGCACCGGCTACGAGAAGGTCGCCCGGCTGTCGCTGGTCGGGCTGGGCAGCTATCCGTGGCAGACGGCGTCGGGATACCGGGGCCTGACGACCCTGTTCTGGTCGCGCGGGGACGGCCGGTTCCTCTCGTCGACGCTGACCCGCCCGGTCGCGACCGCACCGGGCTTCGACCCGGTGGCCGCCTATTCGTCGGCGCCGGTGTGGCCGGGGTTGGCGTCGGCGAGCCGGGCGGCCGGGGCCGAGATCGACCTCGCGCGGGCGCGGCGCAATCCGAACGGGCGTCTCTCCGGCGGCGATGACACCCTCGCCCAGCACGAGCCGGCCAGCTCGGCGGAACTGTTCGCGGCGCTGTCCCCGATCCGGCGGTGGGCCGACCTTGCCCATGCCGGGGAGCCGGTCGGATTGCTCGAGCCCCGAGACGAACTGGGGGATTGGGTGGTGCTGGCCCCGACCGCGGCGCGCGAACCCCGCTTCGACGAGGTGCGCCAGCGGGTCGAGTGGCCGTTAATCGACTCCGTCGGCGCCGACGTCGCCGTTCGCCTGCGGTATTCGGAGTACACCGCGAACGCGGTGGCGCGGCTGCGGGCGGTGGCGTGGCAGCCGGAGCTGCTGGTCGTCGGGCGGGTCGACCGCTCCGAGGAGGGACTGGCGCTGATGCCGCTCAGCCTGATCCGGCCGCATCTGTCGTGTGCCGACTCGCCGGTGGACTGCCTCTACTTCGACAAGCCGCCCTTGAGGACAAGGAGCACGGCCGTGGCCGGGCCCCGCGTCGAGACGGTTGCGCCGACGCCGAGCGCGATGGACGACTTCCTGGCGTGGCTGCAGCGGATCGTCGAACGCGGGATCGCCCCGTCGCGGGCGCCGGGGGTCGCCGAGGAGCTGCGCCGGCGTCACCGGGAGTTGCGCGCGGCCGGGTTCACGGTGTTCCCGGCCGATGTCGACGTCGAGCCCGCGGTCCAGGTGCTGCGGAGTTACGCGATCGCCGAGCAGGTCCGGCGACTCAGGGATTCGTACCTCGAACCGCGGGAGGATGGTTGACCGAGTCAGAGTTGTCGCCCGAGGCCGAGGCAGCAATCGCCCGCTTCGGGACGCAGGTCCCCGCCGTGTACAAGAGGTGGGCCCGTGGTGCCCACCTGCCCGCAGAGCTGGACGCGGCGCTGACCGAGTTGTGGATCAGTGAATCGGTCAGGCTGTCGACCGACGACCCCGCGCGGCATGCCGTCGCCAGGAGCTTCGTCGGTGCGCTCTTCGCCGAGGCGGGCCGGGTGGACGAGCTGATGGGGGCTCCGCCCACCGAGGTCCTCGCACGGTGCGCGGTACAGGCCTACGGGGATGCGGTGCACGACGCGCGCGACGGTAAGACGCACGACGGCAAGCCGGGGGCGCCGTGGCGGCGGGGGAACAGCCGACAGACCATGTGGGAATGGCTCGACGCGGACTTCCCGCAAGTCGGGCAAGCGGTGATCGCGGACGTGCGCGCCAACGGGTTGGCGGCAACGTGCCTCCAGTCGTTGCCGGCCTGCGCCGAGGTCCGGCAGATGGTGACCGAACTCCGATCCGGCGAGCTGGACCTCGATGACGAGCTTGCCCTGCTGTGTGTCTCGACCTGGGTGGCGCCCGACGAAGCCGGGCCGGAACAGTTCCTCGACCTCATGCGCCGTGCCCTGGACGCGGTGAACATCGAGGTGGCAAGCGCCTGCATTCGACCCGGTGCGTCGCCCACCGAGTCCGAATCGGCGATGGTGCGCGCGATCGCCGGAGAGCAACTCGCCGCCGGGGATCGGTGTGGCCGCCGATTGCTGACCGCCGTACTCCTGGCTGCCGCCTATGAGGACGACGACACCGTGCGTGCGTTGTTGGCCGGCGTCGATCGGGTGCGGCCGGTCGGGAACGACGTGCCGCCCGAAGAGCAGCTGATCCTCCGGCGCGGCCATGTGCTGGCGTTGGCCGCGGCGGCGGCGCAGGTGGTCGGAGAGTTCGATGCGGCGGTACGCCTGGCGGAGCTGCATCTGGAGGAGGTGTCCGACGTGGTGGGTTGGGCGACTGCCGGCGATGACGTGCTGGCCCTGTATCTGGTGGGCATCCATGAATCGGAACCGCAGCGCCGGGCGGAACTCTTCGCCGCGGCCACCGAGATCGCGCGACACGGCAACGTCCGGCCGCTGTTCCCCCTGGTCTACTTCCATGCCGCCGAAGCGCTCCTCGATACCGGCGGAGACGCAGCGGAGGTGGTCCGGAATATTGGATACGGCCGGTACCTCGAGCTCGTGGCCGACCACCCTGAGGGTCACTTTTGGTGGGCTCCGCCCATAGCTGAAGCCGTGCGCCGCTTCCCGTCGGGTCCGCTTTCCTGGGACAGATTGGCGAGGACCTCAGAAGGCTAGCGTGGGCGGCGGCGAGGACTTCGCGTGTAGGGACGATACATGCCCGATGCGCTGTTTGGGTGAAACTTCGGTGAGAACCGCCGGCTGCGAGCGGTGGTGAATTTATGGTACGGGGACCCGCCCGCGACGCATACAAATAGGACCTCACCGAGTCGTCGGCCCCCGGTGCCGCCCGGGGGTCGAGGAGCTACGCCGACGACACGGGGAGCCAGTTCCGGTGGGGAACCGGCTTAAGCTCGATGGATGGAACGGAGACGGTGCTGATGGTGGGGCGAATCTTCATCTCGTATTCGACACGTGATCGCGACATCGCCGATCTTGTTTGCTCCTACCTCGAGTCTGAGGGCAAGACGGTGTGGATCGCCCCACGTGACGTCCCGCCAGGGTTGTCCTACCCGGAGGCGATCATCGGCGCGCTCCGCGACAGCGAGGTCGGATTACTCGTGCTCAGCAGCCATTCGAATCTGTCGCCCCATGTGCTGCGCGAGGTGGAACGGATTTCAGCCGACGGGAAGCGCCTCTACGTCTTGCGGACCGAGGACGTGAAGCTGTCGGATGGGTTGTCCTACTTCGCGAGCATGGTGCAATGGATCGAAGCTCCGCGTGATCGCTTGCTGCGCGATCCTGCCTCGGTCCTCCGGCCGATCATCGCCGCACCGACCGTGAGCACCGAGCCGGCAACCGTCGCCAGGGCGGCAGCGGTGCCGACGCAGAGCTCGGAAGTGAGCTTCTCGGTATTGGCCGAACAACAGCGCCGCATGCTCACCACTTTCGGCGTGGCGGTGTTGGACTACATCTGTCAACAGCCGAATCCGGCCAAGCCCATCCCGCAGCGGGAGTTGTTGTCGCGTCTGCTGGAGGTTTCTCCGGGTGTCTTCGATGGCTTGACGCAACGCCAGTTCGACTCGTTGCTCAAGGACGCCATTCACACCGGATGCGTCCCCGGGCTCAACGAGAGCGACGAGGGGCTCTTCGTCATCGAAGAGAACATCGCAGTGAAGCGCGAGCGAAACCAGGTCGCCAAGGGGTTGATCGCTCGACACGCGGCGAAGCTCGTCGGATCGGGGATGGTCGTCGCAGTCGACGGTGGGTCGACCACTCTGCCGCTCATCGAGGACTTGCTCGCACGAGTCGAGGCCGGCGACTTAGAGGATGTGCAGATCGTCACCAACTCGTTGACGAGCGCGCAGGCGGTGAGCGGGTTCATGTCCAAAAGTGGTTGGTCAGACGAAAGCGCACTGGTCCGGCTGTACCTTGTCGGAGGGATTGTCAGGCCCAACACGCATGCGACGACCTGGGGAGGCAACGTCGCGCGGGAGAGTGCTGAGCTTCTCGACGAGTTGGGGACGGGCGCCAAGCCGATCGACATCGGATTCGTCGGCGGCAACGGCTTCGAGTTGGACTCTGGCATCACGATGGGTTCGGACAGCGAACTCGGCTTTAAGCGGTTCGTGCTGGAGAATTCTCAAGCCCCGTATGTGGTGGCGGATTCGTCGAAGGCGGGAATCACCCTGTCGGTGAAGATTTGTGATTGGGATGAGGGCTTCACACTCATCACCAACGTGCTTCCCCCCGCAGCTCTGGAATCACTGGATGAACTGGTGCTGGCCGGCACGATCGTCGAGGTCCGCGAATGACGATCCGCACGCTTACCCTTAGCCCTGGATTCGACCATGTCGTGCGAGTTGACGGACTCCGGGCCGGTGAGGTGGGGGAGGTCCTCTCATGGCGCACCGACGCAGCGGGCAAGGGCGTCAACGTCGCCCGTACTGCGGCGACGTTCGGGGTCGAGTGCGTGGCATATTCGCTGGTCGGCGCCGCCGATCAGGTGCGGTTCGACTCCCTTATCCGCGCGTCGGGAGTCGAGCCGATAACGGTGCCGGTCGACGGGCCGACCCGCAACAACCTCACGTTGACCGTCGCCGACCGGCCAGGGATAGCAAGCCATAATGTCGGCCCGCGTATCGCCGCCAGTGATCACGAGGCGCAAGCACTGGTGGACTCGTTGATAGCGGGCATCGCGGACGGCGATGTGGTGGTTCTCAGCGGAGCCGTTCCCGAACCCCTACCGCAGGACCTCTATGCCGTCGTAGCCCGTCGAGCGCACGAGTGTGGCGCCCGAGTCATCGTCGACAGTCAGCGTGGTGCGTTGACTGCTGCGGTGGAGACGGGGCTCCTCCACGCGGCAATACCGAATCTGTCCGAAGCCGCTGCGGCGTACGGCACCGGCCCGGAGGGGGTGCCCCTGCGGGCGCTCCGCGCCATGAAAGCTGCCGGGGTGGCTGAGCCTCTGGTGACGCTCGGAGAGCGTGGCGCGGCCCGATATGACACTGTCGATCCCCACGATCCGCAGCGGGTGTGGTGCACCGTCGATTCTCCGGTGGTCGTCGTCGGGGCGGGTGATGCATTTGTGGCCGGTTACTGCGTGGGGTTATCGGATCCGCGATTCGCTGCGTTGGACTCGGTTTCTCTCGCGCTGGGAACTGCGTGCGCCCATGTCGGCGGCGCCGAAGGAGCGGTGATCCCGAGGATTGCGACTGCTCATGCCGCACTCGTCGAGCATGGATCACTCAACGAGGATTAGCCGTGCGCCAAGAGCTCATCGACCGCTGCTTTGGTGGGGATGCTGGGTGCGGCACCTCGTGCGGTGACACACAAAGCTCCAGCTGCAGCGGCAAACTCCAGCGCGAGGGGCGGGGGCGCCCCACGGGTTAGCGCGGTGGTGAACGCGCCGGTGAACGTGTCGCCGGCCGCGGTGGGGTCCACCGACTCCACGGCGAAGGCCGGTTGCCGGTAGCGCTTCCCGTCCTCGTCGATGGCGATGGCGCCCTCGGCGCCCATGGTGATGATGACCCCGGTCGACGGAATTGCGGCACGGATGGCGTCGGCCGCGGCGAAGCCAGACTCGGCGTCGACGACTTCGATTCCGGTCAACTGGTGTGCTTCAGTCTCATTCGGAGTCAGCCAGGCCCGTCCTGCGCGACGGACAACGGTGGCGGTGTCGGCCAGCGAGTAGCGGGCCGGAGCAGTGTTCCAGACAACGATGGCGCCATGTCGCTCCGCTGCATCGATTGCCGCAGCGATCGTCGGGAGCGGCGTCTCGTTCTGCACCACGAGCGCGTCAGCCCGCTTGAAGTACTCCTCGGCCTTCTCAATGTCGTCGGGGGTCAGACTGTTGCTCGCCCGGGGGATGCCGATGATCTGGTTCACGCCGTCGGCGGTAATCATCGGGATACCCAAATGGGTTCCCGACGGGTCGCGCAGAACGAAAGCGGTGTCCACGCCGTCAGCCCTCAACAGTGAAAGTATCTCGTCGCCAAAATAGTCGGAACCGACTCGTCCGACGGCAGCGCATTCCCCGCCGAGTCGACTGATTGCGAGTGCTTGGCACAACCCCTTGCCGCCACACGATAGTGCGACGGAATCGGCCAGCACGGTTTCATGTGGCGCCGGCATGCGGTCGAGTTGAATGGACAAATCGAAGACCATGCTGCCGACGACGACGATGTATGGCGTTTGGGAGATCGGCACCCCCATCAGACCGAGAAGCAGAATCCGGCGGCGGTGATCCCGCGGGAGACGGTGACGGTGATCGGGTGGCTGTAGACCAGACGGCCGCGGGTCGGTTGCACCGCCTGCAGGGTCCGGCGACCAGGGGTCGTCGGGGTCCACACGAAAACGGCGGTGTCGGCGGCGGGGATGGTGCGGGCCACGACGGTCTTCAGACCGCTGCCCTCGCGGCTCTCGACCAGCCGCACGACGGTAGCGGCGTCGTTGACCTTGACCCGGGCCTCATAGCGGCACCCGATGGTGAAGTTCGAGAACGAACCGGGGGAGGGCAGACCCACCCGCGACACGACCGTCGCCGATGCGGTCGGGGCGGTCAGCATGGTCGCGGCAACACAGCCGGCGGCAACTCCGCACGCTGCGGCAGTCGTCCTTCTCACATCGATCTCCTCGGTGGTTAAGAGTGTCAACCACCTACAGGATGCGACATTTCGATGAGTCGAACCCGCGAAATCGCTGGGAGAACGCTGTGGGCCGGCAAATCTCCCCCAAACGGACTAACCGGCGCTAGATGCCGAAGCAGAACGGGCCGAGGTGGAACGACGGGCCAGCGCGCAGGATCGGCGTCGTCGCGATGCGGGTCGAGCCCTGTTGGACCGCGGTAACGCGGCGCAAACCGGGCTTCTTGGGCGTCCACTCGATGGCGGCAGGGTAAGTCCCGTGGAGTGGTGGGGTTTTGGTTCGGTCGTCTGGGTGTCGGCCCGGTAGATGGGCGGGCCATCGCGTAGAGGTCAATGAGTTACCGCCAAGTGACTCACGAGACCGAAGGACTACACGATGACCCACGACCATTCTGCCCTGCTCGCCGAGCTCGACTCGCTTGCCTCCGCTGATTCGGGGGCAGTGTTCGCTGAACTGATCCGGGCCGGCCTGCAAGCCCTGATCGAGGCCGAGGCCGCCGAGAAGATCGGCGCCGGCCGCTATGAGCGCACCACTGAGCGGGCCACGCACCGCAATGGGCACCGATCGAAGACGGTCTCGACCACTTCGGGGGATGTGTCGGTGAAGATCCCGAAACTGCGGGCCGGGTCGTTCTTCCCGTCGTTGTTGGAGAAACGCCGGCGGGTCGACCGGGCGTTGCATGCGGTGATCATGGAGGCCTACGTGCACGGGGTCTCCACCCGCAACGTCGACGACCTGGTGCGCGCGCTCGGGGGG
>NZ_BAEE01000005.1 GCF_000241265.1 Gordonia araii NBRC 100433
CCATGGCTCGATCGGTGGTGTCGGGTTAGGTGGCGGCGTGTGTGGTGTGGGTGAGGGTGCGTCGTTGGTGGCAGCGGATCCAGTCGCCTCCTTGTGGTGGTTGGAACCAGGGGTGTCGGTCGGAGCCGATCATTACGTGCCAGCCGTGGGTGTGGATGGCGGTGTGGTGGTGGTAGCGGCAGAGGAGGACGAGGTTGTCGAGGGTGGTTTGGCCGCCATCGCGCCATTCTTTGATGTGGTGGGCGTCGGTCCAGGAGGCGGGTTTGCCGCAGCCGGGGAATTGGCAGCCGTGGTCTCGGGCGATGAGGGCGGTGCGTAGTGCTGGGGTGGCGAGGCGTTGGGTGCGTTTCAAATCCAGCGGTACCGAGTCGGCGGTGAGGATCGCGGTGAGTTCGGGGTTGCCGCAGCACAGTTCGGAGGCGGTCGCCGTGCTGATGGCGCCGGTGAACCCCAGCCGGGGGATGTGGTCGCCGATAGGTGTCGCTGCGACCGAGTCGTTGCACCGGTCGGCTGCTCGATCGTCGTGGCCGGTCAGGATTGGTAGGGGCACGGTGAGGGTGATGTGGGGGACGATGCCACCGGTGGTGGGGCGGTCGGGGTGGGCGAGGTAGGTGTCGAGGATGTCGATTAGTCCGTCGGCGAGGCGTTGGGGATGGGTGCGGGGGTCGCGGCCACCGTCGGGGGCCGGTACTGGTTTGGTCAGGGTGTCCAGGGCGGTGAGGAGTTTCTCTCCGGAGAGCTGGTCGAGGTCGGCGGCCAGGCGTACCCGGCCTTCGTCGGTTCGGGTGATCTCTGCTTCGTTGAGCATGGGGTTTTCCGCGGGCGGGATGGCCGGTGGATGGGCGGGAGCCAGTTGGTGGGCCAACTCATGGGCTTGTGCCATGACTTGTGTTGGTGTCTCTCCACGGGCATGAGCCAACAACCGCGTCGCAACCGCATCTTTCACTGTCGTGTAGCCGTCGGCGTCCATCCGGGAAGCGACATGGGTGAGGCCGCGGATGACCGCATCGGCATGCTCGAGGGACAGGTCACCGTCGCGGATTTCGCGGGCCAGGTGCGGCAGCGCGGGCAGGTTGTCGGCCAGCCGGCCCAACCTCGCTACTGCTGACGGGGCCAGCGGCAGCTGCCGCAGCACATCACGGCCGTCGCGTAATTGTTTGCGTTTCGGGAGTCCGATCGCTTGGGCCCGCGATGTGGCTGCGGCCAGCAGGTAGTCGCAGATCGTGCCGAGCCGGAACGCGGCAGCCATGACCGTGAGCAGCATCTGATCGTCGGCGATGGGTTCCGCATCGGCGAGCAACGCGCCGATGCCGTGCCCGGTGTCGGTCGCGGCTGGTGTCAGGTCGTCGCTGAGTTCGGTTACCAGTGTGGTGAGGTCGTCGACTCGCATCACCATTCCCCCTTGTCAACGTGTTGTGCATCTTGGTTCGAAGAAATGTTCGTGTTTTCTTACCGTGGTGTTCACTCTACGGTCGGGGTCTGACAAACTCGTGAAACCACCCGTGAACTGCATAAACGATGCTTGCCGTGGCCATGTCGACCGGCGGATGATCTCGATACACCGCCTCGCAAGCTCGGCGGCACTCGATCACCCAACGGGCACTCGATCACCCAAAGGGGACTCGGTCATCCGGCTCCGCGGTACTCGATCGCTGTCGTTCGTCCACTGTTCACCAGCGCGTGCTGCCATTGCGGCATGGATACGAGACGACAAGCCATTCTCGCGTCGACCGCGGTGCTTCTTCTGGCCGCCGCCGGATGCGGCTCGAACTCCGCACCGGGCGCTGATGGGGACAGCGCGGCCAGAGTCGTCATCGACCGTGACGCGCGGGGAAACATCGCCGAAAACGGCGGTGCCCGTCGGCTGACCGATGACCAGTCCAGGGCGATCGCCGATTCCATTCAGCGCTCGGGAGCCAAGAACGTCATCCTCATCATCGGGGACGGCGCGTCGGACCAGGAGTACACGCTGGCGCGCAACTACCAGTGGGGTGCCGCGGGCAAGATCCCGGGCATCGACGAACTTCCGCTCAATGGTGCGTACACCACGTATTCGCTGGACAAGGACACCGGCAAGCCGAATTACACGACCGACTCGGCCGCGGCGGGGACAGCCTTCGCGACGGGGACGAAGACCTACAACGGCGGGATCTCCGTCGATCTCGAAGGCCGCCCGCAACGCGCCATCATCGAGATCGCCAAGGCGAACGGACTCGCCACGGGCAACGTCACCACCGCGGCACTGCAGGATGCGACCCCGGCCGTGCAGGTGGCCCACGTCGTCGACCGCAAATGCGACGGCCCGGCCGAGACGGCCAAGCGGTGCCCGGCGAACGCCCTGGAGAACGGTGGATCCGGTTCCATCACCGAGCAACTGCTGGCTGCGCGCCCCGACGTCACGCTGGGCGGCGGCGGCAAGGTCTTCGGCGAGACGGCCACCGCCGGCGAGTACCGCGACAAGACGCTGGAGGTGCAAGCGAAGGAACGCGGGTACCGCGTCGTGCGGACGGCCGAGGAACTGCGCGCCGTCGAGAAGGCCGATCAACAGGCGCCGCTGCTCGGCCTGTTCGCCGACGGAACGATGCCCCGGCTCTGGAGCAAGACCGCCGGCACGCGCGACGGTGGGACGTCGCCCGCGGTGCGATGCACTCCCAACCCGGATTTCACGACGCAGACACCCCGGCTCGGCGACATGACCCGCAAGGCGATCGACCTTCTCTCCGGACGAGGCCGTGACGGCAAGGGCTTCTTCCTCCAGGTCGAGTCGGCGTCGATCGACAAGGCCGCCCACGAGGCCGACCCGTGCGGCCAGATCGGCGAGACGGTCCAGCTCTCCGACGCGACGAGCGTCGCGCTCGACTACGCCAAGAAGCACAAGGACACGCTGGTGATCGTCACCGGCGACCACGCGCATTCCACGCAGATCATCGAGAGCGGCTCCGATACGCCCGGCCTGACCCGGACGCTGATGACGGCCGACGGCGTGCCGATGACGGTCAACTACGCGACGTCCCTCGAAAGCGACGGGCAGCAGCACTCCGGAGTGCAGGTGCGCATCGCCGCGTATGGGCCGGGAGCTGCCAACGTCGTCGGCGTGACCGACCAGACCGACACCTTCTTCGTCATCGTCGACCAGCTCGGGCTGGACCGGGACAAGAAATAGTCGCGACGGCCCGTTGGGGCACGTGTCGGGGCCGTCCAGGCGATCTTGCACTCTCATGGGGAGAGTGCTAAAACGGTGTTGGCACTCTCCTACCTTGAGTGCTAGGTCGGGACGGTGAGATCGGTCGTTGACACGCCGGTCGTCCGTCGCGGGCACCGAGTCCGGCCATCGAAACCTAGTGTCACCCCCTATCGGAGGATCACTTACCAATGGCCAAGCAGATCGCGTACGACGAAGAGGCCCGCCGCGGCCTTGAGCGGGGCCTCAACAGCCTCGCCGACGCAGTGAAGGTGACGTTGGGCCCCAAGGGCCGCAACGTCGTCCTGGAGAAGAAGTGGGGCGCCCCCACGATTACCAACGACGGCGTCTCGATCGCCAAGGAGATCGAGCTCGAAGAGCCGTACGAGAAGATCGGCGCCGAGCTGGTCAAGGAAGTCGCCAAGAAGACTGACGACGTCGCCGGCGACGGCACCACCACCGCGACCGTCCTGGCCCAGGCGCTGGTCCACGAAGGTCTCCGCAACGTTGCGGCCGGCGCCAACCCGCTCGGCCTCAAGCGCGGCATCGAGAAGGCCGTCGAGGCGGTCACCGAGTCGCTGCTGAAGACCGCCAAAGAG
The DNA here is from genome assembly GCF_000241265.1 of Gordonia araii NBRC 100433. GTDB lineage: Bacteria > Actinomycetota > Actinomycetes > Mycobacteriales > Mycobacteriaceae > Gordonia > Gordonia araii. The sequence continues at coordinate 3,781 of NZ_BAEE01000005.1, forward strand.
GTCGAGACCAAGGAGCAGATCGCTGCTACCGCGGGCATCTCGGCGGGCGACCCCGCCATCGGCGAGCTCATCGCCGAGGCCATGGACAAGGTCGGCAAGGAAGGCGTCATCACCGTCGAGGAGGCGCAGACCTTCGGCCTTCAGCTGGAGCTGACCGAGGGCATGCGCTTCGACAAGGGCTACATCTCGGGCTACTTCGTCACCGACGCCGACCGTCAGGAAGCCGTCCTCGAGGACCCGTACATCCTGCTCGTCTCGGGCAAGATCTCGACCGTCAAGGACCTGCTCCCGCTGCTGGAGAAGGTCATCCAGGCCGGCAAGCCGCTGCTGATCATCGCCGAAGACGTCGAGGGCGAAGCTCTCTCGACCCTGGTGGTCAACAAGATCCGCGGCACCTTCAAGTCCGTCGCCGTCAAGGCTCCGGGCTTCGGTGACCGCCGCAAGGCCATGCTCGCCGACATCGCCATCCTCACCGGTGGCGAGGTCATCAGCGAAGAGGTCGGCCTCTCGCTGGAGACCGCGGGCATCGAGCTGCTGGGCACCGCGCGCAAGGTCGTCGTCACCAAGGACGAGACCACCATCGTCGACGGTGCGGGCGACGCCGACCAGATCGCCGGTCGCGTGGCGCAGATCCGCCAGGAGATCGAGAACAGCGACTCCGACTACGACCGGGAGAAGCTGCAGGAGCGTCTGGCCAAGCTGGCCGGCGGTGTCGCGGTCATCAAGGCGGGCGCGGCCACCGAGGTCGAGCTCAAGGAGCGCAAGCACCGCATCGAGGACGCCGTCCGCAACGCGAAGGCTGCCGTCGAAGAGGGCATCGTTGCCGGCGGTGGCGTCGCCCTGCTGCAGTCCGAGGAGGCCATCGACGGTCTCAAGCTCGACGGGGACGAGGCCACCGGCGCCAACATCGTCCGCGTCTCGCTGGAGGCTCCGGCCAAGCAGATCGCGATCAACGCCGGCCTCGAGCCCGGCGTGGTCGCCGACAAGATCCGCAACTCCAAGAAGGGCACCGGCCTCAACGCCGCCACCGGCGAGTACGAGGACCTGCTCAAGGCGGGGATCAACGACCCGGTGAAGGTCACCCGCTCGGCGCTGCAGAACGCTGCGTCGATCGCGGCGCTGTTCCTCACCACCGAGGCCGTTGTCGCCGACAAGCCGGAGAAGAACCCGGCCCCGGCGATGCCGGGCGGCGACGAGATGGGCGGCATGGGCTTCTAAGCCCACCGCTCGTCGACGAGCACAAGTCGGGGCCGGTCACCCAGCAGGGTGACCGGCCCCGATTCTTGTTCTCAACCGAGGATGATGCAGGTCGTCGTGCCGTGTGCGACGAGCTTCCCGTCGGCGCTGAGCACCCGGCCTTCCGCGGTCGCGGTGCGCCTCCCGACGTGGATCGTCTCGCCGACGCCGGTCAGCTCGTCGGCGTCGACGGCGACCGTGCGGATGTAGTTCACCTTCAGTTCGAGCGTCGTGTAGCCGACCCCGGCCGGCAGGGTGGTGTGCACCGCGCAGCCCATGACCGAGTCCAGGAGGGTCGCGCAGACGCCGCCGTGGACCGAGCCGAGCGGATTGGCGAAGTCGGGCTGCGGCGTCAGCGCGAAGCTGACCTTGCCCTCGTCGATGCTCACCGGCCTCATGCCGAGCAGTCGCCCGATGCTGGGGACCTGTTGGGAATCGGGGCCGGCCACGGTCTGCTGCCAAAGCCGCAGCAATTCGAGGCCGGAGAGATCCAACGGATTGATGGAAGCGCTATTCTGCTGTTCTGTCGTCATAAGTATGTATGATGACATACATAAGATTGCTGTTCAAAGGAGTGAAGGATGAACAAGGCGGCTCCGGAGAGAGGGGCGCGCGATCGGATGATCGCCGCGGCGGCCGATCTCATCGGGCGCGACGGGGTAGCGGCGGCCTCGATCGGGAAGGTTCTCGCAGCCAGCCGCGCGCCGCGGGGCTCGATCTATCACCATTTCCCCGGCGGACGGACCGAGCTGATGACGGAGGGGGTGCGCCACGCAGGCAGCGTGATGACGCGACGGATCGTCGGCGCCCGTGGAGGCGATCGTCCGTCCGATCGGATCCGCGAAATCGGCGACTTCTGGCGCACGCTGCTGGTCCAGACCGACTACGAGTTCGGCTGCCCGGTCCTCGCCGGCGGTCTCGCCCACACCACCGACCCGGAGGTGGCCGCCGAATCGGGGGCGATCCTCGACGACTGGCAGCGGGGGATCGCTGACAAGCTCACCGCCGACGGGGTCGACCCGGAGCGTGCCGCGTCACTGGCGACCTTGGTCCTCTCGGCCGTCGAGGGAGCCGTCGGGCTGTGCCAGGCGCTGCGAACCTGCGACCCGCTGGACAGCGTCGTCGAGGAACTCGGCGGGCTGTGCGACGCCGCGGCGGAGTGACGGCTCCCGGTTGACCGCGCGACCTGCGATTCGTTCCCGGCGGCCGAGCGACTAGTAGTATGTTTCCTTTGGTCGATCAGCCGAAGGGAGTGCAGCCGATGACGCCGGTGTACCGCGCGGCACTGGGCTCTGACTTCGATCGGCTGCACCCCAATATGCAGTGGCGCTACGGCATCGACTCCATGTCGGGCGTCGCCCAGATCATGACCGGGATGCTCGAATCGATTTTCATCACATCGGCGCTCTCGCCGCCCGTCGTGTGGTTCTACGGCAAGCGCAACGCCATGCCGGCCAAGACGAGCCGGATGGTCCCGTTCCGGGCGGGCAACTACTGCTATCGCGACGAGTTGGGGCGCGAATGTCTCGCGGTGCTACGGACTTTCGAGTACGCGTCGGGCGAGCGGCACTTGAACTCGTTGCTCGTCAGCGGGCGCGAGCGTCTCGTCGACTATTTCGGCGACGGCCCGGAGCTGCTCTATCCGATCGAGGCATCGGTTCGCCCCGACGGTTCTCTGCTGCTCGAAAGCGGTCCGGTGCGCTGGCTGCGCGGCCCCAAGATCGCCATGAAGGGCCCCTTCGAGGCGCAGATGAAATATCAGGAGGGGTGGGACGAGAAGCAGCAGCGCTTCCGCTGCGACGCGACCGTCCGCAACCCGGTCATCGGGGAGATTCTGCACTATCGCGGATGGTTCACTGCCGTGGACGAACCGTGCGCCACCAGCGATATCCCCGACGAGGCGTGGCCGTACAAACTCATCGACCGGGAGAGCTGACCCGCGGAGCCCGGGCAAGGTAGGTTGGCCGCATGGCTGTCTCCGCGAGTACCCAATTCGATATCGCCGCACCGCCCTCGGTGGTCATGGAAGTCCTGCAGGACGTCGAGTCCCTGCCCGAGTGGTCCGGGCCTCACAAGTCCGCCGAGATCCTCGAGGAGTACGACGACGGGCTGCCGAAACTCGTCAAGGTGAAGGTGTCGGTCGGCCCGATCACCGACGAGCAGACCCTCTCCTACCAGTGGACCGACAACACGTGCACCTGGGACCTCGTGGAAGGCACGCAGCTGTCCAAGCAGCACGGCGTTTACACGATCAGCGAGACGGACAAGGGTGCGCACGTGGAGTTCACCCTGGAGGTCGATCTCAAGGTGAAGCTGCCCGGCCTGATCGTCAAGCAGGGCCAGAAGACAGCGGTCGACACCGCCAAGAAGGGGTTGACCAAGGAAGTACTCAAGCGAGCCGCAGCATGAGGGCCCGCGCAGTAGCAGCCGCGGTGGCGGTGGCCGCAGGCGCGTGGCTGACGGTGATCGCCACCGGTGAGGCTCAGGCCGCGCCGGGGACGCTGTGCCAGGCGGCCAACGGTCACAACCAGCAGAAAGTCCGCGGCGAGAGTGGCTGCGGCGCCCGCGCGGGCAAGGGCAGCACGGCACGGGCCGAGGACACCAGCGGCGAGGGGACGGCGGTGGCCGTCGCCAACAGCGGTGGCCGATCCGACGCGCGCAACCTGGAGCGCAAGTCGACGGCGATGGCCGGCGCCCAGCGCGGCGGCAAGGCGCACTCGTACACGACCGGACCGGGAGCGTTCTCGGTGGCGCAGGCCGATCGCAACGGCACGTCGGTGGCCATCGGCGGCTGGGGCGGCAGCGCGATCTCGACGCCGCGCGGAACAGCGTGCGCCGGTGGATTCGCCTTCGCGTGGGAATCGAACTCCGGGCGCGTCTGCCTCCGGAGCGGTTCGGTCGGATACTCCAACTGACCGGACCATAGTCCCGGCGCGGCACTTCGCTGCCGCGCTCGACGGCCGGTCGCCAAGTAGTCTGACCGGGTGCGCAGCTTCCTGTCCTTTCTCGCCGGCCTCATCGCCATCGGGGCGATCGTCGTCGCGCTGCCCGCGGTGTGGGTCAAGGAACGGGTCGTCGACCCGGCCGGGTTCGAGGCGACCGCGACCAAGATGGGCGAGTCGCCGGAGATCCGCGCCTTCATGGCCGACGTGATCACCACCCAGATCACCTCGCGCACCGCGGGATTCGGCGCTCCCGTCGTCAAGCCGTTCGCCCAGCGGTACACCCAGTCCGATGCCTTCACCCAGGACTTCGTCGACCTCGCGGGCCAGCAGCATCGCTGGCTGTTCGAGCCGGCCCCGCCCGGCGTCGACCCGGCGGTCATGCACCTCGACGTGACCGGCATGGTCCGTCGCGTCGCGGCCCAGGTGAATCCCCGGCTCGCGGAGGCGATCACCGGCCCGGTCCGGGTCCCGGTGAGCCAGCGCGACCAGGCCCTGGAGGCCGGACGCTATGAACGGCCGGGAGCCCAGGTCTCCCGGCTCGCCTACGGCAGCCTCGTCGTCGCCGCCCTTGCCGCCTTGCTCGCGCTGCTGTTCGCACACAATCGCAGCACGGTGCTCGGCTGGCTGGGCGTCGGCGGCCTGCTATCGGCCGCCGCCGCGTGGGGAGTCGGCTACTTCTTCTCGGTACGGGCCAAGGACGAGGTCGCCGGGACGGAGGCCGGGGTGCGCCAGGTGGCCGAGGTGACCATCGACGGCCTGGTCGACAACCTGCACCAGTGGTCGTTCGTCGTCGGCGGCGCGGGTGCCGCGCTGCTCCTCGTCGGGCTAATCGGCCGGTCGTTCGCCCGCGGCTGAAGCCGCCGACTCGGGTCGGGGCGTCGCCGCCAGCAAGGCCCCGAGCGCGGTCAGCACGTCGGCGGGACGATTGAGGTTGAGCCCGGTCAGGTCGGACACCTTGCGCAGTCGGTACTGCACGGTGTTCGGGTGGACGTGCAGCATCCGGGCGGTCGTCGCCGTGCTGCACTCGTTGTCGAGATAGCACTGCAGCGTCTGCCAGAGCACCTCGTCGTCGGCGATGGGGGCCAACCGGGAGGCGCTGAGCCGGCTCGCGCGGGTGGGGCGGCTGAGCTGGAACTCGATGGCCAGGTCGTCGAATCGCACGACCGGTCGAGGGGGAGATTTGCGTTGCGCGATCGCGAGCAGGTCGCGCAACTGGGGCACGACGGACGCGACCTCCTCGGCGGTCACCAGGTCGACGGCGCAGGTGGTACGGGCCGCCATCCGTTCGCCGAGCTGCCGCAAACGTGCGTCGAGTTCGGCGAAGTCGGGCATCGCGTCCTCATCCGTCGTACCGTGCGGGGCCGGGCGCAGCGGCAGCAGGGCGATGCCGCCGTTCGCGGTGAGCGAGTACAGCGCCTCGCCCCGGCTGATCCCGTCGAGCTGTCGCTGCAGGCGCCGCACCTTGCGGGCCGCCGCGACCGTGGTCGAGACCGACGCGTCGGTCTCGTCGCTGTTGGGTTCGACCGCGACCGCGACCGCCCAATACCGGGGCTCGACGGTCAGGTGGAAACGCTCGGCGACGTCGCGGTAGTCGCCGCCGTCGATCAGTGCGGCCAGCAGTTCGCTGTGCCCGGGACGCGGCGAGTGCTGGCTGCCGATGCTGTCGGCGTCATAGCCGGTGATGACGGCGGCGGTGGCGGCGCGCAACCACTCGTAGTGCAGATCGCCGAGCCGCACGAGGCTGCCTTCGGCGAACTCGACACCGTCCTCGTGCAGCCCCGCGATGATCGCCCACCAGTGCTTGGCGCCCACGTGGTAGGCGTCGAGGACATCGGCGATGGGCACCTGCTCGTCGGCCCGGTTGCTGGCCGACTCGATCAGATCGGCGAGTTCCTCGGTGCTCGGCGGCTGCCCGGTGCGCAGGACGCGCAGCATGATCTCCAGATTGCGCCGCACGATCCGGGTGACGTCGGTCTTGACCGTCTCGGCGGGCAGCGACCGGTAGAAGTCGACCTCCGCGCAGATCTGGGCGACAACGTCGGCGACCAGCGTCGCGGTTCGTTGAGCCAGGTGATCAACCAAGCGGATGGGCGGAGAGGGGTGGGAACGGGCGCGCCCCGCGCGGGCTGGTTCGTGCAGTGCGGTCATGGGTCCGGATCGATTGGCTGGGGTGAGTGGTCGAAGTACCGCTCAACGGTCCCACATCAGCCGGTTCCACCGGGCACCCTTGGGGAAGACGGCGCCCTCAGCCGGGCAGCGGCCGGGTTGCGAAGGACCTCGTCGAAGGCCTTGTCGCGCGGCAACAGCCAGCGCTTGCCGACGAAGAACTCACCGGCCCGGCGATCCCGGTAGGCCACGTGCAGCAGCCACGCGGTGGTGACGCCGATGAACGGATTCGTCCTCGCCGACCGCGCGACATCGAGGTGGTGCGCCGACTTCGAGACGGCGAAATACGCCGGGGCAGTTCGCAGCCCGTTGTACTGGTAGACCTTCTGCCAGGCCCAGGGCGGCACGACGACGTCCTTGCGCCCGCCCAGGATGAGCGCGGGGACGTGAACGGTGGCCCCGACGGCGAGCGGGCCGTTCTGGATGGCGAAAACCCCGACGACCCGGAAGTTCGGGATCACCGCCCGCCCGGCGCTCTGATATACCGATGCGGCCTGCAGCGCGCCCTGGCCGCCGGCCGAGTGCCCGGCGTAGGTGACGCGCGAGAAGTCCACTTTCCGGTACAGCGGGTCGCCGCGCTGGCCGTTGAGGTGCGCGAGGACGGCGGTGCCGAGCGTCGGCACCTCGACCAACGAGTTCCAGAAGGTGAACGGTATGGCGACGATGAAGCCGTGGCTGGCCCAGTTGCGGGCCAGTGCCGTGTACTGGGCGGAGTTGCCTGCGATACCGGGCATGAAGATCACCGCGGGGTACGGTCCCTTCGCCTTCTTGCCGACGGGCGCGAAAATCTGCACGCCCACCGGAGATCCCAGTCCGTAGGGAAAGGCATCCGAGCAGGTCGCTGTCTCGTAGTTGCCCTCGGCGTGCGCCTGCAGCCCCATGATCAGGCCCATGAGCGATCGGTCGCAGGGACCAGACGCGTAGTTCGTCGCCACCTTCAGCGGCCCCGGCTTGCCGAACTCGGCGTGCACACTCGGAGCGGATGCCGCTGCCGACGGCGCCGGCTGCCTCGGGGCGGCGCCGGCGGTGCCGATCGATGCGGCGGTGACGACGACGGCCGCAGCGCAGGCAGCCGTCAGTCCTCGAAAAGTGATCCCCGTCATAAGGGTTCATCTTGGGGCCGCCGTCGGTCCCGGCCGTTATGTGCGCACACAAACATCGTCGCGTTCTCTTGGTTGCGATCACCATTCGATGCCGGGCACTCGGCGATAGGGTCATCCGGATCAGGGAGTACGCGGACGGAAGAGGAGTGCCGGGGATGAGTGGTGTTTTGGTGCGCGGGACGCGGCTGGCCGCGGTGGGTGTCGGAATGCTCGCAGCGGGAGCGCTCCTGGCGGCTCCGGCGGACGCCGCCCCGCTGCGCGGCGCCGAATACGTCGCCCTCGGCGACTCGGCGGCCGCCGGGCCGCTGATCGAACCCCAAGACCGTTCGTCGCCTGGCTGCCTTCGGGCCGAACGCAACTACCCGGCCGTGATCGCCCAGCGCGTCGGCGCACGGCTGCGCGACGCGACCTGCTCCTCGGCGAGGTCGGAGAACGTCTACGCGACGCCGCAGCGCACCGTGGCGGGGGTGGTCCCCGTGCAGGCGTCGGCGCTCTCGGCGCGGACCAGACTGGTCACGCTGACGATCGGGCTGAACGATGTCGGGATGTTCCCGATCGCCCTCTCGTGCGCTGACATCCCCGGCTCGGCGCCGTGCAGCCAGCGGTATCGCCGCGGCGGCCCGGACGACCTCGGCGTCCGGATCAACGCGGCCGGGGCCAAGTGGGGCCGGACGCTCGACGCGATCCGCCGTCACGCCCCGAACGCGAAGGTCGTCGTCGTCGGCTACGGCACCTACATCCGCAAAGGCGGCTGCGCTGCCCAGCCGATCCGTCCCGCCGACGCCGACTTCTTCCGCAGCGTGGTGGCCAAGGCCAACCGGGTGATGGCCGCGCAGGCGCAGCGGCGGGGAATGCAGTTCGTCGACATCGGCCCGATGAGCGAGGGGCACGACATGTGCGCCGCACCCGGGCGCCAGTACTTCTACGGCACGGTGCCGTCGGAGTTCGGCGTGCCGCTGCATCCGACACCGCTCGGGATGGTCGCGATCGGCCGATACGTGGCGAGTCGCCTGGGCTGAGCGCCCTAGCTCGATCCCAACTGCTGCCAGAGGAACTCGTAGGCCAGCGCGGCGAGGAAGGCGGCCTGCTTGTTGTCGGCCGCACCGCCGTGCCCGCCTTCGATGTTCTCGTAGTACCAGACGTCGTCGTGACCGGCTTCGGTCAGCCGCGCGGCGAACTTGCGGGCGTGGCCCGGGTGGACGCGGTCGTCGCGGGTCGAGGTGGTGATCAGGATCGGCGGGTAGACGGTGTCGGCCGCGACGTTGTGATACGGCGAGAAGGGTTCGATGAACGCCCACTCGTCCTCGTCGTCGGGGTTGCCGTACTCGGCCACCCACGACGCCCCAGCGAGCAGCGTGTGATAGCGCCGCATATCGATCAGCGGGACCTGGCACACCAGTGCCCCGAACAGCTCGGGGTAGCGCGTCGCCATCACGCCCATCAGCAGCCCGCCGTTCGAACCGCCTTGCGCGCCGAGCTGTTCGACCGTGGTCAGGCCGTCGGCCACCAGCGCTTTGGCGACCGACGAGAAGTCCTCGTACACCTTGTGCCGCCCGGCTTTCTGCGTCTGGGTGTGCCACGTCGGGCCGTACTCGCCGCCGCCCCGGATGTTGGCGACGACGTAGATGCCGCCGTCGGCGATCCAGTTCCGTCCCGGCGTCGACGCGTACCCGGGTACCAGCGCGTTTTGGAAGCCGCCGTAGCCGTAGAGCAGCGTCGGGCCGGATTCGACATCGCGGCGGCGCACCACGAAGTACGGGATGCGCGTCCCGTCGTCGGAGGAGGTGAAGAACTGTTCGGCGACGACATCGCTCGAGTCGTAGAACTCCGGCGAATGCTTGATCGGTGCGACGCCGTCGACGGTGGTGCCGTGCAGCAGAGTCGGTGGCGTCGTGAACGTGCTCGTGGAGAGGAAGATCTCGTCGCCGTCTTCGGGATCGGTGTCGAGGATCGAGATGGTCGCCAGCTCGGGCAGTCCGTCGAGGGTCTGCGGCTTCCAGTCGCCCAGCGTCAGCAGTGAGACACGGGTGGCGACGTCGTGCAGCGTGGTGAGGACCAGGTGCGACTGGGTCAGGTCGTAGTCGGCCAGGCTCGTCGTCGCATCCGGGGCGAAGAGGACGGTGGCGTCGCGGTCGCCGGCCAGGTACGCCTCGTAGTCGAAGACGAGCAGACTGCCCGGTTCGTGGACCGTGCCGCCGATCTCCCACGGCGAGCGGGGGACGACGAACAGCCATTCGCGGTAGGGGCCGGTGTGCGCATCCGTCGGGACGTCGATGAGCGCCAGTTCGGCGTCGTCCGTCCCCGCCGCCGGCCGGATCTCGTAGATCAGCGAGTTGTAGAAGTCGGTGGCGCGCGACGCGAAGTGCCGCTCGAAGCCGGGCGTGCTGTCGTATGACGCGCCCGCCGAGACGTCGGTGACCTCGCCGGCGAACACGACGGGGGCGTCGGCCAGATCGGTGCCGCGAACCCAGCGCTTGGTGATTCGGGGATACCCGGATTCGGTGAGCGAAGGCGCGCCGTCGGGTGCCGCATCGAAATCGGTGCCGACGTAGATGGTGTCCGGATCGAGCCAGCCCACCGTCGATTTGGCCTCGGGCAAGGCAAAACCGCCGTCCTCGGGGGTTACCCACGTGCGGGTCACCAGGTCGAACTCGCGGACCACGGTCGCATCCGCGCCTCCGCGCGACAGGGAGACGAGGGTGTGTCGCCAGGTCGTCGATCCGTCGCGCGGGCGCAGCACGCGGGCACCGCTCCACACCCAGTTCTCGTCCTCGTCGGCGGCGAGGCGGTCGACGTCGATCAGGACGTCCCAGTCGGGGTCGTCGGTGCGGTAGGACTCCAGCGTGGTGCGCCGCCACAATCCGCGCGGGTTCTTCGCGTCGCGCCAGAAGTTGTAGAGGAACTCGCCGCGCCGGACGACGCCGGGGATCTTGTCGTCGTTGTCGAGGATCTCCAGCGTCTGCGAGCGAATCTTCTCGAAACGCGGTGTGGCGGCAATGGTTTCGAGTGCCTTCTGGTTGCGCTCGCGCACCCAGGCGAGCTGCTCCTCGCCGTCGATGTCTTCCAGCCACTGATTCGGATCGCCCACGTCGGTCATCCGTCCATCATGCACTGACAAACTTTGTCGCCGTGTCGAAGGTCGGTGGTCAATATGACCACGACGACCGGCGGAGACGACGAATTTATCCGGCGACTTCACCGGTGCGGATCGGGCAGCGGGTGTGCGTGTAGATGGTGGGCATGCACAGGTTGCAATGCGTGCAGCGCGAGCGCACCGCCGGATCGGCGGCCAGCCGGCGGGGGAGGTCGGGCTCGCGCAGCAGGGCGCGGCCCATCGCGACGAACTCGAAGCCCTCGCTCATGGCGGTGGTGAGGGATTCGCGGTCGGTGACCCCGCCGAGCAGGATGAGCGGCATGCTCACCGCCTCGCGCAACTGGCGGGCCAGCGGAAGCAGATAGACATCGCGGTACGGGTAATGCTTGAGAAAGACCGGCCCGGCCGCCTTCAGCCCCCACCGCATCGCGCCATGGAACGCGGCGGCGAACTCCTTGCGCGGTGCGGCGCCGTGAAACAGGTACATCGGGTTGAGCAGGGAGCTGCCCGCCGTCGGCTCGATGGCGTCGAGGTGCCCGTCGGCCTCGAAGAGCCGCGCGACTTCACACGCCTCGTCAATGTCGAAGCCGCGCAGCGGCCCGCGCCTGGGCGTGCCGTCGTACATGTTGAGCTTCACCCACACGGCTACCCGGTCGCCGACCGCTCGTCGCACGGCTTCGGCGACTTCGCGGGCGAAGCGGGCCCGGTTGACCAGGCTGCCGCCGTACTCGTCGCGACGCCGGTTGAGCAGCGGGGACAGGAAGCTCGACAGCAGGTAGTTGTGCCCGCAGTGCAGTTCGAGGGCGTCGAACCCGGAGTCGACGGCCAGCCGCGCTGCGTCGGCGAAAGTGCCGACGAGCCCGGCGATCTCGTCGGCATCGGGGGAGTGGGTCAGCGACATCCCCATCGGCGCCGGAATGCGACTGGCCGCCAGCGCGGGCGCCCGGTTCGACGCCGAGTTGGCCACCGGCCCCGCATGACCGATCTGCGCCGCGGCCAGCGCACCCTCGTCGTGGATGGCGCCGGCGAGCCGCCGCAGGCCGTCGACGGCTTCGGGACGCAACCAGATCTGGTGGCGATCGGTGCGCCCGCCCGGTGTGATCGAGCAGTAGGCGACGGTGCTGATCCCGACGCCGCCGGCGGCGACCTCGCGGTGGAAGGCGACGAGGTCGTCGGTGACGAGTGCCTCGGGCGTCATCCCCTCGAAGGTGGCGCATTTGATGAGTCGGTTGCGCGTGCGCAGCGGCCCGAGTCTGGCGGGAGCGAACGGGTCGGGTGCGATGGGCGGCGTCATGACGATCTGCTTTCGGTGGGCTGTGGTGCAGGTCAGGCTGGTGCGGTCAATCCGGCGATGACGAAGGAGCGAAGTGCTCCGAGCGCATCGGGGGACAGCGGTGCGCGGTCGGCGCGGCCGAACACGGTCAGGATCAAGTCGAAGGCCAGCGCCCAGCGCGTGCGGGCGGTCTTCTCGTCGAGGTCGGGCAGGGTCGCGCTCCAGTCCCGAAGCGAGGTCCAGCCGCCTGGCCGCCGCGTTCGCGGGGCGTCGGCGATGAGGCGCGCGAGCAAGTGCAGGTGGGTGCGGCCGAGTTCTTCGGACTGGGCCTCGGTGAAGGGTGCGAGCAACGCATCGACGACCTGGGGCACCGGTGTCGTCGGAGTGAGGGAGTCGAGCGCCCTGCGCCATCGCGGGACCAGTCGCTCGTCGAGGAGGGCGACGACGAGGTCTTCTTTGGTGCCGAAGTGGTAGTGGACGGCTGCGACGTTCGCGTCGGCGGCCGCGCAGATCGCCCGCACCGAGACCGTGTCGTAGGAGGCGGTCGCGAAGAGTTCCTCCGCGCACTGCAGGAGGCGGTCACGGGTGGCAGTTTGCGGCGGCACGTTCTCCAGTAAACCCTGATTCAATCAATGTTTCAATCAACGATTGAAGTTGCTACTCGCCAGTACCGATGACCCTCTGCGTTCCGATTGCCCGGGCGCTACGCTGAAAACCGTGTCAGAACACTTTGAAACCGTTGTCCTGGGTGCAGGACCCGGTGGGTACGTGGCCGCGATCCGGTCCGCCCAGCTGGGTCGCACAACCGCCGTCATCGAGGAGAAGTGGTGGGGGGGTGTCTGTCTCAACGTCGGGTGCATCCCGTCGAAAGCGTTGCTGCGCAACGCCGAATTGGCCCACATCTTCAACCACCAGGCCTCGACGTTCGGAATGAGCGGCGAGGTGACCTTCGACTTCGGGTCGGCGTTCGACCGCAGCCGCAAGGTGTCCGACGGAATCGTCAAGGGCGTTCACTTCTTGATGAAGAAGAACAAGATCACCGAGATCGACGGCTACGGCGTGTTCCGCGACGCGAAGACCATCGTCGTCGGCGACCGGGAGATCACGTTCGACAACGTCATCATCGACACCGGCTCCGAGGTGAAACTGTTGCCCGGCGTCGAGCTGTCGAGCAACGTGGTCACCTACGAGACGCAGATCATGAGCCGCGACCTGCCGAAGTCGATCGCCATCGTCGGTGCCGGTGCGATCGGCATGGAGTTCGGCTACGTGCTCGCCAACTACGGCGTCGACGTCACCATCATCGAGTTCCTTGACCGGGTGCTGCCCAACGAGGACGCCGACGTGTCCAAGGAGATCGCCAAGCAGTACAAGAAGCTCGGCGTGAAGCTGCTGACCTCGACGAAGGTGCAGACCGTCACCGACAACGGGTCGTCGGTCACCGTCACCTACGCCGACGCCAAGGACCAGCCGGGGGAGCTGACCGTCGACCGCGTGCTGATGTCCGTCGGATTCGCCCCCCGCGTCACCGGTTTCGGCCTGGAGAACACCGGCGTCGAGCTGACCGAGCGCGGCGCGATCGCCATCGACGACAACATGCGCACGAATGTGCCGGGGATCTACGCGATCGGCGATGTCACGGCGAAGCTGCAGCTCGCCCACGTTGCCGAGGCCCAGGGCATCGTCGCCGCCGAGACCATCGCCGGGGCCGAGACCATGACGCTCGGCGACTATCGGATGATGCCGCGCGCCACCTTCTGCCAGCCGCAGGTCGCCTCCTTCGGGCTGACCGAGGCGCAGGCGCGTGACGAAGGCTACGCGGTCAAGGTCACCACCTTCCCGTTCAGCGCCAACGGCAAGGCGCAAGGCCTCGCCGAGACCGCCGGCTTCGTCAAGCTGATCACCGACACGACGCATGACGAGCTGCTCGGCGCGCACCTCGTCGGCGACAACGTGTCGGAGTTCCTGCCGGAACTCACCCTCGCGCAGAAGTGGGACCTGACCGCAAAGGAACTAGCGCGCAACGTACACACTCACCCGACGATGAGCGAAGCGCTGCAGGAGGTCTTCCACGGCGCGAGCGGGCACATGATCAACCTGTAGACCCCGACCGGCCTGTCAAGTATTCGGCCCAGCGGCTTTCGTCGCTGGGCCGAATAGCATTCGGGGGGTGCCCCGGGTTCAGTCCCCGGCTTCGGACTCCACTTCGTCGAGTTCGGTCGCGACGTGGAACGGTGGCGTGCTCTTGCCGATGATCCGGTAGCGATTCCAGAAGTCGACATCGCCGATGAAGGCGTCCCGGCTGCCGTGCGGCGTCTTGACGACCGCCGGCATGCGCTGCAGATCGCCGACGATCTCGGTGAGCGCGTCGTTGGGCTCGATCCGGCCCATCCACCGGAAGATGCCGTCGATCGGCTCCCGGTAGCCCCGCATCTCCACCTCGGCCTCGATCTCGGTGCCGCGCACGACGATCGTCGCGAGGCCGCGGTAGTCGGAATCTTCGTGGGGGTCGTCGTCGAAAGCTGGTGTAGCCATAGCGGCATCCTTCCTGGTCGCGGGGTCGGTATGCGCGATCGGGCGCAAACTTTCCCGGTTTCGGTTCCCTATCTGCAAACTCCGGTATACGGTACTCATAGTACAAGTTACTTACGTGACACGGGTCACCAAACGGGAAACAGGTATCGGCGTGGTGAATGAGCGCGAGCGAGCGGGCCGGAAGTACGACATCGTGCTGCTCGGTGCGACCGGGTATGTGGGCGGACTGACGGCACAGGAGATGGCGCGGACCGCTCCGCCCGGAACGCGGATCGCCCTCGCGGGACGCGACCAGCGCCGCCTCGACGACGTCGTGCAGCGATGCGGGAGCGACGGCGCGCGATTCGACACGATGCTCGTCGACGTCGAGCAGGCTGACAGCGTCACCGCGATGGCCGAGTCGACAGCGGTGGTGGTCACCACGGTCGGCCCGTACACGGAGCACGGCGCCGACGTGGTCCGCGCCTGCGCCGACGCCGGAACCGACTACGCGGATCTGACCGGTGAGCCGTTGTTCGTGCGCGACAGCATCGCTCGCTTCGATGAACCCGCCCGCGTCAGCGGCGCGCGCATCGTCCATAGCTGCGGGTTCGATTCCGTCCCGTCGGATCTGCTGGTCGCCCTGCTGCACGACGCCGCCCAAGCCGACGACGAGGGCGAGCTGACCGACACCACGCTGGTCGTGCGCCGCATCCGGGGCGGGATCAGCGGGGGGACGGCGGCCTCGGGTCTCGCCCACGGTCGGACGATGGCGGCCGATCCGTCCGCGCGCCGAGCGGCCCGCGACCCGTACACGCACAGCCACCGTCGTGACGACGAACCCAACCTCGGTCCGCAGTCCGACGGGCGTCTGGTCCGGCTGCCCGAGATCGATCCGGGCCTTCGCGGCTGGGCCGGCGGATTCTTCATGGCGCCCCACAACGCGCGCGTGGTGCGGCGCAGCAACACGCTGACCGACTGGTCCTACGGCCGCCGCTTCGCCTACTCGGAGGTGATGGCCATGCCGGGCGGACCGCTGGGCGCGATACCGGCCGCGGTCATGGCCGCGGGGCTGTCTTCGACGATGTACCGCACCGTCCCCCTGCTGAAACTGGTACCGCCCGCGGTTCTCGACGCCTTCGCCCCCAAGCGCGGGTCGGGTCCGAGTGCCCGCGCGCGAGCCAAGGGGCACTTCACCTTCGAGACCTACACGCGGACGACGAAGGGTGCGCGCTACCGGGCGACGTTCGCGATGCGGGGAGACCCCGGCTACGCAGCGACCGCCGTGATCCTGTCGCGGGCCGCCTATGCCCTCGCGCTCGACCGCGACGAGGGAGCCGCGGGCGGCGTGCTGACCCCGGCCGTGGCCATGGCCGATCCCCTGACCCGGCGACTGCGGGACGCCGGTGTCGACCTTCGCGTCGAGCGGCTCGCCGACGACCCGATCCGTCCGGGCATCCCGGCCACATTCGAAACCGTCCAGACGAAGGAAAAGGAGATCTCTCATGGGTGAGTCAGTAGACGGCGCCGATCGCGTGCCGTTGACCGTCGAAGGGAAGCCGGCCAAGTATCGCAGCCGTATTTCCGAGCGGCAAAGCACGGCACAACGACTACTGATGGCCGCTGCAGAGGAGGCTTACAGCGGCGATCTCGACGTGAACTGGGACGCGCCGACGTCGCCGGATCTCGAATGGTTCCCGATGCGGCTGTCCTCGCTGTACGGCTCGCCGGAGTGGAAGCGGCTGACCGCGGCGCAGCGCAAAGAGCTCGGCCGGCACGAGCTGGTCAACGTGCTGACGTTCGGCATGCGCGCGGAAGCGGCGATGACCATGCTGATGTTCCGGTCGATCGCCGAGAGCGGCGATCTTATGGGCGACGTCACCCGGTACACACTCAAAGCGATCCAGGAGGAGACACGCAACAGTTCGATGTTCTCCCGGGTCGTCAACAAGACCGGTCTGAGCATCAACCGCAGCTACGTCGAAGGCTGGCTTCTCTCCGAATTCATCATGTTCGTCCCCTCCGGCATCATCACCAACGGCCTCATCCTGATGCTGCAGGAGGCCGTGCACAGTTACGCGGCGGCGATGGCCGCCGACAGTTCACTGCAACCGCATGTGCGGCAGACGATGAGAATTCACGAGATGGCTGATCAGAGGCATATCGAGTACTCGGCGAACGATTTCTACCACACGGTGGCAAGTTCGGGCCGACTGTCCAAGCTGGTCGGTGGGCACGTTCTGGCCTTCTTGGCCTCTCGTCTTTATCCGTGGGTGCTGAACGGGGCGGTGTACCCGCCGATCGGGGTGTCACCACGGCGGGGCTTGGGCATTGCCAGGGCGGGCGATCAGTACCGTATGCGCGCCCGCGCGTTGACCGACTCATTCGTCTCTCACGCTCGCGAAGCCGGCTTATTTCGAACCTCGACCGAGAGGCTTCTGCTTCGCCGGGGAAAGGTGTGGCCTACATCGATGCTTTCTGCACTCTTGGAAGATTGAGAGTTGCCTACGACATCTTCCGGTCCACCGGGTCTCAGCGCGCCGCTCGGCCACTGTGACACTCCTCGAGATCCTTCGCTTCGATTCCAATACACCGACCATAGGTACCTGATACCATCAGTAACATGACTGCAACCACGAACAACCGAGATACCGCTGTCGCGCCGGAATCGGTCGAGCCATTCCCGAAGCTGCCCTCCCTGCGTAAGTGGGGGGTACTCCGTGAGTACTTGGGCTTTGTTGCTGCCGTACAGAACAAGGTCTCGATAAACGACTCTGACCGTCTCAGCGCGAACCTTCGCCGCCACGGAGAGGGATTCCGTATCGCCAACCCGAATCTACCCAAGCGGGCGACATTCCTGATGGACTGGATCATACCCGGTCATAATCTGGAGTTCCTCACACTCAACACTCCGCAGCTATGCCGGGAGCTGTATGGGCTGTCCACCGAGGATGCGGACTTCGAAATCGGAAAAGACCCCTTTCTGAGGTTCTTTCTTGGTCCCAATACGCCCTTCATTCTGCAAGGCAAAGAGCATGCCGCTGTTCGGCGAGCAATGACGCCTGAGTTGACCCAAGCTGCCGTCGAGCGATACCGCGAAGTCAGTATCCAGGTTCTGGATCGCCATCTCGATGAACTGCCACTCAATACTCCAGTGTCGCTTCAGGAGATGTTCTATCAGTTCACACGAGAGGTCATCTTGCGGGTGATCTTCGGGTTGGAGGACGAGGACCGCGAGGAAATTGACAGTGGAATCAGTGCCCTGTCCGATCTTATGAATGGACGGAACGCGTCTATCCGGACGCTTCTCACGTACTTTCCGTTGGCGCTCTTCTATCAGTACTTCCGCAAAGATCGGGAGCACCTCCCGCGTAGACGAGCCAGGAGGATTCAAGGTCCGATAGAAAGGATGGACGCGCTGATAGCGCGTCAGATCGCACGGTTTCGGGCCGATCCGACGATCGATTGCCCCGGTGCACGAATTGTTGCGAAGGCCGATGCGGCCCCCGAGATGTGGACACCGGAGATACTGCGGGACGCGTTCCGTACGCTACTCATCGCGGGTCATGAGACCTCCGTCACGGGATATAGCTTCACGATCGACCTCCTCCTGAAGAACCCTGACAAGCTCGCATTGGTACGCGAAGAGGCGCTGGCCGCTGCCACTGACAGCTATGCTATCGCCGCGAATAACGAAGGTCTCAGGTTGCATCCTCCAGTGTGGGGTGTCCCGGTGATCCCTCGAAAGGACGTAGTCGTCGGCGGTCGGAGAATTCATCAGGGTACCTGGGTACAGGCAATGCCCGCGGCAATCCATCACGACCCCGAAGCGTACCCAGAGCCGACGCGATTTCTCCCTGAGCGATTCCTTGACAAAGCGCCGGACAGATACGGATTCATGGCGTTTGGGACGGGTAAGCATCGGTGCCCTGGAATAAGCTTCTATCAGCTTGAGGCGAGTATTGTTCTGCACCGTATCTTCGGTCGCCTGGAACTGCGGCACCATGGTCGCGCGGAACGGGCATACCTGGCATTCGCCGCCTTCAGCCGTCCAGCACTCGGAATGCAGGTCGTGGTCACCGACCGGAAGCCAGCTGACGAAGTGCCTTGCTTTCGGGCCAAAGGATCGGAAGACCGAGAACGAGCGGCGCGGATGCGCGCTCCGGAAGCAGAGGATTTTCCCGATGACGGATCGCCTCGAGTTATCGAAAGAGAAACGGTATCCGGCGCGCCAGCCGAGGTGACGGTGTGTCCGATTACGGGCGCACAAGCCTAGCGATGGGTATGCCCGAGCTCGATGTATTGCTGGCACGGGATAGCCCAACCCGGACGATGCTCGGTGATGCTTGCATTCTATACGCAGCATTTCCCTCGTTCGTGTATCCGGTGCTCAGCGCGAAGGGTGGGAAAGGGGTCGACGATCACGACCGGATAGGCAAGGTGTCGGTTCGCGATCAGGTGCGACTCGAGGACGTGGTGGGTCGGGCCAAAGACACCATTGACATGGTGCTTGGGGTGGTGTTTCTCGACGCTGAGCGCGAGGATATTGCTGCGTCGATTCGCGAACTTCACCGGTTCATTCACGGGCAGCTCGATGACGGCGTCAATTACCACGCGTGGGAGACCGAACTGTGGAATTGGACATGGGTGGCAATCGTTCTTCCGCTTATGGAAGTATACGGGCAACTACGTGGCTGGCCGTCCGACTCCTTCAGAGAAGAGGCGTACGCCGGCATGCGCGCCGTGGGTGTCCTGTTCGGCGCGGACACGCTTCCTGCTACCTATCAGGAACTGATCGACTATCGCGACAACAAATGGATGGAATCGGTGGATCCCGGTGCTGCCGAGGCCACCGCTTACTTGCTTTCACAACGAAGCCGGCCGTCCGGCTTCCGTGCATTCCCGAAAATTTCTCGGCCGCTCGTACGTGTCGTGGGCTGGCCCGTACGTCACATTGCGTGGATCGGACTCCTGCTCGCCAATACTGATCCTCTCAGCCGCGCTATGGGATTACATACCAGGCGCATCGACCGTTTGGCGTTGGGTCTTCACCACGCAGTATGGCGGACTATTCCCCGGCATTGGTCCGGTGGATGGATAGAACGATACGTCGAGTTGAGATCGAGATACGGCAAAGTCGCGTGGCGAACGCACTACTCGCCGGAAGCTCTGGCTGGATATCGTGCCGAGATGAAGCGGGCGCGGGCCGGTCAAACGGCCGAGCCGCCGCGGCCATCGGCCCGGTAGATCGGAGGCCGGCGGATCGGTCGCTGGTCGATGGGGAACGTCCGCCCGCGAAGATTCGGATTGACCTTGACAATCGCAGTGAAGTGGATCACCCTGGTACTAGGAGTACCAGATACTAGTAGTTAGGATGGTTATGACAATCGAACACTCGATGGCCAAGGCCGTGAACGAGGTGGGCGTTTCGACCACCAATAGCCGGGTGGTCGGGGATCGCCAGAAGACTGCTCAACGGCTGTTGCGTTCGACTGCGGACCGGGCGTACAACCCGGAACTCGACATCGACTGGGACCGGCCCCTCGCACCGGACAAGGATTGGATCATGGAGCACCGCCAGACGCTCTATGGCACCAAGTTGTGGGACAAGCTGAGTCCGGAACAGCGTCACGAACTTGGCAAGAACGAGACGGTGGCGGTGCTCAGCTTTGGCTTGTATGCCGAAGTCGGGCTGTCGCTGATGCTGATGCGTTCGGTGCTGCAGAGCCGCGTCATGGTCGATGACCATTGCCGGTACGCACTGGCCGAGGTGGGGGAAGAGACGAGGCACTCGACGATGTTCAGCCGGATGGTGAACAAGACCGGCCTCGAGCCGTACAAGTACCCGCGCGGCTTGAACAAGCTCATTCGACTGGTGGCGTTCGCGCCGGTGGGACCGGCTTCTTACGCCGGCACACTTCTCATTGAGGAGATCCTGGACCGGATGCAGCGCGAGGGGATGGCCGACGAGACCCTGCAACCCCATCTACGTCAGCTGATGAAGATCCATGTTCTCGAAGAGGCCAGGCACATCACGTACGCGCGTGAGGAGATGGTGCGCGCGATAGCGGCTCACGGCAAGATGTACAACGCGCTGCACCGGGGTGCGTTCGCCGTGATGGTACTCGGCGTGATGCCCGCGTTGGTCAACCCGAAGGTGTACCGTTCAGTGGGCATAGGGGCGGTGCGCGGATTGCTCGCGAACCAGTTCAGCCCGCGATACCGCGAGAACGCGGTGTACTCGGGGGAGCCGCTGCTTCGCTTCTGCCACGAGGCGGGTTTCGTCAGAGGCGCGGTGAGCACCCGCATCCTCCGGCTGGCCAGGGCATTGCCCCAGGATGTCGTCGACGAGCTGAAGGGCAAGAAGTCGAAGGCGGTCGCTGCGTGAGCCGCCGACTGGTGACGACCGACGACGGTGTGAACCTGTCGGTCGTCACGGATGGTGCGCCCGGCGCGGGCACGTCGGTGATCTTCTGCCACGGCTGGACCCTCGATTCGACGTTGTGGACCGATGTCACCGCGGGCACGCTCGGCGTGCTGGGCGACTCGGTCTCGCTGATCCGCTACGACATGCGCGGTCACGGTCACTCGGGCGCGGGCGAACCGGGAAGCGCGACCATCGAGCGGCTCGCCGCCGATCTGGCGTGCGTCATCGACGCGTGCGCGCCGACCGGCGACATCGTCCTCGTCGGTCACTCGCTGGGCGGGATGATGCTGATGGCGTTCGCGCAGCAGTGGCCGCATCTGCTGAACGACCGCGTCACCGGCTGCCTCTTCGTCGCGACCTCGGCGGGCCGTCTGTGGGATCCGGTCAAGCGGATCCCGGGGTTCATCGCCGCCGCGCCGACGGTGCTTCGGATGAGTTCGCCGTCGATGATGCGGTCCAACCCGCTCACCCGGCTCGGTCTGCGCTTCGGCCTGTTCGGCGGCGTCGCGCGCCGCCGCGACCTCGACTCGACGATCGCGGCCATGCGCAGCGTGGACCGCGGCACCTATGCCGAACTCGGCCAGGCCCTGCTCTTGCACGACCGCGCCGACGTTCTCCCGGCGTTCGCCGCGAAGCACTCGGTGGTGTTCGCCGGTACCAACGATCACCTGACCCCGGCGCGGCACGGCCGCCGCATCGCCGAGGCGATCCCGGGATCGCTCTACATCGAATCGCCGCGAGCCGGGCACATGATCCCGATCGAGCGGGCGACCGACGTCGTTCGCGAGGTCGTCGCAGCGGTCAACGCCGCCCAGTTCGAGGCGGCGCGACCGTCGGCCGTCTCGGCATAGGAACCGAAACCGTCACCAGAACGAACACGCATCCGAGGGCGCCGCGACCGTGCGGGCGCTCGGGTCGATCGATCCCACAACCCTAACGACAAGCCCTCAACCCAGAAAGCGAAATCATGGCAACGAAGACAGCCAGCCGATCGAAGAAGAAGTCGGCCGAGGAGGCCGACCACCGGCCGCCGATCAAGACGGGAGTCGTGATCATCGGATCGGGCTTCTCGGGGCTCGGAATGGGCATCGCCCTCAAGAAGGACGGGCGCGACGATTTCGTCATCCTGGAAAAGGCCGGCGACGTGGGAGGCACCTGGCGCGACAACACCTACCCGGGTGCTGCCTGCGACGTGCCGACGCACCTGTACTCCTACTCGTTCGAACCCCGGTCGAATTGGGAGCGGCTGTGGTCCTACCAGCCGGAGATCTTCAACTACCTCAAAGAGGTCAGCGACAAGTACGGTCTCGGTCCGCATCTGCGGTTCCACCAGGTGGCCGAGCGGGGCTACTGGGACGAGGACGAGATGCGCTGGCACCTCTGGACCGCCGACGGGCAGGAGTACGTCGCGCAGTTCGTCGTCTCGGCCATCGGGGCGCTGCACATCCCGAGCATCCCGGAGATCGACGGCATCGAGAACTTTGGCGGCCACGCCTTCCACTCCGCGCAGTGGGATCATTCGGTGGACCTCACCGGCAAGAAGGTCGCGGTGATCGGTACCGGGGCCAGCGCGATCCAGTTCGTTCCGGAGATCGTCGACAAAGTCGACGAGCTCCAGCTCTACCAGCGCACGCCGGCGTGGGTCCTGCCGCGGGAGAACGTGAACATCCCGGCGGCCGCCCAGCGGGCGTTCGCGCGCATCCCCGGTCTGCGGCGAGTGTTCCGGTCGGGCATGTACTGGGGCGCCGAGGCGGGGGCCTACGCACTCAACAACCGACCGGCGCTGCTCAAGACGGTCGAACTCATCGGCAAGGCTCACATCAGGCGCCAGATCGACGACAAGGAACTGCGGGCCAAGCTCACGCCCGACTATCGGCCCGGCTGCAAGCGGCTGCTGGGCTCGAACACCTACTACCAGGCGCTGAATCTGGCGAAGTCGGAGGTGATCACCGACTCGATCACCGGTGCCACCGCCGACGGCCTGGTCACCGCCGACGGTCGTGAGCGCCCGGCCGACGTCATCATCTACGGCACCGGATTCCATGTGACCGACTCGTTCGAGTCGCTGTCCATCAAGGGCAAGGGCGGTGCCGACCTGATCGCGCGGTTCCGCGAGGAGGGTCCGATGGCCCACCGCGGCATCACCGTCGCCGACATGCCCAACGCGTTCTTCCTGCTCGGCCCCAACACCGGGCTCGGCCACACCTCGATCGTCTTCATGATCGAGTCGCAGATCCACTACGTGCGCGATGCGATCCGCATGGTCGACCAGCGGGGCGTCGACGCGATCATGCCCCGGTCGGAAGTCCAGAGCGCCTACAACGAGGACTTGCAGCGGCGGCTGGCCGGATCGGTCTGGAACACCGGCGGTTGCCAGAGCTGGTACCTCGACGAACACGGCAACAACCGCACGCTGTGGCCCGGCTACACCTGGCGGTACTGGCTCAGCACGCGCCGCGTGCGGCCTCAGGAGTACGAGTTCCTGGCCCGGCCGGGCTCGACTCCGACCCCGGCGTCCGACCCGCGCGGTGTCGCGGCCGTCGGCGCGTGACGCGGAAATCCACGAGAGGAAAAACGACTATGAAGAACTTCCGGAACAAGGTCGCCGTTATCACCGGCGCCGGCTCGGGGATCGGCCGCAGCCTCGCCCTGCGCCTGGCCGACGACGGCTCGGCGCTGGCGCTCTCCGACATCGACACGGCCGCCGTCGCCGAAACGGCGGCGCTGTGCGAGAAGGCCGGGGTGAAGGCCATTCCCTACACGCTCGACGTGGCCGACAAGGACGCCGTGTACACCCACGCCGAGGATGTGATCAACGAATTCGGCCGCGCCAACCTGTTGTTCAACAACGCCGGGGTCGCGCTCGGGGCCGAGGTCAAAGACATGACGTGGGCCGATTTCGAATGGCTGATGAACATCGACTTCTGGGGCGTCGCCTACGGCACCAAGGCTTTCCTGCCGCACCTGATCGACTCGGGTGACGCCCACATCGTCAACGTCTCGTCTGTGTTCGGGTTGATGGGGATCCCGACGCAGAGCGCGTACAACGCGGCGAAGTTCGCCGTTCGCGGATTCACCGAGTCGCTGCGCCAGGAGATGAAGATAGGGAAGTACCCGGTCGGTGTGACTTGCGTGCACCCAGGCGGAATCAAGACGAACATCGTAGCCAATGCGCGAGGGGTGGACGCGATGGGTCGGGCCGAGTTGGCGCATAAGGGCTTTCAGCTCATCGCGGTGACCAGGCCTTCCTCGGCCGCGAGGGCGATCCTCCGTGGGGTGCGGGCGAACAGGCCGCGTGTGCTGATCGGGCCCGACGCACGTGTTTTCGACGCCATCCCGCGCCTCGTCGGCCCGCGCTACCAGGATGTCGGGGCTCCGTTCGCGCGCGTCGGATTCGCCGTCGGGGAGAAGCTCGGGTTTTCGCTGTGACAGACACTGAATTCGCCACGGTGGCCGTGAACACTCACGTTCAGACCCTGGAGGTGCTGGAAGTGATCGCCGAGACCGCGCAGGCGGTCTCGGTGGTTCTCGACGTTCCTGATCGACTGGTGAACAAGTTCCGGTACGTGCCTGGGCAGTTCCTCACCGTACGGGTGCCGGGGCCGGACCGAGACGGGACCGGCGTGGCCCGTTGCTACTCGCTGTCCAGCTCACCGCATCTCGACGATCAGCTGATCATCACCGTCAAACGGGTGGCGGGCGGTTATGCGTCGAATTGGATCTGCGACAACTTGCGGGCTGGCGACCACTTGACCGTGCTGTCGCCGTCGGGAAAGTTCGTCCCGCGGTCGCTGCATCAAGATTTGCTGCTGGTCGGTGCAGGCAGCGGGGCGACGCCGCTGCTGTCCATTATAAAGTCCACTCTCATCGGCGGCAGCGGTGCGATCTTCTTCCTGTACGTCAACAGGACACAGGACGATGTCATTTTCGATTCCGAACTTCATGAGATCATGACTGAGTTCCCTGACAGGTTTGTCGTGCGTCACCATCTGGATGATCGTGATGGTGTGGTGACCCGGGAGGATCTGGCGGTCAGGCTCAGTCCGTACGCCAAATGTGACGTCTACCTGTGCGGGCCCGACGGGTTCATGACTGTGGTCCGTGAGGCACTGTCGGCGGCTGGAGTGCCTGAAGACCGCGTTCACACCGAGATCTTTCAGTCACTATCGGGGGATCCATTCGCAGATATCGTCATTCCGCCTATCACCGCGGGCAGCGACGACGCGCAAGTCCGGGTCGAAGTGGACGGCAAGAAGCACGAGCTGACATGGCCACGCGACGTTCCGTTGCTGGATGTCTTGCTCTCGAAAGGGATCGACGCACCGTATTCGTGTCGGGAGGGCGCATGCAGCGCGTGCGCGTGCACGATCCGTTCGGGCGACGTCCGGATGCTTCGCAATGACACGCTGGTCGACGCCGACCTGGCCGCGGGCCTCACGTTGGCCTGCCAGGCGGTGCCCATCTCCGACGAGGTCGAGATCGAGTTCGATCAGTAGCCGACTGACGTTTCAGTTCTGCTAATCCGCCATCTTGACGAGAATGCGTGTGATAGAACTGCAACCAGTAGTACTAGATACTAGAAGTTCGTTCAGCCTGGGGTCTCCGGGGGATTGAGAGCAGCAATGGGTATTCGACGTCGATACAGCCTGCCGATGGACGACGGGTGCGAGTTGTTCGTGACCGAGGAAGGACCCGCGGACGCCGTCGCGACGATCGTCGCGCTGCACGGGCTGTCGTTGACCTCGCAGGTCTTCGAGGACGTCACGGCCCGGCTCGTCGCGGCCGCCAACGTGCGGGTCATCGCCTATGACGCCCGCGGCCACGGCGGCTCGGGCCGTGACGAACCGGACCTCGAGCGGCTGGCCGACGATCTGGCCCACGTGGTCCGTCGGCTGGTTCCGTCCGGACCGCTGGTTCTCGTCGGGCACTCGCTCGGCGGGATGACGATGCTCGCGCTGGCCCAACGCCATCCGGAACTGGTCGCCGAACGGGTATCGGGTGCGGTGTTCGTCGCGAGCACACCCGGGGGCGTGGCGGCCGCGGTGCGCCGGCTGCCGGGTGCTTCGGCGGCGATCAAGCTCATGCAGGCGGTCGTCCGGCGCGCGTCGATTCCCCGTCACCCGCGCGTCGTGCTCCGGCAGTTCGCCCGATTCGCCTTTGGGTCCGGCCCCAGTGTCGATCACCTCCGCCGTACCCTCGACCAGTCTCGACAGGCGCACATGCCCGCGGTCGCGTCGCTCGTCGGTTCCATCCTCGAACACGAGCGCTTGGCGCACGTCCCCGCGTATGGAAACGCGCGCGTGACGATCCTGTCCGGAGCCAAGGACAAGTTCTTCCCCCTGGCACACGGTCGCGCGATGGCCCAGGCCGTTCCGGCGGCGCGTCTGATCGAATACCGGACCGGCGGCCACATGCTGCCGTTCGAGCAGGCCGCCGACGTCGCGCTGCAGATCCTCGGCGTCGTCGCCGAAGCCGCGCCGGCCAACGTGATCGACGCCCAACTCGTGGAGGAACTGGGCTGATGGCTCATCGACGGAGGGTGTCGGCGTGACGGTGACCTCGACAGACTCGTCGACGCGCCCGCGCCGCGTGACCGACCTGCCGCAGCGCCTGATCAGGTGGGCGGTGGATTCGGCCATGATGTCGGTCGCCACGACCGGACGGGCGCTGAAACTCTTCGTGCTCGCCACGGTGTACGCGGTGACCGACATGTTCTCGGGCCGGTTCAAATGGCACGAGGCCGCGTCGCAGGCGTGGTTCATCATCCGCGTGACCGCGTTGCCGGCGATCCTGGTGTCCGTGCCGTTCGGCGTCATCGTCACCGTGCAGGTCAGCAGTCTGAGCCAGCAGGTGGGCGCCACTTCGATGGCCGGCGCTGCAGGCGGACTCGGCGTGATCCGCCAGGGTTCGCCCATGGTCTCCGCGCTGCTCCTCGGGGGCGCGGCCGGTTCGGCGATCGCCGCCGACCTGGGCGCCCGTACGATCCGTGAAGAATTCGACGCGATGCGCACGATGGGCATCGACCCGGCGCGGCGCATCGTCGCACCGAGGATGATCGCCATGCTGCTGCTGGCGCCGATGCTGTGCGTGCTGATCATCTTCATGGGCATCGGCGTCGGCTACGTGATCACCATCGTCTTCCAGGACGGCGTCCCGGGCAGCTATATGAGTTCCTTCGCCGCGTTCGCGACCATGGGCGACCTCGTCGTCGCCCTGGCCAAGTCGGTGGTCTTCGGCGTGGTCATCGTGATCGTCGCCTGTCAGCGCGGCCTGGAGGCAACGAGCGGACCACGCGGCGTCGCCCAGGCCGTGAACGCCGCCGTGGTCATCGGCGTCATCGCCGCCTTCATCCTGAACGTCATCATCACCCAGTTGGTCTCGATGTTCCTACCGGCCCGGATCGGGTGAGGCGCACATGGTGAGCATCTCGGAGACCACCGCCGCGCAGTCGGCACCGGGCCGCGCGGTCCGGCGGGTATGGCGGTCCAGCATGTTCCCGCTGGACGAACTCGGCCGTCAGACGGGCTTCTACTGGGCCATCGTGAAGTCGATTCCGCGCACGCTCACGCACTACCGGCGCCAGATGATGACCGTGCTGACCGACATCACCTTCGGCAGCGGCAAGCTGGTCATCGGCGGCGGAACCATCTCGGTGCTGGTGCTCATGGGCTTGGCCGTCGGCGCCTCGATCGCCATCGAGGGTTTCAGCGCGCTCAACATGGTCGGCATGGGCCCGCTGACGGGGTTCGTCTCGGCCTACGCCAACACCCGGGAGATGGCCCCGATGATCGCCGCGGTCGGCTTCGCGATTCAGGCGGGATGCCGGATCACCGCCGAGGTGGGCGCCATGCGGATCAACGAGGAGATCGACGCGCTCGAGGCGATGGGCGTCGAGCCGATTCCGTTCGTCGTGACGACCCGCGTGCTCGCCGCGCTGATCAGCACGCTCCCGCTCTACCTGCTGACGCTGATTCTCAGCTACGTGTCCTGTTCGGTCGTCGTGAACGTGATCCACGGCCAGTCGTCGGGAACCTACAACCACTATTTCGAGGCGTTCATCCGCCCCGAGGACGTCCTGTACTCGGTCATCAAGGTTGCCGTGTTCGTCGCGCTGATCACGCTCGTCCACAGCTACCAGGGGTTCTACGCCTCCGGCGGACCCGAGGGCGTCGGGCGGGCCTCCGGCCAGGCGATTCGGGCGAGCCTCATCGTCGTGGTGATCGCGGACATGATTCTCACCCTGACGTTCTGGGGGCTCGACGTCGGCGTTCGGATTTCGGGGTGATCGCGTGACGAGTCCGTTGTTGCAGAGCCCGCACCGGTCGCCGAGCGTCGCCGCGGTCCGCTTGCGCGGATTGATCACGCTGGTGGTGATCGTCTGCGGCGTGGTGGTGCTGGCCGCGTATGCGCGCGGCGAGTTCTCCGCGCGCTGGCGGATCACCGTCGATGCCGCGACCATCGGCGAAGGCCTGGTCACCGGCGCCGACGTCAAGCTCAACGGGTACGCGATCGGGCGAGTGCGCGCGATCGACACTGTCGGCTACGGACGCCAGCGCATAGCGCTCGACCTCGAGCCCGATCAGGCCGCCCACCTCACGAATCAGGTGAAAGCACGGTTCACCTCGTCGAACATGTTCGGCGCGACCGGCATCGAATTGATTCCGGTGCCCGGCGGCACTCCCCTGCGGGACGGCGACCTGCTGGTCATCGGAGCGGACTCGTCGCAGATCACCGTCAGCGGTCTGTTCTCGCGCGCCGGCAAGGTGGCGAGGGAACTCAGCTCGCCGGAAGTCCTGGACCTGATCAACCTCATGGTCGACAACTCTCGTGGCCTCGGCCGCTCCATGGTCGCCTTCTTACAGATCGCGGCCATGCTGCGCGACGAGCAACGGGGGAGTCTGAGCAAGTACCTGGAGGTGGGCGCCGAGATGGGCAGTGCGGTGCAGCGGCTCACCCCGTTGATCGTGGCCGGCGTCGTCGACCTCGTCGAACAGACCGAGTACTTCGGTCCGAAGGAGAACCGGGAGCGGACGAACCGCGCGATCGGGGGACTCAACAAGCGGCTCCTCTATCCGGCGGGCGACCTGGTGGCCAAGCACGAGAAGAACTTCTCGACGATCATCACGACGGCGCTCGACCTGGTCATTCCGATCAGCGTCGCGATCGGCAGCCTGGCGCCGACCTACAACGGGATCCCGGAGATCATCGCGAACATCCGATCGGCGTTCCCGGAAGTCGCCGGGAAGCCCCAGTTGCAACTGCGCATCGTCGCCACCAATTTCCCGCAGGTGGTCAGTGCGCTGCCGCAAGCCCGACGAGGTGGACGATGAAGACGAAACTGGGACTCGCGTCGAAGCTGGGCGCGTTCGCCGCACTCGTGGTCGTGTGCGCGGTGCTGATCGTGAACAGCATCCTGACGCCGGTCGAGGGGGATAAGCACGACTTCACGGCGGTGATCACCGACGTCTCCGGTCTCTATCCGGGCAGTGACGTCCGCATGTCGGGAGTGCAGATCGGCAAGGTCGTCGACATCGAGCTAGACGGCACCGTCGCCAAGGTCAAGTTCGACGTGACGACCGACCGGACGATCTACGACAACACGAAGGTGGCGGTGCGTTACCAGAACCTGGTCGGGCAGCGATACCTGGAGCTCCTCCGCGCCGAGAAGGACGGCGCCCCGCTGCCGCCGGATTCGACGATCCCGGTGCAACTCACCGTCCCGAGCTTCGACGTCTCCCGGCTGTTCAACGGCCTCCAGCCGCTTTTCACCACGCTGGACCCCGCCGCCTTCAACACGCTCGGCCAGAATCTGCTGCGCGTCATCCAGGGCGACGGCTCCGGCATCGGTCCGGCACTGCGCGACGTACGTGCGCTCGCCGATCTCGCCACCGACCGGCAGAAGGTGGTGAGCATATTGATCGCCAACCTGGCGATCGTGTCCCAGGAGATCGGCGGCAAGTCGGCCCAGGTCGGCAAGTTCGTCCAGCAGCTCAACACGATCGTCGGCAACCTCGCCAACCGGGCCGACGGCATCATCGCCAGCTCGCTGACCGCCAACGAGACCTTGACCCGCGGCGCCGACCTCCTCGATCAGCTACAGGAGGCCTACGACGACAGCTACGATCCGCTCCACCAATTCCTGCACCGGATCTTTCCGCCGACCGCGCTGATCGCGCAGGCCCTCGAACTGCTGCCCTCGCTGATCTCCGGGTTCAACAACTCGCTTCGCACGGCCACCGCGCCCGCGGAGTTCCACTGCAACAGGGGACGGGCCGACATCCCCGGAATCGGCCGGCTCGTTCTGGGCAATCAACGTCTGGTGGTGTGCCGATGAGGAAACTGCTGTCCGACCTGGGGATCATCGGCAACTCGGATGTCCGCTGGGGACTGGTGGGCATGGCGGCGGCCGCCGTCGGCCTGGTCGTCGCCGGCCTGATCTTCATCATCCCGTTCGGTGAGAGCACCTACACCGCCTACATGAAGAACTCCGGTCAGTTGCGGCCGGGCGACGAAGTCCGGATCGCCGGTGTGAATGTCGGAAAGGTGCGCACGGTGTCACTCGACGGGGCCCGTGTGAAAGCCCGGTTCACCGTCGACTCCGGGGAGAGCCTGGGCGACGCGACCTCGATCGAGGTCAAACTGCTGACCCCGGTCGGGGGACACTATCTCGCGGTCAAGCCGGCCGGCGACCGGCCGCTGGGAGACACGCCGATCCCCGAGCATCGGGCCAGCGACTCGGTCGAGCTGACCCAGGTGATGGAGTCGGCGGCGCCGGCTTTCGGGGCCTTCGACGGTTCCACCCTGCGCCAGACCATTCTCGAAGTGAACCGGGCGATCGACGGCCAGCCCCTGGCCGTCCGCAATCTGCTGACCGACGCGACCGATCTGATGACGGGGCTGGCGCTGCAGTCGGATCAGCTCGACACCGGCAGGCGGGTCGCCGACGAGTACATCGCTGCGATCGCCAACGACAAGGCGCTGCTGGCCGAGTTCGTCAGGCACCTCGGGGTGGTCGCGGTGAAACTCGGCAAGCAGCGGGAGAACATCGTGACCACCTTCCAGAGTCTGCGGCGACTGGCCGAGTTCGTCCACCGCCCGATCATGGCCTTCGGCGACCACATCGAACCGTCGATCTCCAACGTCGAAGAGGCGTTCCGCACGCTGACGGCCGACCTCTCGAAGATCGACAAGGCGATCGCCGGTCTCACCGAGGCGATCCAGACGCTGAGCCGGATGCTCGGATTCAAGGGCATCCTGTTCGACCAGTCGCGAATCGTCGTACGCAACAGCGGGCTGTGCGTACCGGGCCCGGGGCAACGATGCTGAGCGAGCGGACGCGCGGCCGGTTCGCGCGGCTCTGGGGCTGGCCGATGGCCGTCGCCGCTGCGGTCGTCGCGGTGGTGGTCAGCGCGGTCGTCGTCTCCGCCGCGGCTCCGTTCGGCATGGCGAGCCTGGCCGTGTGGTCGCGCGGCGTGTGCGCACAGTTCGCCGACGCCACCGGCCTCTACGTCGGCAACAACGTCTCGATGCTCGGCGTCACCGTTGGACGGGTGACGGGTATCGAGCAGCGGCACGACTCGGTCGAGGTGCGGATGGACGTCGTGCCCGACCTGAAACTGCCCTCCGACACCGGTGCCGTCATCGCGGCGAGTTCGATTGTGACCGACCGCCGGGTCGAATTCACCAAACCGTACGTCCGCGGGCCGGAACTGTCCGACGGCGTGTGCATCTCGCGCGAGGACACCCGCACCCCCAAGGGGATCAGCGACGCCCTCGACGGACTGAACCGCACGGTGTCGGCCGCCCTCGGAACCGACGATCCGACCAAGGCGCGTGAAGGGGCGAAGGCCCTCGAAGAGTTCGTGAACAACGCCACGACGATCGCCGACGGGAACGCCGGTCAGCTCAACCTGTTCCTCGCCGCGACGTCGAAAGCGCTGGGCGACCCGGCCGTGCTCGACACGTCGGCCCGGCGGATGGTCGATTCCCTCCAATCGCTGACCACGATGTTCGTGACGAATTGGCCCGACTTCAACAAGCTGCTGGACAACCTGAGCAACACTGCCAAGCTGATCCAAGGGTCGACCAACGGGCTCGGGCAGGCGATCGCCTACGCCAACGACTTCCTGCCGATGCTGGTGCGCAACATCGGGAAATACGATCGCCAGCTCTACGGAATCGCCGACGCGCTGGTGCCCTATGCCCACGAGTTGCTCAAGCGAGCCGACAACTTCGTCGACCTGTTGCTCTACCTCCCGGCCGCCATCGGCAAACTTCCCGGCCTGGTGGACCCGATCCTGCGGGCGCTGCTGTTCACCTACAAGTCGCCGCGGTTCGAGACGTCGGTCAACGGGCAGCAGACCACGGTCGATCTGGCCGACCTGCTCAACTCGATCAACGGAGGCCGACGATGAGGAAGCAGGCGAGGCGGTACTTGATACTGCTGACGCTCGTGGCACTTCTGACCACGGGCTGCGGCGTGCGGGCCATCGACATGCCGCTGCCGGGAACGGCGGTGTCCGGTGACACCTACCGGGTCTCGATCGAGTTCGCGAGTGCGCTGAACCTGCCGGAGAAGGCCAAGGTCTTCGTCGACGGCGTCGAAGTCGGCATGGTCGACACGATCGGGCTCGAAGGCCGTACCGCGGTCATCAACGTTCAGATCCGGCGCGACGTGCAGTTGTCGACGCGAACGCAGGCGAGTATCAGGCAGTCGTCGCTGCTGGGCGACCTGTTCGTGGATCTGAGTGTTCCGCAGGAGGAATCGCGGTCCCTGCTGCGCGACGGCGGCCGCATTCCGATCGGCCAGACGGTCCCCGCCGACAACGTCGAGGACATGTTGCGGTCGATGTCGATGTTCGTACTCGGTGCCCCGACCGAGGGACTGGCCAGGATGGTCAACGAGGTCAACGCGTCGTTCCCGCCACCCGCGGAACTCGACTCGCTGCGCCGGTTCGGGATGGCCGCCCTGCACGAGCTGGCCGACAGCCGCCCGGTCGTCGAGCGTCTGCTCGCCTCGTCGTCGTCGATCGTCGCGACCGTCGGCAAGAACGCTGGCCGCGTGGACTTCCTGCTCCAGAACGGCCCGCCCCGTACGGCCGGGCTGGCGGATGTCCTCTTCGGCGTGGTGGACCTGATGTTCGGCATGGCGCACCTGACCAAGCCCATCACCCCGCTGCTCAAACCCAACACCCCGGAGTTGCGCCGCATGATCGGCATCCTCAAACCGATGGGTTTGGCCGTCGCCTACGCCGACTACACCGTGCCCCAGAACCTCGAACTGACCAACAGCCTGCTGCGGGACAAACTCGTGCCCTTCTTCAGCTCACCGCTCAACGTGCGCGTCCGAACCGACAAGCCGGCGACGGCGCAGGCCGATCAGATGATCGGCGTCCTCCGCGCGATCGGAATGGTCCGATGAAGCTCCCCGCCCCCGTGACGCTCCTGCTGCTGGCCATCATCACGGCGCTGGGCAGTGTCTACATGGCGTTCGGGGTACTCGGCTACAACCCGGCGAAATCGTCGTCGACGTTGACCGTGCTGATGCCTTCCTCCGGCGGGTTGATGAATACATCGCTGGTGTCGCTGCGCGGCGCACACGTCGGCAAGGTCCTATCCATCGCCGAGGCCGAGGACGGCCTGCGGGTCCGCGTCACGGTGGACGCGAGCGCGAAGATCCCGGTCGACTCGACGGTGCGGGTCGCGAACCTGTCCGCGGCCGGCGAGCAGTACATGGACTTCCAGCCGGCCGCGCTCAATCCACCGTTCCTCGCCGACGGCGCCGTGGTGCCGGCCAGCCAGGTGAAGCCGGGGACCACGGTCGGCGAGGCGTTGGCGAAGCTGGACGCCTTCACCAACGCCATCAGCGCCGATTCGCTGAACACGTTGATCACGACGATGCGCGGCGGATTCGCCGGGCGGGAGCAGGACTTCGAAAAGGTCATCCGGGCCACGTCGATGTTCGGCCAGCTGCTCACCGACAAAGCCGCCGAACTGCGCCAGCTCTACCGCAATCTCCAGACGCTCGGCGACCGCTTCGCCGGCTACGGCCCGCTCGTGAGCCGGGCCGCGGGGGCCATCGGCGCCGCGATTCCCGACGTGTTGTTCATCGTGGCGCAGTTCGAGCGGTACTCACACGTCGGCGAGAAGGTGTGGAAGGACCCGATCGGGCCGCTGATCGACAAGCTGACCGGTTACTGCGCGAAGCTGTGCCCGGACTTCGCGCTGATCGCCTCGATCCTCGGCCCCTACACGAAACTCGTCCGCCCGATCCGCGTCGACATCACCGAGCTGCTGCGCGCGGCGAAGATGGTCTTCCCGGGAGACGGCACCGCCCACGTCGCGGTCATGAGACCGCCGCGATGATTGCCAGCCCACCGACCGCGAAGCGGAGGAAACAATGAACGCTACGACGAAAGGCCGTCCCGTGACGGATGTCGATCGCTCCGACGATGCCGGCGAGCCGGATCCGGTACCCGCTGAGGACGGCGATGCGCGGTCCTCGCGACGGCGCGCACTCACCATCCCGCTGCCGGCGCTGTCGATGCCGCCACTCGCCGGCCGTCGATGGGTCCTGGGCGGCGTCGGCGCGATCCTCCTGGCCGCCCTGGTGTTCTGCGCGCTGGGATGGCGCTCGTCGGCCGCGGACCTGCGAGCAGCCCGCGCCGAACAGGCGGACATCGCCGCCACCAGCCAGGTCGCCCGCGACTACACCCTGCGGTCGCTGACCTACGACCACCGGAGGCTCGACCACTTCTTCTCCGGGGTGAATCGCGGTGCGACTCCGGGGCTGCGCGCCAAGTACCGGGAAGTCCGGGAGACGCTGACCGACATCATGAGCAAGTCCCAGGTGGTGGCCTCGGGCGAGGTGCTGGGCACCACGGTGACCAGCAAGAAGCCCGGACGCTACGAGTTCCTCGTATTCGCGACGCAGAAGACCCAGAACATTCAGCAGCCCGAACCCGCCGAGGTGCCGAATCTGCTGAAGGTCACCGTCGTGCGGTCCGACGACAAGTGGCTGGTCGACGATTATGCCTCGAGATAGCCGACCCGCCTCGAGATAGCCGGCG
>NZ_BAEE01000004.1 GCF_000241265.1 Gordonia araii NBRC 100433
GCCGGCAAAGCCGTCTACATCTCCGCGGGCAGCGGCATGCCCGGCCGCTACAACAAGGTCGCCGCCGACCCGCTCGACACCACCGTCAAAGGCGCTTTCCTGGAATTCGGCAGTGCCGTCTGCACCGGTCGGATGACCGCGCGTCTCAAGCAACTCGGCATTCCGTTCCACGGCAGCGTCAAGGCATCGGGCACCCACCGGTGGGAGTACTGGCGCGACGAACTCATCCACGCGTGGCCAATCCTGATGAAGGCAGTCGGCGCTCGCATCGACGGACCGTTGCCGCCCGTCCCGGACACCGCCCTCGCCGAGGACATGATGGGCTCGTCGGGGAGCTGACGGACCCGACGCCCGCGCGATGGCCCGTCAGCCCGGACGATCGCCAGGAGCGAGTCGAGTCGGAGCCAGCCCCCGACTCCACACCTCGCGCACCGCGACGCCGACTAATACCAGCACCAGCACAACCCACCAGTCCAGGCGATGGTTACCGATGCCGCCATCGGCACCCGCGGCGACCAGGAATCCGCCGATCACGGGCGTGAGGCAGGTGAGGGCTCCGGTCAACCAGTCGCGCCCCAGCCACGCCTCCGTCACCGCCGCCACCACCGTGACCACCGCCGCCAACATCGCGACGGTGGTCAAGGCGTTGTTCGCCGCGAACCCATCGGGTGGCATCCCCGCCACGGCGTCGGTCAGGGGGACGTAGGCGGTCCACCCGGAATCCCCCACCGGCAAGTAGTCGGCGTAGCGGCGAGGCTGGCCGCTCGATGGCGATCGGACGAGCAAGCAGGCGACAACGAATGTCCACCAACCGACGTGACCGACGACCCGCGTTACGCCCAGGACTGTTTCGGCGCGTCTGGTCGCCTCACTCTCCGAACTCACTCTCGGAGCGTAGCCGGGCTAGCGCCCCGAACTGTAAGGCAGCAGCGCCATTTCGCGCGCGTTGCGGATAGCGGTCGCGACCTGACGCTGCTGCTGCGGCGTGAGACCGGTGACGCGACGGCTGCGGATCTTCCCGCGATCGGTCAGGAACTGGCGCAGCAGCGCCGTGTCCTTGTAGTCGATGACCGGCGCCACACCGTTCTTCTGGCGCAGCGCGTCGAGCTTGTTGGGGACTCGCTTGGCCGGCGACTCGAAGCGCCGACGAGACGTGGACTTACCCATGGGAGAGTGCCTTTCGATTACCAGCTGGACTTGTGGATGCCGGGGAGCTCCCCGCGGTGGGCGAGTTCGCGGAACCGCACGCGCGAGACACCGGCCTTGCCGATGAACCCGCGCGGCCGGCCGTCGATCGCGTCGCGGTTGCGCACCCGGGTCGGGCTCGCGTCGCGCGGCAGCGCGTTCAGCTTGCGGCGGGCCTCCGCGCGTTGCGCCGCATCGGCTGCCGGGTCGGCGATGGTCCGCTTGAGTTCGGCCCGCACGTCGGCGTAGCGCGCCACGATCTCCTTGCGCCGCTCGTTCTTGATGATCTTGGACTTCTTCGCCATCAGCGCTCCTCCTTGAAGTCGACGTGGCGCTTGACGATCGGGTCGTACTTCCGCAGAACCAGCCGGTCGGGGTCGTTGCGACGGTTCTTGCGCGTCACATACGTGTAGCCGGTGCCAGCCGTCGACTTGAGCTTCACCACGGGGCGGATATCGGTGCTGGCCATCAGACCTTCTCCCCTCGGGCCCGGATCTCGGCGACGACGGCCTCGATACCGCGACGATCGATTGTTTTGATCCCCTTGGCCGAGACCCGCAGCGTGACATAGCGGCCCTCGCTGGCGAGGAAATACCGCCGGCGCTGGATGTTCGGATTCCACCGGCGCGAGGTGCGCTTATGCGAGTGCGACACCTGCTTGCCGAATCCGGGTTCGCGACCGGTGACCTGGCACCGCGCTGACATGGCAACCTCCTGCTCGGAACTGACTGCTATTGACAACGATTCGCAATAGCGCTCGGCTCACGCTACCTTGAGAAGCGTGCAAATGAAAATCGTTCCCAACAGTGGTGATGGGCGCACTCCGATCGTGCTCGTCACCGGACTCGACGCCGACGCGGTCGCGCGGTCGGCCGGCGCACTCCTCGTTCCGGGCACGACCGTCGTCCACCACGACCTCACCGAGCTCGACCTCGGCCGCGTCCGGCGCACGCTGCGCACCGTCGACGACGATGGCCAGGAACGCGCCCACCAGAGCGTTCTGCTCCTCGAACACGGCTGCATCTCCTGCACGCTGCGCAACGACCTGCTGCCGCTGCTGCGCCAGCTGCACCGCCGCGACACGGTGGAGCGCATCGTGCTGCAGTTGGACTCCGCCCTGGAACCCGAGGCCCTCAGCTGGGCGATCGACCAAGCGATCGTCTCCGACATGCCGGGCCTCCCCGACGCCCCGGCCGGCGAGGACGTACGGATCGACGCGACCATCGCCTGCATCCACGAAGCCGATTGGCTAGAGGCCGCAACGGGTGACACCACCATGGCCGAAGCCGGCCTCTCGGCGACGACCGGAGACGAAGACGAGCGCACCCTCGCCCAGGTCGCCGTCGGCCAGGTCGCCTTCGCCGATGCGCTCGTCATCGTCGGCTGCGACGCCGCCATGCGCGACGCCTGGGCGTCCGCGCGTCTCACCGCGGTCTTGAAGCGACTCGCCCCGTCGGCGCCGATCATCATGGAGATTCCCCAGCGGCCGATCACGACGATGCTCGCCGTTCAACTGCTCTCGGCGATTCCCGCCGGTTCGCGCCGCGGACACATCGACACCCCGCACGACCCGTTGCTGCGCGGTGAGCCGCCGCTGGACTCCGACTGCGGCGTCGAACTGTTCACCTTCGAGTCCGATCGGCCGTTCCACCCGGCTCGGCTGCACGAAGCGATCGATCATCTCCTCGAGGGCGTCGTCTGTTCCCGGGGCCGCATGTGGCTGGCGACCCAGCCCGATTCGGCACTGTGGGTGGAATCGGCCGGTGGCGGCCTGCGCGTCGCCGAGGGCGCACCGTGGCTGGCCGCCATGACCGAGGACGAACTCGCCGCCGTCGATCCCGAACTGCGGGCGCTCGCCGCGCTGCGCTGGGACGACCACTACGGCGACCGTCACACCTCCATGGCGATCCTGGCCCACCGCCCCGGTCAGCCGGACGAGATCCGCCAGGCACTGAGCGAGGCGTGCTTGACCGACGAGGAAATGGCGGTCGGAAAAGCGAACTGGCTGTCCTTCGACGACCCGTTCGGCCTCGCCCACTCCGACCCCTGCGACGACCTGCCGCGCGCGGTCGACGTCGAACTGACCAACCGAGAGGACAACCGATGAAGCCCGGCATCCACCCCGACTACCACCCCGTCGTGTTCCGCGACGCCGCGACCGGATCGGAATTCCTGACCCGGTCGACGATCAACTCCGACAAGACCGTCGAGTGGTCCGACGGCAACACCTATCCGCTCGTCGTGGTCGAGGTCAGCAGCGAATCGCACCCGTTCTGGACCGGCGAGCAGCGCCTGATGGACACCGCCGGTAGGGTCGAACGCTTCCAGCGCCGCTACGCGCAGGGCTACCGCTGACCGCTCCGGTCAACTCGCCTGCGCTGCGCCGCTGAACTCGGCGGCGCGAACGGCCAGAAACTCCCGTGGCGGGTGACCGGCGATGGCGGTGAACTCACGCGTGAGATGTGACTGGTCGGAGTAGCCGCAGGCGAAGGCGACGGCGGCGATGGCCTCGCCGGCTTCCAGCCGCTCACGGGCATGATCGAAGCGCGCCAGGCGCGCGGCCTGCTTCGGGCCGGCGCCGTACTCGGCGGTGAACACCCCGGTGAGCCGGCGCGCCGACCAGCCGGACCGCTCGACCAGCTCGGCGACGGTGATCGCGCCCCTGGTCTGCTGGATCACGCGCCACGCGTGCTCGGCATCGGGATTGGCGGGCGGTGACGACGACGAGCGCGCGACCTCGGCGACGATTCGTTTCGCGACGGCCGCCCGCTGCTCGTGCGGTACCGCGCCGGTCTCGTCGTAGAGTCGGCGGGCCAGACCGGGCGCGGCGGCGTCCAGTTCGATATTGGTGCTCCACAGCTCACCGGCGGGGACACCGAACAGCGTCCGCGCCGCGGCCGGATCGAGGCCGAGCGCGATGCCGATCTGTGTTCCGTCGTGGTGGATGGTCACCGGCCGCAGATGCATGCCGCCGAGGCAGCAGCGAAAGGTACGCACCCGCGCTTGCTCTGGCTCGCTGAGGTTCAGCCCGCTGGCGAGGTCGACGATGAGCGTCACCGTCGACGACGGCAGGCCGATGTGCTCTCCTGGCTCAGCACCCACGATCCGGTACGGATTGACCTCGATGCCGGTCAACCCGCGTACGTCCCGAAGCTCCATACGTTTCCCTCGGCGTCGGCGATGGAGAATCCTCTGGACCCATAATCCTCCTCGGCCATGTCGCGCACCACCGTCGCGCCGACTTCCTCGGCGCGGGCGTAGACCGCGTCGGGATCGGCCACGACGACGTAGACGTTGCCCGCTCCCGCGACGCACGGGAACGGACGTGCCGGTCCCGACGAATGGACCATGACGCGTCCGCCGTCGGGCCAGCACATCTCCGAATGCTGCACTTCCCCGTCGCCGTCGCCCTCGACGAGAATTCCGGGTTCGAAGCCGAGTCTGGTGAGCCACTCGCGGGCGGCGAGCGGGTTGTCGTAGGCGAGTCCGGGCCAGATGTTGGTGTCTTTCCTTGTGCTCATGGCACCAGCATCGTCGACGTGCCGACGGGCGTCTTGAACGAATCGGCAGTACCGGCGTGCAGCGCGGCGCTCAGACCATCCGGGCCGCGGCGCGCCCGGCCCGGCGCCCGGTGAACAGGCATCCACCGAGAAAAGTGCCCTCCAGTGCCCGATAGCCGTGGACGCCGCCGCCGCCGAATCCGGCGGCCTCGCCGACGGCCAGCAGCCCGGGGATCGGCTTCGCATCGCCGCCCAGCACCCGGCCGGACAGGTCGGTCTGCAAACCGCCCAGCGTCTTGCGGGTGAGGATGTTCATCTTGATCGCGATCAACGGTCCCGCCGCGGGATCGAGGATGCGGTGCATCGGTGTGGTGCGGACCAGGTTGTCGCCGACATAGTTCAGCGATCGCCGGATCCCGCGGATCTGGGGATCGCGTGAGTGCGGGTCCATCGCCGCCCGATCGCGCGCGACGATTTGCCTGCGCAACGCGGCCGCGTCGATCAGCGAGTCCCCGGCCAACCGGTTCATCTTGCGCACGAGTTCGCCGATGCCGCCGGCCTGGACGAAATCCGCGCCGCGGTCGAGGAACGCCTGCACCGGCTTGGGGACGTCGTCGAGGGCGCGGCTGGCGAGATAGGCGGCAAGATTCTTGCCGGTCAGCTCCGGATTCTGCTCCGACCCCGAGAGCACGAATTCTTTCTCGATGATGCGCTTGTTGAGCACGAACCACGAGTAGTCGTACCCGGATTGCCGAATGAGTTCGAGCGTGCCGAGAGTGTCGTAGCTGGGGATTCCGGGCGACGGGAAGCGGCGGCCGCGCGCGTCGAACCACATCGACGACGGAGCGGCGAGAACGCGGATGCCGTGGCCCGGCCAGATCGGCGCGTAGTTGCGCAGCCCTTCGGTGTAGTGCCACATCCGGTCGCGGTTGACCAGGCGCGCGCCGGCGTCCTCGGCGATGCCGAGCATGCGACCGTCGACGTGTGCGGGGACGCCCGTGATCATGAAGGACGGCGGCGTCCCGAGCCGCGCCGGCCAGTTCTGCCGCACGAGGTCCTGGTTCCCGCCGATCCCGCCGGACGCGACGATCACCAGCGGCGCGTGGAGTTCGAAGGACCGGACCGCTCGTCGGTTGCTCTTCACGCCGCGCGGCGCGGCACTCGGCGCGAGCACGGTCCCCCGGATGCCGGTCACCGCCGAGCCCGAGGTGGTCAACCCGTCGACTCGGTGCCGGAAGCGGAACCGGACCCGACCGGCCTGTTGATGAGCGCGGATCCGGCGCTCGAACGGTTCCACGACGCCCGGTCCGGTGCCCAGGGTCATGTGGAACCGGGGAACCGAATTGCCCACCGAACCGGGGCTTCCGTCGCCGCGCTCGGCCCATCCGACGACCGGCACCCACACCACGCCCATGCCGGCGAGCCACGCGCGCTTCTCGCCGGCCGCGAACTCCAGGTACTCCTCGGCCCACCGGCGCGCCCAATAGTCCTCCCCGTCGGGCCGGTGCGGAGCGCGGTCGAAACCCGCGGTGGTGAACCAGTCCCGGCGCGCGGCGGCCAGCGAATCGCGCACTCCCATCAGCCGCTGCTCCGGAGAGTCGATGAAGAACAGCCCGCCGAGGCTCCAGTGCGCCTGACCGCCGAGATTCGCCCCCGACTCCTGGTCCACGATCAGCACCTTGCGGCCGGCGTCGGCGAGTTCGCAAGCGGCGACCAGACCGGCGAGGCCGTGCCCGACGACGATGACGTCGGCGACCTGTCGGGGCCCCGCGGTGGCCGGCCCGGCGCCGGCGAGGGAACCGGCCAGCGCGGCCGACCCGCCTACGATGATCGCCTGGCGCCGGGACAGGCCGTACTTGTCGTCGCTCACGATCGACGCCCCCATCTTCTGAGTTGGTACACAGCTTGACACTCGTCAAACCGACAACAGTCAGCACCCCAATGTTGCCCAGGTCACAGCATCGTTGCACAATCGCAGGTAACCCTCCGCAGCAAGGAACTCCCGATGGGCAACGGCGCCGCTTCTCCCACGCGGGTTCGCCGCGCGTACGAAGCCTTCCTCTCGGGCATTCGCCCGCCGGAGGGATCAGTCCGTTCGCTCGTCCGCGAATCGTGGATCCGATCTCGCGCGGTCGGTATCGACCCGGTCACTGTCAGCACGGAGGGCGACGACGACGCGGACTTCCGTAGCTACCGCGCCGCCCATCGCCTGTCGACGGTGCGCCCGCTGATCCAGTCGCTGCTCGTCGACGACCTGGACGGAACGGGCGCCGTCGTCGCGGTCGGTGACGCGCGCGGCCGACTGCTGTGGGTCGACGGCGACCGCTCGGCGCGCACCAAGGCCACCGGCATCAACTTCGTCGAGGGCTCGGTGTGGAGCGAGACGGTCGTCGGCACGAACGCACCTGGCCTCGCGCTGGCGATCGACCGCAGCGTCCAGGTCGTCGGGCCCGAGCACTTCGCTGGACCCGTGCAGCGGTGGAACTGCTCGGCGGCACCGATCCACGACCCGCAAACCGGCGGTCTGCTGGGCGTCCTGGACATCACCGGCGGCCACGTCGCATCCACCCCGTTCGCACTGACCACCGTGCGGTCGGTGGTCGCCGCCGTCGAGCGCGAGCTGGCCGCGACCGCCGTCGACCTCGCGCCGGCCGCCGCGTCGGGCAAGCCTCGGCTGACGGTCCTCGACGACGGCCACCCGCGGTGGGTCGGAGCCGACGGCACCGACCGGCCACTGACCCGCCGGCACGCCGAGATCCTGCTGCTCCTGCAGGCGTATCCGCGCGGTCTCACCACCGAACAGCTCGCGGGCATGCTCGCCGACGACGAGTTGGGTGCCGTGACGGTA
Source organism: Gordonia araii NBRC 100433 (assembly GCF_000241265.1). Taxonomy (GTDB): domain Bacteria; phylum Actinomycetota; class Actinomycetes; order Mycobacteriales; family Mycobacteriaceae; genus Gordonia; species Gordonia araii. Next base: position 7,534 of record NZ_BAEE01000004.1, read on the forward strand.
CGCGCCGAGATCTCACGCCTGCGGCGGGGCCTGGGCGACCTCGTCGAGTCACGGCCGTACCGTCTCACCTCCGACATCGAATCCGACGTCGACGACGCGCGGCGCCACATCGAGAAGGGCGAGCTCATCGCCGCGATCCGAGGGCTGGGACGCGGCGGTCTGCTCGCCGAGTCGCTCGCGCCCGGGATCGCCGAACTGTACGACGAACTCCTCGTCGACCTGCGCTCGCATCTCGTCGCCGCATGCGACGAGGCCGCGCTGGAGATGTGGGTGTCCTCGCCGCTCGGCCGCGACGACCTCACCGCGTGGGCGCAGCTCGCCCGGATCCTGCCGCCCGGCCATGCCGGTCGGGCGCGTGCTGCCGGTCGAGCACGCTTGCTCGACCGCCGCCTATCCCGCTGACCACCCGAACCGTCCTTCGGTGGTCGAGTGCCCCTGGGTGGTCGAGTGCCGCCGCCATTGGTGGTCGAGTGCCCGCGACGAAGGAGCGGGCGTATCGAGGCCAACCGTGCCGGATGGCCGGACCATCTTTGGGTGGTCGAGTGCCGCCGAGCCGCAAGGCGAGGCGGCGTATCGAGACCAACCCGCACGGCCAAGCCCACCCTCCACGCACATGCAACGTCGATGCAACGGCCCTGCTCGTAGCGTGTGATCCACCTCACTAGTGGATACGCAAAGGAGCGGACAATGACCGTATACGCCAAGCCCGGCACCGAGGGCTCCGTGATGAGCTACGAGTCGCGCTACGACAACTGGATCGGCGGCAAGTGGGTGCCGCCGGTGAAGGGGCAGTACTTCGAGAACCCGTCGCCCGTCGACGGCAAGACGTTCTGCGAGGTCGCCCGGTCGACCGCCGAGGACATCGACCTCGCCCTCGACGCCGCCTGGGCCGCCGCGCCCACGTGGAACAAGACCTCGGTCACCGAACGAGCGAACATCCTCCTCAAGGTCGCCGACCGGATCGAGGAAAACCTGGAGAAGATCGCCGTCGCCGAAACCTGGGACAACGGCAAAGCCGTGCGCGAGACCCTCGCCGCCGACATCCCGCTGGCCGTTGATCACATCCGCTACTTCGCCAGCGTGGTCCGGGCCCAGGAGGGCGGGATCTCCGAGATCGACCCCGACACCGTCGCCTACCACTTCCACGAACCGCTCGGCGTCGTCGGGCAGATCATCCCGTGGAACTTCCCGATCCTGATGGCCGTGTGGAAGCTCGCGCCGGCTTTGGCCGCCGGCAACTGCGTGGTGCTCAAGCCGGCCGAGCAGACGCCGGCGTCGATCCTGTACCTCTTCAGCATCATCGGCGACCTGCTGCCCGACGGCGTGGTCAACATCGTCAACGGATTCGGCGTCGAGGCTGGCAAGCCGCTCGCGTCGAGCAACCGGATCCGCAAGATCGCCTTCACCGGCGAGACGACGACCGGGCGCCTGATCAGCCAGTACGCGTCGGAGAATCTGATTCCGGTGACCCTGGAACTCGGCGGCAAGAGCCCGAACATCTTCTTCGACGATGTGATGAGCGCCGACGACGGATTCCTCGACCGCGCGCTGGAGGGCTTCACGATGTTCGCCCTCAACCAGGGCGAGGTCTGCACCTGCCCGAGTCGCGCGCTCATCCAGAAGGGCATCTACGACGGGTTCGTCGACAAGGCCATCTCCCGCGTCAAGGCCATCAAGCAGGGCAACCCGCTGGACGTGTCGACGATGATGGGCGCACAGGCCTCCAGCGACCAGTACGAGAAGATCAAGTCCTACCTGTCGATCGGCAAGGAGGAGGGGGCGAAGGTCCTCGCCGGCGGCGAGCCCGTCGACCTCGGCGGCGATCTGGCCGACGGCTTCTACATCGCGCCGACCGTGTTCGAGGGCAACAACGGCATGCGGATCTTCCAGGAGGAGATCTTCGGGCCGGTGCTCGCGGTCACGTCGTTCACCGACTACGACGACGCGATCACGACGGCCAACGACACGCTGTACGGTCTCGGCGCCGGGGTGTGGAGCCGCAACGGTGCGGTCGCCTATCGGGCCGGCCGCGACATCCAGGCCGGCCGGGTGTGGACGAACACCTACCACGACTACCCGGCGCACGCGGCGTTCGGCGGCTACAAGCAGTCCGGCATCGGGCGCGAGAACCACCTGATGATGCTCGAGCACTACCAGCAGACCAAGAACCTGCTGGTGGGCTACGCGCAGTCCGCCAAGGGCTTCTTCTAAGCCGATGTGCGCCTCAACCACCCCGGAGCGCGTGGTTGCCACCGACTCTGCCGTGGAGCTCCTGACGAAGCTGTCGGAGCTCCACGGCGGCCTCATGATCCACCAGTCCGGCGGCTGCTGCGACGGGTCGGCACCGATGTGCTACCCCGTCGGCGAGTATCGCATCGGCCAGCGCGACGTCCTCGTCGGCGAGGTCGAGCTGCCCGACCCGCTGCCGGTCGTCCGAGTCTGGATCGGCGGCGACCAATTCGAACTCTGGAAGCACACGCAGCTCATCCTCGACGTCGTGCCCGGCCGGGGCGCCGGGTTCTCGCTGGAGGCACCGGAAGGAGTGCGGTTCCTCTCGCGCTCGCGGGTGTTCACCGACGACGAGAACACGGCCCTGGCCGCATCGCCACCACTGACCGGCGCCGATGTGACCTAAGTATCAAACGGTGTTTACGGACCACCCGCACCCTGCTACCGTGACAATAGATGTTGTTACATTAACTGCTGTCGTACATTCGGCAGCACGGTGCGACGGAGGGTCCCATGACCGCAGCGATGGAGCACGACGCCAACACGACAACCCACCTGCCTGACGACAATGTCATCAGCCTGCAGGACCAGGGGATCGACCAGGTCTCCGAACGGCTGGTGGCGTCGGCCGCACGACTGTCGCGCAACGCGATGACCGAGATCGACTGGTCGTTGCCGATGGACCCCGACAAGTACGGGTGCAGCCCCGAATGGTCGTCGCTCTACGGCACCGACTACTGGGAGGAACTCACCGAGGAGCAGCGCGTCTCGGTGACCCGCCACGAGTTCGCATCCATCATGTGCATCGGGATCTGGTTCGAGATGATCCTGCAGGAGATGGTGATCCGCGACCAGTACCTCGGCGAGTACCACACTCCCGAGTTCCAGTTCGCCCTGACCGAGATCGCCGACGAGTGCCGCCACTCGATCATGTTCGCCAAGGCGTCGGAGAAGATGGTCGGCAAGTCGTACAAGCCCAGCCGCACCGTCGGACGTCTCGGCAAGTTCTTCAAGGCGACCGCGAAGGACGAGGTCGCCTACGCCGGCATCCTCGTCGCCGAAGAGGTGCTCGACGTCTTCCAGCGCGGCTGCATGCGCGACGACCGCGTGCTCCCGTTCATCCGCACCGTCAACGAGATCCACGTCCTCGAAGAGGCGCGCCACATGAAGTTCGCGCGCGAAGAGGTGCGCGAGGCCATGAAGAGCGTCGGACCGATCCGCCGTCGGTGGAGTGCGCTCTACGTCGCCGGCGGGGCGTCGTTCATCGTCAACAGCCTGATCCGACCGCAGGCCTACGCCGACGCCGGCCTCGACGTCGAGCGTGCCCGCCGCGAGGCTGCCGGCAACGAGCACTTCCACTCGATGATCCGCAGCAGTTGCTCGCATCTGATGGAGTTCCTCGACGACGTCGGCCTCCTGACCAAGCCGGCCATGCGGATCTACCGCAAGGTCCACATGCTCTAAGGGAGCACCCATGCCTTTCGTTATCACCCAGTCGTGTTGCAGCGACGCGGGTTGTGTCTCCGTATGTCCGGTGAACTGCATTCACCCGACGCCCGAAGAGCGCGGCTTCGGAACCTCGGACATCCTCCACATCGATCCCGAGGCGTGCATCGACTGCGGCGCGTGCGCCGACGCTTGCCCGGTCAATGCGATCTTCCCCGCCGACAATCTCGGTGAGCGGGACAAGATCTTCGTCGACATCAACGCCGACTACTACAAGAACAACCCGGACATCTCGTCCGGATGGAATGACATCGTCTATCCCGAAATTCCTCGCCTGCCAAAGGGTTTGCGCGTCGCCGTCGTCGGCACGGGGCCGTCGGGCGGGTATGCGCTGCGCACGCTGCTCCATCGCACCCGCGCGCAAGTGACGGTGATCGACAAACTGCCGACGCCGGGCGGCCTGGTCCGCGCCGGCGTCGCGCCGGACCATCCGTCGACCAAGGACGTGATGCGGACCTTCGACCTCCTCTACCGCGATCCGCACGTGACGATGGCGACCAATGTCGAGGTCGGCGACGGCGAGGGCCAGGTGACTCCGGCCGAGCTGGCCGAGCACTTCGATGCCGTCTTCTACGCCATCGGCGCGTCGGCATCGCGACGCCTCGGGATCGACGGCGAGGATCTCGCCGGATCGGTCGCCGCCAGTGATCTGGTCGCCTGGTACAACGCCGTGCCGGGCGCCGACGGCCCGCCGATTCCCGACGACGGTTCGGGCCGCGCTGTCGTCGTCGGTACCGGCAACGTCGCGCTCGACATCGCCCGCATCCTGGTGTCGCCGCCAGACCTGCTGGCGCGCACCGACATCGCCGACCGGGCACTGGAACTGTTGCGGCACCAGAACATTCGCGAAGTGATCATTCTCGGTCGGCGCGGCCAGGACACCGCCGCCTACACCGACGCCGAGTACCGGGCCCTGTCGGTGATCCCCGGCGTGACGGTCGTCGTCCACGACGAGGCCGACGGACCGCTGCCCGACCTGGGTTCGCATGCCGAGCAGCGTCGCATCGTCTTCCTCTTCAACACCTCCCCCGTTGCGGCAACCGGTAACGGTCGCCTCCAGTCGGTGACCGTGCGGACCGGCGAGCGCGACCACGAGATCGCCGCCGACCTGCTGGTGCGCTCCATCGGCCACCGCGCCACGCCCATTCCGGGTCTCCCTTTCGACGAGGAGAAGGGCGTGTTCCCCAACATCGACGGCCGACTCGTCGATGACGAGGGCGCGGTGATCCCGGGCTCCTACGTCCTGGGCTGGGCCGGGCGCGGCGCCACCGGCGGCATCGGCGCCAACAAGAAACAGGCGATCTCGACGGTCGAGCGGTTCATCGACGACGCGGTCAACGATCGGCTCGCGCGGTCCACCGCGGAGCCCGACGCCTTCGACGCGTTGCTGCGGCGACGTAACCGCGCCGTCGTCGGCTATCGAGGTATGCGCAAGATCGACCGGCGCGAGGTGGCTGCCGGAACTCCTCAGGGACGGCCCCGCGTGAAGTTCACGGAGCTCGGCGACATGCTGTCGGCCGCCGGGCGCAGGCGGCGCTGAGCCCTCCCGCCATCCCGCCGACTGGGCACCTCACCCGCGCCGAGTGGGCACCTCACCCCCGCCGACTGGGCACCGAAAGCACGGCGGCCCCGGAGCCTTCTTCCAAGGGTTCCGGGGACGCCGCAGTTCTCACTGCGCAGGGAGTTACAGCGAGATGCCTGGGATCAGCGTGCCACCGGTCTCGTTGAAGTAGACCTGGTTGGCGACGATCATCACGATCAACGACAGGTTGACCACGATCGCTGAGAGGATCACCGTCGTCCGACGGTGAACGCGGTACGAGGGCGTGGCAACGATGCTGTGCTTTCCGGTGTGCCGAATAGACATGACGTGCCTTCCTCGAGTCGCTTTGTGTACCTCAAGGCTGGCACGCACCCCTGACACAAGGGAATGGCCTAAAGCACCCTCGAACCGACCTCCCAGGGGGTTCCCAGGTTCGCCGATCGGCGCCGTCGGATCCGACCGAGCCGGAAGGCGGAGTGGAACGACTCTTCATATCGCGTCGTCCTTACGCGACTACCACCTCGCGGGACATGCCCTCCCGCTCCAGATAGCCGAGCTGAGTCATCAGCGCGCGGACAACCGCCTTACCCAACTCGAGCGGAACCGCATTGCCCAACTGCCGCTGAACGTCGGCACGGGTCCCGCCGATCCTGAAATCGTCGGGGAACGACATCAACCGAAGCATCTCGTCGATGCCAAGTCGCCGAGCACGCTCGTCCCCAGCCGAATTCTGGACGTTCTCCCAATGGAACGGACCGACCCATGGGCCCGGCTGAGCCTGGAGCGTCGTCGATGGCCGGTTTGGGTCGAGCCGCAGCAGGAATGTCCAATAGCGGCTTCGCCATTCGAAGCGATTGCGACCGCCGTAACGTTCGGTGTGCCAGAGATAGTTTTGTCCGGCAGGGACCTCCGCGGCGAGCTGTCCGTACCGACCGTCAACGATCTGGTCATCGGGAACGCGCACCAGCCTCGGCAAACCTGTGAACGCCTGCGATGCAGTCACATACGGCAATTTGCTGACGTCGAAGGTTCGCGTGTGCTCACTCCACCCGGAGTGCGTCGGCTCGGGGAACTCGAACGGTTCACCATCACGCCGTCCGACGACGAACACCCGGCGTCGCAGCTGCGGTACGCCATAATCGGCCGCGAGCAGTACCTTCCATTGCGGGTTGTATCCCAGTTCGCCCAGCCCCTTGAGTAGACGTTCGAACTGCCCTCTGTGCGTCTTGTAGGTCAAGCCTTGAACATTCTCCAAAATGAAGGCCTCGGGCCGCGCGTCCCGTACCACGCGCACATACTCGTCGAGCAACGAAGCGTTGGGGTCTCGGCTCTCCCGCTTCTGCTCCAGCCAGAATCCCGACTTGGAGAACGGCGTGCACGGCGGACCTCCGACGAGAAGAACGGGCTCCTCGGGCCGCAGGCCAGCTGTGTCGAGAATCTGCTCGGTCGAGACCTTGCGGATGTCACCGGTGAGCGTCCTGGTCTCACGGAAGTTCGCCTTGAGCGTCTGCAGAGCCGCGTCGTTGTAGTCGGTCGCGACCGACACGCTCAGCAGCCCGTCCCCTCGATCAGACGACTCCAAGGGTTCCGCGTCGACTCTTTCTACAGCAAGATCGAGCCCTCCCGCGCCAGAAAACAGGCTCACCACCGGGAGCCGTTCACCCATCTCGTCACCTCAGTCCATCAGGTCGCTCGGCTCGTCGTCGGCGGAGCGTGGCGCGTCTTACCAGTATCGTCGAGACCAGTCTGTCAGCGCCCTCCGACATGCCCATCGCGCTCGGGTGCGCGAGTTTTCTATCAGAAGGACGCTATGGAAGATAAGCTGGCCGGTCGCGATTACGGCGAGGTCTATCGGGTCCAAGGCCGTTCCGACCTCCATCGCTTCCTGCAACGCGCCATTGAGGAGTCTGGTGGCCGCGTGCTCTACGCCAGCAATCCCGGCCGCGCACCGGTCTACCTGGGCGTACAGATCGACTCCGACGAACGCATCGGGATGCTGGTCTACCCGTTCCGGATCACTCGCAACACGATCCGGAATCGCCCGTCCGACGAGATCCGAGGCCAGCTTCGGTATGGCTCCGACGAGAGTTGGAAGCGAGAGCACCCCGTCGGCCGCGATCCGGCGGGTGTCGACGTCACTCTGATCGTAGGCATCGATCTGGACGACGAGGTGATGCTCGGGCTGGACGCCAACCTCTGGGACCCATTGCCCATGGGAATTTCGTTCTATGCGAAGGACGCCGATATCGAAGAGGCGAAACAGACCGGCTGGCACGTATGGGAGAAGGTCAATCGAAGCGGCACCAAACGCTCCGAGGCGCGCTCGCCCACGAGCTTGGAGACCGTCGTCGCGTTCACATCCGACCGGCTCATCGACTATGCCCGTCTGGAGCGTCGGGCCACCGCCCTTCGCCTTGACCCGCCACTGCGGTTCAGCACCGCGATTGCTATGGCCGATCGCGCCCTCCCGAACGAGCCGACGCCGCGCCACGTGCTCGAAGAACAGTTCGCACTCACCGGCGAACAGATCCTCGACATCATCGGCGGCCGCAACCGGCTTTCCGTCGCAGTGCGCGGTGGGGTCGCCGAGTACCACCTCGAGAAACAACTCTCCGATGCTCCCGGTGTCGCCTCGGTCGACCGGCTCGATGTCGATGCGATGCACGATTTCGACGTCACTCTCGACGACGGCACCTTCGTGCGCGTCGAATGCAAGAACGCGAGCCCCAAGGCTACTGCTGGCGGGGAGTTCAAGGTCGAGGTGCAGAAGACCCGCGCCTCCAAAGGTGACCCAGCCTCCCGCTTCTACCCAGCCGACGCCTTCGACGTCGTCGCAGCATGTCTGTTTTCCCCGACGGGGAGGTGGCAGTTTCGGTTCGGCCTCACCGCAGAGATGCCACGGCACAAGGACTTTCCCGACCGACTCGCCCCGATCCAGCGAATCACCGACGCGTGGGCTGAGAGCCTTCCATCGCTTATCGACTCGTGATGGGTAGCGCCGACTCGCTACGGCACTAGGACTTCGGCGTCACCAGTTTGTCGGAGACTTCCATCGCCATGGACATGATGTCGTCGGCCGAGTAGTTGCGTCCGGGGTGTTCGGCGGCGAGATGTGCTTGAACGTCGCCGACGAACTCGTCGCTGAGCGACGTGATGTTGCGCCCGCAGGGGCAGATGAGTTGATAGGCCATGGGAAGCTCCTTCGATCTTTGGTCTGCTAGTCCGTCGCTACGGCGCCTCGCCCGCTGTCAGCCCGCCGTCCATGACGAACTCGGTGCCGGTGGCGTACGACGACTCGTCGCTGGCGAGGAAGACGATGAAGGTCGCCACTTCCGACGGTTCGGCGGCGCGCCCCATCGGGATCTTGATCATGCCGTCGGGGATGTTCTCGGTCATCGGGGTGCGGATGAGGCCCGGATGGATCGAGTTGACGCGGATGTTGTGCGGGGCCAACTCCAAAGCCGCCGATTTCGCGATACCACGCACCCCCCACTTCGACGCGACATAGCCGTGCGCCCACGGGCTGCCCTGCAACCCCTCGACCGACGACACATTGATGATCGACCCGCCGCCGGTTTCCTTCATCGGGTCGACGGACTTGACCATGCCGATGAACGTCCCGGTCAGGTTCACGTCGATGATCTGGCGCCATTTGTCGATGCGGAACTTCTCGATCGGCGCGCCGTTGACGATGCCGGCGTTGTTGACCAGGACGTTGAGCTTGCCGAACTCGTCGACCGCGGTCTTGATCGCCGCATCCCAATCGTCCTCGCTCGTCACGTCGAGGTGGACATATCGCGCCGACGGTCCGATCTGCTCCGCCAGCGCTTTGCCCTCGTCGTCGAGGATGTCGCCCACGACGACCTTCCCGCCCTCGGCGACGAGAGCCCGCGCATGCTCGGCACCCATGCCCCGAGCGCCTCCGGTGATCAGTGCGACTTTGTCGTCTACGCGTCCCATGGCGAGCAACGGTACCCCGCAAAACCAAAAATGAGAACACGTTCTACCGATCTGTGGTCTACTGAATTGGACAGTAGTCCGGACAGATGTACATCTACCTGCGGAAACGCCCGGACCTGCCTGTTCTTCGCCGAGAAGGGAAACCACATGGCCATCCGCGTCGCACACGTCGGAACCGGGAACGTCGGTCGACTCGCCCTTACCCAACTGATCGAGGATCCGCGGTTCGAACTCGTCGGAGTATGCGTTTCGACGCCCGCCAAGGTCGGCAGGGACGCGGGCGAACTCGCCGGCCTGGACACGACGACCGGCATCACGGCCGTCGGCTCGCTCGACGAACTCATCGCGACGAAGCCCGACTGCGCCGTCTACTGCGCCATGGGCGACACCCGGCCGATCGAATCCTTCAACGACTGCCTCACCCTGCTGTCCGCCGGCATCGACGTCGTCGGCTCCGCGCCCGGCGGCCTGCAGTACCCGTGGAATGTCATGCCCGCCAAGGCAATCGACAAGATCGAAGCCGCCACCAAGGAGTACGACTCCTCGATCTTCATCAGCGGCGTCGACCCCGGTTTCGCCAACGACCTCATTCCTTTCGCCTTCGCCGGCACCTGCCAGCGCGTCACGCAGGTGCGCTGCCTCGAACTCGCCGACTACGCCACCTACGACGGCAGCACGGTCATGTTCGACGTCATGGGCTTCGGCAAACCCCTCGACGAGACGCCGATGCTGTTCCTGCCCGGCATCCTCGGCATGGCGTGGGGAACGACGCTGCAGATCCTCGCCGACGGCTTCGGTGTGACGATCGACGACGTTGTCGAGCATCACGAGAGCGAACCCGCACCGGAAACCTTCGAGATCGCCGCCGGCACGATCAAGAAGGGAACGCGCGCCGCGGTGCGTTTCGAGATCTGCGGCATGGTCGACGGGAAGCCGGCCATCGTCATCGAACATGTGACTCGTCTGCGCCCCGATCTGCGCCCCGACTGGCAACGCCCGTCCAAGGGAGGCGGCTGCTATCGCGTCGAGATCGCCGGCGAGCCGTCGTACGAGATCGAGATCATTCCGTCGAGCAATCGGGGCGACCACAACCACGCGGCCATTGTCGCCGGGGCCGGGCGCATCGTGAACGCGATCCCCGCCATCGTCGACGGGCCGCCCGGCATCCGCACCACCCTCGACCTCCCGCTCATCAAAGGGCCCGGCCTGACACCGTGAACCTGTGAATAGTCGGGCTCCGTCGGATGCCCGCTACGCATCAGGAATCAGCGGCGCCTCGTCGGCCAAGGAAGCCACGAAGACGTCCACAATCTGCTCGATGCCGCGCCGGTCGTCGTCGGAGAAACGACCGGTGACCGGGCTGTCCATGTCGAAAACGCCGAGCAGCTGGCCGTTCTTGACGATCGGGACCACGAGCTCGGACCGGCTGTCGGGGTCGCAGGCGATGTGGTCGGCCACGGCGTGCACGTCAGGGACGAGCTGAGTCACCCGTGTCCGCGCGGCCGCACCGCACACACCACGGTCGAGCGGGATGCGCACGCACGCGGGCTTGCCCTGAAACGGGCCGACGACCAGTTCAGTCCCGTCGAAGAAGTAGAAACCCGCCCAGTTCACCTCGGGCAGTGCGTGGAACACCAGCGACGAGAGGTTGGCAGCGTTGGCCACGGGGTAGGACTCGCCGGCGAGCAATTCCCGTGCTTGTCCGGCCAGCTCCGGATAGTCGATCATCAGTCCATCGTTACAGCCGATGGGCCCGCGGCTCGATCCGCACCGCGAATCCTCCCGCGTCGACCACGATCGGCTCCAACGCGCGCCCCTTTCCCAAGTGCTGACCGTCGGTGAAATCGCAGTGCCCGTTGGGATTGATCACGACCGTCCTGCCGTCGACAGGGTTGACGAAAGTGAGCCGGGCAGCGCCGCGCACCTCCCAGGGCTGACGTCCGATCGCGCGGTGCAGCCAATCGGCGAGGAATGGATACGCCCGGTACACGACGGTCCGCGATCGGGCGTCGCCACCGGTCACGATGGGCGGCGGCACCTGGATCGGCGAGAACGGCGGCGTCACCGTGTGCTCGGTTCGGTATCCCGGCGCGGACCGGCCGTTCGCGGGCTGATCGGGGTCCGGACGTGGAGGCTCAGCCGCTACGGGTGTCGCACCGAGCACCACGGCGGTCAACGCCGCCGACGCGCTATCGCCGCCACTTTCATGCTCCGATCCTGCTGCCGACGCCACTGCTCCGGGAAGCCCACGCTCACCGAGATTTCAACCGCGGGGTTGGGGTGCCCACTCGGCGGGGGTTGGGGTGCCCACTCGGCGCAGGCGGGGTGCCCACTCGGCGTGGGTGAGGTGCCCACTCGGCGGGGTTGAGGTGCCCACTCGGCGCAGGTGAGGTGCCCACTCGGCGGAAGGACGCGGGTAGTCTGCCACGCGTGACCGGTCCGGCAACTGCGGAAGAACTGATGCGGTCGCGGTTCGCGGCGTTCCGCGACGGCGACCGCGACTGGCTGCTCACCACTTGGCATTCCTCGACGCGCCCCGACTCGCTGGACCTCTCGGACAATCCGGTCTGGCGCGGTCTGCAGATCGTCGACACCGAAGGCGGCGGACCCGACGACGACACCGGCATCGTCGAGTTCCGCGCCACCTACCTCACTCCCGACGGCACGATCGGCGTCCTCCACGAACGATCCCGATTCGTCCGCGAGAACGGACAGTGGTTCTACGTGGACGGCACCTTCGACTGACTCGGCCGATCCGGCACGCCGCGCTGCTCGACGTGGTTATCGTCGCGACATGACCACAGCCCAATCACCAGCCGAACTACGAGACGGTTTCGCATCGTTGCGCTCCGGCGGCCTGCACTGGGAGTCCTTCCCGCTGCGACTGTTCACCAAGGGCAACGCGAAGACCTGGAATCCCGCCGACCTCGACTTCACCAAGGAGGCCGCCGACTGGGACGGCCTGAACGACGAGCAGCGGCGCAGCGCCTGCTACCTCGTCGCCCAATTCGTCGCGGGCGAGGAAGCGGTCACCGAAGACATCCAGCCGTTCATCGGTGCGATGGCGGCCGAGGGCCGTTTCGGCGACGAGATGTACCTGTCCCAGTTCTGCCTCGAGGAGGCCAAGCACGCGCAGGGCTTCCGCCTCTGGATGGACGCCGTTGGCCTGACCGACGACCTGCATCCCTACGTCGCCGAGAACCCGCACTACCGCAAGCTTTTCTACGAGGAGCTGCCCCAGTCGCTCGGCATCCTGCGCGACGACCCGTCGCCGCGCAACCAGGTCCGTGCCAGCGTCACCTACAACCACGTCATCGAGGGCAGCCTCGCCCTGACCGGCTACTACGCGTGGAACAAGGTCTGCGCCGACAACCAAATACTGCACGGCATGCAGGACCTCATCAGCCACATCTCCGACGACGAACGCAGGCACATGGCGTGGGGCACGTTCACCTGTCGACGCCATGTCGCTGCCGACGATTCGCTCTGGGATGTCGTGATGGAACGGATGGGCGAACTGCTGCCGATAGCCCTCGACATGATCACCTGGGTCAACGACCGCTTCGACGAACCGCCGTTCGGCATCGACAACGACGAGTTCGTCACCTACGCCGCCGACCGCGCCCAGCGCCGGCTCGGCGCCATCGAATCGGCGCGCGGCCGCCCGCCCGCCGAGATCGACCTCGACTACTCCCCCGCCGAACTCGAGGACACGATGGGCGAGGAAGACCGCGCAGCGACCGCCGGGTAGCCGCCGCCCGCCCAAGGACTCCCGGGCTTCGGCCGAGGCCTGGCCACCAGCCCGATGCCGCTCAAACCTCGGCCGCACCGGACACTAGGGTCGAATCATGACCCACGTGTTCGACGAAGCGATCGCCGTCGCGGCCAAGCCCGACGGTGTCTTCCACGCCACCACCCACGACGCATACGACAACATGGTCGGCCCGTTCGGCGGCATCACGGCCGCGACCGTCATCAACGCCCTCCAGCAGCACCCCGAGATCCTCGGCAACCCGCTCGCACTGACCATCAACTACGCGGCTCCCGTCGCGAACGGCACCTGGGACCTGCGCCCGGTGATCGTGCGCACCAACCGGACGAACCAGCACTGGACGTTCACCATTGAGCAGGAGGGGTCGGTGGTCTCCACCGGCAGCGCCGTGTTCGGGATCCACCGCGAGACGTGGGCCGACACCGAGGCACAGCGACCCGACGCGCCGGACCCGGAATCCGTTGCGGCGGTGGACTTCCCCGATTTCATCGCGTGGGCGCGCAACTACGACAAGCGGTTCGTGGTCGGCGGTCTCGAGGACGGTAAGAGCGAAGACTCCACGTCGACAGTCTGGCTGCGCGACCTTCCCGAACGCCCGCTGGACTACCCGTCGCTGACCTCGATGGCCGACGCCTTCTTCCCGCGCGTCTTCCTGCGCCACGGCACCTACATGCCGGCCGGGACCATCACGCTGACGACCTACTTCCACGCCACCCCCGACGAGCTCGCCGCCCACGGCAGCGGCCACGTTCTCGGCACCGCGCGGGCCGCTCGCTTCGGCAACGGTCACTTCGATCAGGACGGTCAGCTCTGGGGCGGCGACGTCCTGCTCGCCACCACGCACCAGCTCGTCTACTTCAAGGACCCGCAAGGCTGAGCCGAACGTGACCGGTGCCACAATGGCCGTATGAGAGATGCGGTGATCGTCGACGCGGTACGGACCCCGATCGGGAAGCGGAACGGCTCGCTGGCCGGCATCCATCCCGGCGACCTCTCGGCGAAAGTGCTGACCGCGCTCGCCGAGCGCAACGGATTCGATCCGGCCTCGGTCGACGACGTGGTCTGGGGCTGCGTCGGCCAGGTCGGCGACCAGGCGGGCAGTGTCGGCCGCGTCGGCGTGCTGGCCGCAGGCTGGCCGGAATCGGTTCCCGCGACCGTCGTCGACCGCCGGTGCGGATCGGCACAGCAGGCCGTGCACTTCGCCGCCGCCGGTGTGATCTCCGGTCAATATGACCTGGCCATCGCCGGCGGTGTCGAATCCATGTCTCGTGTGCCCATGGGATCGGCACGCGCCGGCGGTGAGCCGTATCCGGCATCGGTGCTCGACCGCTACGGCGTCGACGATTTCAACCAGGGCATCGGCGCGGAGATGGTGGCGCGCAAGTGGGGCATGTCGCGCGCACAGGTCGATGAGTATTCGGCGCGCTCCCACGAGCGGACGGCCGCGGCGATCGACTCCGGCGCTTTCGACCGGCAGTTGGTCGCTCTCGACGAACTCGCCGTCGACGAGGGACTGCGCCGCGGCACCACCGTCGAGAAGCTCGCCGGTCTGAAGACCGCCTTCGACGAGGACGGGGTGATCACGGCGGGCAACTCGTCGCAGATCTCCGACGGCGCCGGCGGGCTGCTGGTCACGACCGGCGAGTATGCGCGCAAACAGGGCTGGACGCCGATGGCCCGCATCCACACCGCCGTCCTCGCCGGCGATGATCCGGTCATCATGCTGACCGCGCCGATCGCCGCGACGCACAAGGCGCTGGAACGCTCGGGACTGTCGATCACCGACATCGGCGCGTTCGAGGTCAACGAGGCGTTCGCGCCGGTTCCGCTGGCGTGGCAGGCCGAGACGAGCGCGGGCGACGACGCGCTCAACCCGCTCGGCGGGGCGATCGCCGTCGGGCATCCGCTCGGCGGTTCCGGCGCGATCCTCATGACCCGCCTCGTGCATCACATGCGCGACAACGGCATCCGCTACGGCCTACAGACCATGTGCGAGGCGGGCGGCATGGCCAACGCGACGATCGTCGAGCTGCTCGACTGACCATCGGTGCCGGTCGCGTCGACGACGTCGTCTCACCGGGTCTCGATACGAATCCTCGCTTCGCTCGGATTCACTCGACCACCCACACTGGCATCGCCTCGCGCCCCAACGGTGGTCGAGTGCCCGGCGAGGCGCTAGCCGAGTCGGGCGTATCGAGACCCCGCAACACGAACTCGCCACCCGAACCCACGGTGGTCGAGTGCCCCAGGAGCGCAGCGACTGGGGTGTATCGAGACCCCGCAACACGAACTCGACACCCGAACCCACGGTGGTCGAGTGCCCGGCGAGGCGCTAGCCGAGTCGGGCGTATCGAGACCCCGCAACACGAACTCGCCACCCGAACCCACGGTGGTCGAGTGCCCCAGGAGCGCAGCGACTGGGGTGTATCGAGACCCCGCAAGACGGCCTCGATACCCGCACCCATGGGACCGTCAGACGATGTGCGCAGACAGGTTCTCGTAGGCCTCGGTGTTCGGTTTCATCGCGGCGGCGACGAGCTCCCAGAGCACCTCGTCCGTGCCTCCGCCGACCCGGCCGAGCTTGATGTCCTTCCACCACCGGCCGAGCGGGGTTTCGTCGGTCAGGAAGCCCGAGCCGCCGAAGATGTGCAGGCACTCACCGGCCACCTCCTCGGCCAACCGCACCGACGTCACCTTGATCGCGGCGGCCGTGCGCAGGTTCATCGGCCCGGCCGCGGCGATCCCGTCCAGCGCGAAACGCAGCGTGTCGACGCGCGCGTGCAGATCGGCGACGCGCAGACGCAGCGCCTGGTGGTCGTAGAGCCGCTTACCGAACTGTTCACGGTCCATCATCCGCGCCAGCGTGATACCCAGGATGAGGTCGCACGCCGACGCCACCTGCGCCGCGACCGAGAGCCGCTCGTGCGCCAGTCCCCAGCTGATGACTGCAAGACCGGTGCCGGCGCGCGCGATCAGCGCCTCCTCCGGCACCCATGCGTCGATGTCGACCGGGGCGGTGTCGAGCGGGCCGGCCGACAGCTTGCGATAGCGTTCGCCGACGACGACGCCGGGCGCATCCATCGGCACCGCGATGACGACGTTGTCGCCGTGGCTGCTGCCCTCCTTGCGCGCGACCGCGATCATATGCCCGGCGATCGGCGACAGCGAGCAGAATTTCTTGCGACCGCGCACGCGGAATCCCGCTGCGCCACCCGACGCCTCGGGCGAGACCAGAGTCTCGACGATCTGCAGATCGGATCCGCCGGACTCCTCCGACGCGCCGATGCACATCACCTCTTCGCCGTCGATCGCCCGCTCGGCGACCGCCTTGAGGTAGTCGGTCTTACCGAAGCGGCGCAACGTGGCGATGGCCGAAGGTCCGCGCCTCGCTCAGCCCGGCGCTCATCGGCCGGCCTGCCCGGGATCGGCGACGAGATAGGGGGCGACGCTGCCCAGCTTCTCGCAGGTCTCGGTGAACTCGCGCTCAGGGTTACTCTGCCCGACGACCCCGGCGCCGGCCCGCAGCCAACTGCGCTCGCCGTCCCGGTACACCGATCGCAGCACCAGGGCGGCCTCCAGGTCGCCCGACGACGACACCGTCACCACCGCGCCGGAGTACACGCGGCGGCGGGTGGCCTCCAGCCGGTAGATGGCGTCGATGGCCGGCGACTTCGGGATGCCGGAGGCCGTCACCGACGGGAAGAGGACCTCCAGCGCATCCCAGGCCGAATGCGGTTGCGCCAGCTGACCGACGACCGTCGACGCCAGGTGCTGCACACTGCCGCGCGGGCGCACGGTCATGAACTCGCTGACCGCCGTCGTCCCCGGCACGGCCACGGTCGCGACCTCCGCGTAGGAGGTGCGCACCGAGATGGCGTGCTCGACGATCTCTTTCGCGTCGTTCTCCAACTCCTCGCGAGCGGCCGCGTCGGCCTGCGGCGAAACGCCGAACGCGCGGGTGCCCGCCAGCGGCTCGGTGGTGACGACGCCGTCGGCGTCGACCGAGCCGACCAACTCCGGAGAGAAGCCCGCGGCTTCGAGGCCGCCCAGGCGGAACATGAAGGACCGGGCGGGTGTGTTGGCAAGACGCCCGGTCAGATAGGTCGCCGGGATGTCGACGTCGAAGGGCACCGTCACCTCGCGGGACATGATGACCTTTTCGTAGCGGCCCGACCGGATCTCGCCCATCGCCGTCGCGACCCGGCCACGGTAGTCCGTCGGGTCCTCGGTCACCGAGAGCGGACGGCGCGCGGACTCGTCGACGGTGATCGGCTCCTCCGCCAGTTCGAGCATCCGGCGGCGCAATTCCTCGTCGGCGCCGGCGAAGCGGATTCCGCCGTCGCGGGACAGGAATGCCTCGAACTCGGGGACGAAGATGTGGGCGAGCACGTCGTCGTCGGCCAGGTACCCGGCCGCGCCGAGGAAGGGCGCGCAGAAGTCGAAGCCGACCCAGCCGTACGCCCGCCACTCGTCGAGATCCAGGCTCGCGAGCGCTTCCTCGAGGGCCTGTGCCGGCCGCACGCTGTACGACGAGGTGCGCACCGACGGCTCACCGTCGCCATCGCGGACGATGATCCGAACATCGCGCGCGGTCAGGATGATCTCGCTGCGGATGCCGCCGGCGAACACCCATTCGTCGGCTTTCTCATAGACAAGGTGTGTGTCGGCGAGTCCGGCGCGCGCCCACGTGGCGCAGATCTCGGGCTCGCGAACCAATGTCGCAATCGCGGTCATTGTCACTCGGTCCTTCCAAATCAGGGTTAGTCAGTGAAGTCGGGAACGGTTACTCGACGACGAGGTCGTCGCCGACGCCGAAGCTGGTGAAGGCGGTCTGGCGCTGCAGGCGGTACTCCTCGCGGCCCAGGACGGTGTTGAGGATCTTGGCGTTGCGCACCGCACCGATGTCCAGGTTCGGCGCGGAGACGCCGTAGGCGTGGTGTTCGGCGTTGGCCACGAACAGGCGGTCGGCGAGTGCGCCGTCCGCCAGGACCGAGTGATTGGCCCCGATCACCAACCGGCCGCGCGAGTCACGCTTGAGCCGGTCGTCGATCGGCCCGAGGAACCGCGGTTTGCGCTCGGTGTAGCCGGTCGCCGCGATCACCAGGTCGGTGTTGTGCGACAACAGGTTCCCGGTGTCGACGTGACGGCCGCGCACCCGCAGACCGCCGTCGGAGATCGGTTCGATGCCCTCGATCTCCACACCGTTGCGCAACTGCACGGCCGGCAGCTTGTCGAGCAACTCGCGCCGGTACAGCAGGTCGTGCAGCCGGGCCAGCGTCTCGCTCGAGACGCCCTTATGAAACTGCCAGTGACCCTTGCGGACCTCGTCACGGGTCTGCTCCGGCAGCGAGTGGAAGTACTCCATGTACGCGGGGGTGGTCATCTCCAGCGACAGCTTCGTGAAGTCCAGCGGCGCGAACCACGGGGTCCGCGTCCACCAGCGCACCGCGGGGCCGCCGTCGAGGTTGGCCTCCAGGAGATCGGCGACGATCTCGGCGCCGGACTGGCCGGAACCGATGACGGTCACCGACTGTGCCGCGCGTGCCTCGTCGCGGCGGAACAGGTAGTCGGCGCTGTGGATCAGCGACGGTGAGTCAGCCGCCACCGCGTCGGGGACGAACGGCTCGGTGCCGATGCCGACGACCACGTGGCGCGCGATCACCGTCGACGATCCGTCGGCTCCGGTCGTCAGGTCGACTTCGAAGTGCTCGGCCTCCTCGTCCCAGCGGACCTCCTCGACGGTGGTGCCGAACCGCAGGCCCTGCACGCGGTCGATGACCCACAGCAGGTACGCCTCGTATTCGCGGCGCGTCGGGAAGAAGTCCTCGCGCACCAGGAACGGGTAGAGGCGGTCGACGTCGGCGAGATAGGCGAGGAACGACAGCGGATGCGTCGGGTCGACCAGCGAGACGAGGTCCGACAGGAAGCTGACCTGCAGCTTGGCGTCGTCGAACATCAGCCCCGGGTGCCAGGCGAAGCGGTCGGAGGAATCGACGACGAGGACGTCGGCGTCGTCGACGGTGGAGGCGAGGGCGGCCAGGCCGAGGTTGAACGGGCCGCAGCCGATCGCCAGGACCTCCACCTGTTCTCGAGTCGTCGGGTCACTCATGTGCAGCTCCTACGTTCAGTGCGGCGGGCAGGCCCTCTGATTCCACTTCCAGAGCGACCCGCAGGATTTCGTCGAAGAGCCGTCCGATGTCGGCCGGCGACGTCTCGGGGTTGAGCAGCGTCAGCTTTAGGCAGGTGCGCGGCTCGCCGTCGGCGCCGATCCGCACCTGGGTGCGACCGATCAGGGCCGTGCCCGAGCTGATCAGACGGCGTCGCAGTTCGGCGTTGACCTGGTCGATGTCCAGGTCGTCGCAGAGGTAACGGAACACCACGGTGGTGAGCGTCGCCTCCGACACCAGCTCCAGTTGCGGCTCGGTGTCGATGCGTTCCTGCGCGTGCCGGGCCAGGTCGTGGCAGGCGTCGAGCATGTCGCCGAGCCCGCTGCGCCCGTAGGCCAGTAGTGTCGTCGCGACCTTGAGGACGTCGGGGCGGCGCGTCGTCTGCAACGTGAGTCCAAGCTGGCCGCCGAATCCGGCCTGCAGGTCGTCCTCCGGGTTGAGGTAGGCCACCGAGCGGTCCAGCGACGAGAAGCTGTCGGTGTCGGCCAGCAGCAGCAAACTCGCCGCCGCCGGCTGCCACCCGACCTTGTGCAGGTCGAGGGTGATCGAATCGGCCAGCTCGATGCCGGCAAGCAGCCCGGCGAAGCGATCGGAGAACAGGGCTCCGAACCCGTAGGCGGCGTCGACGTGGAGCCACAGGCCGTGGCGGTGGGCGATCTCGGCGATCTCGGGCAACGGGTCGACCGTGCCGAAGTCGGTGGTGCCGGCGGTCGCGACCACGGCGAACGGCGTCCGCTGCGGTCCGGGCGCGGATGCCAGGTCGTCGAGCACGGCCTCCAGCGCCGAGGGCAGCATGCGGTGCTCCGAGTCGCAATCGACGGTGATCACCGCCGACTCGCCCAATCCCAGTGCCGCACAAGCACGTTGGACGGAGAAGTGCGCGACCTTGCTGCACAGGACGACCGGTGCGCCCAGCGCGCTCACGCCGTGCTGCCGAATGTCGATGCCGCGTTTCGCACCGGCCTGGTCGCGGGCGATGAGCATTGCCAGCAGGTTCGAGTACGAGCCGCCCGGACCGAAGACGCCCCCCGACGTCGACGGCAATCCGACCAGCCGGGCCAGCGCCTCGACCGTCCACGACTCGATGGCCAGCGTCGCCGGACCGGAGTCGTAGGTGTCCAGCGAGGCGTTGGTCGCACTGGCGAGCGCGTCGGCGGCGACGGCCACCGACAGCGGCGGCGGCTGCAGGTGCGCCGCGCACAGCTCGTGGGTGAGGTTCAGTCCGTATTCGTGGACGATGCGCGCCATCCGGTCGAGTGCGGCCTGCTCACCGATTCCGGCGGCCGGCAGATCCCGCGAACCGAGTTCGGCGGCCACTTGCGCGAGCACCTCCTCGGGCGCACCGATCGGCAGCGGGGCGCGCTGACCTCGATCGGCGACTGCTGCGGCAGCACCGATCAGCTGCTGACCGACACGGTCCCAGCCGTGTCCTGGCCGGGAGAACCGGCTCTGTGGTGCTTCGGATTGCTCTGTCATGCGCTGCCTCATCGTTGTCGGGGGGTGGGTAGACGGAGTACGCGTCATCGCGCTCCCGTCGGAGTTGCGACGCTCTCGACCAGCGCGGTCAACGGTTCGTCGACGGCGGTCGGAATGCGGTGCAACAGGGCGGCGACCACCTCGACGGCACGATCGGCGATCACTTCGCCGGTGCCGAGCTGGTAGTCGACTTCTAGATGTGCCCGTGCGCCGGGAGCGGTCGCGAGCGGGCCTGGTTCGTCGTCGGCGAGTTCGATCGCCAGGGTCATCGGGTACGGCGCGATGCCGGTGGAGATCGACCGGTAGTCGACGCGGACGCCGTCGGGGACCGGGATGCCGTGCATGGGCGCGTTGCGGACCGACGCCATCATCTCCACGACCGGGAACCGGCCGCCGCTTTGGCGCAGTGCGGTCAGCACCGGACCGAAATCGACGTCGGTGTACTCCATGGAGGCGTAGATCGCGGCCAGTCCGGCGCGCATCGCCTCGCCGACGGTGCCCGTCTCGTCGAAGGTGAAGCGGATCGGGACGATGTTGCCGCAGTAGCCGACCCTGTCGGGGGTCTGGCTCGGCTGCCGGTTGTCGGCGGGTACGAGCAGAACGTGGTCGTAGGCGCCGGTCAGCGTGGTGACGGCGAGTGCGGCCAACGCGATCAATGCCGCGTTGGGGGTGCCGCCGACGGTCGGGGCGAACGCTGAGAACGCCGCTAGGTCGGCCTGGTCGAGATCGTGGCGCAGCTGGCGCCCGGGGGCTTCGTCGAGCGGTGCGAGCCAACTCTGCTCCGGCGAGGTCGCGGGCAGCTCACCCGAAAGCGGGAATCGCACATCGTCGGCAGCCCACGTCGCACGCGCATGCTCGACGGCAAGGTCGACGCGGGCCGCAGTCGCGGCGTGCGCCCCCTCGGTGGTCGAGCGGGCCTCATCGGTAGCCGAACGCCCCCCATGGGTGGTCGAGTGCGCCTCATCAGTGGCCGAACGCACCCCCTGGGTGGTCGAGCGGGCCTCATCGGTAGCCGAACGCACCCCCTGGGTGGTCGAGTGCGCCTCATCGGTAGCCGAACGCCCCCCATGGGCGGTCGAGCGGGCCTCATCGGTAGCCGAACGCCCCCCATGGGCGGTCGAGCGGGCCTCATCGGTAGCCGAACGCCCCCCATGGGCGGTCGAGCGGGCCTCATCAGTGGCCGAACGCACCCCCTGGGTGGTCGAGTGGGTTCGAGCCGCTAGGCGAGAACCCGTATCGAGACCCGGCGACCCGACAGGCCAACCACCCGCGAGGATCGAGCCCAGCAGCAGCGGCCACGAAGTGTCGTCGACGGCGAGGTGATGGAAGCTGAGTACCACGGTCGACCCGAACACCCGGGCGCGCAGCGGCGCCTCACGCGTGAGGTCGAACGGGGTGCGGGCCAGGGCAGCCGCGGTCTGCTCAGCGCTGATCCCCTCGCCCAGCGGTCCGGTGCCCAGCGCCCACAGGCCGCCCGGCTCGATCCACCGGCCCTTCACCTCGACCGGCTCACGACGCGGATCCCCCGCGTCGTCGACGGCGATGACGGACCCGAGTACTTCCGCGTTGGCGACGACGCTCTCGATACCGGCGACCAGTCGCTCGGTCGTCGTGCCCTCGACGTCGAGGAGCAGCGTGATGTTGTGCGACACCGACGCCGGGTCGAGCTGGTGGATGCGCCACAGCCGGCGCTCGGCGATACCGAGCCCGCTCGGGGCAGGAGTGCCCACTCGGTCGGGTTGAGGTGCCCACTCGGCGGGGGTGAGGTGCCCACTCGGCGAAGGTGAGGTGCCCACTCGGCGTTGGGCGGCGCGGCGGCGGAGCAGTTCTTTGCGAGCTTCGCGGGTGTCGGTCATCGGGATCCTCCCGGAGTGGCAGCAGCTGCTTCGGATGCGTGGACGTCGGATACGGACGGGTCCGCCCCGTCGGATGCGCCTCGAACTTCGCGCAGCACCGCCCAGTCGCTGACGACGGGAATGGTCTCGCCACGGGCCCACAGCGGCAGTTGGTCCTGGAAGTGGGCGGCACCCGGGTCGCCGTCGACGCCCATGGGCACGATCCAGCGGCCGCGGTCGCGATCGGCGAGGTCCCATACATAGCGGGCCGCTGATCCGACGCGGCACTGGTCGTCGAACCCGACGGCACTAGCGTTAGCGAAGACGCATTCGGCGTCGCCGCCGAGCGGTGCCCGATCGGGCCGGACGCGCGCGGCCAGCTCCGGGTGCGCCGGCGACGCGCCCATCAGGTCGAACCCGTGGATCGGGGCGAACCGGTGGTGCTCTCCCCACGTGGGCGCATCGGCTCCACCGCCGGTCGTCTCGGCCAGCGATTCCAGGCTCGTAGCCGCGAGCCCGGCCGTGTCCACGCCGAGGCCGGCCGAGCGCGAAAGCACAGTCGCGAACGCCGCCCCGATGCGCGGATGCGGCGCGAACCAGGGGTCGAAGATCGGTGAGAATCCGTGCGGCTCGCGGAGTTTGGCCAGCGCGTCGTGACCGGCGATCGGACCGACGAGGCGCGTGCGCAACGCCGCGAACAGATAGGCCTCAACGCTGTCGGCGGCCATCGACCGGTCCCAGTCGACCAACCGGGCACGGATCTGCTCGGCACCGGCGCTCAAACCGGTCAGCGGCTTGATCAGGTCCACCAGATCCGAGGCGTCGTCGAGGTACACGTCGCGATGAATCTCGGTGCATGCGTCGACCGACACGTTCTCGTCGTCGGCCAGCAGTTCGGTGATGCGGTTGGCCCGCCCGGGCGCCACCGCTTCGGTCGTCACCGGTTGCAGCGGCGGGCAGTCGGTGATCCGTTGATTGGCGATGACCGCGCTGTCGGCGACCTCGCCGTCGAAGCTCTCGTCGGCGACCGATGCCGCGTGATACCCGGCCCACCGGTAGCGCTCATCCCACCCGGGAACCGGTAGCCAGTAATTCTCCGACGCGCGGCGCGGCATCGCCCCGACGACCTGCCGGTGGACGCGGCCCTCCGCGTCAGCGATGACGATCCGGTTGACCGGCTCTGACCACGATTCCAGCGCGTCCTCCACATCGGCGATCGACCGGGCGAACAGCAGGTCGAGAACCGCGTCGAAACTGAAGCCCTCGGAGCCGGCGAGCATGGGGCTCCGCAGGCTCAATGCGTATCCTTCGTCGGCCCCACCAAGGATCACCGGGCCGTTCTCGGTCACGACGATCTCGACGCTGACGTCGTCGCCGCCGCGCACGGCGATCGTCTCGGTCCACGACTGCGCGGGTTGCACGCCGTCTGGGGTGAGCGCGGTGATCCCGTCGCCGTCGCGAGCGAGCTTCTCGCGGTAGAGGTCCTGGTAGTCGCCCATCGCGTTGGTGATGGCCCACGCCACCTCTTGCGCGTGCGCGAAATGCGGCACGCCCGGGACGCCGGCGAAGGCGAACCCGACGACGTCGAACTCCGGGCAGCCGAGCTGGCACTGCAAGTAGATGCCGGGCAGTTCCAGGAAGCGGTGCGGGTCACCGGCGATCAGGGCGCCGCCGGTCGACGTCCGCGCCGACGTGACTCCCCACGCGTTGCTGCCCGAGATGGCATCGCCGGGGTGGGCACAGTCGGCGGGATTCTGGGCACGGTCGGCGGGATCTTGGGCACGGTCGGCGGGATCTTGGGCACGGTCGGCGGGATCTTGGGCACGGTCGGCGGGATCTTGGGCACGGTCGGCGTTGTCGGTGGTCGAGTGCCGGGGAGCGAAGCGACTCGGCGTATCGAGACCACCGCCCGGAAGACCGGTATCGAGACCACGGTCGGCGAGACCGGCGAGGAGATCGGCGACGAACTCCTCGTCGGGCAGGTCGGGTGCGTCGGCGGACAGCGGGCCGTCGCCCTCGAAGTCGAACATCGTCAACCCGTCGCGGCCGAAGGCGCGCGCGGTCTGCACGCGCCACAGCTTCGTGGTGAACCGCCCGAACAGGATGTGGTGCATCAGGAAGACGGCGATCGGCGTCCACGGCTGCCACGGGCTCGGCCGGTGGTCCAGCTCGTCGAGTTCGGGTGCGCGCGACGACTCCAACGCGCTGTTCACGCCGGCGACATAGGCGTCGAGCAGCTCACGCGTGCGCGGCGTCGACCGCTCGTAGACGGCGCGCGCGGAACGATCCATCCCGGAACGGCGGGCGAAACGGTCCCACTCGACGGCGATCGGCCCGAACGCCTCGGCGGTCCGGCCCTCGGCGCGTAGCCGCAGGAACTCGATCTGCCATGCCCGGTCCTGGGCGCACGCGCGCCCCTGGCCGTAGACGACGCCCGCGGCGGTCGTCCCCCACACGTGCGGGATTCCCCACTCGTCGCGAATGGTCTCGTGCTCGTATTGGACGGTCATCGCGCACCCACCGTCGTCGAAAGATCGTCGCGGTCGGCGGCGCCGGCGGCCGGCGCTGCCTGGTCCTCCTGGTCTCCCGACGCCGAAGCGATCGGATTGGCCAGGTCGTGTCCGGCGGCGACCATCGACGCATACGGGATCTCGTGGTCGGCCATGCGCTGCCGATTCCGCAACTGCAGGCGGTTGAGGTGGATCGCGCCGAACGTCGGAGCGAACAGGTCCCACCGGGTGAAGCGATCGACGAGTTCGGGGTGCTGCGCCTGGAAAGCGTCGATGCTGGCGGCAACCTCGGCCCAGAAGTCACGATCGTCGACGAGACCGTAGCCGTGCAGCAGTGCGGCGAGCGGACGGAAGAAGTCGTCGAAGACGTCCGAGAGGATCCCCAGATTGCGGGTCTCGTCGGCCTCCTCCGATCGGGCGCGGGCGCATTCGGGCGGCAGGTCGTCGCACTCGCCGAGGATGAAGACCTCCTCGCCGATGTCCTTGAGGATGACCCGTCCGGGAACGCCGTTGTCGAGGATCAGGATCAGATTCTCGCCGTGCGGGGAGAACTTCAGCTCATGGGCGTACAGCAGGTAGGCGATCGGATGCAGGTACGCCTGCAGGTAGCGCCGCAGCCAGGCCAGCGGGGACAGCCCGGACCGCTCGATGAGTGCGCCGATCAGCGGTGCTCCGGTGTGGTCGACGTGCAGCAGCGCGGCCATCGTCGCCAGTTCCTCGCCGTCGCGCAGCAGCGGCACCGGCGACTGCCGCCACAACGCGGCGAGCATCTTCCGGTATTCGGAGCCCGGTTCGGTCGCGGCGTTGAGCGCGGGGTTGCGGTAGCCGATCGCGGCGACCTCGTAGAGGACCTCGAATCCGATGGAGCGCAGGTACTCGTCGTCGCCGATGCGGCTGCGTACCCAGTCGTTGATGAGCGGCGTCGTGCTCATGTAGTCGGCTGACATCCCGCGCGTGAAGCCCATGTTCGTGATCGACAGCGACACCTTGGTGTAGTGCCGGGACGGGTCGGTGACGTTGAACAGCGTGCGGATCGACTGCTGCGGCTGGAACTCGTCGTCGGAGGGACCGAGATCGACGATGCGCCGCGCGGCGACCTCCGAGGCGAAGAGACGCGCCGCCCGATTCGCCCACTGCCACGGATGGGCTGGCAGATACCGGTAGTCGGCCGGGTCGAGGCCCTGTTCGATGAGGTTCGCGTCGAACCGGGCGCGCTGCGCCGCACCGAGCTGAGAATCGAGGAGCGAGTCGTAGTCGACGTCGGACATCGCGGCGAACTCGACGTCGTCGGCCCACACGGCCAGCCAGTTCAGTCGCATCCGCGGACCGAACTCGGGCGCGTATCGGTGCAGATCGTCGGCGCTGAAGCCGATGCGTCCGGCGTTGGCGATGAAGCACGGATGCCCCTCGGTCATCGCCGCCTCGACCGACTGGAAGGCGACTACCGGATCGGTTTCCCCACGAGCCAGGTCCCGGGCCGTCACCCGCAACTCGGCGGGCCGGCCGGCGCCCAGCGCCAGGGTGTTCACCACCTCTTCGAGGTAGGCGGTGAGATCGTCACCGGCAAGCCCCATCGTCTCGGCGAAGTCGACGATCAGCGCTACCGGGTCGAGCGGGAAACCGGCCCCGTCGACGCTGCGCCGCAGGCTGGCCTCGTCGATGCACCACGAATCGAGGGCGAGGACCTCGGCGTCGAAGGTGTAGGTGGTGCGCCCGTCGTCGGAGCGCACCGCGTAGGTGCGGTCAGTGCCGTCGTGGCGCTGCGGGGTGACCATCTGCTCGTGGCACAGCTCGGCCAGGATCTTGCGGGCCAGCCGGAGACGGTAGGTGTCCCAGGCCTCGCGGACCTGGGCCACGTCGGTGTTCGTGGTCGACATTCGTTCCTAGCCTTCGGTCTCGTCGTCGAGGTCGGCGAGGCGCCGGCCGCTGTCGGTGAGCCGAATGAAGTCGTCTCGGGTGCAGTAGCTCAGGCGCGCGGTCTTGTTGCCGACCGGGTAGTCGCCGGCGACGGTGAACCCGACGACGGCGTTGAGCCGTTGCACGTGCGTGTTGCGGACGTCGGGTTCCACGACAACGCGCGCTGCGCCCGCATCGAAGAACGCGGTCCGCATGATGTGCAGCATCACCTCGGCGGTGAAGCCGGCGATCCGCTGTTCGGTCGGGGCGACCAGCAGGTGCATGCCGATGTCGCCGTCGGCGTGCACGTACCCGGTGGCCGGGTCGGCCAGTTCGCTGATCGTCGGGTCGTAGAGCTCGAAGAGGAACTGGGGCTTGCCGTCGAGGTACCCCAGTCGCATCCCGTACGGGCTGCCGGTGTCGGCGTCGCGAATCATCTTCGCGACTTCCTCCTCGGAGGCGGTCAGCATCTCCCAATACTTCGACTTGGGGTGGTTGAGCCATTCGCGGATGATCGCCGCATGGTTCTGCGGGTCCATCGTCTCGGCGCTGAGGCGATCGGCGAGGGAGGCATCATCGCCGGCCGGGTGCCCACTCGGCGGGGTTGAGGTGCCCACTGGGCGGGGTTGAGGTGCCCACTCGGCGAGTTCGGCTGCCACCTCCTCGTCGGACAAGGCCATCACTTCGAGATAGTCGGCCGCGGCCAGGTCGACATCCGCGTCGAGTTCGACGATCCGCTCGGCCAGTCCGGCGACCGTGCGGCGCGTGAAGACGTCCGCGACCGACAGCTGCGGCACCGCGAGCCATTCGCGCACCTGCGCGACGAAGCGCGTCGCCAGCACCGAGTCGCCGCCGAGCGCGAGGAAGTCGTCGTGCACACCGATCGCGTTCTCGCTGTCCGGTCCGCCGGGCGCCCGGGCGGTGAGCACCTCGGCGAGCACGTCGACCAGCACCTCCTCGACCGGCGTGCGCGGCGCGGTGGCACCGAGCGCCTCGTCGGGTGCGGCGAGGTCGAGGACCTTCTTGCGGTCGTATTTGCCGTTGCCGGTGAGCGGCAGCTCGGGCAGAACGGCGATCGAGCGGGGAATCATGTGCTCGGGCAGGTCGACGGCCAGAGCGGTACGCAGGTCGTCGCCGCTGACCTCGTCGTGGGAGGCGTCCAGTGCGACGGCGGCCCGCAGATCCCGTCCGTCCGACCACGCGACCGCGCCGCTGACCGCGGGCTGACGCAGCAGCGCTGCCTCGACCTCGCCGAGTTCGATGCGGTAGCCGCGCACCTTGACGAGGTGGTCGGCGCGGCCCAGGAAGTCGAGGAACCCGCCCGGCAGGTAGCGCAGCACGTCGCCGGTGCGGTACCAGCGATGCCCTTCGTGGGTGACGAAGCGGTCGGCGGTGCGCTCCGGGTCGGAGCGGTAACCGGCCGCGACACCGGCGCCGCCGATCCACAGCTCGCCCGGCACGAAGTCGGGCCGGTCGCGTCCGCGCTCGTCGACCACCCGGCATCGGACGCCGGCGAGCGGAACGCCGTAGGGCACGAAGGAAGCGCCTTCCGGCAGGTCAGACGCCGCGCAGTAGGTGGAATGGATCGCGGTCTCGGTGGTCCCGCCCAGACCGGCCGCACGGCAATGCGGCGATTGCTCGCCGACGCGCTGCAGCAGCGAGACGTCGACCTTGTCGCCGCCCATGATGATCTCCCGGACCGACGGGGCCAGCGGCGCGAGGTCGAGGATCATGCCCAGGATCGACGGCACGCAGTTGAGCACGGTGACCCGATGCTCACCCAGCAGCCGAACCCAGTCGTCGACCTTGGTGGTCGCGTCGTCACCCGGCACCACGACCGCGCCGCCGACGGCGAGCAGGCCGAAGACGTCGAAGACCGACAGGTCGAACTCGAGCGAGGACACCATCAGACTGCGGTCCTGCGGACCCAGCTTCAGCCGCGCGACGAGGTCGGTGAGGGTGGCGACGGCCGCGCGGTGCGGCAGTTCGACGCCCTTGGGCAGTCCGGTCGAGCCGGAGGTGAACAGCACGTAGGCGAGGTCGTCGCCGGTGACCGCGACCGGGTCGGCGGGCGCGTGTGTCACCGCGTCGGCGAGGTCGAGGACGCGAGCGGCGGCGTCGGCCCATTCGGCCGGACGGTCGGTGAGCACGGCGGCCGGTTCGGCGACGGTGATGATTCGCTCGCGGCGCGCGGCCGGCTGAGTCGGGGCGATGGGAACGTAGGCACCGCCGGCGATGAGGACGCCCAGCGCCGCGACGACCTGCCCGCCGCCTTTGGGGAGGTTGACGATGACGGTGTCGCCGCGACCGACCCCGGCCTCGACCAAAGCCCCGGCGACCCGGCGGGCCTCGTCGGCGAGTTCGGCGTGGGTCCAGGTCCGATCGTCGGTGATGACCGCCGGTGCGTCCGGGCGCGAGGGAACGGACGCGAGGAAGTGGCCGTGCAGCGTCCCGTCGAAGACATCGGTATCCGGCAGCGGCTGCTCGACGGCAAGCCGCTGTGCGCGGGTCTCCTCATCGACCGGGTCTGGTGCCGGGACGTCCCAATCACCGGCGACGAGCTGGTCCAGCACGCGGACGTAGTAGGCGAACATGGCCTCGGCGACGCCGCGCGGCAGCTCGGACACGCGGACGTCCCAGTTGAGCAGCAGTCCGCCGGAAACCTCGGTGACCTGGGCGTCGAGGAGCACCTGCGGTCCCTGCGAGACGATCCACGACGGCGAGCCGAATTGCTCGGTGACGACCGGCGAGAACAGCTCCCCCAGACCCAGTGCGCTGGTGAACACCACCGGTGAGACGACCGGCTCGCCGTGGTGGCGGCTGAGTTCGCGCAGCACGTCGAGGCCTCCGAACGAACCGTGCGCTGCGGCGTCGTGCATCTCCTGGCGCAGTTGCGCGGCACGCTCGGCGAGCGTGGCGGGCCGGCTCAGGTCCACCGCGACGAGGATCGACGAGGTGAAGTCGCCGACGACGTGCTCGAGGTCGGGGTGCTCGCCGCGCGGGTCGGCCGAATCGCGGTCGAACATCGGCACGGTGAGCAGGAACCGCGAGGACGCGGAATGGGTGCCCACCGCTTCGGCGAAGGCGGCGGCGACCGCGGCAGCCGGGGTCACGCCCCGGCTGCGCGCGTGCGCTTCGAGCCGGGTCCACGCGTCGGCGTCGACCCGGTGGTGCAGACGGACGGTTTCCGCGCCGGCGGTCGAGTCGGCCGTAGGCAGTTCGGGGGCGCCCGGCAGGTCGGCGATGCGCGAGCGCCACCAGGCGATGTCGGCCTCCCGCGCGGGACGTGCGGTACGCGCGGCACTCAGTTCCCGGTAGGTGCTGAGCAGGGGAGGCAGTTCCTCGCCGATGTAGAGACGGGCCAGGTCGTCGATGAGGACGCGGTAGCTCATGGCGTCGGCGGCGAGCATGTCGACGTCGAGGTGGACTCGGCTGCGTCCGCCGGGCAGCAACGTCAGCTCGGCGGCGAACATCCCGCCCTCGTCGACGGGCAGCATCCGGTGGGTGCCGTCGGCACGCCGGCGCGCGAGGTCCGCGTCGACCTCCTCGATCGTCGCGGTGCGCAGGTCGTGCACGGTGCACGCCTGCGGGTGCAGCTCGCCGATGCTCTGGGTGCCGTCGGAGTGCACGCGCGCCCGCAGCATCGGGTGCCGCTGCGCGAGTGCCTCGACGGCGGCGGCGAAGCGTTCGGCCGCCTCCCCGTCCGTGGGCACGTCGCCGTCGAACTCGATGTAGAGATGCGCGGCGACGCCGCCGAGGGCGTGGCTATCCGACCGGCCCACCCAGTAGGCGTGCTGCATCGGCGCGAGCGGGAACGGTTCGGCGAGATCCTGGGCACGGTCGGTGGGAATCTGGGCACGATCGGCGGGAATCTGGGCACGATCGGCGGGAATCTGGGCACGGTCGGCGGGAATCTGGGCACGGTCGGCGGGAATCTGGGCACGGTCGGCGGGGACGTCGGACCCGAGGAGGGCGGCCCACGCGTCGAGCCGCGGTTGCTCGGCCAGACGGGCGAAATCGACGTCGTACCCGCGTTTGCGCCACTGGCCGGCCAGCCGCATCATGCGTAGCGAGTCCAGCCCGTGCATCACCAGATCGCTCTCCGCCGCCAGCGAGTCGGCGTCGACCCCCAGGACAGCGGCGACCTCGGCACGGACGTCAAGGTCCGTCGAGACTTCCGAACTGGCTACCGACATGCGTATTACCTCGCTAAGAACTTCTGATCAGAATTGGTGGTGGATGCGTCAGGACCGGGCTGCCGCGAGTTCCGCGCGGAGCACCTTCTTGTCGACTTTCCCGATGGCGGTCACCGGCAGCGAGGGCACCAGGCGCACCTCGTCGGGCAGCTTGAACTGCGCCATCCCCCGCTCGGCGAGGAACCCGCGAACCTGCGACAGCTCCAGCGGTTGACCCGGTCGGTGTTCGTGCGAGGTGACGACAAGCGCGCAGATCCGCTCGCCCAGGCTGTCGTCTGGCACGCCGACGACGGCGGCCTGCCGGATCGACGGATGCGCGATCAGGTTCTCCTCGACGTCGTCGGCGGCGACGTTCTCACCGGCGCGCACGATGGTGTCCTTGATCCGCCCGGTTACCGCAAGGTGACCCGACGGCAAGCGCCGTACCCGGTCGCCGGAGCGGTAGAAGCCGTCCGGTGTGAACGACTGCGCCGCCTGTTCGCCGGCACGGTAGTAGCCGCGGATCGTGTACGGCCCGCGAACCAGCAGCTCGCCGTCCTGTCCGTCGGGTACGTCCTCGCCCTTCTCGTCGACGATGCGCACCTCGTCGAACGCGGACATCGGCGCGCCCTGCACCTGGTGGACAACGTCGCGGTCGTCGACGAGGCGGGTGTAGCAGATCAGGCCCTCGGCCATCCCGAACACCTGCTGGGTGACCGGGCCGAGCGCGGCGTCGAGGGCTTCGGCGTCGGCCTGGGCGAGCTTCGCGCCACCGACCTGCAGCAGGCGCAGCGACGAGACGTCGGCCGGTTCCCACTCGGTGGCCGCGCACCACACCTGGGCGAGCGCGGGGACGAGTGCCGTCACGGTGACCCGGTTGGCCTCGATGAGGTCGAAGGCCGAGTCGGGACTGGGATTGTCGGTGAACACGACGTGCCCGCCCGCCGACCAGACGCCGAGGATGCCCGGGCAGCAGAGCGCGAAGTTATGCGCGGCCGGCAGCGCGGCGAGGTAGGTGTCGTTGCGGGTCAGCCCGGTGATGTTCGCGGAGAGCCGCGCGTTGAGGACGTAGTCGTTGTGGGTGCGGGCGATCAGCTTCGGCAGTCCCGTCGTCCCGCCGGAGACCAGCAGCAGCGCGGGAAGGTTCGGGTCATTCGGCTCGGGCAGCTCGGTCGTGTCCGGGTCGGAGTCGGGCAGTGCCGAAAACGCACCGGGATCCCCGTCGACGAAGACGTGCTCGACGCTCGGCACTCGCCCGACCAGCTCGGCGGCGAGGTCGCGATAGTCGTAGCCGCGGCGACCGTCCTCGGTCAGGTAAGCGACCGCGTCGGCGCCGGCGGCCAGATGGGCGATCTCGGCGATGCGGTGCGCCGGCAGGGTCATGACGGGCACCAGCCCGGCCCGCAGCAGGCCCAGCAGCGTGACGGCGAACTCGGCCGAGTTGTGCTGTTGCAGAACGACGCGCTGGCCGGGCCGCAACCCGGCGTCGACGAATCCGGCGGCACGGGCACGGGCCGCCCGGTTGAGTTCGGCGTAGGTCAGCGTGCGTCCGACGGCGGCGTCGGTGACGGCGACCTGGTCGGGGGTCGCAGCGGCGGCCTGTTCCACGATCTGCCACAGGGCGCGGTTGGCGAAGAGACCGGCCTCGCGATAGCGCTGCTCCGCCTCGGCCGGGTGCGGGGTGAAGCCGATGCTGAGGTCGGCGAGCGCGTCAATGTCGGTTTCGATACTCATGGGCTCCTCAGTTCGCAACAACGAGGTCGGCCGCCGAGTGGCGACGGATCTTGCCAGACGGCGTTTTCGGCAGTTCTCCCTTGCCGATGAGGGTGACGACCGACACCGACACGCCGACGGCGTCGAACACGGCGCGGGCCACTTCGTCATGGATACGTTCCGCTTCGGCCTTGTCGTCGGCCAGCTCCGATTCGGCGACAACGGCGATCCCTTCGCGCCCGTCGAGCCGGCGGTAGGCGACGGCCGCGGCATTGCCGGGGCGCACACCGGCGACGCTGCAGGCCGCGCGTTCGATCACGGTCGGCGAGATGTTGCGGCCGGAAACGATGATGACGTCCTTCTTCCGGCCGGCGACGACCACCTCACCGGATTCGGTGACGTAGCCGAGATCGCCGGTGTCGAGCCAGCCGTTCTCGTCGATGGCGCTGACGAAGCCTCCCGGCTTGAGGTAGCGCGCGGTGACGGCTCGTCCGCGCACGAGCATCGTGCCGATGCGGTCGGCCGGGAGCTGCACCCCCTCGTCGTCGACGACTTTGAGTTCGATCCCGGGAACGGGGTGCCCGAGCCGGACGTGCGTCCGGGTGGACTCGTCGACGCGGCGCACCTCGCCTTCGGACTCGGCGGCATGCGCGTCGAGGGTGTCGATGGCGTAGCGCTGGTGCTGCGTGTCGAAGGAGACGGCGAGCGTCGTCTCGGCCATGCCGTAGCTGGGCATGATCGCCTCGGGGCGCAGTCCGAAGCGCGCACCCTCAGAGATGAAGAGTTCCAGCGAGGTCTCGTCGATCGGCTCGGCGCCGTTGATCGCCACTCGCAGCGACGACAGGTCGTAGGCACCGTCGGGTGCGCGGCGCAGGCGCTTGGCGAGCACGGCGTAGGCGAAGTTCGGCGCGGCGGTGCAGGTGCCGCCGAATCGGGTGATCAGTTCGGCCCACGACTGCGGCTTCTTGAGGAAGGCCAGCGGGGTGGTGATGACCGCGACAGCGTCCTCCAGCATCGGCATCACCATCAGGCCGATCATGCCCATGTCGTGATAGAGCGGCAGCCAGCTGACGGCGACGTCGGTGCCCGACGGCTCCACCGAGGCGAGCATCGCCTTCTGGTTGTTTTCGACGTTGTCGAAGGTGATCGCGACAGCCTTGGGCGTCCCGGTGCTGCCGGAGGTGAGCTGGAGGATCGCGACGTCGTCGGCGGCGATGTCGACCGCGGGCACCTCGTCGTGACCGTCGAGTTCGGCGACGGTGACGACCTTCGTCCCGACGTCCATTCCGGCGAGCGGCTCCGCGAACGGGTCGCCGACGATCAGCGCTTTGGCGCCCAGCATCGCGATGACCTCGCGGGTCTCTTCGAGCCAGACCGCCAGGTCGCTGCGCGGGGTGGGCTGGTGCAGCATGGTGAACGACGCGCCGCGCAGCCAGATCGCCTGGACGAGGTCGGCGACGTCGCCGGGGTCGCCGGCGAGGATCGCTACCGCGTCGCCGTGGGCGATCCCGGCTGCGGCCAGACCGGCCGCCGCCTTACGCCCAGCGGTGCGCACCTCGGCCCACGTACGGAACCGGAGATCCGACGGATCATCTCCACTGTGCAGACCGGTCGTCTCCGACGCCGGTCTCGCGAGCCATTCCTGAACAAGGGTGTTCATCGGGGTACGACCTCCAAATGATTTCTGATCGTTTTTCAAGACTTTGGTCCCGCAAAGGGTAGGTTGAGAAGATTTAGGTTAGGTATACCTTGCAGATGCACGCAGCGTCTACTACGGTTTGCGGTGACTCTCGCCACGGTCCGCCTCGGAGACGGGCCGTAGTGCGCCTATTCCCCAATCCCAGGAGGCCCCAATGTCCGATCATGTCGAAAGCACGCTGAAGGAGATCCTCGTCGAGGATCTCGACCTCTCGCTGGACGAGGTGTCCGGCGACGCCCGCCTGGTGGAGGATCTCGGCCTCGACTCGGTCGCGCTGGCAATCGGTGTTGTCGCGATCGAGGAGCGCCTCGGCGTGAAGCTCACCGAGCGCGAGATGCTTGAGACGAAGTCCGTCGACGACCTCACCGAGCTCGTCCGCTCGCGCATGGCCACGGTCTGACCTCATGAGCGAGTCCGCGACGATCACCCTCGGACCGCAGGACCAGACGTACCTGCACCTCGACACGCCCAGCCGTCCAGCGCACTGGGCGATGCTGCTGGAACTGGGCGAGGCGGACCCGCTCGACATCGCCGCCGTGCGGCAGCGCGTCGCCGAGCGAGCCAGCCGGTACGCGCTGTTCCGGACCGGCATCGAAGGCGGACGCTGGCGTCGGCCGCGGGTCATCGAGGTGGACGCGATCGACACCGACGCCCAAGTCACCGCTGCCGTCTATCGCGACGACGCCGACCTGCATGCCCAGATCGGCACGCTGATGGGCACTCATCTCGAGCGCGGGCGCCCGTTCTGGCATCTCACCGTCTTCAGCCCAGAATCCGGGGGTGCGCGGCAATACATCTTGCTGCGGGTCCACCACAGCCTCTCCGACGGCATCGCCGGTGCCGCCTTCTCGGCCCTGCTCGCCGACGAGACCAACGACGACGGGCTCGCCGAGTTCGACCGTTTCGCCACCAGTCCGCGATTCCACATCAGCGGCATCGACCCCGACGAGTTGAAGACCGCGAAGGCCGCCTTCGAAGAGATCTGGAAAGCCGGCCAGGAGGGTCGAGACTGGCCGAAGCTGAGCAAGTCCGGGAAACGCGAAGCGGTGTGGCACAGCGTGTCCACCCGCGAGCTGCGCCGCGCGGCCAAGCGCGAGGGCGCCTCGGTTCACGAATTCCTGCTGGCGGCTGTCGGCGCAACGCTCAGCGAGGTTCCGCCGGCCGGCACGGCGTCGTCCAACGTCCGCGTGACCCTGCCGGTGACCCTGGACAAGGAGTTCCGCCACACCGGCAACGCCGTGTCCGTCTCGCTGCTGAACCTGGCAGCCGACGAAACGGCCGTCGCACAGCAGATCCCGTCGGTGCGCGATCAGCTCGAGCGGATCGAGCGCGACCGGCCCGAGCTGTACCTCGCGGCCGCCGATGACGCGCCACGCGCTCCGTGGCCGATCTTCCGTGTGCTGTCCGGCGCGTCGATGAACCGGATGAGTCCCGACATCCACGTCGGCATCAATCCCGGATTCACCCGGGTTCGGACCGTGCTCGGCGTGCCCATCGACGACCTCACCGCGCTTTCGCCGCTGGTCGGCTATTCGTTCTCGGTCACGATCCTGATCCTGGGCGCCCGCACCAGCTTCGGCATCGTCTACGACGGGCAGTCACTCCCCGGCTACGGCGAGCGCTTCCTCCAGTCCTTCGACGCGCTGCTGACCGAAGCGACGACAAAAACATCCCCGTAGCGCGCCGACGTGGTCACTATGACCACGTCCCTGCGCGTGGCGGAAGATTTCAGCGCCCGCTCGCCGCGATAGCGGCCTGGACGTGCGGATCGGTCTCCAGCGAGTGCCGCATGCTCCATTCGAGTTCATCGATGCCGGTGCCGGCCGACTCGTGTCCGATGAGCAGGAGCATCGCGGTCCCGGCGAGCCGGTCGGCATGCTCGGCGTCGACCCCGATCTCGCGCGTGTAGCGGGCGACGGCCTCGCGCCGAACCCGGTCCACCTCGTCGAGCGCGGCGCGCACCTGCGGGTCGCCCGCGGCCCATACGCGGATGGCCGCCTCCGAACGGTGCGGCAACACGAGGGCGACGCTGATCAGCGCATCCACACGCTCGTGCGGCGACGGATGGGTGTCTATCCAGGCGACCAGCCGGTCGGTCGCCTCGTCGCGCCAGTGGTCGATCAACGCCCTCTCGAACTCACCCCAGTTGCGGAACGAGTGATAGAAGGCTCCCGTCGTCAACCCGGTCTCGGCGCAGATCGCCGCCTGTTTGAATCCCGCATAACCGTCGCGGCCCAGCACGCGCATGCCCGCGTCGAGGAAGCGGCGGCGCAGCGGGGACGGGTCGACACTCTCGCTGGCGCGGCTCATGGGCACGATTCTGCCACGGTCGGCGCACCCCCTTGCCACCTGAGCATAAGTTGACTTATGCTCAGGTGGTACGACGAGGAGGCACCCAGAATGTTCCGTTGGAATCGCAATCGAGGGCTCGATCCGCACACCGACTTCGAACAGATCTACCGCAACCTGTCGCTGTACGACTTCCCCTGGGATTTCACGCAATCGCTGAGCTTCGCCCTCTTCCGCACCTATGCGGTGCCGAGTATCGGCCGGCTCCTCTCCGACAGCGGCGGGTTCGACGACACCCAGAAGCGCTACGACGACACGGCCCTGCTCCTGGAGCGGCCACTCGTCTGCGGCATCGCGTCGACGGAGGGCAAGTCGGCGATCCGGCGCATCAACCAGATGCACCGCTCCTACGACATCTCCAACGACGACATGCGCTACGTGCTCGCGACCTTCGTCGTCGTGCCCAAGCGGTGGATCGACGACTACGGCTGGCGCCCGCTGACCTACGACGAGGTCGTCGCCTCGGTGAACTATTACCGCGAACTCGGCCGGCACATGAACATCAAGGACATGCCGGCCACCTACGACGAGTTCGCGGACTTCATGCATGCCTACGAGGACGAACACTTCGCCTACGACACCGGCGGGCGCCGGGTTGCCGACATGACGCTGAACCTCCTGACCACCTTCTACCCGCGACCGCTGCGCCCGGCGATGGCGCTGTTCTCCCGCGCCCTGATGGACCGGCCGCTGCTCGACGCGTTCCGGTACACCGAACCGCCCGCGCTCGTCCGAGCCGCGGCGCGGGGCGGGATGCGGGCTCGGGCCGCGCTCCTGCGCGCCATGCCACCGAGGCTGCGGCCCAAGCAGCTCGAAGGCAGCAATCGCATCAAGACCTACGGGCCGGGCGAGGCAGTGACCGAGCGGCTCGGGACCTTCCCCGGCGGATGTCCGGTGCCACACTCGGGCACGAGAGCCGAGCACGCCTCCGAAGTGGTCGCCAGCTGATAGGCACGGCGTCGTCGACGGTCACCGCTGTACGGCCTTCGCGACGCTGATGCACTTGGTGATCCAGTCGCGCTCGTCGTCGTCGAGTCGCCGGTTCATGCGGTGGGCGTCCTCGACGGCCCAGTGCGCGTTGAGGATCATGCGGACCGTGACCCAGTCGCGGGCCCGATCCTCATCGAACCCGGCGGCCTCGACGACGGTGGCGAACCGTCGGCGGATCGATTCCCTCAGATAGCCGTTCATTTCCTCCCACCGGTTCCACAGCAGTGGCGCGATCTCGTAGTGCGGATCGCCCGACATCGGCTGCGGGTCGATGACAAGCCATGGCTCGCGACCGCCGACGAGGACGTTCTCGTAGTGAAGATCGCCGTGGATGATCCGCCCGTCGCAGGCGGGGTCGGCGACGAATTCGCGGCCACGGGCGAGTGCCTGATCGATCAGCCGTCGCGGCACGGGGATGTCGGCGGCATCGTTCGCCATGGCGTCGAGCCACCCGTGCAGGAACCCGCTCAGCGCGCGCAGCCGCGGCGGCGCCGGCCGGTGCAGCCGGGGGTACAGTCCCGCGACCACCTCGCACGCGTGCAGATCCCATTCGCCGGTGAGGTCGCGCGAGTCGAGGCGCTCCAGCAGCAAAGCGCGCCGGGCCGGGTCGGCGCGGTACATCAGGACGGCGCCGTCGCCGGCCCAGTACTGCAACGCCAAGTGCTCCTGGGCCGTGTCGTCCGCTCCGTCGAAACCGATCTTGAGCATCGCGTCGATGCCGTCGTACGTCCGCACCGGCACGACGATCGACGCGAAGCCGTGCATCGGAGCGCCGGCTGTCGCAAGTCGCCACTCGCCGAGCAATTCGTCGCAGCGCGCCGGCAGGAGGTCGAGCCACCGCACCCAGTCGGGTCCGAGGCGACGCTGCGCGTCGAGCCCGGCCGGAATCCGCATGACACCACCGTATTGGAGGGACGGGCTACGCTCGCCACGGAAGCATCACGAACGGAGATCCGTGGCCAACCTCGTCATCGAACGCGTCATCGCGGCGCCGCCCGAGACCGTCTTCGCCTGGCTCACCGAGCCGACGAATCTGACGGCCGCGCCGTTGGCCGTCCGAGCCCGGTGGGCGGCGGGAACCGACGGTCCGGGTGTCGGTGCGGTGCGCGAGGTATTCGCCGTGGGGTTGTGGGCGCGTGAGGAGATCATCGCCTTCGACCCGCCCCATCGCTACGACTACCGGATCACCAAATCGATCCCCGCCATCGACCACCAGGACGGGTCGGTCACGTTGACTCCCGTCGACGGCGGTACGCACGTCCGATGGGTGTCCGAGTACACCCATCCCGCCAGTGGCGGCGGCGCCGTGATGGAGGCGTTGACGTCGCGGCTACTACCCGGAAGCTTCGAAGCGATCCTCGACGCCTGCACGGAAAGCCTCACCTAGCGGTGCCGAAGAGCCCCGCGGCCGCCGGATCAGCGTCTCAGAGGTCTTGGAACATCGAGCCGTTGGCGCGTTCAGCCCCTTCGTAGTTCTTCACCGCGTTGGCGACTCGGTCGCGCATCGCACGAAGCTCTTCGAGGCGCTCCTCGCCGGCCTGCTGCCACTCGCTCTGCTTGGTCTCGAAGGTCTCGCCCGTCTTGCCGGTGAGCCCGGCGCGGACCGTCTTCGCCGAACCCCGCGCGTTCTCGTGCATCTGGGTGAGAATCCTGATCTGCTTGTCCAGGTCATCGACGAACTGCTTCATCGCGGGGAGGTCGTAGGTCCGGGCGTCAGACATTGCGGAACCCCTCCTCGTTGTTGTTTTCCTGCTTCTCGAAGTTGCCGGCCGCGGACTGCACCGATTGTGCGCGACCGCTGAGTTGCTCGATGTGCTTTCGGAAGACGGTCTCGGTGTCCGACCACTTAGTATCCGAGATCTTCGCCGGGG
>NZ_BAEE01000003.1 GCF_000241265.1 Gordonia araii NBRC 100433
TGTCAAGTCCCGGGTTTGTTAGAGACCGATCATTTGTTCTGTAGTGCTGGTTCGGTCGCAGTAGCAGTGTGCTGTTGCCAGTAGAGGTCCTCGACCTCGATCGGTGGCCGATGGTCGAGTTCGCCGTGCAGGCGCGTGGTGTTGTACCAGTGGACCCATTCGGCGGTCGCGATCTCGACGGCGTTCGTCGATCGCCATGGTCCTTTTCGGTAGATCAACTCGTGTTTGTACAGCGAGTTCAGTGCTTCGGCCATCGCATTATCGTAGGAGTCGCCGCGGGAGCCGACCGAGGCGATGGCGCCGGCCTCGTCGAGGGCCTGGGTGTAGCGAATCGCTCGATATTGCACTCCGCGGTCGGAGTGGTGGATCAGGCCGGTGATGTCGTGACCGGCCCGACGGCGCAGCCACAGGCCCATCGCCAATGCGTCGATCGCGAGGTCGGCGAACATGCGGGTCGAGGTCTGCCAGCCGACGATCATCCGGGAGAACACGTCGACTACGAACGCGACGTAGACCCAGCCGGCGTCGGTGCGAACGTAGGTGATGTCGGCGACCCACAGTTGGTTCGGTGTGGTGGCGGTGAAGGCGCGGTCGACGAGATCGGCGGGGCGTTCGGTCTCAGGTGCGGGTTTCGTGGTGCGCGGGAACTTCCCGCGTACCACGCCACGTATCCCCAGCTCACGACACAATCGTTCCACCGTGCACTTAGCGACCGTCATACCGCGGCGGGCCAGAGCAGCCCGTATCTTGCGGCGGCCGTAGATGCCGCCGGAGTCTTCGTAGACAGCCATGATCTGTTCCTTGAGTTCCTCGTCGCGGATCGCTCGGGCCGATGGGCCGCGGCTTCGGGCTGCATAGTAGGTCGATGGCGCGATCGCGCATCCGGCCTCGGTGAGAGCGGCGGTGATCGCCTCGACTGGCCATCGAGGGCGGTGCTGGTCGATGAACTCGACGATCAGCGGCGTGGCCGGTCGAGCTCGGCCGCGAAGAAAGCCGATGCGGTCTTCAAGATCTCGTTCGCCCGGCGTAGCTCGGAGACTTCCTTCTCCAACTGGCGGATCCGTTCAATATCGGAGACCGTCTCGATGCCGGGTGTGTCGGCTCGACCGTCTTCGACGCGACGGACCCAGTTCCGCAGTGTTTCGGGGTTGATGTCGAGCTGCTTGGCGATCCGGGCCAACGCGCCAGGCGCCGTCTCTGGATCCTTCCTGGCATCGATGGCCATCCGCGTGGCGCGGTCCCGCAACTCGGGCGAGTACTTCGATGGACGAGGCATGAAACAAGTGTCCCTTCCGGTAAAACCTGCCTCCATCAAACCCGGGACGATTCA
>NZ_BAEE01000002.1 GCF_000241265.1 Gordonia araii NBRC 100433
CAGGCCTGTCCGTCCCGGGTTTGGTTTGGGGTATCTTCGGGGCAGTTTTCGGCCCGACCGGCAGTGGTGTGGC
Source organism: Gordonia araii NBRC 100433 (assembly GCF_000241265.1). GTDB lineage: Bacteria > Actinomycetota > Actinomycetes > Mycobacteriales > Mycobacteriaceae > Gordonia > Gordonia araii. The sequence goes on from NZ_BAEE01000002.1 coordinate 74, forward strand.
TGGCGACGAAGGCGCTGACCCCTGCGGAGCGGGTTCATTTTCCCGAGGCGCAGGCACCATCAGTCCTGAACCCGAACCAGGCCCACCACCGGCAGGAGGCTGCTGCGGCGGGTTGTACATCTGATGCGATTCGCCAAGTGAGGGATCCTGCGCCGGGGGCACATAGGCCTGATCCTGTGACGGCGGTGGATCGGGCACCACGGCCGCGACTGTGCGCCGTACACGTGTCGATGGGCGTGCCGCACCGACGATGGCGGCCGCACCGGCGAGGAGCCACACCCATACCGGGATGTCGGGTGTCGTGGTGTCGCCAATGTCGGGCACGGCCGGTTGTCCGGGGACAACTGCGGGGGTGGGCGGTGTCGTCGGGCGTGGCGTCGTCGGCGCCGATGGTCGAGGCCGCGGCGGTGGTACGGGTCGGCCAGTCTGTGCCGGTGGTGCGGGTTGCCCGGTGTTGGGCGGTGCCGGTCGTTGACCAGTGTGCTGCGGCGGCGCGGGAGGACGTTGCCCGGGCAAGCCGGGGGCCCGGTAGCCGGGCACGGGGATGATCGGAGTCCCGTTGCCCGTGCCGGGTCCCGGGCCCGGGGAGCCGCCGGCGTTGGGGCCGTTGCCGGGTGCCCCCGGAGTGGAGCCGGTGGGTGGTGGGGTGTTCTGCGTCGGCTGCGGGGTGTAGGTCGGCACGTTGATACACGGCCAATGCGGACCATGCTCAAGGCGCATCTGGTCACACAGGGCATCGGCGTGGGCGGTGCCCGAACCACCGGAAACGACCGCGAACACGACGCCCAGACCAGTACCGACGGTCAGAACAACAGCGGCCAGTCCGGCCAGCCACCGCCACCGTCGTAGTCGAGCGACGGGACGCACCGGCGTGGGGCCGTCGGCGTCGGCGGGATACCCGAGAGGGCTTCCCGTGTCGGTGGTCATCCCCGGCCCCGGACAGCTGAGATGATGGCGTCGGTGCCGGCCCAGAACCAGCGTCCGGCCAGCGACATGACCAGAAAGAAGCCGAGGAAGACGGGCAGGTTGCCGTAGCGACCTGCCCACTCGGATAGCCGAGGTAGCGCGACTGCGGCGACGACGAGCAAGAGGCACCCGAGAAGCCAGAACACGAGTGTGGCAGCCGGTACACCCGCGCTTCCGGTCGGCTCGGTCGGTGCTGGCGGGGTGACCGATGGCTGCCGAGCCGAGCGGGTGACATTGTCGCCCACTGCCGGGATCACCTCCGTGTCGGCGGCACTCGCCGGCGTGTCAGTCTCGGTGTTCGGGTTGCTCATTGGGACGATTCCTTCGTCAGACCGGACGTGGACGGCAGAGCCGACCGGGCTACAGGTAGTGGGGTTTGCCGTAGAGGTGGTAGGTGTCGTCGTTGGTAGGGGTGGACAACGCGACACGCACGTAGGCGCGCACGGAGACTGGGCCTAGGCAGCTGGCGACTTTGGCGTGTACCCCTTCCAACCCGAGTCCTGCTTTGGGGCCAGCCAAGGATTTCGTACCGAAGGAGATGTCGTAGATGGCGCCGGGACGGATGGTGGTGGAGATGTTGCCCAGGGCTTGGCCGCCGATAATCGCCGCCGGCGGATAGGAGATCGACATCTGTGCGGTCGGGCCGGCCATCACCCCTAGGGTCAGGCCGGAGGAGATGTCGGTGTTGCAGGCGATCTGAAACCGGG
>NZ_BAEE01000001.1 GCF_000241265.1 Gordonia araii NBRC 100433
ATCGTCGACGGTGCTCGGCGACGTGGACTCCGGCTTGGCCGACAACCGGGACTGCCATCGTTGATTGGCGCGTTCGAAGTGCTCGCGGACATACGGCACGCACAGATCCAGCTGCTGCTCGTACGAGAGCGACGCGAAGTCGGCGTGGTCCATCGAGATGGATGGCGACGGCTTCGATTCCTCGGCCCCCTTCGGCCACGCCGCGACCACGCCGAGTGCCGCCACCAGCACACCGGCGACGCCGACGGCGGTGGTGATCCAGAACTGCGTCGAATGCGGCGCCTTGCCCGCCCCACCCGCTGCCGGTACCACCGGCTCCGAGATATCCGCCTCCGGTCCGGGCCGGTCGTCACCCTGCACCGTTGAATCGTCAACCATGCACGGCGTAGGCGTCAATAGTGCGCGAGACAGGACTTGAACCTGCACGTCCGAAGACACTGGAACCTAAATCCAGCGCGTCTGCCAATTCCGCCACTCGCGCTTGTAGCGCCGCCCACACTACACCGAGGCGATTGCCAGGTCCGGCGGCGGGACGGGTACCGTCGAGGGTATGTCCGAGTCCCAGGGCCCCCGGCGTCATCGTCCTGCGCTGATCGTGTTGACGCTGGTAGCGGCGTCGGCATGCCTCGGACTCGCCTACTGGCAGTGGACCCGATTCGAATCGGCCTCGGGCACCTTCCAGAACCTCGGATACGCGCTGCAGTGGCCGGCGTTCGCGATCGCGGTGATCTACGCCTACCGCCGTTTCGTCGTGCTGGAGAACGATCCCGAAGAACAGGCCAAGCTCGATCCCTCCCGCCACGGCGATACCGAGATCCCCGCCGACCTGTTGCCGCAGCGCCCGACGATGCCCAGCGCGGACGCCGTCCTCGACGATCTCGCGGGAACCGGGGACTCGCCCGAGGACGATATGGCCGGCTACAACGCCTACCTCAAGCAACTGAACGAATCTCACCGTCCCGATAGGAAGCCGACGTGACCGACACCGACCAGCCCACCTCCGAGACCCGCCCGGCCCCGAATCCGGCCGCTATTCCCGGCGCCCTCCTGCGCTACCGGATCCTCGCCTGGATCACCGGCATCTGGCTGCTGTTCCTGGTCGCCGAGATGATCGCGAAATACGGGTTCGGCAACGACGACTACGGCTGGGTCGGCATCGTCCACGGCTGGGTGTACTTCGTCTACCTGATCTTCGCGGTCGACCTCGCCTTCAAGGCGCGCTGGAGCGTCGGCAAGACCATCGCGACGGCTCTCGCCGGTACGATCCCGTTCCTGTCGTTCTACGTGGAGCACATCCGCACGCGCGACGTGAAAACGCAGTTCGGCCTCTGACCGGCTCGGAGCACGGTCAATTCAAGTCGCGCAGCACCGGGATCAGCCGGGCCAGCGCCTTGCCGCGGTGGCTGAACGCATCCTTCTCCGCCGGCGACAACTCGGCCGACGTCCGTCCGCCGGCCTCCTCGTCGTCGGGGACGAAAAGCGGGTCGTAGCCGAACCCGGCGGCACCGCGCGGCTGCTCCACGAGTCGGCCCCGCCATTCCCCTCGCACGACCGTCTCCTCGCCGGCGGGGGTCACCAAGGCGCAGGCCGAGACGAAGGCGGCTCCGCGCCGGTCATCCGGAACATCGCCCAGTTGTCCCAGTAGCAGCGCGTTGTTGGCATCGTCGTCGCCGTGACGCCCAGCCCACCTCGCCGACAACACGCCGGGCATGCCGTTGAGAGCGTCGACGGCCAACCCGGAATCGTCCGCGACACACGCGAGTCCCGTCGCGCGCGCTCCGGCGCGCGCCTTGATCAGCGCGTTCTCCTCGAAGGTCGCACCCGTTTCCGGCTCCTCGGGGTACTCGGACACGTCATCGAGACCGACGACCTCGATCTCGGTCAGCCCGGCGGCCTCGACGACGCGGCGCAGTTCCGCGAGCTTCTTGGCATTGCGACTCGCCAACAGAACGCGACTCATCGCGTGCCGATCAGGACGTCGACACGCCGGGCAGCGTGCCCGGGTAGTCGTCGGCGAGCACTTCGCGCTGAGCGGTGAACAACTGCTCGGCACCCGCCTGGGCCAGGTCGAGCAGCTTGTCGAGCGTGGCACGGGAGAACGTCGCCCCCTCCGCGGTGCCCTGCACCTCGACGAGGGTTCCGGCATCGGTCGCGACGACGTTCATGTCGACCTCGGCGCGCGCGTCCTCCTCATAGGGCAGATCCAGGCGCACCCGGCCGTCGACGATCCCGACGCTGACCGCGGCGATGGCGCACGACAGCGGCTGCGGGTCGGCGAGCTTGTCGGCCGCGCGCAGGTAGGTGACGGCATCGACGAGCGCGACATAGGCACCGGTGATCGCAGCGGTGCGGGTTCCGCCGTCGGCCTGCAGCACGTCACAGTCGATCGCGATGGTGTTCTCACCGATGGCGGCCAAGTCGATACAGGCGCGCAGCGACCGGCCGATCAATCGGCTGATCTCATGGGTTCGGCCGCCGACCTTGCCCTTCACCGACTCGCGCGAGGACCGCTCGTGGGTGGCCGCCGGCAGCATCGCGTATTCGGCGGTCAGCCACCCCTGCCCCGATCCTTGTCGCCATCGCGGGACGCCTTCGGTCACGCTCGCTGTGCAGAGCACCCTGGTCTGCCCGAACTCGACGAGAACCGAGCCGGCCGGGTGGGTGGTGAATCCGCGGGTGAATTTGATGGGCCGGAGTTCGTCGTCGGTCCGGCCGTCAGCACGTGTCGTCACGCGCTCAACTCTAATGGCTCGCCGTTCTCAAGCGCGCGAGGCTACCGCCGAGACGTCGAGCTCTTGTCCCTGCTGCACCAGCTCGATCGGCCCGGAGAAGGTCGAGCGTGCTTCGGCGAGGATGTCCGCCGCCGACGTCCACGGCGGGATGTGCGTGATGGCGAGACGGCCGACGCCCGCGGCCGTTGCCGCCTCGCCCGCCTCGATGCCCGACATGTGCAGGTGAGGGGGCCGGTTGGCGGAGTCGTGGGTCCACGAGGCCTCGCACAGGAAGAGGTCGGCGCCTCGGGCCAGCTCGACGAGTTCGTCGCAGAGCGCGGTGTCGCCGCTGTAGGCGAGCACTTCTCCGCGTGGGCCGGTGAGCCGCAGGCCGTAGGTCGCCGGCGGATGATCCATCTTGCGCGCTTCGATCGTCAGCCCGCGCAGCTCGACCGGGTGTCCCTCGATCCACTCCGAGACGTCGAACGTGTCGGTGATGTCATCGATCTCATCGGGGTACTCGGAGGACCCGGCACCGATGCGTCGGGAGGTTCCCGTCGGCCCCCACAGCGGCGCGCGGCCGGTCGCCGGCACCGGGGCCCAGCGCCGCCACACCAGCATTGCGGGCAGATCCATGCAGTGGTCGGCGTGCAGATGGCTGAGCACGACGGCGACATCGTTGGGATCGGCGACGGCCTGCAGCTCCCCGAACACGCCGGGGCCACAGTCGACCAGCACCGGCAACTCGCCGGGAACGGACACCAGGTAGCCAGAACACGCCGCCCCGGGGCCGTTCACGCTGCCCGAGCATCCAAGGACTGTCAGATGCATGGCCCTACTCTGCCACGCGCCGCTGCGCGCGCACCGTCGAATGCGTGGGTTGGAACGCTTCCGTGATCAGATTTGCAGGCCGCTCACAGATGTTCGACGCCAGCCCCCTCACAGATGTTCGACCCGACCGACGGCGGGCCCGAGAAACCGCTTCGCCAGCCGAGCGAACGAGTCCGGGTCACCGGTGGCGGTGAACACGCGTTTCGCCTCCCGGTCCGAATGCGGATGCAGGAGGTCTTCCTCGGTGAGCACGCGCAAGACGTCCTTGGCGGTCTCCTCGGCCGACGACACCAGCGTCACCTCGTCGCCCATCGCGAGTTGCACGACGCCGGACAGCAGCGGATAGTGCGTACACCCGAGCACCAGGGTGTCCACGTCGGCCTCCTGCAACGGCTCGAGGTAGCCCTGCGCCAGGCCGAGGATCTGCCGCCCGCTCGTGATGCCGCGCTCGACGAAGTCGACGAACTTCGGGCACGCGACGGAGGTGATTTGCGCATCGCGGGCCGCGGCGAACGCGTCCTCGTAGGCCCGGGAGGCGACGGTCGCCTGAGTGCCGATGACACCGATGCGGCCCGACTTCGTCGTCGCCACCGCACGGCGCACCGCGGGCAGCACGACCTCGATGACCGGGATGGGGGCATAGCGCTCGCGGGCGTCGCGCAGGCACGCGGCCGACGCGGTGTTGCAGGCGATCACGATGGCCTTCACCCCGCGGGTCGCCAACTCGTCGCCGATGGCCAGCGCATGCCTGCGCACTTCGCCGATGGTGAGCGGTCCGTACGGCCCGTTGGCGGTGTCGCCGATGTAGACGACATCCTCGTCGGGGAGCTGATCGATGATCGCGCGGGCGACGGTGAGGCCGCCGACGCCGGAATCGAAGATCCCGATCGGCGCTTGCTGATCGATGCTGATCGGACTGCCCTCGCTCACTCGCCTACTCGAACCCGATGCGCCGCGGCGCATCGACACCAAGGGCCCGATTTTACGCTCAGGCCCACAGCTGGCCTTCGACGGCGGCTGCCGCCTCCTCCGGATCGGTGCCGTACACGCCCGTCGACAGGTACTTCCAGCCGGCGTCGGGCATCACCATCGCGATGTCGGCGCGTTCGCCGGCGCGCACGGCGGCCTGTGCCAGCCGGCTCGCCGCGTGCAGCACCGCACCTGTGGACACCCCGGCGAAGATTCCCTCCGCCTCGATCAGCTCGCGCACCCGACCGACCGCGTCCTCACCCGTGACCGAGAACCGCCGGGTCAGCACGGTCTCGTCGTAGAGTTCGGGGACGAAACCCTCGTCGACGTTGCGCAAGCCGTACACCTCGTCGCCATACCGGGGTTCGGCGGCGACGATGGCGATGTCGTCGCGCTGCTCCCGCAGGAAGCGTCCGACCCCCATCAGCGTTCCGGTGGTGCCCAGGCCCGCGACGAAGGCGGTGATCTCGGGCAGGTCGGCCCACAGCTCGGGCCCGGTTCCCTCGTAGTGCGCGAGCGCGTTCGCCTCGTTGCCGTACTGGTAGAGCATCGTCCAGTCGGGGTGTTCGGCGGCGAGTTCCTTGGCCATCGCGACGGCCGTGTTGGAGCCGCCGGCTGCCGGTGAGGAAATGATCTCCGCGCCGTACATCTCGAGCAGCTGGCGACGCTCCAGCGATGTGTTCTCCGGCATCACGCAGATCAGCCGGTAGCCCTTGAGCTTGCACGCCATCGCCAGGGAGATACCGGTGTTGCCGCTGGTCGGTTCCAACACCGTTGCCCCCGGAGTCAGCACCCCGTCGCGCTCGGCCGCCACGACCATCGCCAGGGCCGCGCGGTCCTTGATCGACCCGGTCGGGTTGCGGTCCTCCAGCTTGAGCCACAGCCGCACGTGCGGCGACGCGGACCCGTCGTCGTTCCAGCGGGGAGACAGGCGTTGCAGACCGACGAGCGGTGTGTGGCCGACCGACTCGATGAGCGAGTCGTATCGCGCCACGGTCAGCCTCCGGCGACGGTCGCCGACCGGTCGCCTCCGGCGACGGCGGGCAGCACCGTCACGTCGTCACCGTCGCTGATCGCGGTGTCGGCGCCGCCGGTGAAGCGCACGTCCTCGTCGTTGACGTAGATGTTCACGAACCGCAGCAGCGCGCCGTCGTCGTCGCGCAAGCGCCCGGCGAGACCGGGAAAGTTGCTCTCGAGGTCGGCGATGACCTCGGCCAGGGTGGTGCCGGTCGCCTGCACCTTCTTGGCGCCGTCGGTGTGCGGCCGCAGGATGGTGGGGATCGAGACGGAGACTGCCATGGTCACTCCTTGCTTCGGGCTGGGTGGGAGTCGGATTCGGGCTCGGGGACGGCGAAGGCGAACCCGCCGTCGCCCGACGTGTCGGCACCGACGACGACGATCGGCTCGGCACGGACCTCACCGTCGACGATCCGGTAGCTGCACACGAGCGCGACGTCGGGGTCGGCCGTGCCGACGAGGACGTAGTGGGCGTCGGGTTCGGCGGCCAGACCGATGTCGGTGCGCGACGGGTAGGGGTCGGTGGCGGTGTGGGAATGGTAGATGACGACGGGCACCTCGTCGGCCGCGTCCATCTCTCGCCAGACCCGCAACTGTTCGCCGGAGTCGAACCGGTAGAAGGTCGGCGACCGTTCCGCGTTGAGCATCGCGACGAAGCGGGTCGGTTCGTCGCTCCCCTCCGGGCCGGGGAGGATCCCGCAGGCCTCGTCGGGGTGGTCGGCGCGCGCATGGGCGACCATCGCCTCGACCAGGCGCCGATCGATTCGCAGCATGGTGCTCCCGCTATTCGTCGTTTCCGTCGGCCACCGCCGTCGGCAGCAGCGAGCGCAGCGACGGGATGTCGGCGACCGGAGTGGCCGCCAGCACCGCGTTGACGATGGCCCGCTGGGTCACAGTCGCGGCCGCCGCACTGACCTGAGCAACAATCGCGACGTCGGGATGCATTCCGGGCGGCGTGAATTCACGCGCCGCGTCGCGTGCGTCTCCTGGGTGCCGGCCGGTGGCGACAGCGAAGATCGTGTCCCCGTCCAGCGGCGAATGCGCCGGCACGATTGCGCGCGCCAAGCCGTCGTGGGCGGCCATCGCGACCCGTTTGGTGCAGGCCTGGTCGAGTTCGGCATCGGTGGCGACGACGCCGATGGTCGTGTTGAGCGGGGTCAACTTCGCTCGCGCCTGCTCCAGCGCCTGCCGGTCCGATTCCGCCGGCAGACGCAGGCCGTAGTACGCCAGCTCTGCCGCGCCCGCGCCCCACGGCAGACCCGTCGTCGGATCCAGCACGTCGCCGACCGGATTGGCGACGATGAGCGCACCGACGGTGATGCCCGCCGCCGGGCCGTCGTCGAGTTTGAGGCTGGCCGTGCCGACCCCGCCCTTGAGCGCACCGGCGCGCGCTCCCGCACCCGCGCCGACCGTTCCGGTTTCGAAGTCGGCACCGGCCGCGGCGTACGCCGCCGCGCCGAAGGAGGCATCCGGTCGCGCGGACCAGTCGCCGACGAGGAGGTCGAAGATGACGGCCCCGGCCACGATCGGGACGACATGCCCGAGGGCATCCATCGGCAACCCGATGCCGCTCGTCTCAAGCGCGGTCATCACGCCGTCGGCGGCGGCCAGGCCGAACGCGCTACCGCCGCTCAGCACGATCGAATGGGCCGTCTGCACGGTGTTGGCCGGGTCCAGCAGGTCGGTTTCGCGGGTACCGGGACCACCGCCCCGCACGTCGACCGCGGTGATCGATCCGGCGGGCACGTTGACGACGGTCGTCCCGGTCGCCCAGCCCCGGCCCGGCAGCTCGGGGGTGCCGACGACGACCGTCGGATCCACGCGCGTGTGGTGGCCGACCGCGATGCCGTCGACATCGGTGATCCGGTCTCCCGCCACTGCCCTCGACGCGTTCATTCCATCAACTCCTCGACCAGGATCCACTGCTGCTCGGTCAGCCAGCGGTAGACGTGCAGGTGTGCCGCGTAGGGGTGATCCGGGTCGAGTTCGTCCGGGGTGTCCTCGGTGATGCCGAGCATCGCGCCCAGGGAGAGCCGCACGTCGTTGATCGCGGTCAGCCAGCGGTCCGCCTCCTCGGCGGTCAGGGTGATCTCGCCGCCGCCCACCGGCACGGTGCCGAGGAGACACCTGGCCGCGGCGAGCTTCTCGTCGATGATCTGCGGCTCGTTGATGCTGCGCAGCGCGCCGTTGAGGTCGCCGTTGACGGCGTCGCAGCCGATCTCGCGGTCCTGATCGGGGCGATGGAAGTCCGGCAGCAGGCGACCCAGCGTCGCGTCGTCGGGCGCCGCCGAATGACCGGAGCGGATCCCGGTGATCGCTGCCAGATCGTCGGTGGGCGCCGACTCGGCGCGTTCGGTGAGCAACTCGCACATGGAACCGACAATCGAGCGGAGCAACTCCGACTCGTGCGCGTTGCACCGGGCGGTGAACGTCGCGGCCTCACCCGAGCCGTGGCGACGCCAACCGGACATGTGGCGGCGCGTCATGAATCCCGCTGCATCGTGGCCCAGAGACCGGCGGTGTGCAGCCGGCGCACGTCGGCTTCCATCTTGTCGCGCGATCCCGACGAGACGACGGCTTTTCCCTCGGTGTGGACCTGCATCATCAGCTCGTGGGCTTTGGCGCGCGTGTAGCCGAACAGCTTCTGGAACACATAGGTGACATAGGGCATCAGGTTGACCGGGTCATCCCAGACGACGGTGACCCAGGGACGGTCGATGTTCTCGTCGGCGGTGGTATCGGGCTCGGCGACGGTGGCGCCTCCGGGCGCGGCCGCGCTGCCGCCTGTCTGGAGGGACATAAGACTAGGGTAACGAGAGTGACCCGCCCTAGCACAGCCTTGCTCACCGATCACTACGAGCTGACGATGATTTCGGCGGCGCGATCGCATCCGGAAGCCGCCCGCCCCTGCGTGTTCGAGGTGTTCGCCAGGCGCCTGCCCGACGGGCGCCGCTACGGCGTCGTCGGCGGGACGGGCCGGCTCCTCGACTCCCTCGCCGACTTCCGCTTCGGCGACGACGAACTCGCCGCCGTGTCCGGATTCCTCGACGACGACACCGTCGCCTGGCTCGCCGACTACCGATTCAGCGGCGACATCGACGGCTACCGCGAAGGCGAACTCTACTTCCCCGGTTCCCCGGTGCTGACCGTCCGGGCGCCGTTCGCCGACGCGGTCGTCCTCGAAACACTGGTCTTGTCCATCCTCAACCACGACAGCGCCATCGCGTCCGCCGCCGCCCGCATGGTCTCGGCGGCCGGTTCGCGGCCCATCATCGAGATGGGATCGCGACGCACCCACGAGAAGGCGGCCGTCGCCAGCGCCCGGGCGGCCTACCTGGCCGGCGTGACGGCGACGTCGAATCTGGAGGCGGCGCGCAGCTACGGGGTGCCCAGCGCCGGGACGGCAGCGCACGCGTTCACCCTGCTGTTCACCGACGGTTCCGGGCAACGCGAGCTCGACGCCTTCCGCGCCCAGGTCGAACGGCTCGGCACCGGCACGACGCTGCTCGTCGACACCTACGACATCACCCGCGGTGTCGCCAACGCGATCGAGGCCGCGGGCACCGAACTCGGCGCGGTGCGCATCGACTCCGGCGACCTGGGCATCCTCGCGCGACAGGTGCGCGACCAACTCGACTCGCTGGGCGCCCGCGGCACGAAGATCGTCGTCTCCGGCGACCTCGACGAGTACGCGATCGCCTCGTTGCGCGCCGAACCGGTCGACCTCTACGGGGTCGGCACATCGCTGGTCACCGGCAGCGGCGCGCCGACGGCCGGCATGGTCTACAAACTCGTCGAAGTCGACGGCATCCCGGTGGCCAAGCGCTCCAGCCGCAAAGAATCCCACGGCGGCGCCAAGGCTGCGGCCCGCGTCGCACGGCCGACCGGGACGGTCACCGAGGAAGTGCTCTACCGGTCGGGGGACCCGACGCCGACCGTCGACGACCACACGGTGACCCCGTTGCAGGTGCCGCTGGTCCGCGACGGTGAGCCGGTCGCCGACCTCCCGTCGCTGCACTCGGCCCGCGATCACCTGCGCGACGCGCTGGTCACCCTGCCCTGGGAGGGCCTCGGACTGTCGCACGGCGAGCCCGCCATCCCCACCCGCTATGCCTTCTGAGGTCGCGGCTGCCACCACCGACCTGCTGGGAGTCGCGGTCGAGGCACTCGGCGGACAGACGCGCGACGGCCAGGTGCGCATGGCCAACGCGGTCGCCAACGCCATCGATACGGGCGAACATCTCGCGGTCCAGGCCGGCACGGGTACCGGTAAGTCGCTCGCGTACCTGGTGCCGGCCATCGCCCACGCGACCGAGTCCGGCAAGACCGTCGTCGTGTCCACCGCGACGATCGCGCTGCAACGCCAGCTCGTCGAGCGCGATCTGCCGAGGGTGACCGCGGCGCTGGCCGGGCCGCTCGGCAACGAGCCGACCTTCGCGATTCTCAAAGGCCGGTCGAACTACCTGTGCCTCAACAAGATCCACGGCAACGTCGCCGACGAGCCGGACACCGAGCTGTTCGACGCGTTCGAGCTGTCCCGCACCGGGCGCGAAGTCACGCGGCTTCGCGAGTGGGTGTCGGACACCGAGACCGGCGATCGCGACGACCTCGCCCCCGGCGTCTCCGACCGGTCGTGGCGCCAAGTCAGCGTGACCGCGCGCGAATGCCTCGGAGCGGCCAACTGCAGCTTCAGCGACGACTGTTTCGCCGAGCGCGCCCGCCAAGTCGCCGCCCACTCCGACGTCGTCGTCACCAATCACGCGATGCTGGCCATCGACGCCCTGTCCCCGGCGACGATCCTCCCCGATCACGACGTCGTCGTCATCGACGAGGCCCACGAATTGTCCGATCGGATCACCTCCGTCGCGACCGACGAACTCTCGGCCGCCTCGGTTGCGCTCGCGGCCCGGCGCGCCGCCAAGCTGATCGACGAGGAGCTGGTCGACGACGTTGTCGGCGGCGGCGAACTGCTCGGCGACCTCCTCGACGACGCGGCGCCGCGGCTGCTGACGGGCCTTCCGACGGGGTGGGACGCCGCGCTGGCGTCCCTGCGCGATCGAATGTGGCGGGCACGCAGCGGTATCGGCCCCGTGCGGTCGACGGGCGCCACCGACGGCGACGCCGCAGCGGCACGATCGGCGGCCCTCACCTCACTCGAGGAACTCCACGACGCCGCCGTGCGCGTTCTCACCGCTTTCGACGAACCCGATCCGGCCAAACGTCGCGACGTGGTGTGGCTGGCCGAGGAAAAATCGAAGGCCGGAACCCGTAAGGTGCTGCGCATCGCGCCGTTGTCGGTCGGGGGGCTCCTGCGAGCCTCGCTGTTCGCCAACGCCACGGTCATCCTGACGTCGGCGACGCTGGTCGTCGGCGGGAGCTTCGACGCCCTCGCGACCACCTGGGGACTTCCCGTCGCGGGGAATCAGGCGCGCGCGGAGACCGCGACCGAGATCGACGTCACGGCCACCGGTAAACCGGTCCCGTCGGACGACGGTCCATGGGGCGAGCGCGAGGGCGCGGAGTCGTTCCGCTGGCGCGGACTCGACGCCGGTTCGCCGTTCGACTACCCGCGCTCGGCGATCCTCTACGTCGCCAAGCATCTCCCCCCGCCCGGTCGGGGCGGGTTGTCCGACGAGATGCTCGCCGAGCTGGCCGGCCTGATGGCGGCCGCGCGGGGGCGCACGCTCGGGCTGTTCTCGTCGATGCGCGCCGCCCGCGAAGCCGCCGAGGCACTGCGGGAGCGCACCGATCACGCGATCCTGTGCCAGGGCGAAGACTCCACGTCGACGCTGGTCCGCCGGTTCAGCGAGGATCCGGAGACCTCGCTGTTCGGCACGCTGTCGCTGTGGCAGGGGGTCGACGTCCCCGGGCCGTCGCTGTCGCTCGTCGTCATCGACCGCATCCCTTTTCCCCGTCCCGACGATCCGCTCGCCAGCGCCCGCGCGCGGGCCGTCGAGGCGGCGGGCGGAAACGGGTTCATGTCGGTCTCGGCCAATCACGCGGCGCTCCTGCTCGCCCAGGGCGCCGGACGTCTGCTCCGCTCGACGTCGGATCGCGGAGTCGTCGCGGTACTCGATTCCCGCCTGGCGACGGCGCGCTACGGCAACTACTTGGTCGCGTCGCTACCGCCGTTCTGGAAGACGACCGATTCCGCCACGGTCCTCTCAGCCCTGGACCGGCTCACCTCATGACGGGTCCCGGCGACGCACGTGCCGATCCGGCCATCGGGGCGGCCGAGCTCGCCGACCTGCAAAACCTGACGCATACCGACCCGCACTCGGTTCTGGGCGCGCATCGCATCGCCGACGACGTCGTTGCCGTCCGGGTGCTGCGGCCCCAGGCCAGCGCCGTGACGGTGCTGGTGGCCGGGGACGAGCACGCGCTGGATGAACACACGACGGTCGAACGCACGATGGTCGAGCACACGACGGTCGAACACGCGATGGTCGAACAGGTCCCCGGCCTATGGGTCGTGGCGATCGTCCTGCCGCCCGGCGCCGACATCCCCGACTACCGCTACCGAGTCCGCTACTCCGCCGACCGTGCCCACCTTTCCGCCGACCGTGCCCAGAATTCCGCCGACCGTGCCCACAATCCCGCCGACCGTGTCTTCACGGTCGCCGATCCGTACCGCATCGAACCCACCGTCAGTGCCGAAGATCTGCGATTGATCTCCGACGGACGCCACCGTCGGCTCTGGGAAGTGCTCGGCGCGCACGCCACGACCCGCGATACCGACCTCGGCCCCGTCGACGGCGTCGCGTTCTCGGTCTGGGCACCGATGGCGAAGGGCGTCACCGTCGTCGGCGACTTCGAAGGCTGGGAGGGCTGGCTCGCGCCGATGCGTCGCCTCGGGCACAGCGGGGTGTGGGAGGTCTTTCTTCCGGAGGTGAGAGCCGGCGAGTTGTACAAGTTCCGCGTCCATGGCGCCGACGGCAGCGTCGTCGACAAGGCCGACCCGATGGCGCGCGCCACTGAGACGCCACCGGCGACCGCTTCGGTCATCGCGGGCGCCGAACGATACGACTGGGCCGACGGTGAGTGGATGACGCGGCGGGCCGACTCCGATGCCCGGTTGGGCCCGATGAGCATCTACGAGGTGCACCTCGGGTCGTGGCGGCCCGGGCTCGGCTACCGCGAGCTGGCCGTCGAACTCGGCGACTACGTCGAGGCCATGGGGTTCACCCACGTCGAGCTCCTGCCCGTCGCCGAGCATCCGTACGGCGCTTCGTGGGGCTATCAGGTCACGTCGTACTTCGCGCCGACGGCACGACTTGGTACGCCAGACGACTTCCGGTTTCTGGTCGACTCGCTGCACCGACGTGGGATCGGCGTGCTCGTCGACTGGGTTCCGGCACATTTTCCGCGCGATGCCTGGGCACTCGCCCGCTTCGACGGTTCACCCACCTACGAGCACCCCGATCCGCAGCGCAGCGACCATCCCGATTGGGGCACGCTGATCTTCGACTACGGACGGCGTGAGGTCGCCGGGTTCTTGATCGCCAGTGCGATGTATTGGCTCGACGAATTCCACCTGGACGGGCTGCGGGTCGACGCGGTCGCGTCGATGCTCTACCTGGACTACTCGCGCGCGCCAGGGCAGTGGACGCCCAACATTCACGGCGGGCTGGAGAATCTCGAGGCCGTCGCGTTTCTGCGCGAACTCAACGACGAGGTGCATCGGGCCCACCCCGGAGTGGTGACGATCGCCGAGGAGTCGACGTCATGGCCGGGCGTCACACGCGACACCGCCGTGGGCGGTCTGGGCTTCTCGCTCAAGTGGAATATGGGGTGGATGCACGACACGCTCGGCTTCCTCGCACGCGACACCGCTGACCGCGCGTTTCACCATCACGAGATCACCTTCTCGCTGATGTACGCCTTCAACGAGCACTTCGTGCTGCCGCTCTCGCACGACGAGGTCGTTCATGAGAAGGGCACGCTGTGGACGCGGATGCCCGGCGACGCCGATGCGAAAGCCCGTGCGGTCCGACTGTTCTTGGCCTACCAGTGGAGCCATCCCGGCAAGCAGTTGCTCTTCATGGGACAGGAGTTCGGCCAGACCGCCGAATGGGCCGACCATCGAGGCGTCGACTGGCACGAGCTCGACGTCGAGGAAGACGACGCGGCGCTGCACCGCGGCATCTCACAGCTGGTCGTCGACCTCAACGGGTTGGCGCGCAGCCGGCCGGCGCTACACGCGCGGGACATGACCTCCGACGGCTATGAGTGGATCTCGGCCGGCGACGACGCATCGTCGCCGGTGTTCGGCTTCTGCCGGCACGGTGAGGGTTCGACGATCGTCTGCTTGTTCAACGTCGCCCCGGACCCGTTCGCCGACTATCGGGTCGGTATGCCGACCCCGGGCCGCTGGCGCGTCATTCTCGACAGCGACGACGAGCGCTACCGGAGCCGACGCGGCATCGACGATCCGCCGACGAGCCCGGGGCCGACGGATCGGAGTCCGGCCGCGGTCGGAGCAGTCCTCGAAACCGTTGAGATTCCATGGCAAGGTCGGGCGAGTTCGATCTCGCTGCCGCTGAATGCGAACGCGGCGGTGTGGCTCGAACGCATCTGACCGAGCCTCCACCCCGCGCCGACCGTGCCCAGTTTCGCGCCGACCGTGCCCAGAATTCCGCCGACTGTGCCCAGAATTCCGCCGACTGTGCCCAGATTCGCGCCCACCGTGCCTACATTTCCCGCCGACCGTGCCCGCGCCGCAATTAGCATGTCGACATGGAATCCGCCATTCGGCTCCTCTTCGAGAAATACGAGCGCTTGAGCAATGACGCACTGCTCGGGAAGACCAATGCCGACGCGATCGCGGAGTGCTACGCCGAAGAGTTCCTAGGTGCCGCGCCCATCGGCGTACGCGTCGGACACAACGACACCGAGTATCGCCAGGTTCTGGCCCAGGGCTTCGCCCACTATCGCGAGATCGGCAAACGGAGCATGCGCATACGCGACATCGCCGTCACCCCGATCGATGATCGCCATGCCCTGTGCAGGGTCTCGTGGACCGCTGTCTACGACCGCCGAGGCGATCCCGGTGTAACGATCGACTTCGACGTCCACTATCTGGTGCAGGTCCGGGGCGACGAAGCTGTCGTCTTCGGCTGGATCGCCGGTGACGAAGAGGGCGTCCTCCGTCAGCACGGCATCGTCTAGCCCGACGACGGCTGGGCACAGTCGGCGCGAAACCGGGCACAGTCGGCGCGAATGTGGGCACAGTCGGCGCGAAACTGGGCACGATCGGCGGAAATGTGGGCACAGTCGGCGGGAAACTGGGCACGATCGGCGGGAAACTGGGCACGATCGGCGGAAATGTGGGCACGATCGGCGACTGCTTAGAAGAGTGCCGACGCCAGCTTTCGCCTCGCGGCCATGACGACCGGCTCGTTCGGCTCGTAGAGCTCGAAGAGCTCCAGCAGCCGCGCCCGCACACGCGCGCGATCGTCGTCCGCGGTGGTCTTGACCAGCTCGACGAGACGGTCGAAGGCCTGTTCCGGCTTCTGCTCGAACAGCTCGACGTCGGCCGCCGCCAGCTGCGCCTCGATGTCGCCCGGCTGCGCGGATTCCACGACGGAGGCGGGGTGTTTCGATGCCCGCGCGACGAAGGTCAGGTTGCGCACCAACGACGCGGCCTCCGCGTTGTCCGGCTCCGCGTCGGCGATCGCCCGGTAGTCGGCGAGGGCCCCGTCGATGTCGCCGGCGTTCAGCTTGTCCTCGGCCGCGACCATCCGCGGATCAGCGGGTTCGTCGACGATGTCGGCGGCCGCATCGTCCTGGTCGGGGAACGACGAACCCACCTGCTGGAAGATCTCGTCGATCCACGCCTGGATCTCGGCCTGCGGCTTGACGCCGGTGAACACCGAGACCGGCTGTCCCTGGGCCAAGGCGACGACCATGGGGATCGACTGCGCGCGGAACGCCTGCGCGATGCGCGGGTTGGCATCGACGTCGACCTTCGCCAAGACCCAGCGACCACCCGCCTGCTCGGCCATGGATTCCAACACCGGCGAAAGCTGCTTGCACGGCTCGCACCACGTCGCCCACAGGTCGACGATGACGAGTTGGCGGGTCGAGCGCGTGATGACCTCGGCCTCGAAGGTGGCCTCGGTGACGTCGACGACGGCGCCCGGTGCCGCCCCCTCCCCCGGAGCGCGCGGGGGCGGGGCACCCGGTGCGGCGCGCTGCGCCTCCGCGCGATCCTTCAACGCGGACAGGTCGACGGCACCCGCCATGGCTGCGGCGGCCTGCTGCTGCCGCGCCGCGGCTGCGGCCGCCTGCTGACGATTGACTGGTCTGCTCACACGTCTATTTTGTCATGCGCGGCCGAACCCTCGACCCCGCGATCGGTGACGCCCTCGCCGACCGATAGCTCGGCGAGATGCCCGGCGCGACGCGCCCACCATTCGAACACCAGGGTCCCGAACGGCGGCAGCGACGAGATGAATGCCAGCCCCAGCGTGACCAGGCTCCATTTCAGCGAGTACGCGGTGAGGATGGCGACGCCGATGAACACGAGGAACACGATCCCGTGCACCATGCCGGGGATCCGGATCGCCGAATCCATGTCGTGCGCGCGCTTGATGTACATCGCCACCAACAGCGCGGCCCAGGTGATCGCCTCGGCGATCGCGACGAATCGGAAGCGTTTGGCGGGAGTGGAGAGATCGAAGATCGACTTCATGACCGATATGCCTTTCAGGCTTTGGGAACCGAAATGATGAGGGCGTCGCCCTGACCGCCTGCACCGCACAGGGCCGCAGCCCCGATGCCGCCGCCGCGACGCTTGAGTTCCAGCGCGAGATGCAGGGTGATGCGCGCGCCGGACGTGCCGATGGGGTGGCCGAGAGCGATCGCGCCGCCGTTGACGTTGACCTTGTCCGGGTCGATGCCCAGCGCCCGCGTCGATGCCAGGCCGACCGCGGCGAACGCCTCGTTGATCTCGACGACATCAAGGTCGGCCGGCTTGATCCCGGCACGATCGCAGGCCTTGGCGATGGCGTTGGCCGGCTGCTCCTGCAGGCTGGAGTCCGGACCGGCGACCACACCGTGCGGACCGATCTCGGCCAGCCACTGCACGCCGAGCTCGTCCGCCTTCGCCTTGCTCATCACGACGACAGCGCAGGCGCCGTCGGAGATCTGCGAAGCGTTGCCCGCGGTGATCGTTCCGTCCTTGCGGAACGCCGGACGCAGCTTGCCGAGGCTGTCGACGGTGGTGTCGGCACGGACGCCCTCGTCGACGCTGAACTCGATCGGATCTCCCTTGCGCTGCGGGATCGGCACCGGCACGATCTCGTCGGCGAAGACCCCGCTCTCGGCGGCCCGGGCCGCGAGGCGATGGCTTCGGGCCGCGATCTCGTCCTGCTGCTCGCGGGTGAAACCGTCGGTGTCGTTGTGGTCCTCGGTGAGGGCCCCCATCGCCTGATCGGTGAACGCGTCGTGCAGGCCGTCGAAGGCCATGTGGTCGATCAGCTCCGTCGGCCCGTACTTGAATCCGCTCCTGCTCCCCGGCAGCAGATGCGGTGCCTGCGTCATCGACTCCTGGCCGCCGGCGACGACGACGTCGAACTCCCCGGCCCGGATCAGCTGGTCGGCGAGCGCGATCGCGTCGATACCCGACAGGCACATTTTGTTGATCGTCAGCGCGGGCACGTCCCACCCGATACCGGCCTTGATCGCGGTCTGACGGGCGGGCATCTGCCCGGCACCGGCGGTGAGCACCTGGCCCATGATGACGTAGTCAACGGCGGACGCGGGAACGCCGGCACGATCGAGTGCGCCCTTGATCGCGATGGCCCCCAGATCGACGGCGCTGAAGTCCTTGAGCGACCCGAGTAGACGTCCGAACGGTGTGCGGGCGCCGGCGACGATGACAGTGGAATTGGACCCGGGAGTGGCCATGAATGACTCCTGTGCGGTGAGGTACTTTCGCGACCCGACATCGCGAATCGTTGCACCACAACGCTACCGTTAAGCCATGAGCACCTCCCCCACGGCCCTCATTTCCGACCTCGTCACCGGCATCGACCACGTCGGCATCGCCGTGCCCGACCTTCCCGCGGCCCAGGCCTGGTACGAACAGCATCTGGGCTTCGTGACGCTGCACGAGGAGGTCAACGAGGAGCAGGGCGTCCGCGAGGCCATGGTGGGCCCGAAGGGCGGGGCGGGCGCGGTGATCCAACTGCTGGCGCCGCTGAACGACGATTCGACGATCGCGAAGTTCCTCGACCGGCAGGGCCCCGGACTGCAGCAGCTGGCCGTCCGCGTCACCGACCTCGACGCGGTGGTGGCGCGTCTGACCGCGGCCGGACTGCGCGTGCTCTATCCGGAGGCGCGCCGCGGCACCGCGGATTCCCGCATCAACTTCGTCCACCCGCGCGACGCCGGCGGGGTGCTGCTCGAACTCGTCGAGCCCGCGACGACCGGTCACTAAGGCTCTGCGCCGCACTAGCGAAACGAAACGGCACAGCGGGGCACTAGACTGACGTCATGCCCGAATCCTCCGAGCGCCCGCCCCAGTTTCCCGTCGTCCGCCGTGGCTACGACCGCGAGACGGTCGACCAGCAACTCGCGCGCATCAACTCCGAGCTGCATCTCCTCGCCACCGACCGCGATTCGGCGGTCTCGCACGCCCAGGAGCTCAGCGCCCACCTCGAACAGGCCCGCGAGGAGATCGAGCAGCTCCGACGGGAAGTAGACAAGCTGGCACTGCCGCCCACGTCCGCTGCCGGCATGAGCGAGCGCCTGTCCCGCATGCTGCAACTGGCGTCCGACGAAGCATCGGAAATGCGGGCGACAGCGCAGGCCGAGGCCGACGAGATGCGTTCGATCGCCCAGCAGGAGGCGAAGGCGGCACGTCAGGAGGCGCAGGCCGCGCACGAGGAAGCGCAGGCGGCGCACAAACAGGCCAACGAAGAGCTGACGAACCGGCGCGACAAGCTCGCCCGCGAGGAAGCGGAAGCCGAGTCCAGACGAGCCGAACTCCTCGCCGCCGCCAAGAAGGAAGCCGCCCAGCTCAAGTCCACGGCCCGGACCGAGGCCGACAAGCTCCGGGCGACCGCGAAGTCCAACGCCGACAAACTCACCTCGGCCACCAAGAACGAGGCCGAGAAAGTCACCGGGCGCGCGCAGACCGAGGCGACCAAGATCCTGGACACCGCCCGATCCGAGGCGAAGAAGATCACCGCCGACGCCGAGGCGCAGGCGAAAACGATCATCGACGCGGCGCGGTCGGAAGCAGGTCACCTCCTCGAAACAGCCAAGGCCGAAGCCAAGAAGGTCACCACCGACGCCAACGCGGAGGCGAACCGCCTCACCACCGATGCCAATGCCGAGGCGACCCGCACCCGGCGGGCAGCACAGGAGCTGGCCTCGGAGCGTTTGAAGGAAGCCCGCTCCGTCGCCACCCAGACCCGCGAGGCGCACCGGGTGACGGTCGAACGTCTGACGGCGCTCACCGAGCACCTCGCGAAGGCGCCCCAGATCTCCGCGGCCGAGCTCGACAAGATCATCGAAGCCACCGAGACCGAGGACCAGGAAGCACTCGACGACCGCGTGGCGAACGCCAAGGCCATCACGAAGTCGGCGCCGGATCGCGGGGCGGTGACCCGAACGCAGAACAACAACCACACGCGGCCCAGCGACGCCGCGACAGGGCCGATCGCCGTTCGCGCGCGGAGCGGCCCGCCCCGCCCGTCGCGCGGCTGACCATCGCCTGAGGGCGGCCGCCGCGCCGCCGACGACGTCAAAAGAGACGGAACTCCGTGCTCTCCATCCCGCGCAAATCGTCGTAATCGAGTGTCAGGCAACGGATCCCGCGGTCGGTCGCGAGGGTCCGCGCTTGCGGTTTGATCTGCTGCGCGGCGAACACCCCGCTGACGGGCGCGATGCTCGCATCGCGGTTGAGCAGTTCCAGGTAGCGGGTCAGCTGTTCGACACCGTCGATCTCGCCTCGCCGTTTGATCTCCACGGCGACGGTCGCACCGTCGGCGTCGCGGCATAGCAGATCCACCGGCCCGATCGCCGTCGGATACTCACGGCGCACCAACGTGTACCCGGCCCCCAGCGTCTCGACGTGCTCGGCGAGGAGTTCCTGCAGGTGCGCCTCGACCCCGTCCTTGACCAGGCCCGGATCGACGCCGAGCTCGTGGGAGGAATCGTGCTCGATCTCGGCGATCGTGATCCGCAGCTGCTCGCCGGCCTTGTTCGTCACCACCCACACGGCTTCGGCAACGGTATCGGACGGCACCGCCTCCTCGGTGAGCCAACACGGCGGGCTCATCCAGTTGAGCGGCTTATAGGCACGATCGTCGGCGTGCACGCTCACCGACCCGTCGGACTTGATCAGCAGGAGCCGACGGGCCATCGGGAGGTGGGCGGTCAACCGCCCCGCGTAATCAACCTGACATTCGGCTACGACCAGACGCACACCGGCTAGCTTAGACATATGAGGATCTTCGTCGCGTACCTGGCCAACGACGGAGGCGCCGACGCGGTCACACTGGCCGGGCGCCTGGCCCGATCGATCGGCGCCGACCTGGACATCGGGATGGTCGCGCCGGGCGATCAGTCCAGTGCGAGCCTGGCCGAGGTGGTACGGGAGCAAGCCGCGGATTGGCTTGAGGAGGCGCGCGCCCTGGTGCCCGACATCGCCTCCGAAGCACACGTCTCGTTCCACGATTCGATTCCGTCCGGCATCATCGCCGAGGCCCAACGGACGGGGGCTGCGGCCATCGTGGTCGGCGGCTCCGGCGGCGGCATCGTCGGCAGCCACTCGCTCGGCAGTGTCGTGAACGACCTGCTCCGCTCCTCGCCGTTGCCCGTGGTCTTGGCGCCCCGGGGGATTCGCGATTCACCGGTCGCCAAGACCACCCAGATCACTTGTGCGGTCGGTACACGCCCGGGCGCGGCCGGGCTGTTGGATCTGGCCATCAGGGCCACGCTGCGAGCACAGGTTCCCCTGCGGCTCATCTCCCTGGTCGCACTCGACCAGCTGCCGACGGGCGGCGTCGATCCCGAGGCGCAAGAACGGGCTATCGCGCACGCCGAGCGAGTCCTGCAGACCGCCCGCGACCGTCTGCCCGACGAGGTCGAGGTGACCATCTCGATCGCCCACGGACCGACCGTCGAGGACGCGGTGGCACGTCTGGACTGGCACGACGGCGACGTCCTGCTGGTCGGTTCCAGCCGTTTGGCCGCGCCGCGGCGCATCTTCCTCGGATCGACCGCGGCGAAGATGCTCCGCGTCCTCTCGGTGCCGGTGGTGGTCCTGCCCTCGCCGGAAGGCGGAACCGATGGGTGAACCGGAGGTCTCGTTGCCGCCGGGCGCCGGACCGCTGCTCTGCGCGGTGCCGACGGGGCTCTGGATCGACGGCGTGTCGGTCGACGCGGTCGACGACTCCCGCTTCGACGTGCTCAATCCGGCGACCGGTGAGCCGCTGACATCGGTCGCCGACGCCGGCCCCAAGGATGTCGTGCGGGCCGTCGACGCGGCCGAGCGCGCCGCCGACGGATGGGCGAGCACGGCACCGCGCGAGCGCGCAGCCGTCCTGCTGCGCGCGTTCGATTCCGTCATCGCCCGTGCGGACGACTTCGCGCTCCTCATGACGCTGGAGATGGGCAAGGCCCTCCCCGACAGCCGGAACGAGGTCGTCTACGGTGCCGAGTTCCTCCGCTGGTTCGCCGAGGAGGCGGTCCGCATCAACGGCCGGACGACCGTCGCGCCCGCGGGCACCGGCGAGATCGTCGTCGTGAAGCAACCGGTGGGAATATGCCTTGCCATCACGCCGTGGAACTTCCCGCTCGCGATGGGGACCCGCAAGATCGGGCCGGCCCTCGCCGCCGGAGCGACGATGATCGTCAAACCCGCCGA
Source organism: Gordonia araii NBRC 100433 (assembly GCF_000241265.1). GTDB lineage: Bacteria > Actinomycetota > Actinomycetes > Mycobacteriales > Mycobacteriaceae > Gordonia > Gordonia araii. The sequence goes on from NZ_BAEE01000001.1 coordinate 21,409, forward strand.
GGACACTCCGTTGACGATGCTCCTGCTGGCCCAGGTGTTCACCGACGCCGGTCTGCCGCCGGGGGTGCTTTCGGTCCTGCCGACTTCGCGGCCGGCCGAGCTTGCCGATACCGCGTTGACCGATCCGCGGATGCGAAAGGTCTCCTTCACCGGCTCGACCCCGGTGGGCAAGACGCTACTGCGGGCGGCCGCCGACCAGGTTCTCCGCACATCGATGGAGCTGGGCGGGAACGCACCGTTTCTGGTCTTCGACGATGCGGATCTCGATGCGGCCGTCGACGGGGCCGTCGCCGCCAAGCTGCGCAACGGTGGGCAGGCGTGTACCGCCGCCAACCGGTTTCTCGTGCAGAACTCCATCCGCGAAGAGTTCACCGCGGCACTGGCACGACGTTTCGACACGATACGGACGGGTCCCGGCTGGGATGTCCAGACCGAGCTCGGCCCGATGGTCAACGCCGCTCAGCGGGACCGCGTTTCGACGTTGGTGTCGCGGGCCGTCGACGACGGAGCCGAAGTCCACAGCGGCGGGCCCGGCATCGCCGCCACCGCCTCACGGAATCCGGGGTTCTACTATCCGGCGACGGTCATCTCCGGCGTCGCACCAAGCGCTCCGGTGAGCACCGACGAGGTGTTCGGACCGGTCGCGACGATTGTCGGCTTCGACGACGAACAAGAAGCTCTCGACCTCGCCAACGCGACGCCGTTCGGCCTCGCCTCGTACTTCTACTCCGCCGACTTGAGCCGGTGCATGCGCGTCAGCGCCGCGCTTCAAAGCGGGATCGTGGGAGTCAACCGCGGGATCGTGTCGGATCCGGCGGCGCCCTTCGGGGGTATCAAGCAATCCGGGATCGGATCCGAAGGCGGAAGCGAAGGTATCGAGGAATATCTCGACACCAAATACATCGCCCTGCCCCCGATCGGTTGACCGGAATCGGACAAAGCAAAGCACCCCGGACGAATGTCCGGGGGTGCTTTGTAACG